>JBGSTG010000139.1:0-11237 GCA_041736625.1 Saprospiraceae bacterium | reverse complement strand
TCCACCAAGCTGCATTGCAACTTCCCGCTCAATACGGCGCGTGGATTGAATGTGTCGGGCGCCTGCGCCATGACCACCTTCAAAACCAACGAATTTGACAACCATGGCTTATTTGGCATGCGGTACACCGGCACCGCAGCTGTAGGGCCACAGAGTCACCACGGCAATACCTGGGCCTATGCCAATGGCTCCGGCAACCCGGGTGCCGTGGAGGAAGGATCCGGTACTAGTTTTAATCAGTACTTAGTTGATTGTAATGAAAATCAGGATTTCTGTCCTTTTGTGCAAGGTAGTCAAACCTGGTTTTTTCAAGAATCAACATCAGAGTCCACTGTAACGTGTACTCCCGGACAATCCATTTGCACCGAACTCATCCCATTTACCGATGGTGGTGAAGGAGAAGAACTCATCGGGCGCATCATGGACGGCGACATGGATTTTGGAGACTACACCGCCGGTACCCAGTGGATGCTCGATCAGCAGGCCATTCGATGGATCAGGGAAAACAATCTGGAGCAAACAGGCGACTATGCCACCTATGCAGCTGCGCAATCGGGAAGCAGCGCCGAACAAATTGTCGATATGGAAGCATCGGTGGAGCAGTGGATGGCGCAACGCGCGAGCGACCGCGCCCAAATGGCACAGCTTTGGGATAGCATGATGGTCATTTTGAATCTTGACAGCCTTGCTTCGCAGGATTATGCGCAATTTGAAACCATGCGTCAGCAATTGGACAGCTTGCGCGAAGCATTCCACGATGATTTTAAGACATTATTGGATCAAATTGAACAGGACAACAGCAGCTTATCGGGCACACATGTTTACGAAGAAAACTTTAAGGATGTTCAGCAAATCTGGTTGGATGCTTATGGAAGAGCCGACGGCGAATGGACAAGCCCGGAAAAAGCTGCGCTGGAAGCCATAGCCAATCAGTGTCCTGATGAAGGGGGTGTTGCCGTGTTGTGGGCAAGGGGTTTGTTATATGCCTCCGACGAAGCGTACAGCTTTGACGATGAATCCATCTGCAACACCGGCGCTCGTGTAACCAATGTGTTGGAAACCGTGGCGTCAATGTTGGCGATTCAGCCCAACCCGACGGATGGGGTGGTGCATGTAACCTTGCCGCAGGAAGGCACTTACCATGTGCGAATCTTCAACTCGATCGGCAGTTTGGTGCAGGAACAAAACCTGAACGGTGGGCAACAGACCATTCGGTTCAAGCAGGGTTTATCAACAGGTGCTTATTGGATACGGATTGACGGAAAGTCTTCCGAATTCAGTGCGCAGTCCAAAGTTGTATTGAATCGCTAACCTGCACGACTCTTTAACCTAAAGGCATAGCCCCAACTTTTGGGGCTATGCCTGTTTCATCTAAATGTATGAAAGCATTTTTCTTTTCCAGCATAATTATAGCATTGACGACCACCATTGGCTTCGCTCAACTCCCCAACGACGAAAAACGAGGAAATAATTGGATAGTCGGATACAGACAGAAACCGGAAACTCAGAATTTTTTACCTCAATTTAATTTCAATTCCGGTAGCCTTCAAATTGACTCATTTTTTCCAGTTTCTTCCTGGCCCTTAAGCAAGAACTCCACTATTTCCGATAAGAACGGCGAACTGAAGCTGCTTTTTACCGGGTGTAGCCTTCTGAATAAAAGTGGACAGGCCATTAAAAACGGAGAGAACATGATTCCGGATAGCATCATTTGGCAACTGTACTGCCCCGATTATTATCCGTTGCCGCAAACACTCCTGTTGCTGCCCGACCCTGGCAATGATACCCTTTATTATTCAGTAATGTCAGGTGCGCGTTATCAGGACAACGTTGGCTTTTCCACCTATGGTCTGTACCTCAGTCACCTGAGCGAACATGAAGTGCTGGAAAAAAACGTCCAGTTGTTTCCGTTTAATGTTTTTTCCGGACACCTTGCTGCCTGCCGGCATGCCAATGGTCGCGATTGGTGGGTAGTGGTGAACAAATTAACCACCAATGAATATTACAAATACCTGATTGGCCCAGGCGGTGTACAAGGGCCCTTTGTCCAAAAAATTGGCAACATTTCCAGCAGACGTTCCAGTGGATCGGGTCAGGCCGTCTTCTCGGCCGATGGAACGCGCTATTTGCGGTTTTCCGATACCGATGACCTGCTCGTTTTCGACTTTGACCGTTGCAGCGGCGAGTTGTCCAATTTTCTGCACGTGGACGTGCCGGGGAATGAACAGTTGTTTCCCCTTAACAGCGGCCTGGCAGTTTCTCCAAATTCAAGATACGCCTACACTTTTTGTGGGAAATATGCTTACCAGCTCGACCTGGAGGTATCGGACATTGCCGCTTCGCTTACGCTGATTGGCGAGTGGGACGGCACCTTGGTCAATGGAATTTGGGCTACTTACTTTAATGTGGCTGCTTTAGCGCCCGATGGAAAAATATACAGCACCGGACCCGGAAGCATTCCATACCTGCATATTGTCCATCAACCCGATCTGCCCGCGCCGTATTGTCAATTTGAGCAACATGCATTGCTGTTGCCCGATCCTGTCTGGAACGGAAGCGCCATGCCGCTACTACCCGATTACCACATGGGCCCCATGAAGGGCAGCCCCTGCGACACCCTTACGCTGGACACGGACACCACGGTGAACAAAGATTATTTCAGGCTGGGCCCCAACCCGAATACCGGCGCTTTCCAGGTGTCGTGGCAATCGGCGCGCCGCGTGCACACCATTGTGGTGTATGATGCGCTTGGGCGGCGGCTCTATCGAAAGTATGTGAACGACAGCGAAAGTTTGCAGGTTGACCTGGGGGCACAAGTACCTGCCGGGGTGTATTTTGTGGTGGCGTATGATGATTTTGAGCAGGTGCTGTGGAAGGGGAAAGTGGTGGTGCAACGGTGAGGCGATTGGCGATTTTCGATTGACTTTTTTTGTCAACCTATTTTAGGCACACACAGGTCATTGGGAAGCCGTCATATCCACCGCATCCCATTTGACGCGCTGCCCTTTTAGCCATACATTTGCCGCAGCAACAAAAATACTATGGATTTACGTCAAATTCCCTCCCCCTGCTTCGTCCTCGAAGAAAGCCGCCTGCGGCAAAACCTCCGGCTCATCGATCGCGTGCAGCGCGAAGCGGGCGTGCAGGTCATCCTGGCGTTCAAGGGTTTCGCCATGTGGAGCGCCTTTCCCATCGTTCGGGAGTACCTGTCCGGCGCCACCGCCTCCTCGCTGCACGAGGCGCGCCTGTGTTTTGAGGAAATGGGCGTAAAAGCGCACACCTATGGAGTGGCCTACCTCCCCCGCGAATTCCGGAAGATCATGGGCTATTCGAGCCACATCACCTTCAACTCCATCGGTCAGTTTCGCAAATACATCCGCAAGGTGCAGGCCTGGCCCGAGCCGATCAGCCCGGGCATCCGCGTGAACCCCGGCTGGTCGCCCGTGGGTACCGACCTGTACAACCCGGCCGCGCCCGGCTCCCGACTGGGCGAAACGGCGGAGAACTTCAAGGGCAAACTGCCTGAAGGCGTGCAAGGGCTACACTTCCACACCCTGTGCGAGAGCAGCAGCTACGACCTGGAAAAAACGCTGACCTACTTCGAAGACCAGTTCGGCGCCTTCCTGCCCGCCCTGCAGTGGGTCAACTTCGGCGGCGGACACCTCATGACCCGCGAGGGATACGACGTGGAGCACCTCATCGGCGTACTCCAAGCCTTCCGCCAACGCTACCCTCACCTGCAGGTAATCCTCGAACCCGGCAGCGCCATCGCCTGGGAAACCGGCGTGCTCGTGGCCTCCGTGCTCGACATCGTGCAGAACAAGGGCGTCAAAACGGCCATCCTCGACGTGTCGTTCACCGCACACATGCCCGACACCCTGGAGATGCCCTACCGGCCCGCCGTACGCGGCGCCCACACCGACCCCGCCCAGGGCAAATACCGCTACCGCCTCGGCGGCGTGAGCTGCCTGAGCGGCGACTTCATGACCGAGTACGGGTTCGACGAAAAGCTGAAAATCGGCCAAAAACTGGTGCTGGAAGACATGATCCACTACACCATGGTGAAAACCACCACGTTCAACGGCGTCACCCATCCCGCCATCGCCATCTGGCGACCCGAGGGGCGGCTCGACGTGGTGCGCCGCTTCGGCTACAACGATTACAAACGCCGGCTGTCGTAAACCATGACCCGGGCAACCACATACGGGCTGACGGCCCTGGCCGTGCTGTTCGCCGCCCTGCTGGCCCACCACCTGTGGGGCCATGGCGGACACTTCGGCTTCGACGATATGCACTACGCCCGCTGGGCCAAGCTTTTCGCCGAGGGGCGCTTCCGTACCACCGACGACCACTACACCTTCCGATGGGGACTAATCGCCCCGCTCGGACTCGCGTATCGACTGTTCGGCGTGAGCGACCACAGCTCGGCCGTCACTGCCCTGCTGGCTACCCTGCTCACCCTCTGGTGCGTGTGGCTGCTGACCGCCTCCCTGCCCGTGCCCGCGCGGGTGTGGGCCATGGCGTTCACCGCCTTCAGCGAATGGGTGTTTTTTTATTCGAACAAAATCATGCCCGATGTGCTGGTGATGTTTTGGGTGACGGCGGCCGTGACGGTCTGGTTCGGGCAGATGCGGCACACGCTCTTGGCATCCGAACCCGATCAAAGGCAACAGGGTTGGGCGTGGCGACCGGCGGCCACCGTCGCCGCCCTTTTCGCCGCCTTTCTGTCCAAAGAATCCGTGTTCCTTGTCGTCCCTTTGTTTGTTTATCTGCTCATCAGCGACGTCCTGCAGGGAAAAAACCGGCGCTACTGGCTGCTGACTACCGTGTTTGGCGCCGTTTCCCTGATCGCCTACCTGATTTGGTGTGCTGCGGTGCTAGGCCACCCGTTGGCGCGCGCGCAAGCCATTTCCGCCAACAGCTACTTCAACCCGTGCAGCTACGACCAGCTGCCGATAGCGCATACCCTGCGCCGCATCGGTTACGAGCTGTGGGGTGTTTTTTTGAACACCGGCGTGTTGCTGGGGGCCGTTTTCGCGCTGCCGGCGCTTTTTTCCCGGAAAATTCGCACTTGGTTGGCGCCCCGGACGGAAAGGGACTACCTGCTTTTTCTGGGATTGGTCATGGTGCTGCTCAGCAATTTCATGTCCACCTCCCCCAAAGCGTACATTCCCTTGTGCGTCGACATCCGGCACTACCTGTTCGCCGTGCCGTTTGTCGCGGCGGCGGCGGCAGTGGGTGTGGTGGAATGGCTGGAAGCAAGGGCACGGTGGCAAAGCATCCTGATCCTTGGCCTGACGGTGGCGGCCACGGCATGGTCCTGGCTGCATTACCCGGAAGGACTGTATGTGTACGTCGCCATGATCCCGGTTTGGTTGCTTTGCTGGTGGACAAGGTCACAACCGCTCGTCTGCGCATTGCTGTTCCTGCCCCTGTTGGTCAAGCCCGTGCTGGTGATGCGCAACGCGTTCCAGTCGAACTACCCAACCCAAAAAGCGCTGGTTCATCAATACCTTAAAGAAAATCCGACTAAAAACACCCTGGTGATCACCAACCCGGCAGAATGCAACATCGACGCCTACCTGCTCGGCTTCGACTCTGCCAACGTTCAATTCGTTCCTTTTAAGGCACTCACCCCCGAAATGGCAACCCGCGCCGACTCCATCGTGCTCATCCTGAACGGCCTCACGGCCTGGATGAGCAACATGGACTGGGAAGACTACCCCGCCTGGGTGCGGGAAGGGGAATCTGAAAGGGTGCTCATCGAGAAACAGGATGGGGTTGAATGGTTTGGGGTGCGCCGACCGTTGCATTTGCGGTAGGTATTTGGGCACATCAATCCGTGTGCCATTGCTCGAAAAAGGCACCACATTACACCACCACTTCAGTGGTGGTTCTCCCCCCCCCTACCCCCCCAACGCCACCCCCGCCACATAAACCGTATCCGGACATTTAGGCGACCAAACCCCACCCGTCATCACGTCGCCCGCCCGCAAATCCGCCGGCAATCGCACATCAAAAGAAAAATCCGCCCACGCATTCACAGGAATACTGCGCTGATACCGCACGCCCACCCATCGGAGTGGCTTCTCCACCCCCGGCCGCGTGAGGGTAAACACCAGCAGCGAAGCGTCGTAATGCCCAAACAGGTCGGTCGGCGTGAGCACCCTGGCCTTCAGGTTCACCCACTGACCGGCCAGGCGGGCGGCCTCGTCGGCAAGCAGCGTTTTTTCGGCGTTCCGGCTGAAGGCGTCCACGTGACCGGGCAACTGCTGCGCCGGCGCGCCCTGCACCCATTGAACTTGCCCGCCCATGGCCCCCACGCTGTCTGCCGGCCAGGTGTAACCGGCCAGCGTTTCGCCCTGTTGGCGCCGGAAAACCGGTCGTTCTTCCAGGTCGAGAAACCGCAGGTCCATGCGGTCTTTGGTCGTTTTCAAAAATACGGCCTGGTAAAATGGCTTGTTGATGTGGTCGGTGGGCAATATACCCTGGCGAAGCTGCCAGATTTGGAACAGGCTGAGCGCAATCCCCAGCGGCGCGAGTACCCTTGCCGGCCACGGAAAGCGACGGTAAAAAGCCGCCAGGGGCAGGGCCAGCACCGCATAACTCTGCACGATAAACCGCATGCCAAAGCCGGTGTCCATACCCCATTGGGTGTAGGCGCACAATACCCACAGGTTGACCAGAAAGAAAACCGCCACCGGCCAGGCCCAGGCGCGCGCGTATCGGTGCACTACGAACAAACCCAATACCCCCAACGCCATCAAAGGCGAGTACAGCAGCCAGCCTTTTTCAAAACCGAATATTTTTTCTGCAAAATGCGGGTGCAGCCAGTCAAACCCCCAACCCTGCTCGGCATACGCGTTGAACAGCCACCGCCCGGTCTGCCGCTTCCAGATCAGCATTTGCGGGAAAACAACCGCCAGCCCGGCCAGCGCCCCCGCCCCCACGTGCGCCGGGTGCGACCACACGGCACGCCGTCGGGCGCCGGTCGACAGCGCGTAACCCAGTGGAAGGATAAGCGCCACCACCTCGGTGGGCCGGGCAACACACAGGAGCGCCAACAAAACGCCCAGGCCCGTTGCCAGCACCAGAGACGGCCGGTCGAACCACCGCTCCGTCCACCACAACAGCACCCCGTACAAGGCAAACAGGTAAACGTGCGTCAGTCCCGGCTGAAAAACGGCGTAGTAAAACAGGTTCGTGCCGAAGTACAGGGTGAGCAACACCATCGCCACCGTCCACACGTCCGCATAACGCTTCAGCCACCGGCTCAGACACCGCATGCCGGCCCACAGGTAAAAAGCCGACGCCAGCGCAACCGCCACCTGGTACGGGAGCGAAAGCCCGTCGGCCGGCGCAGCCCCCGCCAGGGCAACTGCGTGGGCCGCCAGAAAAAAAGGCAGCCAGAGAATGGCCTGCCCCATGGTGTATGAAGGCACGGGCTTGCCCCCCACCTCTCGTAATTGGTAGAAATCCGAAGACAGGTAGTAGTCCGCCCGGTGCTTTTGGGTGAAAGCAAACGCGTCCAGGTCTCCATAAATAAAAGCGCCGGGCAGGTACAGGTAATACCCGTAGGCGTCCCAGGTCAGGAAGTGGCGTTTGGGATCGCGGTAGTCGTGCACAAACAACACCATAACGGTGTGTATCGCCACGATCAAGGCCAGCGCATAGGAAACCGGGGCTTTCATGTCACTTTTTGAGTACCGCCTCGATCTCCTGCAGCAGCGCCTTTCCGCTGTCGGAAAAACGGGCCGTCACTGCGGGGTCGCGCTTGCTTTTGACGATGAAAGCGAAGTTGTCGGCCAGGATTTCGTCGGGATGGATGATGTAGGACGTGTTTTCGCGGATTTGCCGGAAAAAGTCCGGTTGCGTGCGCAGGTCGATGGGGCTCGACAGCCCGTCGGCGTTCGTTTTGACCGTCCATTTGCCCTTTTTGTCCTTTTCAACGGGGAAAAGTGCGAACTCAAGGTATCCGAAGAATTCCTTGACCGCCGGCTGGTAGCCGTCCTGGTTGGCGTAAATGATGGGAATGGCGCTGATGACCGAGCTGTCGCTCTGGCGCAGGTCGATCTTTTGGGCGAAGTCTACCCCGTCCGGATTGTGCAGCAGCCGACCCGCCAGGGTTGCGGGGATGAGCAGGTTGTCGTAACCGATGGACGTAAACCCGATGAGGGCATACAACTCTTTTCGTTTTTCGGGATGAAGCCGGGAGTACACGTGAAACAGTTCGTGGAGCATGGTCGTGCGGAAAGCCGCCTCGTTGCGGTCTTCGAGCGCGTCGTAAGGGATCACAATGCCGTCGCCCCGCGTGTAGTACACCGACTCGCCGTAGTGCCTGGCTTTGGTTTTGGCAAGCCACACCTTATCGGGGTACAGGCCCGGGAATACCGATTCGACCATGGTGTACACCTGCTCCATGATTTCGGCTACCCAGGCCGACTCGGCGGGGGTAAAGTCGTCCATGTCGCTTTTCAGAAAGTTCTCGAACTGCGCCTTTTCCTGGTCAAATTCATCGAAATCCGCCAGCGGTTTTTTCCACTGAATGGACAGCTCTACCGGGGTGATGCGGTCGAAAAAACGGTCGTAGCGGTCTTGCAAGACCGCCTCGCCGGCCTCGGATTTTGAAAGCAAGAGGGTCTGTTCGCCCTCGGCGTGTCGAACGACCGGCACGCGTTCCTGGGCCCGGCAGGCGCCGGAAAACAGCACGCCTGCTGCGAGCAACACGGAGAAAATACGGTTCATGTGAAAGCTTTATAGTTAGCGGTGGTAAAGGTAAACCAAAATCGTCAGGCCCTGTGCCCGGCAGCGCGCATCAGCCGGTCGTTGATTGCCCGACCCAGCCCCTCTTCCGGTGCGCGCTCGGCCACGATGAGGTCGATATCGGCCTGATCCAGCGTCCGCATAGCGGCGAACAGGTGTTGGGCAGCCTCTGACAAATCGGCGGTTGCCGACAGCACTACCGACACGTTTGTGCCGGACAGGTTGCGCGGCGAAAAAAGCAGTAAGCCTATCCGTTTGCCGGCGTGGGCCTCGAGCAGCTGCTCGGGATCGCCCAAAATCAGGGGCTTGCGTGGCGCGTAGTGGCTGTGCAGCATACCCGGCGCCGCCGGATTGCTGCTCTGGGTGGCGCGCACCTGCACCGGGCCGACGACGCGTTCGATGGCTTCCACCGGCAGTCCACCCAACCGGTACACCACCGGCACACCGGCTTCAAAACCGACGATGGTCGATTCCAGACCCACCCGGCAAGGCCCGCCGTCGAGAATGTACGGGATGCGTCCGCCCAGTTGGTCGTGCACATGGCGGGCGGTGGTAGGACTCACGTACCCGAAAGGGTTGGCACTGGGGGCCGCCAGCGGGAAGTCAAGCAGGGCCAGCAGCGCCAGCGTCATCGGGTGATCCGGCGCGCGCAAAGCCACCCGCTCCAGACCGGAGGTGACCAGATCGGAGATCAACGGTCGGCGGGGCAGCAACAGGGTCAACGGCCCGGGCCAAAACCTTTCGGCCAGACGGAGAGCCGCCGCAGGAAAATCCACTGCATACCGGGGCAGGTCTTCCACCCCGCCGACATGCACGATCAGCGGATCAAAATGCGGCCTGTTCTTCACGGCAAATACCTCGGCGACCGCAGGCGGCCACAAGGCGTTGGCCGCCAGCCCGTACACGGTTTCCGTCGGAATGGCCACGACATGGCCCGCACGCAACAGTTCGGCAGCCGTCGCTGTTTCAACACCAATGGTCGTTTTCACGCGGCAAAAGTCAGCCTTTTAGAAATAGAACGCATACAATACAATACCTTTGTCAAAAATATTTGGTGAAAACCCACGAGATTCAAGTATTTTCAGAATGAACCCATACCTTTTTCTGCTTTTTTTAGTTGCCCAAACCGGATGCCGCCAGCAGGCGGCACCAGCGGCTTTGCCCCAAGGCATAATCGAACATGCCGCCGCGGTACAACCCGACACGAACCCGCCACCGCCGCCAATCGCATCTGTTCCGGAATTGGACAAAAAATTCAAATATGATTTTGACCAGCCTACCCGAAACCTCGTCCTGGAGCACCCCCGGCTTGGGGAAATCTCCGGCCTGAGCCCGTCGCCGGAGGCTGGACAGCTCTGCGCCGTGTCTGATGAAGCGGGCGTAATTTATTTTCTGGATGCCCAGTCCGGCGCCGTATTGCGTACCCTGAGTTTTCGGCTGAGCGGCGATTTTGAAGGCGTGGAATGGACCGGCAAACAGTTGTACGCCGTGAAAAGCGACGGGGACATTTTTGAGCTGGAACAATATGAAGGCGACCAAACCAATTATCTGGTGTATAAAACCCCGTTGAAAAAATCGGACGACACCGAAGGGCTTTGTTTTGACCCGAACCGCAATGCGCTGTTGCTGGTTACCAAAGGCAAGCCGGAGAACCCCGACGCGCGCCATGTGTACGCATTTGACCTGTCCACCAAAACCTTGCTGGAAAAACCGCTCTTCACCCTCAACCCCGAAACAATTGAGGCCGCCCGAAAGAAAAAGGGGAAAGACAAAAATAAGGAAGACAAACAGTATTTCAGCCCTTCGGGCATGGCCATTCACCCGGTTACCGGGCATTGGTACATCCTCTCATCCGCCAAACGGCGTCTGGCCATCGTCGACCCTTCCAATTTTAGCATCCTGGACGTGGAAAAGCTGGACAAAGACATTTTCCCCCAACCAGAAGGCATTTGCTTCAGTACATCCGGCGTTTTGTACATCAGCAGCGAAGGCAAGGGGGGCAGCGGACGACTGCTGGTTTTTGATCCCCAAAACTGATTGTTGCCAGGATGGAAAAATACAAACCGCAACGCCTATTTTTGCCCCACCTGCAAACATTGAACACAACAAGAAAAATCCCGCTGCCATGCCGGTCATTGAAATGAAAATTCCCGCCCTGGGCGAGTCCATAACCAACGTCACCTTCGCCAAATGGCTCAAGCCGGACGGCGCCACGGTCGATATGGACGAACCGATCTGCGAGATCGAAACGGAAAAAGCCAACCAGGAACTCACCGCCGAAAAAGCGGGCAAACTCACCTGGGTGGCCAAGGAAGGCGACGACCTGGACGTGGGCGCTCTGTTCGCCCGCATCGACACCGACGCTGCCAGCGCTACTACCACTGCCGCACCGGCCCGGGTCCCTGGCTCTACAGATGGCAGTCTCCCGAGGGGGCCGAGATACTCGTCTACAACGACAAGCCCGGCTACAACGG
>JBGSTG010000133.1:0-31652 GCA_041736625.1 Saprospiraceae bacterium | reverse complement strand
GTAGCCCGTCCAGAAGTTGGTAAAGGGTACGTCTTGCTCCAGAAGGGTGTTGCCGGAGATAACAGTGTCGCACAGGTCAACCGGACACGGGTTCGTGGGGCAAGAGCAAGGAATGGTTACCGACGGGCAGTCCAATTTCGGCTTGACCTTGTCTTCCACATTGACCATACCCCAGCAGGTGTTGCCGGTAGCCGGGTCAATTACCCGGTAAGCATAGCTTTTACCTGAGTCGCTGGGACCGAGGACGGCAGGCGTCCACGGGCCGCCGGGGTTGCCACCGAACGGTGCAACGCGATCCAGTTGTACGATGTAGTTGTCGTAGCAGCCGTAAGGGCCACCTTCCAGCACCTGGTCGGCGCCGATGGTGTGCGTGCAGCTCGAATCAAGCGAGATGTTCACTACATCGTTGCACACGAGCGAAGTGATGGGGTTCGGGAATTCGTTCACCGTTACCGTGAAGCAGCAGGTGCCGGTGTTTCCGGCGGCATCTTCTACGATAAAGCAGTTTGTCGTAGTGCCGATCGGGAATTCGCTTCCCGAGGGCAGGCCCGCCGTTTGCTCGATGTCACCACCGCTAAAGGAAGAGTATTTGACATAACCGTTGAACACACGGGGCGTGAAAGGTGCACCCCAGAGTGTATTGGCAGCGCTCCCGAGGTTGAGCGTGATGTTGCCATCGGTGTAGGTTTGGTTTGCGCCGTTACCGTTGGTGTATATTTGGGCGGCAGTAGGCGTGTGCAACGCGATGCCATGCACACCAGGGGGAATGACAATGCCCGTAGTTGGGGCAGGCGTAATCACCGGCGTGCCGGGAAAGGGGCCGGAGAAAGGTCCCACTGTGGCGTTTGCAGTACCAGATAAGGTCCAGGCGCCCGCGTTGGTTTCAAAACCGACGTGCGTGCCCGCTTTGGTGTAAACGTTCACCGTTGTAGCAGCAGATATCCGGAGACCGAGCTCATCAATGGTGATGTTGGCGCCCGATTGGTTGTCGATGTTGAAGAATACAACGCCACCGACCGAATTTGCGTTACCCCCCAGGTTAATGGTGTTCACCTGGCCGGCAGGTCCAGCGAACGGACAGTTGTCGGTAACGGTTACATCGTAGTTGAAAAAGGTGGCGCACTCGCCAGGACTCAGATTCAGCGTAACGTTCGCCGGGCAGTTGAGCACCGGTGGCGTGAGGTCGTTCACCGTCAGCGACTGGGTGATGACGCGGCAGGTGCCCTGGATCGTGTAGCGCAGGGTATGCAGACCGGCAGAGGTGGTTACCTGGAAAGTGCCGCCGCTGGCTACATCGGTGGCGATCAGGACGCCGTCGAGCTCTACGTCCATCAGGGCAAGATTGCCGCAGGTGAGGGTGGGGGCCGTAAGGTTGACGTTTTCCACACCGCAAACCGTGGTGTTGGCCGGGGCGTCGATCGTTACCGGTGGCAACGTAGCCAAAACGAAGTTGCACGTTGCGGCAAAACCAAGCGACCAGTTCAGCATAACGCCGGTATTGGCGCCTAAGTCATCCTTGATAACCAGTTCCCACACCCCATTGTGGAGGGCGGTATTAAAAGCACCCAGGGTCGTGACGTTGGGTGTGATGTTGGTACCGCATGTCTGGCTCAACAAAGAACCCTCCGGACGGTAGGTACCCGTAAAGGGCGCCGCCTGACCAACGATGCTTACCGCCGCGAAGTCGCAGAAAACCGTGTTGGTGAAGTTGTCGCCCGTACCGCCGTTGTCGGTGGAGAGCTCGATAATTTGACCTCCCGGAGACCGCAAAAAGATGTCAAGGTCGGCGTCGGAGGTATGCGTCAGGTTGATCGTTACCGTTTGCAGGGTGCTGCTTGCGGGCACACCGGCTACGGTAGCCTGAAAAATGGTGCCGCCGGTGTTTTGCGGGGCAACCGTACAACCGCCCGTCCCTGTAGAAGGAATCAGGGAGTTACCTGCAGTGTTGACTGCGGAACCGTTGAAAACCTGCGCCTGTGCCACAACGGACAACAGCAGGAAGCTCAACAGGCTCCAAAGGGTAAAATTTTTCATTTTCATGAGAGGTGTAAATGAAATAAGAATGTTGATTTGCAGAAAAAAAAGACAGATCCTGTCTTGGAAAGGGGGATTAAATGGACAACATGTCCACCGCCTCCAGATACAGGGCGTTCAGATCGGCTTTGGTGAAGGGGCTGCCGGCATCCAGGCCGTATCCTTCACCGGTCATCAGATCAATGCCATGTTGCGCGCTGTACTCCGTGGTGTTGCCTTTTTCCAGCAGGTCAAGCATGATCTTGTAGTACGTGATGTGAAACATCAGGTTCTGATGCTGTGGGGAACCCTGCAGGTGCAATGGCAGCTGGGCAGCCGCCTGGTCAACCGCGTTCTCCAGGATCGCAAGGGCATCATTTTCAACAACCCAGTTGTGTTGTTGCGTTAACAGGGACGGATCGAGAATCACGGAACTGGGGTAGTTGCCGTAAATGTACGTCGAAGCCTGAGCCGTTGCAGTGCTCGCCGCAAACAGGCCGGCAACCACCACCAGAGCGGTGACCAACATGCGCAGGTTGCGTTTTGAGTACGTTTGTTTCATGAGTGTAAATGTTTGTTGATGATATTTTTTAAGAACGGAAAACCAAAAAAAAACGCATTATCTCTGCACAAAGAGCGCAGAAACAATGCGTTATGAGAACTCGTTTTCCCTCTTTGGAGGGAATCCAATGTTATTGTTTTTTTTCATGAGATTAAACACGGCAATGCGTAACAGGTTCCTCTTAACGAAACCCATACTTAACCAATGCAAAAGTACGGTGTTTGTCTCATGCAAGCAAGTATCCGGACGCGACTTTTCTGTTAAAAAACAAAAAAAGCCCCTCCAGCGACTTTTCGCGGAGAGGCCATCCCAAAAACCAATTGTTAAAGAATTCTTTATGAACCCGTTGGCGTTTTTTGTGGGTTGTTAGTTTCCGGGGATTGGTTCCATTTGCACCTTGGTCTTCCGGTCAAAGCTGAAGGACATCCCAAGCTCATGCGAGCCGCTGTTGTATTGCTGAAAATCGGAGAAAGCGACGTCGTACGAGTACGTGAACTGGAATTGTTTCAGACGGGTACCCAGCATGAACACCAGCGAACCCTCGGTGCTGGGCCGGTAAGTAAGCCCGGCAATCAGCTTGTCCTCCAGGAACCAGCCCTGTACGTTCAGGTCGATCTGGTAGGGCACGTCGCGAATGTTGCGCAGGGCCAGCGAGGGAATAACCTTGAAATTCTGGCTGGACACGTTGAGGATGTAACCCATGTGGAAAATGTAGTTCTTGAAAAGACCGGTTTGGTCGTCCACTTCCTCGTCTTCCACCGGCACTTCGTCGAGCCGGGCCCGAACGGTGTTGGGCATGGAAAAGTTGATGAACAGCTTGTTGTCGAACAGGATGTGGGTGCCCACCGAAGCGTCAAAATAGCTCTCGCCTTCCGCCAGGCTCTCCAGGGTCGGGTCGTTGGTATTCACGATCGGGTTCGACAGCAGCGCGTTGTCGATGTTGCTGTTCAGGAATTCGGTGGACAGGCCGATGCCGATTTTGGTGTTCTGGAGCTTGAAGCGGAAGGCGTAGTTCAGCTGGATTTTGAACAGGTTCATGTCGCCGACGTTCTCCGAGAAAATGCCGCCGCCCAGCGCCAGCTTGTCGCCCACCGGCCCGCTGTACATGGCCGTGTAGGTGGTGGGGCGCCCCGGGAACCCGGACCAGGTAGACCGGGCGTTTCCGACGAAATCATGCTTTTCATTGAAGCCGGTGTAACCCGGGTTCACCAGAATGGGGTAAAATTGGTATTGGGAGTAAACAGCGGCTTCCTGGGCCATGCCGGCGACTGCCAGGCAGGAAAAGACGATGGTATAGAGTATCTTCTTCATTGCAATCGAAGTTTGGGTGGTACATACCCGCCGGCGATGGTGGTCGGCGGGTATGTACCTATGGGAAATGGGTGGTTGTTTTTAGAAATGCGGGTGATTTAGCGGAGCAGGTTCACGTACCCTTTTTTCTGCTGCCGGTTTCCTTCGTCGTCGGTGTACGTCAGGATGTAGTAGTACACGCCTTCGGGAAGCGGGGAGCCGTTGTTGTTCACACCGGAACGGCCCTGCCAGTTGTTGTTGGCGTTGTGGTACGACTCAATGACCGGCAACACCAGCTGTCCGTAGCGGTTGTAAATCTCCACCGTGTTGTCCGGCGCCGATTCAATGCAGGTAATCAGCATGTAGTCGTTGTTGCCATCTTCCTCCGCAGGGGTGATCACAGGGCGCACCAACAGGCATCCGTCGTCGGGGTACGGCACCGTGTCGCTGGCCACCAGGGTACATCCGTTTTCATCTTCGGCAGCAAAGAAGACTACTTCGCCGGCGCAAAGGCCGCTGGCGCGGGGGCCTTGTCCTTGCTGTCCGTTGTTGCTGGACCAGGTGGCGGTGAGGGCGCCCACTGCGCCCGGTGAGGAGAGCAGCAGTTCACCGTCGCAGGAGGTAAATCGGGTGGGCGTGATGAACGAGAACGCGGCCGTGAGGGGCGCCGGTTCGAGCACTTCCACTGCATACACCGTAACCACATCGTTGCCGTCGGTCACGGTCACCAGCAGTTCGCCGCCACACAGGTTCATGGCCGTGGAGAACTGGTTGGAATTGGACAGCACGTCCACCTCTCCGTTGGGCCACCGCACCGTATAGGGCGATACGCCTCCATTCACCCGTACGCTCATGATGCCGTCGCATTCTCCGTTGCAGCTTACGTTGAAACCACCGAAATCGCTCACCGGCTGGGAAACCGGCGCCAGGGGGCCAGGCGCCGTGAGGCTATCTACCCAAACGGCCTGACAGCCCAGCCCGTCGGTTACCGTTACAGAGTAAGTGCCTCCGCACAGGGTGGTATTGTTCAGGCCGGTCACGCCGTTGCTCCAGCTAACGGACACGTTGCCCATTTGCCCGGTGATGACCGCCGAGGCGGCGCCGTCGCACATGGTGGCGCCGCTCACCTGAAAGCCGTTGTAGTTGGACGTTTCGTTCACGTTGGAAACGGCCAGGGTTGAATTGGGGGTGAGCGTCTCGACAAACACGCGTTGCACCATGCTCTCATCGGTGATCGTCACCGTGTACGTGCCCGGTATGAGGTTGCTGATGTTGCGCGTGGCGGCCATAAAGCCGTTGGGGCCCGCCCATTGGAAGGTGTAATTGGGCCCGTCGCCACCGGAAATGCTCAGCGTGATCGAGCCGTTTTCCGTGTTCGCACAGTCCGGGTTTACCTTTTGTGCAGCGTATGCAAAGGGCGGGTAGGTGCGCGTCAGTGTATAGCAGTTGGTCATCGTACAACCCGAGCTCAGGTTGGTGATGGTCACGCAGTAGGTGCCCGAGTCGAGGTTGATGCGGGCGTTGCCCATAAAGCCGTCGTTCCAGACAAACTGGTAGGCCGAGGAGGTGGGCACACCCGTCAGGAGGATCGAGCCGTTCTTGAAGTCGTCGTTCGGATTGGTTTCCATCGAGCTGACGACAGCGGGCTGCAGGGCCTGCACCTGTTGGGTCGGCACCTGTATGGCGTTGCCGCTGTTGTCGGCAATCGTCATGTTGTACAAGCCGGCCGACAAGCCGCACAGTTCGATGTCGCGGGTGTTGAAGATTTGGGGGCCGGAGCCGCCAACCCAGGTTACGGTGAAGGGCGGCACCGAAGAAGGCGACATGGTCAGGAAAATGCAGCCGTCGTTGCCGCACGAATTCTTGACCGAGTCCACAGCGACGCCGATATCCGCCCGCACGGTGAAGCTCGTGTCGAACACGCAACCGAAAGCGTCGGTCACGGTCAGGCCGTAATCGCCGGCGTCGAGCCCGCTGATGTTCTGGTCGATGGAGGAGAAACCGGCGGGGCCGTCCCAGACATACCCGAGCGGGAAAATGCCGCCGGAGAAGAACACCTGGATGGCGCCGTTGTTCTGGTTGCCGGACTTATCGGTGATGATGGCGCTGTCCAGGCGAATCGGATTGGGTTCGAACACTTCGAGCGCGGGCAGCACCGAGGTGCATCCCTTGTTGTCGGTGATGGTGGGCGCGTAGAAGCCGCCGGACAATCCGGTAATCTGGGCGCCGCTGAGGCCGCCAGGCCATTGAACCTGGTATGGGCCGCCGTTGCCGCCGCCCGGGGTGATGCTGATGGAGCCGTTGGCGTCGCCAGCACAGGGCATCACGTCGGTCACCGACACCGGAGCCGTCGTAAAGGCGGGAGGCGTGGCGAGGGTGATCGGGGCCAGGGTGTCCCTACAACCGCCCTGGTCGGACACGATGGCGGTGTAAGCGCCGCCGGTCAGACCCGTCGGGGTGAGGCCACCGCCGGGGATGGCCGGGGTCCAGGCCACCGTGGTGCCGCCCCAGCCGCCGGAGGCGTTGAGCGTGATGCTGCCGTCGTTTCCGCCCGGGCAGGTCACGGCGGTGGTTTGGCCTACCGCAACGGTGAGCGCCGACGGCGGGGTGGCAATGGTCACGTTGGGCGTAAGGGTGGCTGTGCAACCGCCGGCGTCCGACACAATCAGCGAGAAGGTGCCGCCGGACAGGTTGGCGGGGTTCTGCATGTTCGACACGGTGGTGTTGTTCGCTGTATTTTTCCAGTCGTAAATAAACGGCGCGGTGCCGCCACTCACCGTAACCGTTGCCGAACCGTCCGTGTTGCCGAAGCAAGTCACATTGGTGGAGGCGTTGAGGGTCACCGTGATGGGGCCCGTGGGGCCGGGAACATTGATCGGAGAGATGTTGCTACCCGAGGTACAGCCCTTGCCGTCGGTTACCGTCACGCGGTACAGGCCCTGGGCGAGACCGCTGATGTCTTCCGTCATGAAGGTAACGCCTCCCGGGCCGCTCCACATATAGGTGTAGCCGCTGCCGCTGCCGCCGGTCACCGTGATGTTGATGGATCCGTTCTGGGCGCCGGCGCAGGAGACCGGCGTCACGACCGGGTTTCCGTTCAGCGAGATGCCGTTGGGGTGGCTCACCTGAAGCTGAGGCGAGATGTACTGGCAGCCGCGGGTGTCGGTGATGGTCACGCGGTAGTTGCCGGCTTTGAGGGCGGTTTGGTCTTCGTTCGACTGGTTGGCCGGCGTAATGCTCGGGCCCGACCAGTTGAAAAAGTATCCGGGGGTGCCGCCGGTAGGGGTGATGTTGATGGCGCCGTCGCTGCCACCGTTGCAGTTGACGTTGGTCACCGAGAAGTTGCTCTGGATGGCCGGAGGCGAAGTAACCGTAGCCGTGTTGGTGGCGGTGCAGCCGCCAGCGGAGGTCACGGTTACCGTGTAGGTGCCGGCCGTAAGCCCCGTTGGGTCTTCAACGGTGCTGTTCACACCGGGCACGATGCCGGGGCCGGCCCACTGGAAGGTGTAGTTGGAGCCGCCGGAGGGCGTGGTGCTGATGGCGCCGTTGTTGCCACCGTTGCAGCTCACGTTGGTGACGCCGGCGATGTCGATTTTACAGGGGGGCTGGGCTACGATGGTCACCGAGCCGTTGAAGAGGAATGGGGTGATGGGGCCGTTGAGGCTGTCCGCTACCTCTACGTCAAACGTCGTAGGGGTGGTAAACCCCTGAATGGGCAATGGCGAAACGGTGCCGGCAGGCCCAATGGCGGTAAAGCAGATGGAGAAAATCGTGGCGTTGTCCGGCAAGGTCACGCCGGTAGTCAGCGGATCGCTCCAGGCGAACCGGATCTGGCCCGGGTTCGACGTGAAGAAGTTGGAACCTAGCACCGCATCCAGCGGGTTGCTGCCCAGCTGGATGGACTGGAACTGCAGATGGGCCGGGTTGTAGGCCACTCCGAGTTGAACGGAGGTAATTTTTTTAAAATTGGACACCTTCACATCGCTGCAGACGGACTGGTTGACCACCACGGTGTCTTTGTCTACCGAAACACGCACGCTGTTGATGAACAGGGTGTCGCGCACGCCGCTGGTGCTTTCCCACACCGGGGTGCCTGCGGCGTTGGCGGCGTCGGCGGGTGCTGTTGGGCCCAGGTCGCCAAAACTGACCAGCGTGTTGGCGCCCGGTTTTCCTACCGCCCGGAAGCACACCATAAATATGGTGTCGCCGTCATCGCGGGTAACACCCAGGGAGGTCGGATCATCCCAGGCCAAACCGAGCCGACCGGGCACATTGGGGTTAAAGTTGTTTACGCCCAGACTGGGAATGCCGTACCCCTGCGTGCGCACGAATTTGACCACGGTGGTGTCCCAACTCAAGGCGAATTGCATAGACACAATCAGGTCGAAGTTTTTCACCGTCACCGGCATGCACAGGGTGTCGCCGGGGTTGAAATACAGGGTGTTGGCGAACACCTGAAAGGGGCCGTTTCCACCCACGACGTTCACGCCGCCGTTTTGGTAGTTGACCGTCTGGTTTTGCCCGGTGGCATTGGTGAACTCGATACCGGGGGGCAGGTTGGCCAGGTTGACCGCGGAGGTGCCGTTGGCTTTTACCCGGAAGGTGATGCTGAAAAGCGGCGCGTTGGCGCTCAGGGAGAACCCGTTGGGATAGCTCAACTGGTCGGCCTGCCAGGAGATCGAGATCTTGTTCTGGGCGGGCTGGTTGAAGTAGTTGGCAACGGAGAAGTCCGGCAAGGACGGATTGGTGATCGATACGAATTCCAGCAGTGCGCTGTTGTATGCGATCGGGAATTGCACCGAGGCGATGTTGGTAAATCCGGTCACCCGGAGTTGCAGGGTGATGCTGTCGCCAATGGGTGCTTGTGGGCTTGCAGGTGAAAACGTGGTCGTCACCTGACTAAATAGCGGCGCCCATAGGCACAGCAAGCCTACGCAAAGGAGGTACGTAATCGGCTTCATTCTTTAACTGTTGGTAAGGGATGAAAAAATTAAAGATTGGTTATACTCAGAACCGTACAAGGGGCAAAACAGCGCGCCTGGAACCGGAACGGAGCGCCAGATAGCATGGGAGCGCTGTCTGGCTTAAATTCAAATAGGCAATTTCCATGCCATGTTTGCCTGGATAAAAGAATCGGGTTTGCGCCGCAAGCAGCCGGCCCGACCCGTCGAACCATTCCAGGGAAACCGCCCCGGCTTCTTCCAGTTCAAAGTACACTTTGGAGGCTTCTGTAACCGGATTGGGGTATACCTGTACGGGCCAAAGCGCTTCGTCGGCCGACGAAGTGCCCACCGCGTAGCCCACCGCCACAAACCCGTTCTGGATGTTTACATCGTTGATTTCCAGTATCTCACCGTTTGCCGTGGTCATTTCAAAAAACGTCAGGGGCGGCAGTTCGGTCACCGATACTGCCGAGCCGGAATTTTGCGGCCCAACCACCTGGAACAGCATCAGATAGATCGCCGAACCATTGGGAACCGTCGCGCCGTCTACCGGCCCCAGCCACAAAAAGCGCAGCACGCCGTTGCTCGTGTCGTTGAAGTTGAAATCCTCCAGGTCCAGATTGGGCAAATTGAAGTTGGAAATCGTCAGCAGGGAAAGCACAGCGGGATCCCACGCGACCACAAACTGCGCAGAGACGACGCTGTCGAAATTAGTTACCGTCAGCGGCATGGCCACAATCTGGCCCGGAACAGCGTTGTTGATCACCGGCAGGGAAAGCCCCAGGGGTTGGCCGAAGGCCGGCAGCGCGCAGGCAAGCAGCAGCCATGCCTGTAAAAGATGTCGAATTGTATTCATGGGAGAGATTTTATAGGATTATACGTGAACAAGTCGCAAAAGTATACAATATTTTGGTTAGAATAAAAAAAAGACGGGGCAGCCGTCGGCTACCCCGTCCATATTGGGCATGTTTGAATGCGTTGTTGACTTATTTAACAACGATCATTTTCCGGGAGGCGCTGTGCGTCGGGGTTTCCAGTTGATAGAACAGGATACCCGTTTCCAGTTCGCCGGCGCCGAGTGTGATGGTGTTCAGGCCTTTGGCGTAGCTGCCGTTGACGAGCTTGAGCAAGCGGCCTTCTGCGTTGGTGATCTTCAGCGTCGCGTCGGATGCGGTGGGCAGGTAAAACGAGATTTGCGTTTCGCTGCGCACCGGGTTAGGTACGTTTTGCAGCAGCTCAAAGCCGGCTTCCACCACGGTGTTGCCGTCGAAACGGAAGGCCACGTCGAGGCGCTCGCCCTGTGCGTTGTACGCTTCGGAGCGGGTGATGCGGTTGGACACGCCGAGCATGCTGCTCAGGCGACCGTTTTTCAGGGCGCGGAACGTCACCTCAAAGGTAGCCGCGTCGCCGTCAACAGAAGCCGTTACCGCGTCGCCGAACAGGGCGAAGTTGTCGTCCGACATGTTGGCGCCGGGCAGCACTTCCAGTGCTTCCAGACCGTCGAGGTTCATGGTGAACTGGTAGGCTGCGTCGGTCTGGTCGGCGTCGAAGCGCAGGGTAACCACCTCGCCGGCTTTCACCTCCGCGTCTTTGGCGTCGAGGTGCAGCGTACCGGCCGTGCGGTCGTTGGCAGCCACCAGGTTGTTCGGCGAAGCCGATTCGTTCATGTCGCCCACTTTGACGGCCACGAAATCGGCGGCGCTATAACCACCCGAGCCCAGTTGCTGGATGCTCATCGATTCGGGGAAGGACGACTGGAACGGGTTATTCGGGTTGGGGAACACAAACGATTTGTCGACAAAACGCCAGCTCGTGTTGGCGGGCAGTTCGGTGTAGATGCCGAGGATGAGCTTGCGCAGTTCCACGATGTCGTATGTGGTCACCGAGCCGGAGCGGTTGGCGTCGGCAGCGATCATTTTGTAAGCCGTGTTCAGCGGCTCCAGACCCAGAATGTGGCGGGAGATCAGCACGAGGTCGTAGGTGGATACACCGTTGAGGTGATCGTTGTCTTTTTCCGGCACCAGGGTGTAGTTTCCGGCTACCGGCAGGTTGGCGGCGTTGAAGGCGCCCTGGTTGTCGGACATGGAGAATACGCTGAACGACTGGCCGGCGGCGGTTACGCCGTCTACGTCGACAATCACGTCGGACACGCCGGTGTTCGGTTTATTGAAATCGGCCTTGATGGCGCCGGCTACCGTCGCACTGGTGTTGGTGGGCGAGCAGTTGTTGGCGTTGTCCTGCACGTTCACGTTGGTCTCGCAGAAGTCGGCGTTGCCGGCCAGGTCGAGGCCCCAGAGTTCAACGAACTGGGTGCCCAGTTGGGTGCAGTCAAACGTCACGGTCGTGATCGGCTGTTGGGTTACCGGGTCGATCGGGAAGCCGGTGCCCGTGCCTGCGCGGCGGATGCCGTACACGATGCGGTCGGCCGGCGTGCAGTTGTCTTCGCCGTATTTGAGGAAGTCGCCTACTGTCAGGGTGATCATCTTGGTGGGCATGATATTTACGCTCAGGCCGTTGTGGCAAACCACGGTGGGAGCTTTGCCGTCTTTTATGTCGATGACGTATTCGCAGACGGCTTCGTTGCCGCAGTTATCGCTCACAAACCACTTGATCTTGTGTTTGCCGTAAGGCAGCTGCGGCGTGACGCCCTGCAGGATGTTGTCGTTCAGGTTCACCTGTTGTTGCTGCCAGTCCCACACCAGTTTGGCGGTGGCGGTGTTGCCGCTGCGCGTCCAGTCGATGTTGAAACGGTACTTCTGGTTGGCGGGTACGACGCGGAAGTCGAATTCGCGGGCGGTACCGCCGGCGTAGTTCGGGGTGTTGGCGTTGCCGACGTTGATGGTGTTGTAGTTCGGCGGGTTGTTGCTGGAGATGACCGTTTCCATGGTGCCGTCCTGATCCAGATCGAGGAAGAGGAGGTAGCTGAAGCGGATGTCGTTGCCAGAGCACAGGTCGGTGGCGGTCAGGGTCAGGTCGGCCGGGCCTTCGCACAGGTCGTGGCTTTGGGTGATCGGATCCCAGTAGTAGTTGGCGTTGTAGAACACCGATTCGTTGGGCGACAGGTCATTCAGCACCACCGGGCTGACGGGGCAGGAGTCGATGACCGGATCCTGGGTGTCGAACACCTTGATCAGCTGCTTGTAGGTGTAGCAGTTGGCGTTGGCGTTCCAGTACACCGAGAAGTTGGTGGGCGGCGCGCCGGGTTTGAGGTTGATGACGGTCGGCGCCCAGGGCGCGGGCGTTCCGGCGGGCGAAACGATCGGGCCGGGCCGGTTGGCAGGCGCGTTGATCGTTGCGTTGGGTTCCGGGTTCGGCACGTTGGTGCAGGGCGCATTCACGTCGTAGGCGCACCAGTTGGTGATGGTCCAGGTGCGCTCGATCATGTAGCAGGCGTCGGGCACCACGTTGATGACGTTGTCGGTGTGCGATACCGCCAGCAGTTCGCAATCTTCGCCGAAGAAGGTCGGTTGGCCGTACATGCCGAGCGAATCGCAGAAAGTCACGAAGGCATCGTCGGGGAAGCGCACGTAGTAGTTCTGGTTGTAGTCTACAATGATGCGCTGGGAGCATTGGCTGGACTGGGTGCCGCAGTCAAAGGCCGTCCAGCGGCGGGTGATGGTGCCGCGGTTGCAGAGGGAGTCGAAGCGGCTGTAGTCCACCGTCGAGGTGATGGTATCCAGGCAGCAGTTGTCGGTAGCGGTGGCCTGACCGTAAGCCCAGAGGCTGGGGTCGAAGTTTTCGCAGGATACCGTGACGTTGGCGGGCGCGTTGCAGATAGGTTTGATCTTGTCGTCGACAAACACTTGTACCATGCAATCATTGGCGTCGTCTTCAAAATCGGTCAGCGAGATTTGTCCGGCGGGAACGGTCACGTCGTACACACGGAACACAATGGTGATGGTGTCGCCAATGTCTTCGCAGCAGAATTTCACCTGATCGTAGAAGAAATCGGGCGACTGGCAGCTGTTGTTGTCCATGCGCCGGGCTTTGAACGTTACCGGCGAGCAATTGTCGTAGGAACCGTCGTCGAAAGTGGAGGCGTTTACCAAAGCCATGCCACTGGAGCCGAGGGACACCTGGGTGTACTCGTCGCAGATAGCGGCGGGCGGCACGTCGTCTTCTACGGTCACCAGGAAGGCGCAGGTGCTCACGTTTCCGCAATCGTCGGTGATGGTGTACGTAATCGGCGTGGTGCCGATGGGCAGGTTTTGCGCCACGCCAACCACGGCGAGGGTGTCGGGGTTCCAGAAGTTATTTCCGGGGAAGCTGGTGAAGGAACCATTGATGGTGTAACCGATGCCGTTGACGGAATACGTGGCCGTGATGGAAGCCAGGCGGGAGCAATTGTCGGTTACCATCACATCCGGAAGGTCCAGGTCGCGTTCGCAGTCAAACGGGTTGGTACCCACGGTGATGTCGTCCGGGCATTCCACATCGGGTCCGTCGGCGTCTTCCACCTTGATCACCTGGATGTGGTACAGGGGGTTAACGCCGGGGCTGGTGGGCAGGCACCAGTCGTAGATGGTCCAGGTGCGCAGGATTTTGTACGTTCCGTCGCACACAGGCAGTACCTGATCTACGAAGGCCAGGTTGATCTCGCAAGCGGTGTTGTTCGGGAAAAGGCCGATCTCGACGCCGTTTACCAGAACGAACGGCGCTCCGGTGACGGAAGGACCGGTGGCGGGGCTGGAGCAGTCAACCGTGACGTCGGCCGGCAGTTCCAGCTCGCTGCCGCCCACGCGGTCGAGGTAGATGAACTGGGTGCAGGTGGACTGGTTGCCACTGGCGTCGACAAAGACCCAGTCGCGACGAATGTAGGCGCTGAGGCCGGAAATGCCGTTAAATGAGGCGTTGCAGGCCAGATCCACATACGTGTCGGTGGATGTTTGGGTTACGCTGGTGCAGTTGTCGTCTACATCGGGAAAGGCCTCGTCGATGCCGAGTACATTGCCAAGGTATTGCGGCGAGAAATCCGTCACGGCGCAGGGAATGGTGAGGTCCTGACAAGTGACTACCGGCGCCAACTTGTCCTCCACGAAAATGAATCCCGCGCAGTAGTTGTTGTTGTTGAGGTTGCGTACGCGCACCTGGATCGTCTGATTCAGGTTGGCGGCCGTGACCACGAAGTTGCCGCTGGCGGGCACCCAGACGTTGTTGATGCGGGCTTGTACCTGCAAGTTGCCGTTGGGGCAATTGCTGTTCCCTTCCAGAATCATGTCGGGCTCGAGCTCGAGCTGACAGGTTTGGTCCAGGGAAATATTCACGAGGTTGTTGCACACCAGAGTGCACTGGGCAGATGCCGTCGAACTGCTCAGCAGCCCAAAGGCAAAAAGCAACACGCCCGTGAAAATGGAGATGAAAGTAGCAGTGTTTCTGCTCATGAGATTAGGCAATTTAATGTGAGAGATGGGTGGATAAAATGTTGTTTTAAAATGTCAAGGCAAAAATACGCACAACTGAAAGACATGCGCAAAAAAGCGCATGCAAATAAATGCCGTATCAGGCCCTGGCCATATGGAAGCAAATCGAATGCCGAAAATTAAAATTTGACGTTCAGATGTGTTAAAAAAAATAAAAATCCGGCAAGGCGTCTCAAAATTACCCTACCAGGTTATTTTCATAAGCTATTTTGATCAGGCTGGCGGTGTTGTTGACGCCCAGCTTGCGCATGATATTTTTCCGGTGAACGCTCACCGTTTGATCGCTGATGTACAGTCGTTCTGCTATTTCCTTGTTGTTCAGGGCTTCACCGATGTGGCGCATCACCTCTATTTCTCTTCGTGTGAGGCCGTGGTGCCGGGCAAAGCGGCTTTCCGAGGCGGTGTCGCCGACGTTGGAGCCGCCGCGGTACGGGTCCGCCAGATCAATCCCGTCGCCCACGAAGGTTTTGCCCTCCATGATGTCTTCCAGAGCCGAGATCAGCTCCGATTCGGTGGCCGTTTTAAGCAGGTACCCGTCGGCGCCGTGCCGAAAGGCCGATTTGACCAACCGCGGGTCTTCCTGCGCAGACACCACCAGCACCCGAAGTTGCGGATGGTTTTTTTTCACAGACGCGATCAACTTCACCCCATCGGTATCGGGCAAAAATACTTCTGTCATGAGTACGTCGGCCTTGCTGTTTTTCAACAAGTCCATCAGTTGCAACCCGGTTCGAGCGATTCCTCCCACAACAAACCGGTATCGGTTTTGGGCATTCATCAGCACGGCACGTAGCCCGGCAGCATAAATAGGATGGTCATCGGCCACAATCAGATTGACATAGGAAATACTCGGTTGTGCGGTCATACAAGGGAAAACTGTTAAATCCATATTTTAACCCCAATTTTCATACCAGTTTTGCAAAACCACCCACAAGTCGTCGCCTTGCAACCCTGCGGATACCCCCCAAAAAGCCGGTAGAACGTCTTTTGAAGTAACGGGGTTATTTCAGATCGGGCGCGTGAAAAAGGTGCATTTGGTAATGTGTGGATTTGAAACTAAATTTGCGCGCAAATCGGGTGAACTACGCTGCCATTCCTGATGGTATGCCGTGCTATCGTTGTCTTTGTTTCTTTTTTAATCTCAAATCAGTCCTGGTCAAAATGCCCTCTTGACCAGTACCGTGCTTCGGAAAGTGAGGGCCAATTATAATCTCATGAAAAAATTCAAAAAAAGACCATGAAAAAAATTCTTACGCTGGTCTTGATCGGTACCGTCCTTTCTTTGTTCTCCTGCCAAAAAGATGACGACTCCGAAAATGCATCCCTTACCTACCGCACTACGGACTATTCCGGCGCCATCGCCCACGAATGGATGCAGCTGGGCTACCAGATGATCAAAGACAACTACCTCTACGGTCCGCATGCCGCACGCGTTTACGGCTATCTGGGCCTCACCACCTGGGAAGCCGTGTACGCAGGCATCCCCGGCGCGCGGAGCCTGGCAGGCCAGATCAACGATTACGAAGAGGCGACCCTCATCGACCGCAGCAAGGTGTACGACTGGGGCATCGTGCTGTGCACGGCGCAGAAAACCGTATTCCCTTATCTGGTGGACAACATGTCGAACGCACAACGCAGCCAGGTGGAGGTACTCGCCGCCCTTCAGGAAGATCAGATGATGGACAAGGGCACCACCGAAGAGGTGCGCCAGCGCTCCCAGGAACTGGGCCTGGCCATCGGCAACAAGATCGTGGAACGCATCCGCCGCGACGGGCGCGATGTGATTCGCAACATCGTGCCCACCATCCCCGTTCGCGATGCAGAACATCCCTGGTACTGGGATCCCAATACTTTCGGCCAGGCGCCCGTAGAACCGATGTGGGGCACCGTGCGCACCTTCGCCACCAGCAACTCCCAGGCCTGCGAAATTGAAGCGCCGTTCCCCTACTCCACCGACCCCTCCAGCGACTTCCACCGCGAGGCCCTCGAAGTGTATCAGGTAGAAAAAAACGCGACCAACAAAGCCATCGCTTACCACTGGGAAAACGGCCCGGGCCGCACCTGCAGCCCCGCCTGCCACTGGATCAACATCGCCCAGCAGTTGCTGGAACGCGAGAACATGAACCTGGCCGAATGCGCCAAAACGTACGCACTGACCGGCTTCGCCGTGGCCGACGCGTTCAGCTCAAGCTGGTTCATGAAGTACAAATTCTTCCTGTTGCGCCCGGCGACCTACATCACTGAAACCATCGACCCCAACTGGACGGCCCTGGTGGGCACCCCGCCCTACCCCGACTACACCTCCGGCTCTTCTACCGTCGGCGGCGCCGTTCCGGTGGTGCTCAGCTATGTATTCGGCGACATCGGTTTTGTAGACCGCACCCACGTCGGCAGCCCGCTGTACACACCCGACGGCGGCCCGTTTGTGCTGCCCGAACGCACCTTCACCTCGCTGACCAAAGCCGGCGAAGAACAAGCCCTCAGCCGCATCGTTGGCGGCGTACACTTCCGCCGGGCCTGCGACCTGGGCCTGGAGTCTGGTCGTTGCGTGGGCAACACCGTGCTGGCACGGCTGGAGTTCGGGTTCTAAACCCAACGAGCACAAGATTCAATACCCGGGGGTTCAAGGTTCTGCTACCTTTGCAGCACTTTGAACCCCTTGTTTTTTTTAACGCACACCCTGCTCTATGGATAAGCATCCGCGCTACCCCCATCTTTTTACTCCCCTCGATCTCGGCTTTACCACCTTGCCCAACCGCGTGTTGATGGGTTCCATGCACACAGGGCTGGAGGAATCGCGGGATGGGTTTGCGCGCCTGGCAGCCTATTTTGCCGAACGCGCCCTCGGGGGCGTCGGCCTCATGGTTACCGGCGGCATATCGCCCAACCGCCGGGGCTGGCTGGCGCCGTTCGGGGCCAAAATGAGCACCCCTACGGAAGCGAAGAAGCACCGGCAGATTACGACCGCCGTGCACGACGCCGGCGGGAAAATATGCCTGCAAGTTTTGCACGCCGGACGCTACGGCATGCACCCCATGGCCGTGGCGCCGTCGCCACTGCGGGCGCCCATCTCCCCCTTTCGCCCCTGGGAGATGTCCCCCCGGCTCATCCGGGCCACCATCCGCGACTTCGCCCGCGCTGCCGCACTGGCACGCAGCGCCGGGTACGACGGCGTGGAAATCATGGGCAGCGAAGGCTACCTGATCAACCAGTTCGTCGCCCCGCGCACCAACCAACGCACCGACGACTGGGGCGGCCCTTTCGAAAACCGCATGCGCTTCCCCGTGGAGATCATGCGCGCCGTGCGCGAAGCCTGCGGGCCCGATTTTATCGTCATCTTTCGCGTGTCTATGTTGGATCTGGTGGACAACGGGAGCACCTGGGAAGAAGTAGAGCAACTCGCACTGGCCGTTCAGGACGCCGGCGCCACCCTCATCAACACCGGCATCGGCTGGCACGAAGCCCGCATTCCGACCATCGCCACCATGGTGCCCCGGGGCGCCTATGCCTGGGTTACCCGGCGCATCAAGGACCAACTGCGCATCCCCGTGATCGCCACCAACCGGATCAATACCCCCGAGCGGGCGGAAATGATCCTGGCCAACGGCAGCGCAGATATGGTGTCTATGGCCAGGCCTTTTTTGGCCGACCCCTATTTTGTCCGAAAAGCCTACGAAGGCCGCTCCGACGAGATCAACACCTGTATCGCCTGTAACCAGGCTTGCCTCGACCACGTTTTTGAACAAAAAACCGCCTCCTGCCTCGTCAACCCCCGTGCCTGCAAGGAGACACTCCCGGGGTTCGAAATAACGCCGGCCAGGGCCCAAGCAACGCAAAAAATAGCCGTAGTGGGCGCTGGACCGGCCGGACTCTCCTGCGCGGTGGAGTTGGCGGCGCGGGGTCACCAGGTAACGCTGTTCGAAGCTTCCGATGCCGTCGGCGGGCAGTTCAACCTGGCCAAGCGCATTCCGGGCAAGGAAGAATTTTATGAGACACTGCGCTACTTCCAGACTCAACTCGACAAAAACGGCGTGCAGGTCCAACTCAATACGCGCACCGATGCCCAGGCCCTGATCAGCGCCGGTTTCCAGCATGTCGTATTGGCCAGTGGCGTTGCCGCCCGCAAACCCGATATCCCGGGCATCGATCACCCCAAGGCCGTTTCCTACGCAGCGGTGATTTCCGGCGGAATAACCCCGGGCAGACGCGTGGCCGTCATGGGGGCCGGCGGAATCGGGTTTGACACCGCCATTTTCCTCAGCGCACCCGACCGCCACAACACCGAAACCGGAGACCCAGTACCAGATACCGTAGAGGCGTACCGAAAAGAGTGGGGAATCGACCCCGGTATCGTACAACGCGGCGGCCTCACCGAACCGGAACATGCGCATTCGGGGCGCGAAATCTGGCTGCTCAAGCGCTCTAAAGGAAAATTTGGCGACTCCCTGGGAAAAACCACCGGATGGGCGCACCGGATCACCCTGAAAAACAGGGGTGTACAGATGATGGCCGAAGTGCAGTACCTCCGCATCGACGATGCGGGGCTTCACTTGCTGGTCAAGGGAAAAGAAACCCTGCTGCCCGTCGATCATGTGGTGATCTGTGCCGGTCAGGAGCCGGTACGCGAGCTGTACGCCCCCTTGGTTCAGGCCGGCATAGGCGTTCACCTCATCGGCGGCGCAAAAGAAGCCGCAGAACTCGACGCCAAACGCGCCATCGAAGAAGGCCTGCTGCTGGCGATCAGCCTCTCGGCCTGATTATTGCTCCTGGCGCCAGACTTCCAGTAGTTTCTGGATCAAGGGCTTGTTCTCCCGGTAGACTTTAGCGCCCCGGGTGGCGGTGACGATGCTGCAGGGCACATCTTTGGCCACCTCCCGCTGGGTGAGCCCGCGGTCAACGGCGTCGAAGATTTTCCAGCGCTCCATCATCATGGTGCGCTCGTGTTCCGTAAAAGTCAGGTGCAGGAATCGGTTGAATTCCTCCTCAGAGTCCAAAGACTGGAAGACATGAAATAGCATAAGGTAGGGCTTAGGTTTTTCTGATGGACAAAGTTCCCAAAAAATATTGGGAACTTTGTCTAAAAACAATTAATATCGGTAGTATTCGGGCTTAAAGGGGCCCGTTTGTTGTACGCCGATGTATTTTGCCTGCTTTTCATTGAGCGATTCGAGCTCCACGCCGATTTTGGAGAGGTGCAGCAGCGCCACTTTTTCGTCGAGGTGTTTGGGCAGCACGTACACCTTGTTTTCGTATTTATCGGCGTTTTGCCACAGTTCGAGCTGGGCAAGCACCTGGTTGGTGAAGGAATTGGACATCACGAAGGAGGGGTGTCCGGTGGCGCAACCCAGGTTCACCAGGCGGCCTTCCGCGAGCACAATGATGTCCTTTCCATCTACATTGTAGATATCGACCTGCGGCTTCACCGTCACTTTGGTATGTCCGTAGTTGGTGTTCAGCCATGCCATGTCGATCTCATTGTCGAAGTGGCCGATGTTGCACACGATGGTCTTGTCGTTCATCAGGCGGAAGTGCGCCTCGGTGACAATATCGAGGTTGCCGGTGGCGGTCACCACGATGTTGGCGCGCGGGATGGCGTTTTCCATGCGCTTGACCTCATAGCCGTCCATGGCGGCTTGTAAGGCGCAAATCGGGTCAATTTCCGTCACGATGACGCGCGCGCCGGCGCCGCTCAGGCTGGCGGCAGAGCCCTTGCCCACGTCGCCATAACCGGCGACCACCGCTACTTTCCCGGCGATCATGATGTCCGTAGCGCGGCGGATGGCGTCGACGAGGCTTTCCTTGCAGCCGTATTTGTTGTCGAACTTGGATTTGGTGACCGAGTCGTTGACGTTGATGGTCGGCAGGGGCAGCGTGCCTTTTTCCATGCGTTCGTACAGGCGGTGCACGCCCGTGGTGGTCTCCTCGGAGATGCCGCGGATGCCGGCCACCAGTTCGGGGTACTGGTCGAGCACCATGTTGGTGAGGTCGCCGCCGTCGTCGAGGATCATGTTCAGCGGCTGGTCGTCCGGGAAAGCAAACAGGGTTTGCTCGATGCACCAGTCGAACTCCTCCGCCGTCATGCCCTTCCAGGCGTACACCGGTATGCCGGCGGCTGCGACGGCCGCGGCCGCGTGGTCCTGGGTGGAAAAGATATTGCACGACGACCAGCTGACATCGGCGCCCAGTTCCACCAGGGTCTCGATGAGCACCGCCGTCTGAATGGTCATGTGCAGGCAGCCGGCAATGCGCGCGCCTTTCAAGGGCTTGGACACGCCAAACTCCTCCCGAAGGGCCATTAAGCCCGGCATTTCCGCTTCGGCCAATTGAATTTCCTTGCGCCCCCAGTCGGCAAGGTTGATGTCTTTCACCTTGTATTTGGGACGCGATTGTGTTGCAGTAGACATAAAAAGTTATATTTTTTTCAAAAACAGCCCGCAAAGATACGGTGTACCCACCGTGAAAAGGGGCATTTAAAGGTGAATTAACCTTAAAACAACCCTGGAAACAGCTTGTTGCACAAAAAACTTAACAATAATTTAAAATTGATTTTGAAAATAATTTTTAAGGGATTATCTTTGTGCCTATCGCGTTAATGAACGCAACAGCGGATTTCTTGCAAAAGAAATTCATTTTTCACCAATCCGTTGTGCTATGAAAGGACTCATTCACATTCGGGAAGACGGGTAGCCACCCGCACCCCATCCTCCGCCGCAGGCGGGATTTTCTTTTTTCTTCTCCGGCAATGCCCAGGTAGCAGTATGTGCACCTTTTCCGTCCAGGAAGGGGAACTGTTTTGCGCGTGGACATACCCGGCTTACAACACGGTTGTGCACAGCGCACAACCGACGGTACGATTTTTTCATTCACCACATAATTGCTACAAAAATGCAAACACTTTTGATCGCGTTCAGCGCTTTGCTGCTGGGCTTCAACCCCTACCCCGAACCCTCCAACCTGACGAACCCGCAATTTCCCGGCGGCAGCGAGGCCATGTCGACTTACTTCGATGAGTACGTTCAATACCCGTATTCCGCCCGGGAGAGTGGCCTGGAAGGAGAGGTAGTCGTGTCCTTCATCGTGGAAAAGAGCGGGTCGGTGACCACGCCACACATCGTCAAGGGCCTCAGCCCGGAATGCGACGCCGCCGCCCTGCGGGCCGTCGTTTTAATGCCCAAATGGACGCCCGCCCGCAACAATGGCGACCTGGTGCGCTGCCGGACCGCCGTCCGCCTGGTTTTTCGGTTGAACTAATCCGCCTCCAACGCGGCCAAACCTGTCCTTGATTGTTTTTTTCCCGGTGGACAATAAGGAAGCCGCCTTTCGACCGATCCGATGGCTTTGGGCCATCGGATCGGTTTTTTGTTATTTTTTGCCGCGAATTAGCCCTAATTCGCGCAATTCGCGGCAAAAAATGTGGATATCTGCTACCGAATTTCAATCATTGGCGAGCAGATTTGCCGATGGCAATGGTCTGGGTGATGTCGTTGAGCGCGAGGATGCTGAAGCCCACGCCGTCGGCTTCTATGCCCTGGTATGGGAAGGACGGATCAGTAAACCCGAGCACCGGCGCTCCGTTACTTGTACATTGAAAATTGGCCATTGGACATTGATCATTTTAAAAATTTTAAATTATAAAAATGAAAAATTTTCAACGACTAATGTACAATGAGCGAGCCCGCCTGTGCGGTCGTAGCGCCAGCCCGCCAACGGATGGTTGTCGATGCCGAGGGTGGCGCAGGGCGAGCCGTCGACGGGGCCGAGGCGGAAGTTGGGGAAATGGGGGAGGTTTTTGAAGGCGTAGGGCTCGAAGTTCATCGCATTTTGTTCCACATCGCAATCCACGCCACCTCTAGTTGTTCTTTTACCTCAAACCCTTGTGGGGAGAGAATGCAACATTAGACTGAGTCAAAATATTCGAATTGTTCCAGGAAATACCTCAATTAAAAAACAATCCTTTTCGTTTTGGACGCGGATATACTCGAAATGGCGTTCAAGTAATGCCATCAAATCGCCTGTAGGGATATTGCCGAGGTTTATCTTGATTAGTTTTTTAGGAACGCGGTGAATCAAGTAGCTGTTCAAAAAATCAGCGTCTTTTGATACCAAAATAAAATCGCCTTCGTCAGCAAATTGTGCCAATGCAGCGTCCTTGGTCATGCTACCGGACAGCACGTCGTTAGCATGAATGGCTAACTCACATTTCCGACTTAAAAAATAAACTACCTTGCGAGCAATATGTACATCGCAGAGAAACTTCATGCTGCTGCATTTATCGAAATGCCGGACATAAGGAGTTTGGCATAGTTGAGCGCTGCAATGATGTCTTCATGCTCCAATTCCGGATGATCTTCAAGAATTTCCCCAAATGTCATTCCGGCACCTATCATGTCTATGATCACTTCTACCGGGAACCGCATGCCGCGAATGCATGGTTTACCGTGGCAGATTTCAGGGTCAATGGTGATGCGCTCGGTTAAATTGTTCATGGATTGAATGTTTTTGAATCCCGACTACAAATATATTGATTTTCCAGCGCTCTGTGTGCATTATTAACGTAAAATGACCAATGTACTATGCCCGGCGGCATGGAAGGTGTGCGCAGGACGATTGATCAGCGCCAAGTGGAGATTTTTTTTAAAATCTGCTTCGTCTCTGGTAATTAGTGAAAGTCCATGTGCAAGTGAAGTTGCAGCAATAACGGCATCGGGTAGTTTGATTTTATATATTTTCCGGAGTGCAATAGTCGCAGATATTGTATCAGTGCCATTCTGCCCGCATCGCTGTGAGTTGTTGATGTAGCTGGCCGGCTGTTTCGCTGGAAATACGCCCTGAGAAGCGGCTTGGGGGTTGCTCCGTTTCATTTTTCCTGTTTTTATTTGTTTGGAGTGAAGGCAACCAGGCTGCGTAAGATCCGTCACTGCTCCAGCCACTCCTTAAAAGGTGTCACTTTCAATCGGCTGACAATTGGTTTGTCTTTCATTTTGATGTGGAGCTGGACGATTACTTTGCGGTTGAAGTAAGGCTCAAATGACACAATGGCCGCCCGGCTGACCAGCATCTGGCGGTTGATGCGGAAAAACTGGGCGGGGTCGCAAACCGATTCTATGTATTCAAGTGATTTAAACAGGGGGAATTTTTCGCTGGTGAAGGTGTACAGGTATACGGTTTCCAACTCCAGGTAAAACAAGGCTACTTCTTCGAGGCGCTTGACCATCGATTTTTCACGGAAATTCACCAGGAAGTTTTGCTGATACGGTTTCGGCTGTTCCATCTGAAAGTGAACGGGCGCCAACGCCTTTGGCCTTAAGTTGCCAACCAGTCGCTTGTATTTTTGAAGGGCTTTGTGGATTTCTTCCTCTTTAAAGGGTTTCAGCACATAGTCAATGCCGTTGTTCTTGATGGCCTGCAAGGTGTATTCGTCGTAAGCCGTACAAAACACCACCGGCACGACAATATCTACGTGCTTGAATATCTCGAAACTCTTCCCGTCGGCCAGCTGAATATCGAAGAACAAGAGGTTCAGGTTTTTCTGGTATTTGCTCAGGTACTGGACAGCCTCCATGACAGATTCCAGCTTCTCCGTCACGATAAAGTCACTGTCTTGCTCAATGATCTCCTGCAGGAGGGATGCGGTGTGCGACTCGTCTTCTACGATCAGTACATTCATGGGTTAAACCAGCTTTAGTTTGACGCTGAAATGGTCGGTCGTTTCTTCGATCTGGAGCCCGTTGGGGATATTCATCAGCTCGTATCGCTTGCGCAGCAGCTCCAATCCCAAGCCTGAGGGTTCCTGCTCTCCGATTTTGGGTTGGATGTTGTTGCACACTTTTATGTAGTAGTCATCCGTATTGGTGATGTTGATGCACATTGGTTTTTTGGAGGTCATGCTGTTGTGCTTGAAGCAGTTTTCCACCACTACCTGCAAGGCCATAGAAGGCAGGTGAAATGGAAGCAGGGTCTCATCAACCTGAATGTGGACGGACACCGCTTCTTCATTTCTACTTTTCATTAAAAACAGGTAGGACTGCAGTACATCCAACTCTTCTGATAGCCGAAGGGTAATATTTTCATTGTGTTGCAATGTTTGCCGGTAAAAGTCTGACAGGCTGATGATGAACTTTTCGGCGTTGGCATGCTGATGCCGCACCATGGAGCGCAGGGTATTGAGGGAGTTGAACAAAAAATGCGGGTCGATTTGTGCGCGTAAAGCCTTCAATTGCGCCTTGTAGCTTTCGGTTTTCAGTTGCTCTTTTTCCAGGCGCAAGTGGGCAAAGTGCTTCTCTGCTTTCAAAGCATATTGGATCAGTATGAATATGCTTGCCCCCAATAAGACCCGCAAAGGCAAATACCCGGTTATCTCTACTTCTCGTTGTGGATTGATCAGTTTTATAACCATCGCTAAAATAGCACTGAACACCAATATCACTAACGAAATCCAAAGAATTTTGTACCGTGACCTGATCTCCCACATGTGCCAAAGCAGGTGCCACAGCATGTACATGAAGACGGAAGATATCGTCCAGACACTGTACGTCCCTACGCCAGAAACAGCAGGTATATGGGCATTGGAGTACAGGCTGAATCCGGGCAAAATCAGGGACAGCGCGATGGGGAGTATGGTTTCTATTTTAAGTTTCAATAGTGTTGCCTTTGATGCCGTTGTGTCGCTTGCTGGCGTTGCTATACCAGCACGCCATCCGACAATTCAATAATCCGGTCGCAATTGGCGGCAAACTCGTCATCGTGTGTAACGGCGATGATCGTCTGCCCCATTTCACGCGTCAGCTGGCGAAAGATATCAAAAACAACTTTGGTATTTTTGGTATCCAGATTCCCCGTGGGCTCATCGCCCATAATGATGGCGGGGTCGTTGATCAGCGCCCGGGCGATGGCCACGCGTTGCTGTTGGCCGCCTGAAATCCGGTCCGCTCGTTTGTGCTCCTGTCCTTTGATGTCGAGCATGCCCAGCAGTTCCATGGCTTTGTGTTCAATCTCCTCTTTGCTCTTTTTCTTCAGTTTCAGTGCAGGGAGCATGACATTGTCCAGGACCGAAAACTCGGGCAACAGGAAGTGAAACTGGAACACAAAACCAATGTGCTCGTTGCGAAAGGCGGCCAGTTTATTTTGTTTTTGACCGGTTACCTGCGTGCCGTTGATGCGGATGGTGCCCTGGTAATCGGTATCCATGGTGGACAACAGATAGAGCAGGGTTGACTTTCCCGAACCGGATTTTCCTATGATGGCCACAAACTCGCCCCTGTTGATGTCAAAGGTGATGTCTTTCAGCACGTGAAACGACACAGGTTCGTGAAAATATTTGTTGATATGATCGACGGAGAGTGCTGTCATGATGTTTCTCTTTTATCCCCTTAAAATATCCACAGGATCGAGTTTTGAAGCTTTTTTGGCCGGCAGGTATCCTGCCAGGAAGGTGATGATGACGCCAAAGACGAAGGCCATGACGTAGTCGTAGGTCCTGAACTCCACCGGCAGGGTTTCCATGGTGCCGATTTCAAATGGCGTATTGTCGATCACCCTGGAAACGATATTTCCCAATACCAGCCCTGTTAGCCCGCCGACAAGCCCAATCACGACAGATTGCGTCAGGAAAATTTCGATCACATCGTTACCGCTGAAGCCCATGGCCTTGAGGATGGCGATTTCCTTGATCTTCTCGTTTACCGTCATGTTCATGATGTTGTAGATGCCGAATCCGGCCACGATCAGGATGGTGAGCGACACGGCGATGGCAAGTATGTCGCGCAGTATATTGGCCGAATCGAGCTGGCTGTTGCCCTCCTGCCAGGGCTCCACCTTGTAATCCGTCAGTGGGGCTATGCTTTTGGCGACGCGGGGCGCGTCGTTGTAATTTTTGACGTTGACCATGACGTCCGTCGCGTAGCTTTTGTTTTTTGAAAAAAGCTGGCGGGCTGTTTGGATAGACACCAACGCCTTGGTTTTGTCCGTAGAGGCGGCTCCTGTTTCCATCTGCCCAATCACCTTGAAGGTTTTGGAAACGCCGTCGGAGGTACTGACCGAGACATTGTCACCCGTGCCGACGCCTATCCGGCGCGCCAGCCCTATGCCAAGGATAATGCCGTCGGAGCGCTTGTCCAGCTCGTACAGATCGCCCTCGGTCAGGTAATCGGCGGTGCCAAACAGTTGGTGTTCATCGAGCGTCTCGATGCCCGACAGGTTGGCGCTGGTTTTGGAAACGCCGTTTCGGATGAAGACGTTCTGGTTGAGCTGGCTGGTTACGGCGGTGACTTCCGGCAGCTCGGCGATGGCATCTTTGATGGCGTCGGCATTTTTTATCCCTTCCGTGTAGGCGATGTTGCGCGCGTTGTTTACCATCAGGACCGTACCACCCTCTTCCGGGTTGGGCAGGATGGGTTTCACGTCGAACGGGAGATCGTTGTACACCTTGATGTGCGACATGCTGGTGAATGTGATCTCCGTTTGTTCGTTGTTGACCCCCGCCATGAAACTGTTCATAAATATGTACATGGAGATGCCGAAGGTCACGCTGAGGACGGCCACCAGCAACTGCCGGAGTCGGGTGACCAACATGGTGCTGGCAATTTTTTGGTTGGTGTTCATGGCGCCGGCTTTAAGGTTTTACGATAACGTCTTTTTCGGTGATACCGGACACCACCTCGGTCCATGTGCTGTTCTTGCTGCCGATGGTGATTTGCTTTTCCTCACCGTTTTCCAGCAAGACGCGGTTTCCCCTGATCACGTAGGCTGTCGGGATCACCAGTACGTTCTCGCGATTGTCGGTTTTGATGTTGGCTTGCAGTTGGGTGCCGGAGAACATTTTTTCCGGCAACTGATCAAACTGCGCCTCCACGATGTAAGACTGCTCGTTTGCATCGAAGCCCGGCAATATTTTGGTCACTTTGGCCGAGAAAGTATTTTTGGGGTAGGTATTGATGTTGACCGCCACAGACTGGCCGATATTGACCTTTGTGATATCCTCTTCCGAAACAAACAGCTTGATGATGTATGCACCGCTGCCAATCGTGGCAATGGCTTCCCCCCTGCGCAGCAATTCGCCCTGTTTTTTGAACACGTTTACGACCGTACCGCCTGCTTCTGTGAAGAGCTTGTAGTCCTTGAGCAGCGTCTTTTGTGTGTTGACCTGCACAGCCGTGCGCTGCACGTTCAGGTTCAATCCGTTCAGGGCCTCGTCGTAGCTTTTCTGCAGGGAGATGAGGTTGCTCTGGGCGGCCTTGTATTGCAGTTCGGTTTTTTCAAAGTCAAGTTGCGATACAGACTTCTTTTCCAGTAAATCCTTATACCTCAGGTAGTTTTCTTTGTCAAATGCCAGCTGTTTTTCTGCCTGCTCAATTTGTGTACGCAGGTTCTGCAATTGTGGCGAGTTGGGAGAAGCATTTTTTACCGCATCCTCATAGACCACCTGTGCATCCTGCAATTGATTGTTTTGCACGTCGTACTCGACGACGGCGATCAGGTCGTTCCGGCTGACGGTGTCGCCTTCCCTGACCGGAAGGTTTAACAAGATGCCTTCCACTTCGGCAGAAATGGTGTAATTGTTTTCCTGTTCAATATGACCACTGGCAAAAACGGCATCCTCGATATTTTTCCGTTCAGGAACCGTTGTTTCCTGCCGGTTGCAGGCTGTGAACACGATGGCAAGTGTCGCTGCGTACCAGAGCGAATGTTTGCTTGAGATATTCATTTTGGTGGTATCTTTTTATTTGGATTGGAAATCAAGTTGCCGGATGAAGAGCTTGTACTGTGAGAGGGTAAACGATGCCAGGCTCTGCAGATAAGTATCTTGTGCGGCCAGGAGGTCGTCGTACTGATCCAGACGTTTTTCCAGGTCAATGATGCCACCTTCGTATTTGTTTTCTGCATGCACATCGTTTTTCTCTTGCAGGGCAAGGATCTGTTTTTGCTTGTTCAGTTGATCGTTTGCCTGCTTCAGTTGTACCTCCAGCAGCTCATCTTCTTTTTGCTTTGCCAGTCGGGTGCTTTCGAGCTGGAGCTGTTGAAGCGCCAGTTCTTCCTTTGTTCTCCTGACCTTGTAACGGGTTGAGGTGTTGATGACAGGCAATGAGACCTTTGCTCCGAAATATTGCTGTGTAAGGTCGATGCCATCTGAAAACCCAAAAAATTCGTTCGTGGCTAAACTCCGATTGTATTGATAAACAAAGCTGATTAAGGGGATGCGCATAGCCTTGTTTTGCTTCAGCACAGATTCCTGTTTCCGGACCTCCGTTTCCTGCAAAAGCACTTCAGGGTGCGGAGTCTCGATGGTTGTACTGGCTGTAATGAATGACTCAGGGGTGTCCAGGACTACAATCGAATCCCTCGTATTCAGCTGACTTTGCAGTTGAATGTAAAACTGCCTGAGGTTATCATTTGCCTGCATCAGCAAACGCTGATTGTTGAGGTGTTTGATCTCTGCCAGGTTGAGTTCGGGCTCGCTGATCAGTCCTTCGTCATACTTGGTCCTGGCAAGGTCCAGAATGGATGCCGAGACCTCGACATTCTCTTCATAGATGCCAATGGACTCTTTTGTTAGCACGATGGAGTAATAGGTAGAGGCCAGGCTGTTGTAGGTATTGTATCGGCTTACCTCCGTGTTCAGCCGGCTTTCCTCCGTTGCCAGACTGGCCGTTTGTTTCGAAAATATTTTCTGAAAATTGAGTACATCCCACTGTGCCTGTATTCCTGCTGAATAGATGTACCTGGTACCGAATACAAGTTCTTCAAATGATCCTTCCGGCGCATCAGGGTTGAATGTCTCGGCCGGTATCAGGGTAGGCTGGAGGGTGATGTTGTCGTTGTAGCCCAGTGTAGAATTCAACGTAGGCAGCAGGTATGATCCGGCTTCTTTTTTTTGCTCAAGTGCGATTTGCTCACCGATTTTGGCGCTTTGAATGGCTACTGCATTCGCATCTGCATAGTTCAGTACATCCTGAATGGAGTTGAACTGTATTTGTGCCACGGCAGGCAGGGATAACAGTGCTGGGAGCAGCATCAACCAGTTTTTCATTGTCCAGGTTCTTTTTGTTTGTGCAAATTAATCAACCAGCTCTTTCCTTCTCGGCGAGTTTAGCAGTACCGTGTGCATCCTTACTTTCTGCTCATAGGTGAAAACATTCATGCACCCGTCGTCGGTATAGTCCATGTAGTTTTCGATCATATCGGCTGAACTGCAAGATACATTGGCACTGCAGCCGAAGTTGGGCGCTGCTGCCGTCGGGGTGTCTTCGCAGTAATCGTCAACGAAACAGTCGCCGTCGCCCCATATATGCCGCAGGCCCAGCCAATGCCCTACCTCGTGTGTTGTTGTTCTGCCGAGGTCGAAAGGTGCAAAGAGCTCCGGGAAGTTTCCTTTTTCACTGCTGCCAAAGTACTGGTAGCCGATCACGATGCCGTCGGTCTCGGGGCTGCCTCCGTCGGCGTTCAGTCCTGGCAGGGTAGAGTTGGAAGGGAACTGGGCGTAACCCAACAGATCCCTGCTCAAAAATCCACCGAAGTTGACGGTCCAGATGTTGAAATACGCCTCCGGCGTCCATATGGTAACGGGCTTTATGAGGTTGTCTATGGGGTTCAGGAAAGCCCCCTTGGGCCAGGAGTCCCTGCCGCCGTTGTAACGGTGCACACCTGGTTCGGCCAGCACATTGCCCTGCGGGTCCGTTTCGGCCAGATAAAATTCAATTTCACAGTCGACACCGTCGGGTAGATTGTTGGAACCGTTCGTGCCAGCCATTCTTCTGAAATCCTCATTCAGCACCGCTATTTGCGAAACCACCTGTGCGTAGCTGATGTTGGGCCCGGTGCCGACCGGCTCCCCGTTATGTATGACATGTACAACTACAGGGATGCGCTTCAAGCTAAACACGATTTCTTCCTGTTCAGACGTATCGTCCTGGGTACAGGAGCCGGGTAGCATGAGTATTGCTGAAAGGCTTGCAATTACAAATATCTTTTTCATTTTTTTAAAGAGCTTTTAGTGTTTGCTGTCTTCCATCTGCGCTTTCATCTGTTCCCTTATTTCCTTTTTCTTCTCCAGGTATACTTTGTACTGTTCGTTGTCGAGCACCTTTTTTACTTCACTGTCCTTTTGCCCATCCAGGCTCTTGAGTTTGTTCCTGGTTGCAATGGATCTGCCTCCTGCAGCATATGCTTTTTCCATTTCCTTGATGTACTTGAGATTAATGTTGTACATCTGTTTTGCCTGACTGTCGGAAAAATGAATCGCCTGGTTTTGCTTTTCCGTAATCGCCTGCGCCTTTTCTTCATTTGTCATGTCGGCCATACTGCTCTGGGCCAACAGGGAAGATGCCATCATCAGCGACAGCGCAAAAAGCAGGACTGTTTTTTTAATTTTTTGGATGCTTTGCTGCTTCAGCAGATTTTTCATGTTCGAGCCTTTTTAAAGGTGATGGGTTGTTTTTGTGGTTCAAAGGTGGCAGACATGGCGGTAAAAAGCACCGACAATCGCCGTGAAATGAACCAATAGGTACGTGAAATGAACGGCTATGCAAAATCCGCCCCAAAGCGAACGCCGCATTTCTTGGTATCAACCGTTATCAATCGGTTGCCCTACCCGCCAACAAACCGATCCGATGGCTGCAAGCCCAATGTCGTCAACTTAAGCGCCAAGGCCTCGGAGAGGCTCAACGTTTGTAGAATACGTTGCATAAATTTTTGGGGCCTCGGAGAGGCCTAACGTTTGTTCTCGGGTCGGAATGTAGAACAAACGTTAGGCCTCTCCGAGGCCCAACGACATACGCTTGGCATTTCTACCAACGTTGGGCCTCTCCGAGGCCACTAAAAAACCTTAAGTTGACGACATTGGGCTGCAAGCCATCGGATCGGTAAACCCGGGCGTTGATGTACCAGGGCGATGGCTGCGAGCCCAAAACCATCCGATCGTTTTTTCCTAATTTTTAATCACCCACCGGCTCCACTGCCCCGCATCCGACTGCACCGTCAGGGTGTAAGCACCCTTAGGCAGGGCCTGGAGTTCCAGCGGAAAATCGAAAACGCTGCCCTGGCGGGACTGCGAGAAGTACACGCGCCCCAGGTGATCGGAAAGGGTAAACATCAACCGTTTGGGCGCGTCCAGTGCAAGATAGAGCCGCATCCGGTCGCTGGTGGGGTTGGGCGAGAGGGTATAGGTCTGCACCCACGCCGGCATGGTTGTGGCGATTTGGAGTACGACCGCGTTGGACTCGTAGCGGCACCCGTTGGCGGTGGTCACCTCCAAAAAATAGTCCCCCTCTGCCGTAGGGAGCAGATACGGCTGCGTCGCACCGGGTATCATCTGATTGTTCCGATACCATTGCAGGGCAAGCGTTGTATCCGTGGTGTTGTACACCAGCGAATCGCCGGCGCCTTCGATCAAGGGGGTGAGCTCCGGCTCCCGCGCAATGGTTAGCTCGG
>JBGSTG010000098.1:0-18170 GCA_041736625.1 Saprospiraceae bacterium | reverse complement strand
AATACCTGAAATGTTTGAGCAGAAATGGCTGGCTGCACAAACAGCTAATCCAGCCTGATCAATGAACTTAAGGCCCCAGACAAACCAACCAAACCTTATCTCTTTACAGAAAAGTGTGCGGCAAAATTGAGCCACCTCACTCCTGTGGTTCATTTTTTTTAATAAACCGCAGAGGACACAGTGGATTCGCGGAGGGGCGCAGAGGAGATACACTGCGATCCTCGGCGAACCCTCTGGTTCCTCTGTGGTTCATTTTTTTTAAAGAAACCGCAGAGGACACAATGGATTCGCGGAGGGGCACAGAGGGGATACACTGCGATCCTCGGCGAACCCTCTGGTTCCTCTGTGGTTCATTTATAAAAAAACAGACCCACGAACCCCGTTCACCATGATCACCTACACCGACCAGCTCCACCGCACGATCCACCTCCCCCACCATCCGCCCCGGCGCATCGTGTCGCTCGTGCCCTCCCAGACGGAGCTGCTGCACGCCCTGGGGCTGGAGACCGAAGTAGTCGGCATCACCAAATTCTGCGTGCATCCCCGGGCGTGGTTCGATACCAAAACCCGGGTGGGTGGCACCAAAACCCTGAACATCGAACGCATCGATGCCTTGCAGCCCGACCTCCTGATTGGCAACAAGGAAGAAAACGAGCGCGCGCAGATCGAAGCCCTCGCCGAAAAATACCCGGTGTGGATGAGCGACATCTACACCCTCGACGATGCCCTCGACATGATCCGGCGCGTGGGCGAGCTGTGCGGCAAAACGGAGGCTGCCGGCGCCCTGGCCCTTCGGGTTCAGGCCTCCTTTTCGGCCCTGCCGGTGTGGCCCGTGCGCAGGGCCGCCTACCTGATCTGGCGCAAACCGTACATGGCGGCGGCTTCCGGCACGTTTGTCGATCACCTGCTGTCGCGGGCCGGTTTCACCAATGTATTCGCATCCAGGAGCCGCTACCCGGAGATTCGCGCCGAAGAACTGGCCTCGGCTGCGCCGGAGGTCATCCTGTTGTCGTCGGAACCATTCCCCTTTTCGGAAAAACACGTGCAGGAATTCAGGGCGTTGTGTCCGGGAGCGACCGTGCTCGTGGTCGACGGCGAGCTGTTCTCCTGGTACGGAAGCCGTTTGTTGGAGGCCCCGGATTATTTTGGCCACTTGCGCGATAAATTGGCCTGAATCCGTCTTTTCCGCAAAAAAAAGCGGGCGAGCGGCAAACCCAAACCGTACTTTTGTATTCAAATGGTAATCCTTACTGTATATCGAACATGAACAAACTGCTTTTTACCGCCATATTGCTCTGTGTGGGCGCCTGCCTGACCGCCCAATCCGTTGAACGCAAACCCGGTGAGGTCATTGTGCAATTGCAGCCGGACGTCAGCTTGCCAACCTTCCTCCAGCACCTGCGCAGCCTTCCTTATGCCCGGTACGAGGCGCCCGTAGCGGCCAAATGGCGCATTCACCTGGTGCACATCGATGAAAGTCCGGTGAACCCGGAAGAAAACCTCCTCGCCATTCGCAACCTGCCGGGCGTGAAAGTTGCCCACTGGAATTACAAAACCGAAACCCGCAATACCGAACCCAACGACAGCGACTGGTTCCGGCAGGAAACCATGCAGCAGATCGGCGCACCCGCCGCCTGGGACTTCACCATCGGCGGCCTCACCCCACAGGGCGACACCATTGTGGTGGCCGTACTCGAAAAAGGAGCCCTGCGCACCCACCCCGATTTGGACGCCAACTGGTGGTACAACTGGCAGGAAATACCCAACGACGACATCGACAACGACGGCAACGGCTACGTAGACGATTTCCGGGGCTGGGACGTGCGCAACCAAACCGACGGCCAGGGCAAAAGCGACAACCACGGCACCCTGGTGAACGGCATCATCGGCGCCACCGGCAACAACGGAACGGGCGTTACTGGTGTGAACTGGCAGGTGAAACTGCTCAACATCGCCAACACCCAATATGTCGACGAAATCATCGCCGCCTACCAATATGTAGACGACATGCGCGTGCTCTACAACCAGAGCAACGGCCAAAAAGGCGCCTTCATCGTGGCCACCAACGCTTCGTTCGGCATCGATTTTGCCGAACCTTCCGATTTCCCGGAGTGGTGTGAGATATACGATTCCCTGGGGGCCCACGGCGTGCTAAGCGTGTGCGCGACCATCAATCAAAACGTAAACGTGGATGAGGTCGGCGACATGCCCACCACCTGCCCCAGCCCGTTCATGATCGCCGTGACCAGCGTGGACAAAAACGACCAGAAAATGGCGGGCGCCGGCTACGGACCGATGAGCATCGACCTGGCCGCGCCGGGCGACGACGTGTACTCCACCCGCAACAACGGCACCGACACCAACCCGGTACCCACCTACGGTTATGGCGACGGCACCTCCTTCGCCACCCCGCACGTCACCGGCGCCGTGGCCCTGCTGTACAGCCTGAACTGCGCCAACTTCACCAGCGACGCCCTCACCAACCCCGCCGGCGCCGCCGAGCGCGTGCGCGACGTCATCCTGAACGCCGCAACCCCGACCAACACCCTGCAAGACGTGACGGTCACCGGCGCCCGCCTCAACCTGGCTGCCTCGGTGAAATCCGTCGCCGAATATTGTGGAGGTACAGGAACCACCGGCCCCCTCCAATTCATCGAAATGCGCGGCACCTTCGGCAGGGGGCCGCTCACCGTGTTCTACCAAACGCCCGATTTTGAGCCCTACGACGTGCGGATTTTTAACATGCTCGGCCAACTGGTACACGAACAGCAGGTTTACCCCCAACCGTTTACCATCAACTTCTTCGAATACGAGTACCGCCACCTGCCCGCCGGCGCCTACGTGTTTACCCTCAGCAAAGGAGATGAGGTGATTGCCGAGAAATTTTTGAAAATGTAAAAAAAGACTTGTGAATATTGTTGGAGAGGTCTTATCTTTGCAGCCCGAAAACAAACCCGGTATTGGCTCCGTAGCTTAATGGATAGAGCATCTGACTACGGATCAGAAGGTTAGAGGTTCGAGTCCTCTCGGAGTCACCGATTTTTAAAAAGTACGGGCGCCTGCTCGCGAGTTAAGCAACCGGCTTTATACAAACATTTTTGGCGAGGAAATAACAGACAGCATCATGTCGAAAGTATGTGACCTGACAGGCAAGCGGCCCATAAGCGGCAACTACGTTTCGCACTCCAACCGCAAAACGAAGCGTCGCTTTTACCCCAACCTGCAGAAGAAAAAGTTTTTCATGCCCGAAACGGGCGAATGGGTGACGCTCAAAGTGAGCACGGCAGCCCTGCGCAACATCAACAAGATGGGCCTGTACACCTATCTGAAAAAATTGGAGAAAAAAGGGGAAATCATCATCAGCGAGGATTAATCCCCCCAAAAAGATAAGCAACCATGGCAAAGAAATCCAAAGGCAACCGGCTCCAGATTATTCTGGAATGCACCGAGCATAAAGAGAGCGGCATGCCCGGCACCTCGCGTTACGTAACGCAAAAGAACCGCAAGAACACGCCCGAGCGCCTCGAGCTGAAAAAATACAATTCGATCCTCCGCCGCATAACGGTTCACCGGGAGATCAAGTAACGTCCACAACACCCAAAAGTAAAGATCATGGCTAAGAAAGTATCCAAAAACGCCCGTGTTGCCCAGCGTGCCGCCAATGCCGGTTCGGGTAAAGACCACGTCAAAGTGGTAAAAGCCGTCAAGGATCCTGCCACCGGCAAATACTCCTACAAGCAAATGATCCTCCACAAAGACAAGGTGAAGGACTTTTTTGCGGATGTGAAGTAAGTACCGGCCATTGCCGCTTTCGCGGGATGGAACACGGATATAACGGATCGCTGCGCGAACACAGATAAATACGGATTTTTTAACCACTGTTTAAAAATCTGTTTTGTCTATGCTTGCTTAGCGATCCGTTTTTTTTTGGGTCTCTTGAAACCGCGTTACAATGCCACGCCTACGGCGTTCGCACCACTACAGAAGGGCCGCCCTTACGAGTTTACCCACCGGGTCGGAGTTTTTATTCGGAGTAAAAACAACTGACTTTGCAGGTAAATCCTTCGTATACCCTAATTCCGCATTCCGCACTCGACATTCCGCATTCGTCTACCCTCCCCTCGGGTAGTTCAAATCCTCATCGTCGGCCTGGTCGGGTGGGGCTGTCCGCAAGACGCGGATAAAAAAGTAAATGGTGATGCCAATAACGATGCCATTGGCCAAAACCATCATGATCAAAGCGGAAGTGTTCATAGAGCGATGTATTGAACGGTTTTGGTTACCATTTTTGGTTGGGATCGGCGCGCCCTTCGCGTTCGCGCTTCAGTTGGGCGATGCGCACCAGCAGGGCTATGCCGGCAAACATGAGCACGAGCAATATCCGGGATCCGTTGACAAAGATCAGTTTTTTGTTCAAAAAGGCCAACTGCGCGGGATCGGTGGTAGCGGCGATCTCGCGGTAGATGGGGCCGTTGGTTATTTGATCGATGATGCCGCCATGACCGGTGAGGCTCCCGAGAAATACGGCGATGAGGATGACCGGCGTTACATACTGGATGATGTATTTGTAAACGATCGGCACCTTCATGTCGGCATTCCGGTTGATCTCGGCCCACCCCTTGTCCATACCAAACACCCAGGCAAACAGGATGATCTCAAACATGGCAAACACCACCAAAGACACGGTGCCCGCCCAGTAGTCGTATTCGTCAAATACCCCATACTGGAAGAACAGCACGGTGGGCGCGCCCAGGATCAGCACGGACAGGCCGAATATCATCGCTGCTTTTTCCCGGGGCCAGTTGAACTCGTCGTGCAAAAAGCCCATAACCGGGGTACCCATGGCCAGCGAGGAGGTGATGCCGGCAAAAAACAGCAGTCCAAACCAGGCTGTGCCCGCCAGGGCGGCCAACAGCGGTCCCCATTGCTGGAACAAAAAGGGCAGGGTGCGAAAGCCGAGCCCCAGGCCCCCGTTTTTGGTCATTTCATACACTTTTTCCACGCCCAGATAACCCACGGAAATCGGGATGAGGATGGCCGCGCCGAGCACGACTTCTACAAACTCGTTCATCCATCCGGCGCTCATGGCGTTCAGGGCCACGTCGTCTGTCTTGCGCAAATAGGAGGCATAACATTGAATGCTGCCCATGCCCACGGACAGGGTGAAGAATATCTGCCCGGCCGCCGCCAGCCAGACCTTGGGGTCCCAGATCGTGCTGAAATTGGGTGTCCACAGAAAGTTAAGCCCTTCCGAACCGCCGAAAATGGCGCCGTTTTGCCCCGGTTGCAGGGTGATGCCGCGGATGGCCAGAAACAGTCCGAAAAATATCAGCAACGGCATACCCACCTTTGCCGCAATTTCCACCCCGCCGCTCAGGCCCCGGGAAAGAATCCAGGTGTTCAACGTCAGGGTAAGAACCCAAAAAATGATGGGCTCGGCCGTGCCCAGGGAGACGTACTGGGTGAACATATCGCTCACCGCTTCGGCCGACTGGCCTTGAAAGGCGCCGGAGACAGAGCGCCAGACCCAGGCCAGGGTCCAGCTTTCCAGATAGCAATAGTAGGCGGCCACCGCCAGGTTGGTGAAAATGCCAAAAACACCTATGTACTTCCATCGGCGCCGTTTGGCCATATTATCCAGAATAAACGGCGTAGAGTGGTCGCCAAACATGCCGCCATAGCGACCCATCGTCCACTCCACGTACAACAGAGGAATACCCATCAACAAAAAACACACCAGATAGGGTATGATGAACGTGCCGCCACCGTTTTGAACGGCCTGCACCGGAAAACGCAAAAAATTACCGAGCCCTACGGCGTTGCCCGCCATGGCCAGCACCAGTCCGACACGAGAGCCCCAGGATTCAACTTTTGCAGTACTCATAAGGGTAGTTTAGTCTGAAAACAGGCGCCAAGATAGCTAAATTTGCAAATGCCGAATTACTGTTCGTTTTATTCGTCCTTGCTCAACGTTTTTTATGGAGATAACTTCCAAAAGCGCATTCATCAGTCGAAACCTGGTAAATGACAGCCCCTTCAGGCGCCTGCTCGAACAGGCCGGATGGTTTGTGGTGGGCCATACGTTGGTGAATGTTGAGGCAGTGCCTTTCAACCCGTCCGCGCTACCCCCAGCTGAATGGGTGCTGCTCACCAGCCGGAACGGTGCGTTTTATTTTTTGCAATCGTTGGTAGAACGACCGACGCCCGTCCCCCCTGTCCGTTGGGCGGCCATCGGCCCCGCCACCGCTGCTGAAATGTTGCGCTTCGGCGTTACGCCGGACTTTATCGGTTCGGGCGACCCGGAGACCTCCCTAAAGGCGTTGTTGCCACTGGTGCAAGGTCAGCGGATTTTGCATCCTGCGGCCTTGCTCCCGGCAGGGAGCGTAAACCGATGGTTGAGTCCTTTCGCAACGGTCATTCACCTTCCGGTATACCGCAATTCACCTATTGAGAATCCACCCTTTTCTGCGGCGGACGTGCTGGTTTTTACCAGTCCGATGAACGCTCGCAGCTACTTCAGCAAAAACGCGCTTAGGCCTGGCCAGCGGGTGGTGGCCATCGGGAAGTCCACGGCGCTGGCGCTGGCCGATCTGGGGGTACATCCGGACGCGACGGCTAACGCCCCCGACGAGACATCGCTGGCCGAAACGGTGATCGCCATGGGCAAATAGCGAACCGGCAGCGGCAATGCACGTCAATTTCTCCCTACCTTTGGCCGTCAAAATCCATCCCGCGCATGGCTAAAAAATCCCGACCCGCTCCCGCACGCAAGCCCCAGGCCCCACAACCCGCCCGGCAACCGGCAACCACGCCCGTCCGAAAAACGCCTCCCCCCCGGCCGGCAACTGCGCCGGCGGCGGCATCCCATTGGGAGCCGGCAGGCTGGTGGCGACTGGCGCTGGCGGTCACCGCCATCGCTTTTGTGTGTTACCTGCCCTCGCTGAGCAACGGATTTGTCAACTGGGACGACGACGTGAACCTCACCAAAAACCCCAACCTGGAGGTGGTGAACGCCGAAAGCCTGCGCAACATTTTCAGCCTCGACAAAGGGCCGGTAATCGGCAACTACAACCCGCTGCCGATCTTCACCTTCGCGCTGGAGAAATGGGCGGTGGGCAAGCTCGACCCTTGGGTGATCCATTTTAACAATGTGCTGTTGCACGCGCTGACGGTGTTTTTTGCCTTTCGCCTGCTCCTGCACCTCGGTTTTGGGCTGGGCGGCGCCGTGGTCGGCGGGTTGCTGTTCGCCATACACCCCATGCGCGTGGAGTCGGTGGCCTGGGCGACCGAGCGCAAGGACGTGCTGTTCGCCGTGTTTTTCTTCGCCGCGCTCATGTACTACGTGCGCTGGACGGGCACCGAAGACAGCAGTAAGCGGCTGCGGCTGTACGTGCTCATGTTTGTGCTGGCCCTGCTCAGTTGTTTCTCCAAGGTGCAGGCGGTGACCCTGCCCCTGTCGATGCTCGCGATCGACTACTGGCTGCGGCGTCCGCTGACCATGAAGCTGATCTGGGAAAAGACACCATTCTGGCTCTTGTCCATGGCCTTTGGTCTGATCAACCTGTACACCCTGAAACAGCAGGGGTCCACCGTCGACGAACACGGGTACTTTACCTTCGCCGACCGGCTGTGCATCGGCGCCTACTCCTTCTTGGTGTACCTGTACAAGGTGGTGATCCCCTACCCCATGTCGCCCCTGTACCCCTACCCCAAACCCCTGCCCATCTACATCTACCTCTCCCCCATCGGCTTTGCCGCCGTTTGGTACCTGATCTGGCGGGCCTGGCGGGCCGACAACCGCATCTGGGTGTTTGGCATGTTTTTCTTCTTCTTCAACGTCATGTTCCTGCTGCAGGTGCTGGGCGCCGGACAGGGTTTCCTGGCCGACCGGTTCACCTACGTGCCCTATTTCGGCCTGTTTGCCGTAGGCGCCTGGTACTATACCCGATTCGCCGCCGACGATGCCAGGCGAAACGCCCTGAACATTGGCCTGGGCGTGCTTTTCCTCGTGTACGCCGTGTACACCTACCGCCAGATTGGCATCTGGGAAAACGGCTACACCCTGTGGACGCACGTGATCAAATTCGAAGACGATACGCCCAATGAACTCCCCTACTGGAACCGCGCACAGTACCTGCGCGACAACGGAAAGTTTGACGAGTCCATGCAGGATTTCAACAAAGCCATCACCCTGAAACCCGCCAACCCGGAGCTGTTCAACAGCCGGGGAAAAGCTTTCTTCGACGCCGCCATGAGCGGAAAGGCCGGCAACCAACAACGCGAATACGTGATCAAATCCCTGGAAGACTACACCAAGGGCATCTCGCTCGACAACGTGAAGCCCGGCACCAAAGCCGAAATGCTCATCAACCGCGGCGCCGCACACGCCTCCCTGGGCATGTACGACAAGGCGCTCGACGACCTGGACAAAGGGCTGGAAATCGAGCCCGACAACAAAAACGGGTATTTCAACCGCTCGCTGGTGTATTACAGCACCCAGCAATACGACAATGCCGTGGCCGACTACACCGAGTACCTCAAATACGACCCGCTGAACGCCAACGTGTGGTACGAACGCGGCATGATCCGCCGGGCACAAAACAAAAACGACGAAGCCGTGGCCGACCTGACCCGGGCCCTGCAACTCAACCCGAACCTGGGCATCGCCTACCTGGAGCGCGGGCGCGCCAATGCGCAGGCGGGTAACAAAGCTGCTGCGCAGCAGGACTACCAGCGGGCGAAACAAATGGGCACTGAGCTGACACCTAAAGACGTGGAAATGATGCAATAAAACATACCCATGAACACCCTCTCCGAAACCCATTTCTCCTTCCCAGGCCAAACCGCTTTTTACCGCGGCAAAGTGCGCGACGTGTACACCTTCGGCGATCGCCTGCTCATGATCGCCTCCGACCGCATTTCCGCCTTCGACCACATATTGCCCAAGCCCATACCCCACAAGGGCGCCGTGCTCAACCAGCTGGCCGCCCATTTTCTCAATGCCTCGCGCGACATCTGCCCCAACTGGCTCCTCTCCACGCCCGACCCGAACGCCGCCTTTGGCCTGCGCTGTGAGCCCATACGGATTGAGATGGTCATCCGGGGCTACCTGGCCGGACATGCCGCCCGCGAGTACGCCGCCGGACACCGCACCCTGTGCGGCGTGCCCCTGCCGGAGGGCCTGCGGGAGAACGACCCGTTTCCCGAACCCGTCATCACCCCGGCCACCAAAGCCGAGGAGGGGCACGACGAGGACATATCCCGGGCGTATATCCTGGCGCGCCAGCTGGCTACCCCCAAACAGTATGCCCTTATGGAACACTACACCCGCCAGTTGTTTCAAAGAGGCACCGAAATGGCCGCCCGCCAGGGCCTTATTCTCGTGGACACCAAGTATGAATTCGGGCTCCACAACGGCGAGGTGACGCTCATGGACGAGATCCACACCCCCGACAGCTCCCGGTACTTCTACGCCGACGGCTACGCCGACCGCCAGCAGCGCGGCGAAAAACAACAGCAACTCAGCAAGGAGTTCGTGCGCGAATGGCTGATGGCCAACGGATTTCAGGGACTGGAAGGCCAGACCATGCCGGAAATGCCCGACTCGTTTGTGCAAGACATTTCAAACCGCTACATTGAACTGTACGAACGGGTAACCGGAACGACCTTTGTGGCGCCGGACACCACCGACATCGCAGACAGGATCGAGCGCCGGGTGCTGGCCGCGCTGGCGGGAGCGGCATAGGCCCATTTGTACCGAAAAGGGCAAAAAACCTCACTTTTTGTACCGCCCGAAACGCATTTGGAGGACACCCAGCATGGCTTCGCGGATGATGTTGAGCGACATTTTGGACTGCCCTTTTTCCCGGTCTTTAAACGTGATGGGCACCTCCCGGATCCGGAATCCCAGACGGTAGGCGGCGTATTTCATTTCTACCTGAAAGGCGTAACCCACGAACCGGATGTGGTCTAGGTCGATGGCTTCCAGCACCTCCCGGCGGTAGCAGATGAACCCGGCGGTCGGGTCGGACACCGGCATCCAGAGGATAAAACTGGTGTAGAGCGAAGCGCCGCGCGAGAGGATGATCCGGTCCATGGGCCAGTTTTCGAGTTTGCCCCCTTTGCAATAGCGGGAGCCCACGGCCACGTCGGCGCCCTCGTCGCGGCAGGCGGCCAGCAGACGCAGCAAGTCATTGGGGTTGTGGGAGAAATCGGCGTCCATTTCAAACACGAACGCGTAGTCGCGCGCCAGCGCCCAGCGGAACCCGGCGATGTAGGCCGTGCCGAGGCCCAGCTTGCCGGTGCGCTGGAGGAGGTGCAGCCTGTCGGCAAAAGTGCCTTGTTGTAGCTCCTTGATGATGTCGGCCGTACCGTCGGGCGAGCCGTCGTCGACAATCAGCACGTCAAATGCCTCCGGCAGGGCAAAGACGGCGCGCACGATCGCTTCGGCGTTATCGCGCTCATTGTAGGTGGGGATGATGACCAGTGCGTGGGACAAACAGAGCAATGTTGGGTTTCAGAAAACGGGATCGCGGCCGGCGAGGCTTCAGAACAGGAAGGCGATGCCGAAGGCCAGCACCGAAACGATCAGTCCGTACATGAATATATTGTAACAGTAACTCAGGTACTCGTATTTTTTGGCCAGCACGATGCCCAGGAAGTACAAGTCGCGGCTCATGGAGCCGTACAGGTACTCGGGATCTTTGAGCATTTCGTTGACGCCCCATTGGAACTCGGCGAGGGGCATGTTGTGGAAATTACCGAAAAAGAGCAGGTTGGCGGTGCGGTTCATCACGTCTTCGCGCGTCACCTTGCCTTCGGTCACCTTGGGGCGCGTGCTCAGGGTGGCAAAGATCATGGACAGCAGGCAGGTGAGCACCAGGATGGCTGTGGGTATGATGAGCCTGGGGTCGGGGCTGTCCTGCAGTCGGGGCAGCAGATTGGAAGCGATGATGGAGATGACGATCACGTTGACCGAGAGCATGAGGTTGGCTTTGCTGTCGGCCAGCGAGCTCAGGTTGGTGTGGGTGCGGTAGGTGGTGCGGTACATGGTTTCCACGCCCCGACCGAATGAACTGAGCTTCATCGCCATCTCTTCCTCTTTGAGCAGTTTGCCGATCTCTGTGTTTTTTCCCACGTTGTCGAGCAATTCCAGTTCATCGACGGTTGGCGCCTTGTCCGGACTCAGCCGGCGTTTTTGTTTGAGCAGCCGTTTGATATGCTTGGCTTTTTTCTTGTTGAACATTTCGCGGGCGACTGCTGTGTGGTATTCGTGGCGCAGCATAAAATCGAGTTCAAATTCGATCCATTGCTGTTCGCTCATGATCATTTCGCGCGTCAGGATGAACTCCTGGCGGAGCTTGCCGGTGCGGTCCCAGTAGGAATCCATGCCCAGGTGGCTCAAATCGGCGTCGCAAATGATCTCCTCCAGCAGGTTTTGGGGTGTTTGGGGCACTTTTGTGGAGCGGATCATGCCGCAAATGCGCTCCAGCTCTGCATCGCTGATCTTGCCGCGCAGGAACTGGTCGGCCAGGTTGCAACTGCGCTCCTCATGCCCTGCCGGCCCGATGGCGTACCCGGTATCGTGAAACCAGGTGGCCAATTCGAGCAGTTGCAGCTCATGAGCCGGCAACTGGCAGCCCTCGCCCAACAGCCGGGCAGCCGCAACGGTTTGTACCGTGTGTTCCAGGTTATGGAAAACGTATTGCGGATCGAAATGCTGCTCGAAGTATTCGGCAATGTAGGTCTCCGTTTCCTGGAGCAGCGGGGATGGTTTGATCATAACGGTGAACTTAGCCAGCAAAGGTACAAGAATTGTTTTCATCGATAGGGTGACAAACCCATTTGGCGCCATTCATCTTCCGTGAGGGTAACGTCGTCGGGGCGCAGCGCCTCCACCAGATCGGTCAGCTCGGGAATGACCACCCCGGCACGGTGCAAATCGCGAAAATCCTTGAGCAACAATTCATACGCTTCGGCCGCCGAGGAGAAGGATTCCCGGTCTTTCAAAAAGTCAAAATAGATGTCCAGGGCCTTGCGGCGGTCCTTGTCCTTTTTGCGTATCCAGTAGGCGTGGGCCAGGTTGGTTTTCAAATAGGCGGTGTTGGGAAAATCGGGGAGCTGGCGGCTGATGAACGCCTCCGCATCCTGGGAACGAAGGATAATGTCGGTCAGCCGGTCTTCGTCCAGCGGTTTTTGGAAAAGGGACGCATAGGCGTAGTTGATGTGCGCATTCACCCAGTTGTACATCCAGGTTTCGGGCACGCTGGACTGGCTGAGCTTCTGGTCTGCCGTTTTCAGCATGGTTTCGCTGTACTGGAGCGCCTCGCTCCAGCGCTCGGTGGTGTAGGCCCTTTGGAAATTGTATTCGGCGGTGTGAAAGACCATAAGCAGGCTGTCCAGCGCCGGCACGTCCGCCTGGGCGGGGTGTGCGAGCAGATAGGCCAGTCGCCGCTGAAAACCCAGGAGGGTTGTGCTTTTTTCGGGCAGCAGTTCCGACAGTTGCTGGAGGTCTGCGGCGATCAGCCCGTACGTGGGCTCATCCGGAATGCCCTCCGGTTCGGTCAGTAGCCGTACCGCGTCGGCGGGGTTGCCGGCGAGCAGCTGTGCGATGGCGGCATGTGGGGGCTTGTACCCGCCTGGAAACAGCCCGCCGGCCATATCGAACGCCGCAAGGGCATCGGCAGGGCGGTTGAGCAACAGGCAGGCATGACCCTGTTGTTCAAACAGGCGCACACCCAGATCGGCCTGCAACTGTTTGATGTAGAAAGAGTCGCGCTCCATAAGCAGCCTTTGTTGCAAGTCTTTCCCGCTGCGTTGCAGGAGCGCAAGCGCTTCGGCTCCGTTGCCGGCGGTCAGCAGGCGTTCGATGAGCAGGCTGCGGGTGTCTATGCATTTTTCGAGTCGTTGCCGCTCGGTGCGTTCGTTGGGCGACGGTTGCTCCAGGATGCCGATGGCGCGCCGGTACCAACCCTCCGACGGCGGCATTCGCTGCTCAATGAGGCCCAGTTCGATGTAGGCTTCGGCCAACTGGCGGGTAATGAGGTTGTACAGTTCGTGGCTTGCGTATCCTGAATTGGTCTGTATGGACTGGTAGGCGTTTTCCAGAAAACGCGCGTTTTCGGCTGCCCGGCCAAAGGTCTTGAAATGGTACAGTTGCAAGAGCAGCTCATGCGTTTTGCGGTCCTGGGGCGACAGCCAGCGGGAAAGCGAATCGTTCTGGCCGTCGCACATATAGGGCATCGGGGTCGCCAGTCCGTTCAGCGCAGCGCAGGCGCAGGCCAACTGATCGTTTTTGAGCAGGTCGTACTCGACCAGTTGCAAAAAGGCGCTCTCCAGTTCCTGCATGCCCTCCACGAAGAGAAACTCTTCGTCGGCCTCCGCATATTGCTTGCTGATCCAGCGGGCGTACCCGCCGGCGGCCTTGTTCAGATCGTTTTGGAGCAGGGCGGTGTGCGCTTCGGCCAGTTGGGTTTCGCTGGGTTTTCCAAACGCTTTATTGACCATGGTGTTGAGCGCTTCGGCCTCGTCGGTGGCGTTGCGCAACAGCAATTTCCAGTGAAAATCCTTGTACATCCGGATCATGGTGGGTTGCAAAGCGCGCTGCACCCCCGGATCCAGGCGTTCGTACAAGGCGTAGGCGCGCGTGCAAAACTCGCGCACCTCGTTGATGTTGTTGGAGACATATGCCTGCTCCTGATAAAAATCGAAGAAAGAGCGGATGAGCGGGAGGTCGCCCGAATTGGCCAGGCGCTCGAAATTGCCCGGGTATAGGAGCGCTTTTTCCAGATTAAGGTCTCGTATCTGCGTCGGGTGAAAGCCCACCATCTGCCGCTGTGCGTTGAGGAGCGCGGCGCGGATGCTGTCCGGATCGAGCCACCGCTTGTACAGGTAGCCCGCCGTGAGCTGAAACAGGGCGCTGCCGTCGGGCGACACGTACAGGTCGCTGAAAGGCGTGTAGTCGGCGCTGACCGGCGGCACCAGGTGAAACCGCCATTGGGCGGTGGCCAATTCCCAGAAAACAATTGACCCATCGTTGTAATGCACCGCCAGCGCCGTTTCATCGGCGGTGAATGCCATGTCGCGGATTTGCCGGTCGCGGTAGGCGCGCAGGCGCACCCGTTCGTCGAGGAGGTTGTCTAAAGAAAAAATGCGCACCTCGTAGCCATTCGAAAAAGCCGCGAGCCCTTCGGAGGCAGACACGCACATGGCCCGAATCGAAAAACCGTGTAACCGCACCACGGGCAATTTCTCCACCGGCGCCAGGGGGTCCCACAAACGGGCGAGCGTCTGCTCCTCCTGACTGGATTCCGACAGGAGTTGCTGCACGACCAGATACTGGCCGTCGAGGGCCGGCGCCAACGCCGAGAAATAACCCGGCAGCGTGTGCAGCAGGGCGCCGCTGGTCAGGTTGCGGACGTGCGCAGCCTGGCGGCCGTCGGCATAAACCAGCGTTTGGGTGGCGGTGTCTACAAAAGCCGCTTTTTCGAGGGAAATGGAGCGCGCTGCGAACGTTTGCACCCGTTTGGTGGCCATGTCGAATGCGGCCAGGGTGTCGTCGCCGATCGCGTACAGGAGCCATTTGCCCTGCATGGACAGCAGGGTGATCTGCCCGGCGCCAGGCAGCGCGACAAACTCGGGCTGACCGGGGGCGTCCAGCGCAGACAAGGCCAGCTGCCTGTTTTGCAGCATGCCCAGGTTGGCGCCGTTGCTGTTGATCACGCCGCCGTCGGAGCGGTTCAGCGGATAGTTCATTTGGGCGGCGGCATCGTCGAGCACCCAGAGTTTGAGCCGGCCTTCGTCGTTCACGGCGGCGAAAAAGTGGCCGTCGGGCGAGAAGGCGCCGGTCTGAGGGGTAAACATATCTCCCGGCTGCAAAAAGGCGGTGTATACTGGCGTGCCGTCGAGGGCATTGCGTACCACCAGCTGATCGCTGTGCGACTCGGCGAACCCGAACGACTCGCGCAGGGAGCTGCTTCCGGTTTCTTCGGAGAGTTCGATGAAGTGGGCGGAGAGCGCCGCCTCCGGCAGATAAGCGATGGGGGTTCCCGACAGGAAGTGATTTCCGTAGATGGTGTCGCTGTTCTGCGGCATCCGGCAGACCAAAGCAGCAGTATCCAGCTCCACCATCACCCCCGGTAACTCGGGAAAGAGCCTTCGTTTTTTGTATGCCATCGTCGGGGGCAGCAGCAGGCTGACGGTGCGGGTGCGCAGTTGTTGTTCGATGTTCCAGACCTCGAACCGGTCGGCGTATTCGACCCACAGGTCTGATTCGTATTCTTTGAGCCCTGCCACCTGATCGTCGACCAGGGTCAGCACGGTGCGCTCCGACGGTTTCCGGGGGCCTCCCTTTCGGGCGCCGGAGAAGGAGAGCAGGTCCACCTCGCGGACTTCCAGCGTTTGCGCATCCCAGTAGTAGAAAAACCGGCCGTTGGCGCTGAAGCAGTAAGCGCCGGTTCTGGGCACGCTGATGGCATGCCTGTCGTCTTTTCCGCGCTGGAGCCGGTATTCGGCGTCGGAGAAAAAGAGCAGGGTGCGGGCGTCCGGCGCGACATCGAAATCCTTCATTTCGTCGGCGACCACCTCGTCGGGCGAAGGGATGAAGGCGGTCGCATTCCACTGGTACAGCCGGTGTTCGAAGGGTGAAAACACGAACAGGCGGGTATTTTCTCCCCGGCCTGCGAGGCGGATTTGGCAATACTCCCCCAGGTTGTCTTTCAGTTGGTAGCAAAACGGCACCTGGGCGTTGAACTTGCCCAGCAGCTTGCCATGCTCTTCGGGTGAGTAGTACCAGGCGTCGTACATGGTTTGCAGACAGTCGGCATTGTCCTCCCGTGCGGGAGCGACGTACTCGTTGGCGAAATCGGCCAGGCGGTAAGCGAGCGTGCGGTCGGAGGCCTTGAGCATGCTGCGCGCCTGGGCGGCGAGGTTGGAGGCCACGGCATGCCGCTCGCGGCGCACGGCTTTTTGCTCGCTGGCGCGCAGTTCGTCTTCGCCGGCGAGGCGGCAGGTCTGTATGCGGCGGTCCAGCTCCATGCGCAGGGTCTGGTTGGCGTCGGCACAACTTTTGGCGGCGCGGTAGAGGTTGGCCGCGTCGTCCCAGCAACTGTCGGCAAACGCGCGGTCGGCTTCCCGCAGGGTGATGTCGTAGCAGTTGCGCGTGGTATCCCTCAGGTATTTGGCGCTGTACACGTGTCGGCGACGCGGTATTTCGCCGTTGGCGGTGGGCCGGCGGGCGCGTTCGAGGGCGCGTTCCGACTGGGCGATGAGCGACTCCAGGTCGTCGCGCAATTGCGTATCGTCGGGAAAATCGGCGCATCCGCCCGCTTTCCGGAACGCCTCCAACGCGCTGTTGTGGTCGCCCTGTCGCCGGGCTTCCATGCCTTTCTGCCAATGGGCTTCGTAACAGGGCGGGGTCGGCAGGCCTTGCCGGCGCTGTTCATAAACGTTTTGTTGCGGGAACACCACCTGCGCTTGCGCCAGGGTGACGGCAAGCGAAAATAAAAAGGCAAGGAGGATGGCCGGATTGCGCATATACACTCGGATTGGGTAGTCGGATGACGAAAAACAACCCAAAGTTACAGAAAATCGACGTCAACTGCGTACGGATAACGCATCAGGTACTCCAGCGCCTTCATCACGGGCAGATTTTCGAACACCACGGCGTGCAGGGTGTCGGTGATGGGCACGTGCAGCTTGTAATGCCGGGCCAGCTGGTGGGCGATGCGCAGGGTGCGCACCCCCTCGGCGAGCTCGCTCATGCTCTCGCGAATCGACTGCGCGCTTTCGCCCTTGGCGAGGCGCGTGCCGAAGCTGTAGTTGCGGCTGTTGGTGCTGGTGGAGGTGGCCACCAGGTCGCCGATGCCCGCCACGCCCATGAACGCATGGCTGTCGGCCCCCAGCGCCTGCCCGAAGTACACCATTTCGGCCAGTCCGCGGGCGATCAGCAGGCCCTGGATGTTGCGCCCCAGGCCGAGGCCGCCGAGGATGCCGGAGCCGAGGGCGATGATGTTTTTGAGGGCGCCCGACAGCTCGGCGCCCAGCAGGTCGGTGGAGCCGAACACGTGAAACATGGGGCTGTTGAGCACCTGCTTGCCCGTCTGGATCACCTCGTCGAAGCGGCTGGCGACCACCGTGGCGCCCGGCTGTCCGGCCTGGATCTCCGTGGCGAGGTTGGGGCCCGACAGGCACCCCACGCGCACCACGCAGCTCTCCTCGCGCACCACTTCGCTCATGGTGCGCACGTTGGCCCGGGTGATGGCGATGTCCGGCCGATCCAGATCGTCCTCCTCCAGCCCCCACAGGTCGAACCCCTTGGTGCCGTGGATGATCATGTGGTGCGGCTTCAGGTAGGGCGACAGCATCTGCAGGGTGCTGCGGAAAGCGGTGGAGGGCACCACGGGCAAGAGCAGGTTGCAGGTACCGGCAACCTCCTCGGGGTCGTTGGTGGCGCGGATGCGCCGGGACAGGGCCACGTCCAGGTGCCGGTGCCCGGCGTTGATCATCCGCACGGTGTCTTCGTTCCGGCTGTACAGGAGTACGTCGGTGTGCGCCGACAGCAAATTGGCCACAGCCGTGCCGAAACTGCCCGCGCCAACCACGCCGACGGCATGCGGAATGGGGAATGCGGAATGCGGAATGGCGTTGACCTCGGGTACCGGGGGCGTATTTGTGGAATGCGGGTTGTTGTCGACCTCTCGCATCTTTTTTGGGGGTGAAGGTAGGGAATTTGGCGAATGCGGAATGTCGAATGCGGAATGCGAGGGCTCGTGGTTTTAATGGAAAGCTGGGGGCTTTTTATTCGGTAGCCGGAAGTTGACACCAGGGGTGTACGAAGGATTTGAGCGCAAACAAAAATATGCCGGCCTTGAACCGGAAAGGGCCACCCTGGACAGCATAAGCCCCGTAGGGGCGTCCCTCTTGTAGCCCGGGTATGGTTTGGGTCGTCGGAACGCCGTAGGCGTGGGATTATAACGTGTTTTTATAATGCCACGCCTACGGCGTTCTGCCCCTCCTCAATCATTCACGTGCTAATCGGGTAGGAGGCGGCTTTCGCCGCCGTCCCCCCACACCACCGGGCATACTCTTCGTACCACGGCGGTTTCCGTCAGTTTCTCCGGCGGGTCATTTCCGTGTAAATAGATCGAAGTCCTAGCTCTCGGAACCATGCT
>JBGSTG010000078.1:0-12434 GCA_041736625.1 Saprospiraceae bacterium | reverse complement strand
GCCACCGCCGTTGGCCGCCGCACCCCGGCCGGCGATCAGGTTTGCCGGCAGCACGGCAATGCCCTCACCCTTGGGCGCCCCCCGCCAGTCGCCCGACGGAAACCCGTATCCGGGAATGGGCAAGGCCCAGCTGCAAAAATTCGGCGTATCCACCTTGGACTCCCCGCCCCGAAACCCGCATCCGCTGGCCAGTATGTTGAAATCCAGGGTAAGGGTATCGATCACCCGGAGCGCCACTACCCCACCCTTGCTGCCGTCCCAGTTTTTAGCCCAAACGTTTTGCACCACCCGGGCGCTCGTAAAGGTCGGGTAAGACACCACCTGCACCCTTCCTGCCGTATCGTAGGGGTTCAGCAGCCGGTATTGCAGAAACAATTCCTGGGCGCCTGTGGAGTCGACAACCGCTTTTTCAAACAGCCCGGCGGCGCCGTAGTCGAGGATGGCCCCGAAATCCGATCCGTTTGCGGTGTTAACGCGCGCGCCTTGCATCTGGATGACCAGCACCGTGTCGCCGGACTGAAAACCGAGCGTGACATCGACCGTCAGCATGGCCCGGCAGGTGTCGATGGCCGTAACGGCAGCGTAGTGGTTGATGACGCCTTGCAGCGGCGCCTGTGCAGACAGGAGGAATGGCATCTGAACGACCATCCAAAAAAAAGTAAACCGAATGACAAGCATACAAAAGCAATTGGTGGGCAGTGAAAAAAACAGGATACGACGCCACGGTTGAATTAACGCAACCTTAACGCTATATTTACGGGCAATTTCTGTAAAAATAGCGTTCTTTGCGGTGATTTTCAAACCCGAATAACGATAAAAACTACCTTATGGTACACGATGACTACCTCCGTTGTGTGGATTACCAAAACAAGCCCGCACACCCGAAAGAAGCCGGTTTTGTCGCTTTTTTCCATGAACCCATGAACCGCCACTTTTTTGCATTGTTGGACAAAAACCGGCTGGTGATGTTGCGCAGCGAAGCGTATGTGGATGAAAAAGCGCGCGACAACGGCATCAAATCTGTTCTTAAAAACCGGACGATCGCCGAACGTTACGCGTTTGTGCAGGAGGGCAACTTCAACTACCTGGTGTTGCGCGCCGGAAACCGCAAGGAAATTGCCCGCTCTTGCGAATTGGAGACCACCGCACAAGGCCGGGACCTCATGCAAAGACTGATGTCCGACGACTTCGCGCAAATTATCATGCAGCGCGAAGCAACGCCTAAAACAGAAAAAGCCGCAGCGAAAAAGCCCGCAGCGAAAAAAGAAACCGCCAAAACGGCCCCCGCGTCCGAAAACGGCAACCCCCGCGTGGCCGCGCCCGAACGCAGCTATGCAGCCGAATACAGCGCCATACACGTGGAATACACCGATCCGGAAACCGGCGTCCCGTACCCGGCCCTGGACCACTACTACGGCCACGCAACCCTCACCGACGAGCACGGACGTACGGGCTATGCGGTGTTCTCCGGCGCGGATCAAAAACACTATTTTGCGGTGTACAACGCCGACGGCTCCATCTATCTGCGTTCCACCGGCTTTAACACCGCCCAGGAACGCGACAACCGGCTCGACGAGGTGCGCCGTTTTATTGTCCTGGCAGATCACTATCGCGTGCTGGAAGTCGGCGACAAGTACACCGTAGCACTGGTAGACGACAACGGACAAGAACTCAGCCGCTCCGGCCTCTACGAATCTTTCACCGAAGCCTTTTCCAAAACGCCCGCCTCGCACCAGATGCCGGGCAGCGGTAACGTGTATTAATACGGAACATGAAAATAGCCCTCGCGCAACTCAACTACCATATTGGAAACTTTGAGGGCAATCTGCAAAAAATGATGCAACGCGTGGAGGAAGCCCGGGCGTTGGGCGCCGACCTTATTGTGTTTGGCGAACTGGCCGTATGCGGGTATCCTCCACGCGATTTCCTGGAGTTCGACGACTTCATCCGCCGCACCCAGGAAAGCATCGACGCACTGCGCAGCCTGAGCACAAACATCGCCATTGCCGTGGGCGCTCCCACCCGCAATCCGGACCCGGAAGGCAAAGACCTGTACAACTCCCTCTACTTCCTGCACGATGGCATGGTGCAGGCCGTGCAACACAAAACGCTGCTGCCCACCTACGATATCTTCGACGAGTACCGATACTTCGAACCCGCCCGCCATCACCATACGGTGGGGTTTAAGGGAAAGCGCCTGGCCCTGACCGTTTGTGAGGACATCTGGAATGTGGGCAACGAAAACCCGCTGTACACCATTTGTCCGCTCGACGAGGTGAATGGCGAAATGCCCGACCTCATCCTCAACATCTCGGCTTCTCCGTTCAGCTACGAGCAAGCCAACACCCGTATTCGAACGGTGCGCGCCAACGTACAGCGATACGGCATTCCCCTGTTTTATTGCAACCATGTGGGGGCGCAGACCGACCTGATTTTCGACGGCGGCAGCATCGTGATGTCGCCCGACGGACAGGTGTTCGACGAGATGCCGTACTTCGAGGAATGCCTGCGCGTGTATGACCTGGAGGAGGTGCTCCAGGGCGGACGCACCCGGGAACAGCCCAAAGACAAAATAGCGCTGATGCACGACGCTCTGGTCGTCGGCATTCGCGATTATTTCGGAAAACTGGGCTTCCGCGAGGCCATCCTCGGCCTCTCCGGCGGCATCGACTCGGCGCTGACCGCCGTGCTGGCCGCCCGCGCCCTGGGGCCCACCAACGTTCGGGTGCTGCTTATGCCCAGCCAGTTCAGCTCCGACCATTCGGTGAACGACGCCCGTCAACTGGCCGAAACCCTGGGCATCCGGTACGATATCGTGGCCATACAGCCCGTTTACGAGGCATTTATCCAGCAGCTGAAACCCCTTTTCGGCGACCTGCCCTTCAACGTCACCGAGGAGAACATCCAGGCGCGTGTGCGCGGCACCCTGCTGATGGCCATGAGCAACAAGTTCGGCAACATCCTGCTCAACACCTCCAACAAAAGTGAAATGGCAGTGGGCTACGGCACGCTTTACGGAGACATGTGCGGGGGTCTTTCCGTGCTCGGCGATGTGTACAAAACCGAAGTGTTCGAACTGGCCCGCTTCGTCAACCACGATCGGGAAATCATCCCGATGAACACCATCGTCAAGCCACCCAGCGCCGAGCTGAGGCCCAACCAGAAAGACAGCGACTCGCTGCCGCCCTACGACATACTCGACCCCATCCTGTACCAGTACATCGAATGCCGCCAGGGACCGCGTGAACTGGAAGCCATGGGCCACGACCCGGCGCTGGTGGCCCGCATCCTCCGGCTGGTAAACACCAACGAGTTCAAACGCGAACAGGCCGCCCCGGCCTTGCGCGTGAGCCCAAAAGCGTTTGGCATGGGCAGGCGGATGCCGATTGTGGGGAAGTATTTGGGGTAGGCTATTGGCTATCGGTAGTCGGTAGTCGGCTGTCGGTAGTCGGAAGTCGGAAGTCGGTCGTCGGTTGTCGGCGGTTGGTAGTCGGCGGTTGGTAGTCGGCGGTTGGTAGTCGGCGGTTGAGGGGTGACTCATGGATGGTGTGATCAACAAAGGGATTGGAAATATTCAAGTTGTTGGCCGGATTTCCGGGAGGCTGACCCATCCCGCTTTGAGGCAACGCATTTACCCTGTATCCATGGCAGAAGCCCCGTAGGGTCGACCCTCTTGTAGACTGAGGGGGAGGCCCGATTTTGGTTGCGCGATTGGAATTCCAGGCCATTTTACGACCTTTGCCCAAAATCAACCACCGACTACCGATAAACCGACTACCGATAGCCGACTACCGACACCCGATAGCCGACACCCGACAGCCGACTACCGACTACCGACAGCCGACTACCGACTACCGACAGCCGACAACCGACAGCCGACAACCGACAGCTAATGAACCAACCATTCATCGACCACATCACCGCCGGTTACACCTTCAAGGGCGCCTCATTGGTGCTGGGCGGCGCCATGCTCGACGGAAGCGCCCTGCCCGGCTTGCAGGTGCGGGTTCCCCTGAGCACCCTCACCCGCCACGGGCTGATCGCCGGGGCGACGGGCACGGGCAAAACCAAGAGCTTGCAGGTCATGGCCGAACAACTGTCGGCGCATGGCGTGCCTTGTTTGCTGATGGACATCAAGGGCGATCTGTCGGGCATTGCCGCGCCGGGCACATCCAACCCGAAAATAGAAGAACGCGCACAGAAAATTGGCGTCACCTGGACGCCCAACGCGGCGCCGGTGGAGTTCATGACCCTGTCGGAGGAAAAAGGCGTGCGCCTGCGCGCCACCGTGGGCGAATTCGGGCCCGTGCTGTTCAGCCGCCTCCTCGACCTGAACGACACCCAGGCGGGCATCATGGCGGTCATTTTCAAGTATTGCGACGACCACCAACTTCCGCTGGTAGACCTCCAGGATCTCCGCAAAGTGCTGCAATACCTGGATAAAGATGGCAAAGCCGCCATCCAGGCCGAATACGGCACCTTCAGCTCCGTCTCCTCCGCCACCATCCTGCGCAAGATCGTCGAACTGGAACAACAGGGCGCCGGGCAGTTTTTCGGTGAACTGTCGTTCGACGTCCAGGACCTGCTGCGCACCGACGACCAGGGCAAGGGCGCCCTCAGCATTGTGCGCCTGACCGACATCCAGGATCGCCCGAAGTTGTTTTCCACCTTCATGCTCCAGCTGCTGGCCGAGATTTACGAATCATTCCCCGAAGTGGGTGACGTAGACAAGCCCAAGCTCTGCATTTTTATTGACGAAGCTCACCTGGTGTTCGACAATGCCTCCAGCACCCTGCTCCAACAGATCGAGACCATCATCAAGCTCATCCGCTCCAAAGGCGTAGGCATCTTTTTCATCACCCAAAACCCCGCCGACGTGCCCTCCAGCGTGTTGGCGCAATTGGGCTTCAAGCTCCAGCACGCCCTGCGCGCCTTTACCGCCAAAGACCGCAAAGCCATCAAGCTGGCCGCCGAAAACTACCCGCTCTCCGATTTTTACCAAACGGAAGACCTGCTCACCCAGCTGGGCACCGGTGAGGCATTCATCAGCGGCCTCAACGAAAAAGGCATCCCCACACCGCTGGTGCACACCATGATGCGCGCGCCGGAAAGCCGCATGGACATCCTGAGTCCCGGCGAGCTCGACACCCTCATCAACCGGTCCACCCTGCAGAAGAAGTACAGCCAGGTGATCGACCGGGAAAGCGCGCACGACATCCTGACCGAAAAAATGAACGAAAAACGGGGCTGGTTCGGCGGCGAAAACGACAAACCAGCGCCCAAAGGCCCCAGGGAAAAATCGGTGATCGAAGAGGTCATGAAAAACCCCGTGGTGCGCGACATCGGGCGAACCGTCGCTCGCGAACTGTCGCGCGGCATCCTGAGCGTGCTGGGGCTGGGCGGAGCCAGGCGCAAACGGTGAGTGGAATGTGGAATTCGGAATGCGGAATGCGGAATATGAAGGCGCTTGGCTTTACGTTGATACCCAGACGAGATTTTGTGCGAAACGGAGTGGCCTTATGAGAATAAGAGGGCTCTTGGCTTAAGGTTGATACCAAGACAAGATTTTGTGCGGAACGGAGTGGCCTTATGAGAATAAGAGGGCTCTTGGCTTCACTTCACGTTGATACCAAGAGCCCTCTTATTATTCCGCATTCCGCATTCGCCAAGAGCCCTCTTATTCCGCATTCCGCATTCCGAATTCCGCATTCGCCAAGAGCCCTCTTATTCCGCATTCCGCATTCCGCATTCCGCATTCCGCATTCGAATCATTCCGAATTATTTGAGGTTTCCCATGCCCCCATCCACGTGTAGCACCTGTCCGGTGATGAACCCGGATGTCTCTGCGTCGAGCAGGAACAGGGCGGTTTGGGCGATATCGGCGGCGGCGCCCACCCGTTTGAGCGGGTGGCGGGCGGCGGCGTTTTGTCGCTTCTCGTCGGTGCTGAGCAGGGCCGAGGCCAGTGGGGTGTCGGTGAGCGAAGGCGCGATGGCGTTGATGCGCACGGTTGGCGCCCACTCGGCGGCCAGGGCCCGGGTGAGTCCTTCGACGGCGCCTTTGGCGGCGCCGATGCCCGCGTGGAACGGCATGCCCGTTTGCACCGCCACTGTGCTGAAGAGCACGACGCTACCCTGAGCCGCTTTCAGGGCTGGAAACGCCAGCTGCAAGGCGCGGAAGGCGCCCACAGTGTTGATTTCGAGTTCCTGCCGGAAATCGTCCGGTTTGATGCGGTTAAACGGCTTGAGGTTGATGCTGCCGGGTGCGTACACAAACCCGTCGAGGCGTTCGGGCAGGTCGGGTAGCTGAAAATCGGGCGAGAGCACGTCGGCCGAAGCCCAACGGACATCGGGCAGGTCCTCCGGCATCGGGCGGCGGCTGTACGCCCACAGATTGGCGCCGCGTGCGTGCAACAAACGCGCTATTTCCAGGCCAATGCCGCTGGAAGCGCCGACGATGGCAAAATTTTTATCTTGAAGCATGGTAGACGAACAAGCAAGTCGCCATTTGGTTGAATGGCGCTTGCCGGACGCTACTGTCGGGGCACAATCCGGCCGATCAGGTAGAGGATATTGCGCGTGTTGGGCGAAGAGTTGTCGAAAAGCACCACGCCGGCCTCCGTATCGCCCGCTTTCCCCTTGCTGTTGAACTCGATGCGCAGGGTGAGCGACTCGCCGGGCAACACCGGATATACGGGTTTTTCCAGCAGGGTGCAGTCGCAGGCGCTGCGGATGTCGTGCACCACGTAGGGCGCCGTGCCGATGTTGCGCACTGTGAACGAATCGATGAGCACGGAGCCCTCCTCCATCACGCCGAACCGAATGGTGTCGCGATCCCAGGCCACCCGCGTACGCGGCATGTACGCCGGATCCTGTTTCAAAAAGCGGAGATATTGATCGGAGCGGGACTGCTGGGCAGACGGCAAGCGCTGGTACAAATCGACAATCTCCTGATCGATATCGGCGCCAACGTGCCGCAGATAGCCAAGCAGCTTCAGCTTTTGCTCGGCGCTCAGGGTGCGCACCTGCCGGTGCAGCTCGTTGGGGTTTTGCTGGGCATGCAACAAAGACAGGGTAAAAAGTAACAGAAAAGTGGATAAGGTGCGCAGGATCATGGTGCAAAAGGTTTTGGGAAAAAAACAAGGGCGAAGGTAGGGATATTGCGGAAATGATGTTGGATATCCGTCAAATCCGCGTTCGCGTAGCGATCCGTTAAATCCGCGTGCCATCCCTCGCGAGAGGGATTTTCAGAAACGAAACCAAAAACATCGAACCCGTCACAATTTAGAAATAATCCAGATTACCAAAAACAGAGTAGCAGCATGCCTTTCAGGCGCGTCACCGTATTGTTAAAAGCCGTTTTTTAGTGTAATGTATTTTTAAATTAAAAATTATGTAAACTTAATATTAACAAAAGTATATCTCTAAATTTTACTGTGCACCGCTTAATTTTCGCTTAACATTGAATTTCTTCCTTTGCACCATCAACCAACACACTAAAAACATTTCACTCACATGAAGCAATTTCTCCTCTCCCTCTCGATCGTACTGGTCATGGGCGTTTCGCTCTCGGCCCAGTTCACCTTCGACCCCAGCGTTCCGGCCAACTACGAGCCGACGACGGTTGTTCTCCCCCCCTCCCCGCTGAAGTACCAGGTTATTTTCGTGGGCCAGCTCGACACGGTGCAAACCACGGCTACCTACGGCAACCCGGCCGGTGCGCACCCCGCCAAACAGTGGCACGACTTCATCGGCGTAACGCCCGATGCCGCCAACCCGAATGAGTTCTGGATCTCGGTTAACCACGAGATGCAGCAAGCCAACAACTTCATCGGCGACGGTGGTGGTATGACCAGCTTCAAAGTGCGCCGTGACGCCAACACCGACACCCTGGTGGTGCTCGACCAGACCCTGGCTGACGGCCGCAGAGGCAAGTTCTTCAACGTTGACTTTGTGAACACCGTAGGCGAAACGGGCATGAACTGCGCCGGTATCAGCAGCCTCGACGGCCGCATTTGGACGGCTGAAGAGTGGCAAGTGTCCAGCAACACAGTTGCCGGCGGCTTCCTCCGCGATACGAGCGACTTCACGCTGAGCACGCCGGAGTTCCCCGCTTACAACGGCCAGAAGATCAAAAAATTCCAGAACCTGAACTGGATGGTGGAAATCGACCCGAAAACGGCACGCGCCATCCGCAAGCAGTACAACTGGGGTCGCCAATTCTTCGAAGGTGGCGCCATCGCTGCCGACAACCGCACGGTGTACCTCGGCGAAGACAACACGCCGGGTATCTTCTCCAAATTCGTGGCCGATGTACCGGGCGACTTCACCAAAGGCAAAATCTACGCCTACGCCCACACCCAAAACCCGAAATGGGTGGAGATCGACAACACCGACCTGAACAACATGCTGAACTTCGGCGCCCGCGCCATCGCTGCCGGCGCAACGGTGTTCAACCGCCTCGAATGGGTGGCTGTTGACTACACCACCGGCCGCGTGTACATCACCGAAACCGGTCGCGATGACCTGGGCAAGTCCTCCGGCTGGCGCAACGCCATCAACGGCGCTGCCGAAGCTCCCAACCACCACGTGGCTCGCGCCACAGCGCAAGGCCTGGCTTCGCCGGTGGACACCGCTTACGTCGATTTCTACGGCCGCGTACTGTGCTATGACCCCGTGTCTGAAGAGGTAACGGTTAAAATCGAAGGCGGTCCGGACTTCACTACCGCAAACGTACCTGCCGCAAGCTACCCCGCCAAGCACCTGTCGAACCCCGACGGTCTGAACTTCCTGTACAGCGGCGGCAAAACCTACATGATCATCAGCGAAGACCTCAACGGCCGTACCTACGGCCGTATGCCCGACAGCAAGCCGATCATCTGCGAAATGTGGTTGCTCGACATGTCGATTGCCAACCCGACCATCAACGACCTGATCCGCATCTCCGCAACGCCCGCCGGCGCAGAGATTACCGGCTCCATTATGTCGCCCGACGGCAAAACCATGCTCGTTAACTCCCAGCACCCCAGCAGCAGCAACCCGGGCGTGTACGCCAACTCGCTGACCTACGCCATCACAGGCTGGAACAACCTCGTGGTGTCCATCAGCGACCCCAACTTCACCAAAGAAGACCGCTTCCAGGTGTGGCCCAACCCGGTTTCCCGCGAACTGAACTTCAACGAGGTAACCGACGCCGCCATCTTCAGCATCGACGGCAAACTGATGCGCGTATTCCGCAACACGCAGGTAGCCGACGTATCGGGTCTGCAACCGGGCACGTACATCGTCAAAAATGCCGACGGCGAAGCCGTGAAACTGATTGTTGAGTAATCGTTTTCATTTGAAAAATAAGAAAAGCGGGCATACAAGCCTGATTGCCGGCCTTGATCCGCTTTTCGCCTGTTAACTGACCACAGCGTTTCACCGCCGTTCGCCCGTATTTTCATTACGGTGGATGGGGTGTTGCGCTGTGGTTTTTTTATTTGCCCAACATTTATGAAAAAGCATCTTTTTGTCTTCTTTGTTCTGGGCGCAGGTATCCTCCTGCTGTCTGCCCTGCGTCCGGCGCCGGAGGGCACCCCCACCTCGGAGTCCATCCGGAAAACCTACACCGAAGGGTTGAACGCCTATGGCGCGGCCATCGCCGCCTTTCAGGCTGAACTGGAGAATCCCACCGCTACACCGGACACCTGGAAAGTGCGATTCCGCGACCTGCGCCGTGCCTATAAAAAGGTCGAGTTTCTGCTGGCCTATCTGGACGAAGAGAATACCCGCGACTACCTCAACGGCGCCCCGCTGCCCTGGGTCAACCGCGTGGTAGCCGGCGTGGAGGTATTGCAACCGATGGGCATGCAAATCACCGAAGAGCATTTGTATGCCGACGAGCCGGCAGCCGAAAAGGCCGAACTGGCTCGCCTGGCCCGCGAGCTGGGCAATAACTACGAGCCCATTCGCCGCTCGCAGGCGATGCAGCTGTTTACCGACCGGGAAATATTCGAAGCCATGCGCGCGGGCATTTTCCGCATTACCGCTATGGGCATCGTTGGGTTCGACACCCCGGGGTCCGGCGAGAGCCTGACAGAGGCGGCGGTCGCGTTGAAGGCTATTCAGGATGCTGCGGCGCTTTACCTGCCGTATCTAAAGCCGGAACACCGCCCTTTGGCCGACTCCATCCGTGCTAATTTTTCCGGGGCCATTCGCCGGCTGGAAAACCACCCCGATTTCGACAGCTTCGATCGCCTCGGGTTTATCCGGCAGTTTATGGAGCCGCTCTACGGTCAGTTGCTGCGCCTGCACCTGGCATTGGGCCTGGAGACCGTCTATGAGGTGCACGACCTGTCCCTGCCGCTGAACTACCTATCCCCGTCGATGTTTTCGGCGCAGACCTTCAACGACCACTACTACGCCGGCATCGGCGCCCGCGAGGAGCTGGCTCCGGTGGTCGAACTGGGGCGCATGCTCTTTTTCGACCCCATCCTCTCGGCCAACAACGAGCGCTCCTGTGCCTCCTGCCACCGGCCGGAACGCGCGTTTACCGACGGGTTGGCGAAAAGCGAAGCGCTGAACCACCAGGGAAACGTCGGCCGCAATGCCCCCACCCTCATCAACAGCGTTTTTGCCGACAAGTATTTCTACGACTTCCGCACCGACCGGCTCGAAACGCAGGCGGAACACGTAATTTTTAATCCAAAAGAATTCAACACCACGTATTACGATATTCTCGACAAGCTGAACGTCAGCGCGGAATACCAGAAGCTGTTCAGAAACGCTTACGGCCAGGCCCCCAACGTGCAGGGCATCACGAGGGCACTGACCGCCTACGTGCGTTCGCTCCAGGGTTTCAACAGCCCGGTAGACCGCTACCTGCGCGGCGAAGATGTGTCACTCTCCGCCGAAGTTCAGCAGGGGTTTAACCTCTTCATGGGCAAAGCGGTGTGCGGAACCTGCCACTTCGCGCCCACCTATTCGGGCCTCGTGCCGCCCGCCTTTAAGGAAAACGAATCGGAGGTGATCGGCGTTCCTGCCGATCCGGCAGCCCAAAAGCTGACCGTGGACCCCGACCCGGGGCGCTACGCCAACGGCGTGCCCCGCGACAGGGCGCCCCACCTGGAGTACAGCTTTAAAACGACTACCGTTCGGAATGCCGACCTGACGGCGCCTTACATGCACAACGGCGTGTACAAAACGCTCGAAGAGGTGGTCGACTTTTACAACAAAGGCGGCGGCGGCGGCATGGGCATCGACCTGCCCCACCAGACCCTGCCCTTCGACGAGCTCAACCTGAGTGCCCAGGAGCAAAAAGCGCTCGTAGCCTTTATGAAGGCCCTGACGGACACCAGTGGTATGACCGCCAAACCCGTGCGCCTGCCAGCTTTTGACCAAAATCCGGCGTGGAACAAGCGCGTACTGGGCGGAATTTATTGAAACCTGGTAGTGGATAAACGTGAGATGGCACGCGGATGGAACGGATCGCTGCGCGAACGCGGATTACACGGATTTTATTCGAAAATAATATAAAAAATCCGTGTAATCCGCGTTCGCGCAGCGATCCGCGTTATCCGCGTGCCATCACCCGCGAGCGGAAAACAACACATCACATGAGACATACTGCATTATTCCTCCTCCTGGCCCTCGCGGCATGCACCCACGAGCCGGTCTACCGGCTCACGGTGGAAAACGGCAGCGGCTCGGGCCGTTACGAAGCGGGCACGCGCGTACCGGTGTCGGCCAACGCCGTCCCCGGGCTGCAGCCGGTCGCCTGGGAGGGTGACACCGCGTACCTGGCGCTTTCCGGACCGTTCGGCGGGGAGGTGGTGATGCCCCCCGCCGATGTTTACCTCCGGCCGTATATGCTGCCCGAAGGGGAAGTCAGTTTTCGCTATGCAGTTTTCCCGGTTATCCAATCGCATTGTAACTTTGACGGCTGCCATCTGAATTCAGGCAAACTGACCAACTTTACGGGGTACGCAGCGGTGGAGAGCGCATGGTCCAAGATTGAACAGTACCTGCTCATTGGTTTCATGCCCCTCAACCGCGAGATTTCGGCGGCCGACAAACAGACCATACTGACCTGGATCGCCCAGGGAAGGAAAAACAATTGAGATAGCGGGTGGCCGTGAGTCAAATTTTTTGCCGCGAATTAGCGCGAATTAGCGCTAATTCGCGGCAAAAATAAGACTTGTGCCGTTGTCTACGTCCTCGCCGACAACAGACGAAATGGCCTCGGAGAGGCCAAACGTTTGTAGAAATACCAAGCGTATTTCGTTGGGCCTCGGAGAGGCCTAACGTTTGTTCGGCATTCCGACCCGCGAAATCGGGTAGGAGGCGGCTTTCGCCGCCGTCCCCCCACACCACCGGGCATACTCTTCGTACCACGGCGGTTTCCGTCAGTTTCTCCGGCGGGTCATTTCCGTGTAAATAGATCGAAGTCCTAGCTC
>JBGSTG010000074.1:0-23479 GCA_041736625.1 Saprospiraceae bacterium | reverse complement strand
CTCTTCCCATTCCGAACAGAGTAGTTAAGCCCGTTAGCGCTGATGGTACTGGGGTTGATGCCCCGGGAGAGTAGGTCGGCGCCAACTCAATTTAAACCGACCCCCGAGCCCGCACAGTTTTTGTGCGGGCTCTTTTTGTTTTATCTCAAGTCGCGTCAACGCCCCGTCCCCCCGGTCTCCTCCGGAAACACCTCCTCCGTTCTTTTTTCCATCTCGGCGGCGATATACCGACCGGCTTCGTCTTGTTCCTTGAGCCTGGCTATGATGTTGCGGTAGCTCTCGTAATCCCTGTCCTGGCTCAATTTGAACACCGTGTCTATACCCGTAATTTCCATTTCAAAGGCAACAATGGCGTTCATCACCCTTCGCGTAAACTCCGGGGGAAGGTTGTCGTACACGGTGGGGGAATGCCGGTCATTGTGCTCAAAATGCAGGGTGGTCTTTCGCAGCACGTCTTCCAGCGCCGCGTCGTCCAAAAACCGGATAATGCCCCTGACGTGCACGCTCATGTAGTTCCAGGTAGACGCCATGTGGGGGTTGCTGTACCAGGTGGCACTGACATAGGTGTGCGGGCCGGTGAACACCGCCAACGCGTTTTCATTGTGCAAAAAGGCCTTGTGGTGGTCGGTGTTTTTCATGATGTGCCCCCGCATCACTTTCCGGCCATTCATTTCCTCCATAAAAACCGGCACCTGCGTGGCAATCGGTCTGTTGTCCGCGTCGCATCCGGATAAAAAGGCAAACGGGTGCCGGTCGACAAACGCTTGCACGATTCGAGGGTCATTTTCTTTGTGGTGTGGCAGATCGTACATGATAGTGGTTGGTTGTTGGCCCAAAGATTTGAATTTGCTGGCGGTGTATTTTATTTTTAAGAAATAAAAAAAGGCCCGCTGCTGGGCGGGCCTTCCTGAAAGCAGGGTTACTGCCTAACCACCAGCTGCCTCCATACCCATACGTCTCCTGCCAAAACAGTCGCGAAGTAAACGCCAGGCGGAAGTTCAGCAATCGAGAATGACTGTTGAAGCACGCCATATTGCAATGCCTCCGTTTGTACTACCCTGCCCCACATGTCCACAATTTGAAGTGATGCCAAAACGGGCATCATGCCGGCCGAAAACTCCAGGGTAAACACGCCGGTAGTTGGGTTTGGGCGGAGGACACAGGAGATCGACCTGCCGAGGAAGCCTGCATCGGTAAGTGCCCGGCAGTACACATCGGTACAATTGTTTCCATTGTCTTCGGTGCGCAAAACCGACATACACATGTCGTATTGGCCTGTTTGAAGGAACTGGTGCTCAATCGGGGCAGAGCCAATGGAGGTGCTGGCAGGGCTACCGTCGCCCCACTCCCATGTTACCTGGTCGCAGTCGCCCAACGGCGCTGAGGGCTTAAACAGGTAATTCTCCTGGGAAGCGGCAAGTAGCGTAAAACCGGCGCCTACGTCGTTGTTCAGGTCTGTACAGATACAACTTGACATCGGCGGGCATTTTCCGAGGCTGTCGGACAAAAAAATCGATTGAACTTCCTGAAAATTGAGCGCTCGGTTGAATAATTCCAACTCATCGATGATGATGTCCCAATGCAAATTGAACGGATTGTACCCGATGCGCAAAGTCCGCGCAGGGTTGGAAGCGTTGGGCACACCATTAATAGGGACGTTGCTGATTTGGGTTAATCCGTTGGTATTGTTGCCCACGAAGAAGGTTGCCGTCGGTGGGTTGACGGACACCGCGACAAAGTTCCATTCACCCGTGGTGATCGCCGGCCCTTGCAACACATCCACCGTGTTGCCTGTTCCCAGCACCAGCGTCAGGTAGTACGGGGATGTGCCCTGAATGGATAAGGCATAGCCATTGTTCGTATTGCCCAGCTTGTCTACTATAGGTTCGGTTTGGGTGCCCATGTTGGTGAATATCCAGGCATCGATGGTAAAGGCCCCGGAGCCAAAATTCAGGACTGGATCGTCAGCTACTTCGACGTGCCGGTTGCCCGGACTGGTGTAGTGGAGGGCATCCCGTACTTTACCCGGCACCGTTTCGGGGCCACCGGGGTTACCGATCGAGCCACCCGGCATAGGCACACCATCATTTGAACCTATGATGTCGTCCGCCACCACCGAACCGGAAAAGTCGTCCATCGACCACCAGGCTACCAGTCCCGCGGGCGGATCTATACACGTATCGGCAGGCATGGAGCAAAGCAGGGAAATGGTATCGCAAATGATTTTTTCAAAACAGATCAGCCCGGTTGCCTCGTCCAGTTCAATAGCCAAATAACAAATGGCGAACGTTCCACTCCCGGCATATTGGTGCATGGCCATGCCGCCACTGGCCAGGTTTCCGCCGTCCTGTTGGTTGTCCCCCCAGTCCACCCAGTCGATGAAATCGCAATTGGGCAAGCTGTCCACACGGAGTGTTGCCTTGCAAAGCGAGTTGTCCGTACTAATGGTCACCGCATTTTCAATGCGGTTGCAAAAAGCATTAAAGTCGGTGCAGCAGGAGTCGCAGGCTTCCCTGATCCAGGTTACTTTGCAGACACAGGTATCGAATGTTCCGGGGCAAATCGTGGTAAACGTCAGACAATAGAACCCCGGGTCATCCCCATCGGCTTTGGGAAGAATATAGGCCGGGAAGTTGTTGGTGGAGCCCGAATAAATGCTGCCATCCGGTAATACCAATTCATAAACCACTGGAGACGGCAGGCAAGGCTGCCCGGTTACAGGGTCTACACATCCAAAGAAACCCGAGATCACAACATCATCGGCTGGACACGGCAGCACAGGAATGAACCCCGTATGTGGATCGCAGAAAACCGGGTATTCCACCCCGCTCTGTGAAAGGGTAAGGTTAGGCTGACAAACGCAGGTGTCGCAGGGTGGAATAAAAATGCACAAGGTATCCCCTTCGAAACAGCACCAGTTGTCCGGATCGGTCGAATCGTGCAACCGCACCTCAAAAGTGAGCTTGTCGCCTGGACTCAGGCCCGAGCCGAATAGGTTGGTCGTAATGGTAGTAATGCCGTTGGGCAGTAGCGGAGGCGACAGTGATATGGGGTTGGGGAACACAACGACGGGCGGCGGGCCAATCTGGCTGAACACCAATTCATCGGCCGTGTGCGGAGGCGAGGAGGTGTTCTGGAAGGTCAGCATGTACTCGTAGTAGACGTTTCCGCCGGCGTCTTGTTTACACAGTATTTTACTATCAAGCACCTGGATACAGGGGAAATCCTGTTGCGGACAGTCAAATACAAGCGTATCCGAACAGGCAATGCTGTCTTTCCCGTTGGCGCCAGTGGTATACCAGTGCAGCACCACCGTTTGAGGTATCTCGCCGGGGTTGTTGATCTCATCCAGGCAGAAATTGATGAGACCGGCAATTGTGCCGTTCGGGATGTAGCCCGACACGTGTTGCCACTGGATGAGGTTGTTTTGCGAAATTGGGTTGTTCCAGTCCCCGGGATTGGCCCCGCCAGTGAAGTGCGAGCCGAAAATAACACCCGGAGTGATCAATTCGAGCTCAAGTTTGGTGAAGAAATTGTAGTTGCAGTCGTTGGTGATGTCCAGTGAATGACAGCAGGAGTCCGGGTCGGTGGTCTGCACCGTAACACCCCTATCCTCGCAGGGATCGCAGCAGGGCTCAAGTGTCACGCAGAACGGAATGCTACTGTGACAACAATCGTTGTTGCCCGACAGACCCAGGTTCATACACACCACCGTGGGTGTGATCACAGGAGACAATGCTACCAGTTTGACGCACAGCAGGTTGCTGGTGTTGCCGGGTGCCAGGGTCGGGATCAGGTTGAGGGCAATGGACGGCGCAGTGGCGCTGATAACGGGCGGTGGACAAGGCTTAAAGGAAAAGCCGGGCGTCAGACCACTCATGATCAACTGGTTGGCAATAAATGTCGGGTCAATGCTGGTATTTTCCACCGTCAGGAACAGGCAGTACTCCTTGGGATTGGCCGGGTCGCAGGCAATGCTGTCGGTTTTCACCACCACACAGGTGTCGGCCGGCACGGGTACCGGGCACTCGAAGTAACACGTGTCCGTACAGGCGAGGTAAGGAACGTCGTCAGGTCCTTTGACATACCAACGGAACACAACACACTGCGGTACCTGGCTCGGGTTCTGGATATTGGCCAGGCAAAACTGGAGGGCGTTAGGGTAGGTACCCTGCGGGATGCCTTGCAACGGGTTGTGCTTGATCGGCAGGAGTGTTCCGGTGGGGTTGCCTGCCCACGCGAAGGTGTTGTTTAGGGTGACGTTGTTGAACACCACGCCCGGGGTCAGGCTTTCGGCTTCGAGGTAGGCCAAGGGCCCCGCGTGAACGTCGAGGGTCATGTTGAAACAGCATGTACCGGGGTTTGGCTGGGTCTTGGTCACCCACAGCGAATCGCAAGGAAAGTCGGGTTTGCCGTCGCATGCGCATTTAAATACCTCTACGTCGCCAAACTCGGTTTTACCGGGCAATCCCATGTCGATATAGTAACTGGTTGTTTTCACCCAGTTGGCCGAGAAGGGTACATTGCTGTTGCCGGAAACAAGCGCGCCGGCCAACCCGTATACCACTTCATAATCATTCACATAGGGATTGAATCCGGTACCAAATTTCAAGGCATCACCTGTGCTCCAGATCAGTCCGTCGCAATTAACCGGTTTATTCTGAATAAAATCATATCCGGCATAGCCGTAATCGACCCCTCCGGCACAATTGGTACTGGTGCTAAGGTTTCCCACATAAAAGGTAAGCGGCGGCGCCCAAACCGGATCACAACAATATTCCAGTACCCGGGAGTCATGAGCAGGACTTCCAATGACCAGCGGCCAGTCCCGGCTGGTCGTCCGTTCTCCAATCAACATTTTTCCACTCTGCGAAAAGGCCAGGTCGGAAGGCGCGTTCGAATAGGATACGCTGGGCATGGGCGGTATTTGCAGGACCAGCGTAGCAGCCCCCATGAAATTGCCGGTGCCATCCAACGCGATCGACCAGACTTCATTGCTCACCGTCCCGCTTTGGCGGCCCAGGTCCTCCCGCCAGACGGCATAGTACAGCCGGCCGTTTAGCGGGTGCATCTGAATGCCGTATGGGCGGTCGCCCAACGGAATAAAGGTATTCCCCGGAGGATTGGATGGGAAAGTCAGGCTGCCGGGATGATCGTACGTACTCAGTACAATACCATTGATGTCGATCCGATATATTTTGCCGTCGGTAAAATTAGTGACAAAGAACTGGTTGTTTTGCTTGTCGTAGCAAATATTGCCCAGACCCGATCCGGTGTTGTAAATGAAATTCGTTCCGATTGTGTTGGGGTTGACGCTGTTGGTTTTAACAAAATCCGTTACCGTGCCGGTGGACGGGTCAATTTTGTAAATCCCACCGGCACCCGCCGTTCCGAAAGTCACGTCCACGTTGAACGGGTCGGTGAACTTTCCATAAATGGAGGAAGCGGTAGCGTACACAAATTCATTGGCGTCGATGGCCAGCCCGAATACCTGACCCATCCGGCTATACACCCATTGTGGATCTTTCACCATAGGCACGTTCGGCAGACCGTTGACCGGGTTGGAGGCGTCCATTCCGTTGGGCGAAACATTGGTCAGGGCCCTGGGATCGACAAAAGCGACCACGTTGCCGTTGGCGTTTAGCCCTGAAGTGGGGGAATTGGGGTTATTGAACCCTGAAAAACAAGTGAGCACCGACTGGCCACATAGCCTGGAACTGCCTCCCGGGGCGCACAACACGTCCACGTTGAACGAACAACTCGCCGAGTTGCCACAATGGTCTGTGGCCGTATACACAACCGTTGACACGCCTTGGTTGAATTGCTGTCCGCTGGCGTTATTGGGCCCAAACCCGGAGGAAGTGCCCGTAATGATATATCCGACAGATGGCGTACTGCAGTCGTCGGACACCTGGGTTGGAGGGATGTTGTAGACCGACACCGGGCAGCCACTCGCCTGTATAACCTGGTTGGCGGGACAAGTGATTACCGGCTTCACCTGGTCAAAGAACACCACCGTCTGGCAAATCGAATCCTCACAATTGCTATCTGTGATCTTGAGGCAAACCTTGAAATTGCCGCAAACGCTGAACTGATGCGTCGGGTCTTGGGCTACCGATGTGTTGTTGGTTCCGCTGGCCGGATCCCCAAACGTCCACGCGTAGGTCAGCGATGAAGACCCGGTAGAAGTGTTCGTGAAGTTAAAGTCGCCACAGCTTCCATTGGCCTGAAAGGTAAATCCCGCCTTACAGGGCGCACAAATGAATTCCTGTTGCCAGTTTAGGGCCGAACTCAGCAAATCAGCGCCGGGAATTGTGTCGGTAAATTCGAAAGAGGGTAATGACGGACCGTTATAAAACAAAGCGTTGGACGACACAAAAATGGTGGTGGATGCGGTGACACAAGTGGTCAAATCCAGGTCGCTCACCGATATGAAAGCGCACAATTGTCCAAAGCCTCCAGACGTCGGTATACGCCCGTCTACAAAGGCCATCCGATTCGGGGGCAGGAAGGCTGTAGCACCGCCCTGATAGACGGTTTCTCCGTTGTCGAGGTACCGGGTCCACTGCAACACAGGACCGCTTCCAGGGTCTGTGAAGCGCATCACCACCGCCCTCACCCTGCCACCAAACGGACCTGTGCCCGTCACGTAAATACCTCCACCAGGCGCTTCCCACACCTGGCTGATAGCCGACAATCCGTTGAGGTTCGCTTCCCAGACCGGCAGCAAATCGGCATCGTATTTGATCAGGTAGGCGTTAACACCCGGAAAGGTATTGCCCACTGCGTAAAAATTGCCACCACTGGCCTGAAAAAGATCGGCAAAAGTGAAATTAGTACCGAAGGTAATCAGGCCACCTTTGTGCGCCCCTGTGTTGTCAAAGAGGAATATCCCCCCGTCGATATTTAAATTTCCTGCCAGCATTAGGTCGCCGGTGGGTAGAGCCTCCATATCGCGCGCAAATTCATCGTCCCCGGTACTCGGAAACAGCTTTTTCCAGTTGGAATTTCCCTGTTCATCCATGTTCCACAGCACCACATCATCGTGGGTGGCATTCCCGCTCGGGTCATTTTGCGCCCCAAGGACGTAATAAGGAAATGCGGCACTTTGGGGTACAGGATTGCGCACAATGCGGGTGAAAGCCTCTCGTCCGGGTGCTTCATAACTGCGCACCCAGCTAAAAGCGCCGGCAGGAGTGACCAGTCCGGCGAGGCTCTTGTTCGTTGGGTCGGCAGGTAAGGTTTGGCCCACCACCAAAAGACCGCCAGCGGGGGTTTCAACAGCATCCAGCCAGGCAGAACCTATGTCGAGACTCAGTGTCCACAAATGTTGCCCGATTGCGTCCAGGCGGGTCACCGTTGCCCGGCCCGGCGATCCGGCCGCAGCCTGGTCGTGTCCCAAGACATAAAACTCGGAACCACTCGGAATGATCTTCGTAAAGGCATTATCAAAGGTAGTACCGTACTGTATTTGAAAGGTTTGTGACAGGCTTTCACGGCTGACCAGGAAAAGCAGAAAAAGGCAGTAAACAGGTTTCATCGCTAAGGTTTTAGGTAAATGTTGTGTTGGACCAACAGGTGATGTGTGACGCTGCACACCATATAGTGTTCATATTTCTGCCTTCAGGTTACCACTTTACATAAAATTAACAAAAAACTTTGCTTTACTTTGTGTGTCGAAATCGAAACACAATATTTTAAAATCAAAATTAAACAATGTTTTATTACACAAAACTGGACTATGAGAGCAGTGCCCGGAGAAAGATTAGCTCTATATCAGGTCGCCCTGAAAGACCTTTTTGAAAACAATGTGCTGCGGCAAAAAACCATCGCGCATGTATGCCGACAGAGGGGCAACCGCCAGGACGGGGAGGATGTGTATCAGGAGGCCGTCATTGTACTCGATCGCAAGGTTCGTCAAGGCGACTACAGAGGAGAAGGCTCGCTGGATGCTTACTTCATGGGCATTGTACGGCAGCACTGGCTCAACGAACGCCGCCGAAACAGCAAATCGCCTTTCTTGCATACAGATCACCCGCCTGAACTTCCTGCCTCAGGCGATCCGGAGCAGGACTACCTGCTTTCCGAAAGACGGGAACAACTGGGTAAACTGCTGGAACAACTAAATGACAAATGCAGGAATATTTTAGTCTTATATCAGTTGGGTTACTCTATGGACGATATTGCCCAGGTCATGGGGTACGCCAATAGCAACGTGGCCAAAAAAGAAACCTGCCTGTGCCGGCGACGTTTCCTGGCATTACTGAAGTCCATTCCTGAAGGCCTGCTAATCACCAGTTTATTTATCCAATTCCGCCTGATTTTTTCGCTCGCGCTCTTTTAAAGTCCGCCATCACCAACTTGATCTCCCCGTACGAATACCGGTCGCCAAAATGCGTCTTCACTTCCGAGCTCAGGGCCTCCGGATGATCGACCAGGTACTCCCCTATTTGCGACGCATCCTCCTCGTCGATCAACTCCAGCACATCCAGCTCTCCTGTTTCCACAAAATGCGCCAGATGACCCTCAATGGTGCTGCGCACAAACCCGCGTTCGGCAGCGATCTCGTCGATGGTTTTACCGGAACGGAACAACTCAAAACTCAGCACTTTGGTGTCTGTACGAACCGGCGTCTTCTCCTCGCCGGGCAGCTCCACGTCGGTTGTCCGGAGGTTGTGCTCCGCGCAGTACGCCTGTACCATGGCCAGTATCTCGGCGCCAAACTGGGCCAGCTTGGCCTTTCCGATGCCCTTGATGGCCTTCAGCGCGTCAGGCGTGCCGGGCAGGTATTGCACAATCTCGAGCAGCGTGCGAGTCGGCACGATCTGGAACAACTCCACACCCTGGGCGCCGCCCGTTTCGGTGCGCCATTTTTTCAACTGCTGAAACAGCTTCGGGTGCGGCACGTCCTGCGGCGCCTGGGCGGCGGCGGGCGACATCGCCGCTTTGGCCTTTTCAATGTTGAAGTCCAGCTCGGCGTCCGCCTTACAGCGCTGGTATCCCAATGCGGAAAAGCCCTTTTGCGCCGCTTCGAAGCACTTGTGCTTCACGAAAAAGGCCGCCTGCGCCGTCTCCAGCGCCTCGGTGGCCGTTTTGCGCACCTCGCGGTTGTCGCTCACCACGCGCACGTCGTGCAATGCCGGCAGGAGGTCGACGCCGATCTGGTCGGCAAACCAGGCTGCGCCCTTCTGCACGCGGGTCTGCAGGGCCTCGTCCGCCTCTGGGAGCACGTCGGACCGGAAGTGGTTCTGCAGTTCAGGCCGGAACTTACCGGCCACCGCGTAAAGCGAGGCCGCCTTTTCCGCAATGGTTTTTACCTGCGCCACCGCATCCGCGTGCAGGCTGCCCTCGTTTTCCAGAAAAGCCCGGCGCAACTGCTCCAGCGGTTTTTGCACAGCAGCAAACTGAAACAGCTCCTCGAGCAGCGCCTGCTGAGAGACCGCCTTGGCGCGGTGCAGGTGGGCTTCGTCCGGCTCGTTTTTGGCCGCCGCCTCGCTGAAGTGCTGCACCGTGCTGTCGGTTTTGATGCCCGAGGCGCTGATCCGGGAGCGCAGCACGATGCCCTCAAAGCTTTTGCAGCGGCTGAGCGCCACGTACACTTGCCCGTGGGCGAAGGCCGACTGGGCGTCGAGGATAACCTTTTCGAACGTAAGTCCCTGGCTCTTGTGGATGGTGATGGCCCAGGCCAGGCGAAGGGGCAGCTGGGTGAACGTGCCGGCGACGTCTTCGGTCACCGATTTGGTCTGCGCGTTGAGCGAATATTTGAGGTTCTGCCATTCGACCGGCGAAACGGTGATGGTTTCCGACTCGCCCGGGCATTGCACCGTGATGGTGCTGTCCTTGATCGCGCTGATTTTGCCGATTTTACCGTTGTAGTAGCGCTTGTCGCGCGAGATGTCGTTTTTAACGAACATCACCTGGGCGCCCACCTTGAGGGCCAGGTCTTCGTCAGTTGGGTACGCGTAAGCCGGAAAGTCGCCGGTGATCTCGGCCCGGAAGCGGAACAGCGTTCCCGGGGTTTCGGACAGGCGCTGGGCGTTGATCTCCTGGGCGGTGGCGTTGTGGGTGCTGAGGGTGATGTAGGCGTCTTCGTCGGCCGGCCTGAAGTCGGGCACGTAGCGGCTGTTGAGGGTATCGAGCACCTCCGCGTCGAGGCGGCGTTCGCGCACCCGGTTGAGCAGGTCGATGAAGAAGCGGTCGGACTGCCGGTAGATGTGCTTGAGCTCGATCACCACCGGCGCGGCCTGCCGCAGGGCCTGGCTGCTGAAGAAGTAGGGCGTGTCGTAGTAGGCGCGCAGCATTTGCCACTCGTCGTCCTTGGCTACGGGCGGCAGCTGGTGCAGGTCGCCGATCATGAGCAGTTGCAGGCCGCCGAAGGGCCGGGCGAAGTCGCGGTATCGGCGCAGCACGTCGTCGATGCCGTCGAGCACATCGGCGCGCACCATGCTGATCTCGTCGATCACCAGCAGGTCGAGGCTGCGGATGAGGTTGATCTTTTCTTTGGAGAACCGGCGCTGTCGGGCAGCGTCGTGGCGGTTTCCGGGCAGGAAAGGGCCGAAGGGCAGCTGGAACAGCGAATGGATGGTCATACCGCCCGCGTTGATGGCCGCCACGCCGGTAGGGGCAACCACCGCCAGCCGCTTGGCCGAATCGGCGCGGATGCGGTGCAGGAAAGTGGTTTTGCCGGTGCCGGCCTTGCCCGTGAGGAAAACGTGGGCGCTGGTGTTGTTCACATACTCGAAGGCCAGATCGAGCTGTGGGTTTCGATCGAGAAGCATAAGCGTGTTTTTATGCAAAAGTAGTGGTATCTTTGTAAAAAATAAAGTATGCCGCAATACCTGTTTGCCGAACCGGGTAAGCAATGGATTATCGGCAATTGGTCGGATGATCTGGAACTGCTTCCGGGGGTGGTGCTGAATTTGGAGAAATTGGTGGAAGCAGTGTGAATGTGATTCGTCCTACGAGTATACTCGTAGGACGACAATAAAATCACCGATGAGTTTATCCTGGGCGATGGCCACTGATTCATGCAATCAGGCTGCACTTATAGCCATTGCCGCCCCCCCTTTCCATCCCACCCATTTCACATTTTCCCCTTTTCGTTTTAGATTTCTTCCCGTAGCCAACTACATCGGCGATGCGGCCGAAAAACTGGGCGGGGTGCCGAGGATTCGGGAGTTGTTTATTGAGTTTCAGCGGCATTTGTATAGTGAGCAGGTGGCGTGAGGAAGGGTCAAAGAATCAAATGGCTCTGGCCAGGTCCCTTTTTGTCAGCCAGTCCGAAATAAGTGCGTCCTTGAAAAGATCAGCCTATGCACGTTTACTGCAAAACAAAGGCAAAGAAGTGGCCAGGCAGCCATTGATGGATCTGTTGCAATACGGCGTTCCACACATGTTCCCTCAGCAACCTGGCGTGGTGGTCAGGGGAATTCCAACGGCGCACAGTGCGGAACCGTTGGCATCCCTGATAAACAGCAGTGAGCATTACGTTTGGCCCTACGCCAAAGGACCCCTGCGGGGGCAGGGCATATTGCCGCTGTACCCTTCGGTTGTTCAAGCGGTTTCATTGGACCCGGCATTGTACGAGTGCCTGGCACTGATTGATGCAATACGGGTGGGGCGGGCCAGAGAGCGAAATTTAGCAGTGGAATTGTTAAGAACGAAAATACATACCAAATCCGATGCCCGGACATCTGTACTTTGAAGGCGTAGATGAGCGAATGGAAATAATTTTAGTAGAGACGTTGCATGCAACGTCTCTACCGGTATCCTACGCACGTGCAGAGACGTTGCATGCAACGTCTCTACCGCTGCGCCCCAACCAAATCAAACCTGTCGGGAAAATGCCCCGCCTGCACAAAAAAATCCGCCGAGATGTCCCCCACCTTAGCCAGGTCCTTCACCCGGGCGGCGTTGCTCATCTCGCGCATGTCGATCAGGTCGGATTCGGTATAGCCATGCGCGGTGAGGTCGGGTTTGGGGAACCACAATTGCCGCGCTGCCGGGTCGGTGGGTTCCGGCGTTGGTTTTTCCAACCAGGCGTTGTAGCGCAGGTAGGTAAGCAGCGGGGTGCCGTTCAGCACCTCATCGTTCATGCTGCCGATCTCGCCATCGATCACATGGCGCGTAGCCGACCGACTGAGGTAGTGCATGATCGTCTGGTTCTGCCAAGAGGCGTCTTCCATAAAGTAATCGGGCAGCGCTTTGGCCCATTTGAGCAGCCAGGCGCGGGAAACCTCGCCCGCCAGTTTCTTTTTGGTGTGCGTGCCGGTGCCGACGGAGACGATGAGCAGCTTGTCCTCCCCAACCGGCCAGCGGAAGCGGTAACCGTCGAGGGTGGCGAGCAGGAACATTTGCCAGGAGGGGTTGTTGGCCATGCTCACCCCGCCGTCGATAAAAGCTGCCTCCTGGTCGCCCAGGTGCACCATATGGGGTCGGAAGTACGACGGCGCTGCGGTGCTGGCGCGCACCAGATCGACCAGCGTAAGGTCTTTGTTGTTGAACGGCGCCCCGAAGTACTTGCCGGAGGGGTTGTTGTGCATGGGCCAGGTGCTGAACGTGTCGGCGCGTTTGGCCACGATGCACAGGCCCGTCTTCAGCCGGTCGCTGCCCAAGGTGGTATCGCCCAGTATGTTGCGCAGCTCGGCTTCCAGCGGCCCGGAGTCGAAGCTGGCGCGGAGGAGCTTGCCCCATTGAAAGGGGTTCGCGAGGCTGTACCGCTTCGCAAAGATCTTTGGACCCAACGTTTGGTACAACTGCTCGATTTCGGCCGTTTCCTTACCCAGGGCCAGCAGGGTGGCGATGATGGCGCCCGTGCTGGTGCCGCCGATCAGGTCGAAGTAATCGCTGAGCACCATGCCGTTGTGGTGGCGCTGCCGAAGGGTACGCTCGATCTTTTTCAAAAAACCGATGGTCACGGCGCCGCGGATGCCACCGCCATCGAGGGCGAGGATGCGCTTGGGACCGGGGGACTGGACGCGGGAGAGGATGTGGTCGGCCATATCGAATGTGGAATGCGGAATGTCGAATGCGGAATAACGTTACGCTTGGTGCTGGTGGGCAGAAACGTCGATATACGCGCAGCAGAGGCGCTATTCCCTGCACGGCAATGTCTTGTTTACAACCTGTTTTGCGCAGCGCTGTCCATCTGCGACACAAGGTATTTCATTTTGATGTGAAACGCGTATTTGTGTTAAGGCGAAAAACACCTTTCTATTACAAATGCCCGACTTCTCCGAAGTCGGAGAGGCTTCTACAAATACTTGACCGCTCCGTAGTCCTCAAAGATGAATTCCGAATAATCGCCCATTATTGGAACCGGCAAAATCCAATCCCCCCCCGACTTCGGAGAAGTCGGGCATTTGTAGCAGGGCATTTGTATCAGGGCATTTGTAGCAAAAAAAGCCCCACCAGCTATGCGCCGGGAGGCTAGATAACAATAAACAGCAGGATAGTTTTGGGTTGGCAGTCGGTCGTCGGCGGTCGGCTATCGGCGGTCGGTCGGCTGATTCGCAACCGCGTAGCGGTTGAACTTGAATAACCCCGGATAAAATCCGGGGAGAGGCCGGAGGCCGGGGACTCCGGAGGCCCGCCGCCGACGACCGACAGCCGACGACCGACAGCCGATAGCCGATGACCGATGACCGACAGCCTAAATGGGGCTAATCTTCCGCACCACCTTATACAACCGGGTGGATTCGTTGACGTCTTCCTCGAACGGGTCGTGGTCGAAGTAGTTGGCGGAGATGAGCTTGAGCCGGTAGATGCGTCCGCGTTGGTTGTGCATTTTTTGCACGTACTTGACCCACACGTTGCCGTTGTTGCGCACGGCATAGATCTCGTTGTCGCGGATGTCGCTGAGGTTATCGATGGGTTTGCACACCACGATGTCGGTATTTTTGATCACCGGATCCATGGATTCGCCCTGTATCTGGAAGGCCACCAGACCGTCGCCGCCGACACCGGGAATGGAAAAGTAGGTGCTGTCTTCGGTGCTCTCCGCCCCGAGGGTTGCGCCGGCAAATGCCCGTATGGTGGTGAACAGGATGTTGCCCTCGCGCAAAGGGTACAGCGGCTCGGCGCCGGAGCCGTTGAGGCTGTTCTCGTAGCCGATCATGCCACCAATGCCGTGCAAGAGCCAGTTTTCATTGATGTTGTAAGCCCGGCAAAACGACTGTGCCTGACCGTAGTCGATGACGCGTTTGCTGTCCGGATTCAAAAACGCGCGAATGATGTGGCCGTAGGACTTGTTGCCCAGAACCTTCTCGGCCACGTCCCCCACGCCTTTGCCGCCGCGGTCGTTCTTGATGATGGAACCGCGTTCTTCCAGCGTCCGGAATGCCTGGATGAAACGCTCATTGAGTTGTATGCGATCTTCTTTGATCATAACGGTGCTGATTTTCGCGTTAAACTATTGAACGGGCTGCTTCCCGTCTTTCACGGTGCAAACTTAAAACAAAAGGTGTTTATAAACAAATAATTTAAAAGATTTTTTTTACTTTTTTTTTCAAAAGGAAAAAATAGCTATCTTTGTTCCTTGATCAGCGACGATTTACGCGCTGTAAGACCAACTTATGGGTATTGTTGTTTCATTCCTGAACCACAAGGGCGGGGTCGGCAAAACCACCAGCGCCATCAACGTAGGAGCCGCTTTGGTGGAACTGGGGAAAAAAGTGCTCCTCATCGACCTCGACCCGCAAGCCAACCTCACCATCGCCCTCGGCATACCCCGCCAGCGCCACTCCATCTACGAGGCCATGCGCGGCGAAGCCGATCTCAGCCCCGTCAGCCACAAACCCGGGCTTGACGTGGTGACCTCCTCCCTCGACCTCTCCGGAGCTGAGATGGAGCTCATCAACGAAGCCGGGCGCGAATACATCCTGCGCGAACTGTTGGCCCAGGTAGCCGACGACTACGACTACGTGCTCATTGACTGCCCGCCCAGCCTCGGACTGCTCACCCTCAACGCCCTTACCAGCAGCCGTTGGGTGCTCATCCCGCTGCAAGCCGAATTCCTCGCCGTGCAAGGGCTTGCCAAAATCAAACAGGTCATCGACAAAGTCCGGTTCCGGCTCAACAAAAACCTCGACATCGCCGGCGTGGTACCCACTATGTACGACAACCGCCGCGTGCTGAACCGCGACGTCGTCGAAATCATTCAAAAATATTTCGGCGACAAGGTGTTCAATACCTATATCCGCGACAACGTGGCCCTCGCCGAAGCGCCCGCACAACGCAAAGACATCTTCGCATACAACGCCAAATCTTCCGGCGCACAGGACTACCTCGACCTCGCCAAAGAGATCATCGGTCGACTGGAAGCGGTGGAAGCAAACTAAGGCCAACGGTTAAAGGATGAGCAAGAAAAAATTCACCGATGGTCTGGACGACCTCCTCAACGAAGCCGGCGCGGAACTGCCCGACGCCGTACAGGAAGCGCCGTCCCGTGCCGCCGGCCGAAAGCCGTCCGGGCACAAAACCTTTGCCAGCGACCTCGACGCGCTGCTCGAAGAGGCCCTCCAGGAAAGCATCGAAAAGTACACGTCGGGCAAACCCCTCGAAAACAAGGTTCGCCAGAGCGCCGACAACAACCCCGGCGCCCGCTTTTCCGGTATAGATGCGCTCATCCGCCAAACCATAAGCGTGGAAGAGTGGAACGCCGACGATCAGGGCGGTAAAAAACGCCTTACCGTGAGCGTCGATCGGCCCAAGCTGGAAAAGCTAAAGGTCATTGCCCGCCTCGAAAATGCCTATCTCAAAGACCTGATGGTGGAGCTCATCGACGAATTCATCCAAAATTACACGCGCAACAAAGGCATTGATCTGTAAGCGCCCGGGCACATGCGCACACTGGCCGATTTTCGCATTTTCTACAACCAAAGCATCGCCCCGGAGCTCATCAACCTCGAAAAGCGCCGCCAACGACTCATGCGCCTGTTCGGGTTGTCCGCGCTGCTGCTGCTCGGCGTCCTCTTGCTCCAAATCTTCATCGGCATCTTTTTCATCACCCTTATCCTGCTGCTCTTTGTCGGCGGCTGGATAGCCTACCTCGTGTTCCGCACCCGGGTGTGGCTCGACGAATACAAACCCCGGGTCGTGGGCCTCATCCTCGACTTTATCGACGACGGCATCAACTACGGTACCCTGAAATACAAACAAAACGGCAAAATAGACAAATCAAAATTCCTCGCCGGCCACATCTTTACCACCGCCGACGAATACCTCGCCGAAGACCATATCTCCGGCAAAATTCGCGAAATGCCCTTCGAAATCTGCGAACTGCGCGTGCGCGAGTTCTCGGCCGCCCGCACGCGGCTCGACAAGGTGTTCGAAGGGCTCTTTCTGGTGGGCGACTTCCACCGCCTCGAACTTCAGGGCAGCCTCCTCCTCCTGCCCGACGCCTACCGCAAATACCTCAGCCGCTCCGAACGCGCCTTCCACCGGCTCGGCGGCCGACGCGTGCGCCAAAACCTGCTGCCCGCATTCGAAACGTACTTTGACACCTACGCAACCGACCGGGTGCGCCTCCACGACGTGCTGTCCCCCGACTTCCAAAACGCCATCCTTACTTTCCGACAAATCTATTCAGACAAAAATCAGAACAAAGACATCTACCTGTCCATCATCGGCGACAACCTCTTCATCGCCCTGTCGCAAAGCCGCGACCTGCTCGACCCCAACCTGTTCAAACAATCCGTCAACTTCGACCAGGTCCTCGAGTTCTACGACGACCTCCGTATGGTGTTCGAACTGGTCGAAATGCTCGACGTGATGAACTGATCCCCAACTACCGACTACCGACCGCCGACTACCGACTACCGACCACCAAAAGCAACCACTCCCGCTCCGTAAGCACCGGCGTCTCCGCAATTTCCTTTCGCAGCACCTCCCGCTTGCCCGTTTCAAACACCGGCGTGCGCATCAGCAGGCGGGTGAAATGGATGAGCGTCAGCGCATTTTCCCGGTGGTAGCCGGCCACGCGGTGCCGACGCACGTATCGCTCCATATTCTGCAGGTGGTGCTCCAGCAGCTCCCACGCATCGGTCTCGAAATAGATTTTCAGTTGCAGGATGCGCGCCACGAGGTTGTTGAGAAAATCGCGGTAGTCGGCGCTCTGCAAGGCCGCCAGCGCCGCGTCGAAATCCCGGCGCGCGAAGGCCAGCTTGGCACGGGTGAGGGCCAGGGTGACCGGCCGCTGTTTGTTCTCCAGCACGGCCGCATAATCGCGCAGAAACGTTTCGGCCCATTCGATCTCCCCGAGCCGGATGGCCAGCCCGATCATGTTGTTGAAGGCGAACCGGGAGATGCGTCCGTGCTCCAGCAAGAGCCCCTGCCCCAGTGCGTCGCGGTACAGCTCGAAGGTCTCCCGGTGCCAGGGCGCCCCCTGTTCGTTGCCGCGCTTGATCCCGAAATTCAGCGCCAGCAGATACAAGGTCCGCCGCTCGTCCTCGGGCAGCGTGTCGGGCTGGGTGGCCAATACCTGGCGAAATGGGGCAAAATGCCCTTCTCCGTCAGGCTCCAGCAAAAAGCGGCAGGCATGGTAGTACAAGGCCAGCACCGGGTGCCGGGTCAGGTTGTCCGACTCAATCCACTGAAAAAAGGCCGGCAGCGGCCCGAATTGGTATTCGGCGGCAAACACGGTCTGGTGCGACAAGGCCAGACAAACATGGCGCAACTTGCGAATAAGGTAGGCGGCATCCAGGGCGTCGGAGGTCTCCTGCAGGTTAAAGGCGTCGTAGCGCCGCGACGCGGTGGCGTCCTGGTACTGCAGCATGCCTGCGCGAAAACGAAAGTCGAACCAGGCGGCGTCTCGCTCAAGCGTCGATTCCCGCAGCTGCTCCGACTGCCGCAGCGCAGCCCGCGCCGGCTTGTTCAGGCCCCGGCGGTGCAGTTCCTCCGCCAGCGCCAGTTGCGCCAGGGCCGGGTCGTTTTGTTGCGCCTGGTGCACCCAAAATCGTTCGACCAGCCCCAGCAAATCGCTGCAAGCCAGCCGCAACGCGCCGTCGTTCGCCTTTTTGCCGGGAAAGGCCGCTTCACCGGCCGCCGGCTTCTCCGGCGGGCATTTGTCCGCCAGACACCGAAAAAAGTAAGCCAGCAACCGTACCAACGCCTCATTCCGGTTGAAAAACGGCGACGCCACGAATCGCTCCAACAAACGCAACTCCCGACCTTTCAAAGCGCTCAGCGCTGCCCATATCCGGGTATTTTCCATGCTCATGCGGGAAATTTTAAGACTATTGACAATTTGTAATTTTTTAAATAATTGATTATAAATTATTTAACAAAAATACATAAATTTTTTGGCTACAATTCAATTTAATTGTGTTTTTATGTACAAGCAGCAGGTCAGACTTTTGTAGTGTCCAGTAAAGAGACCACACCAATACGACTGCTCATGAAGTGCTTCTTTCCTTTTCTTGCCCTTTTGCTACTCGCCACTACGGCGCACCGCGGACAGGCCCAATGTTCTGTATCTGTTGACCCGCAGGGAGGAACATTGACCTGCGAAATCCTGGAGATCCCGATCACCGCCTTCGCGAATAATGCCACCGATCCGGTATACAATTGGACGGACCCGAGCGGAGCCAACATCCCGGCGCAGGGCATCGTAGCAATGGAACCCGGCGTGTACACCGTTACCGTGACCGACCTGGCGAACGGTTGCACGGCCACAGACCAGGTGATCATTGTACAGGACATCGCAACACCCCTGGTGGACGCCGGGCCGGACATCACGTTCGACTGCTCCAACCCACAACCGGTAACCCTTACGCCGGTGTCGCCCCTGGGTCAGTATGAATACCAGTGGACTGGCCCTGGCGGTTTCACCTCCAACCAATTCAGCATCACCATAGACCCGGCCTGGGGCGGACCGTATTACGAGCTGGTGGTGACCGACCAGAACAACGGATGCACGGCCAGCGATCGGGTGAATGTTACAAACATCCAACCTGCCGTGGTGTCGTCGCTCCTGACCAACCCCAATCAGGATTTAAAAAACGGATCCATCATCCTGACCGGCGTACCCGCCAACACGCCATACAGCTTTGAATGGAACACCGGCGACACCAGCGCCAGCCTGGTGAATCTGGACTCCGGTACATACATCGTCACCATCACCAACCTGAATTCCGGGTGTACCCGGGAGCGGACCTACCAGCTGCTGCGCCAATATCCATCTTTCTACCTGTCCAGCAGCCTGAACTGCAACGGCACCACCATTTTTCAGGTCACGGGCGGCACACCGCCCTTTACCCTCACCTGGTCGGGCCCGGTGAGCGGCTCACAGCCGTTTCCGGCGTCGCCCCTGACGGTGGATTTGCCACCCGGCCTGTATACCATGACCATACAAGACGGATTCGGGCAGGCGTACACCCAGCTGGTGACCATCGATCCCAACCCCGACCCTTGCGCGAAGATCAACGGCTTTGTCCGGTGGGATGAAAACAAGGACTGCCTGACCGACTCCGCCGACCTGGGCATCGGCGCCCTGATGGTGCAGGCGTTCAATAACATCGATACGTTTTATGCCCTGACCGACGCAAACGGTTTTTACCAGATGGCGGTGGCGCCGGGCGACTATACCGTTCGCCTGATCGCCAGCTCCCCGCAGATTCAGGTTTGTGCCAACGATCTGCCAGCGTCTATACCTACCCAGGGCGACTCGGCCGTGGCCGATTTCAGCATCCAAATCACCAGCGGTTTTTGCCCTTTGTTGGCGGTGGACATCCTGACGCCGCTGCTGCGTCGCTGCTTCACCAGCCAGTACAAGGTTCAATATGTGAACCAAGGCTTTGAGCGAGCCGTAGACGCCTATGTTGACGTGACCCTCGACCCCTGGCTCGCCTTTCAAGGCGCCAGCGTTCCGCATCAGGATTTGGGCAACAACCTGTATCGTTTTAGCATCGGTGATGTTGAACCGTTTCAGGGCGGGTTTTTCACCATCTTCGTTTTGGTGTCCTGCAATGCTGTCCTCGGCCAGACCCACTGCAGCGAGGCCCATATTTACCCCGACACCCTGTGTACCCCGGTTGACCCTGCCTGGTCGGGCGCCCTGCTCGACGTGCGGGCGGACTGCGACAACGATTCGCTGCGTTTCGAGATCCGGAACACGGGCACCGGCGACATGTCGGCGCCGTTAGAGTACATCGTCATCGAAGACCAGGTCATGTTGCAGGGCCAGGCAGCGCCCCTCGCTGCCGGCGCCTCCATGTTCGTGAACGTGCCGGCCAACGGCAGCACCTGGCGGGTAGAAGTGACCCAGGAGCCCCTGGCGCCGGTCAGCCCAAGCCCGTCCGTCGTGGTAGAAGGGTGCGCGCAAACCGGGCAGGCGTTCAGCACCGGTTTCGTCAACCAGCTGCCCGTCGGCAACGGCGACCCGTGGCTGGACGTAGACTGCACCCGAAACATAGGCGCCTACGACCCCAACGACAAACAGGGCTTCCCCACCGGCTACGGACCCGACGGCTACATACGCCCGGGTACCGAGATGCGCTACCTGATCCGTTTCCAGAACACGGGCACCGATACGGCCTTCAACGTGGTGATCCGCGACACCCTGGCCGACTGGTTCGACCCCCAAACCGCAAGGCCGGGAACCGCCAGCCACGCCTACACGTTCGAAATCGAACCCGGTAACGTACTGGTTTTTGATTTTGAAAACATCCTCCTGCCCGACAGCAACGTGAACCTCGAGGCCTCCAACGGGTATGTTGAATACCGCATCAAGCCGAAGGCCGACGTGCCTCTGGAAACCGACCTGCTGAACCGCGCGGCCATCTACTTCGACTTTAATGACCCGGTGATCACCAACACCACCCGGCACCGGCTGGGCGAAAACTTCATCCGCGTGGGGTTCTGGCAGCCCGCCGTTCCCCGGTACGCGATCCGGGTGTCGCCCAACCCGGCAACCGCCCAGGCAATGGTGGAAATCCTGGGCGCCCCACCCGGCGAACTGTTCCGGCTCAGCGTGTACCGTTCAGACGGATCCCTGCTGCTGCGCGAAGAAACCCATCATACGTTTGTTTTGCCATGCGAAAACTGGCACCCGGGCGTGTACTATTTCCGGATGGAAGCGGAAAACGGGTCACTGCTGGGCAGCGGATCATTTGTGAAAAAATGAATCAAATGCGAATGTCGAGTGTCGAATGTCGAGTGCCGAATTCTTGTACGTTTGGTCCTCCCGGATAATCAAGTGTACACGAATTCGACACTCGAAATTCGACACTCGACACTCGAAATTATTGAATCTTAACCGGAAAGGTCACCTCCACATCCACTTCCCCGCCCGGGTCGGCGAGGTTCATCTTGTTGGATGGTTCGTGGTACAGGGTGACCTTCAGTTGTCCGGAGCTGGGCTGATCGGTCGTCCAGATGGTTTCTACACCCAGGGGTGCGCCGTTGTCGTCGAAGCTGTCGTACACGAACGTCATGTCCGGCCCCAGGATATTGAAGACAAAGAGGTGTTCCTCATCTTCCTCCAGGATTTCCATGGTGATGTCCTCTTCCGGGTTTTTGCTGCGGTCGTAGACGTGGATATAGCAATTGATGTTGCCGGTCAGGGGCGGCAGCACGATGGTGTCCACGGCTGGCGGGTTGCCGCCCGGGCCGTCCAGGTCTTCCACTTCGAAGCGGCGGTCGAATCCCGGGCCGGTGAAGTGCAGTTCCACGGTGGTGATGAGTTCCTGTTCGGTGCCGTTGTCGTCATCGTCGTCGTCGTTGCAGGCGATAAATCCCAAGGGCAGGGCGAGCAGGAGCAAAAGGAGGTACTTGTTCATGTGTACAGAATTGAGTTGGTGAAAAATTGTTTTTGATCGGTGGTGCCGTTTCATTCAAAACCCATACGGACGCGCAGGCCCGCGTTTACGCCCGGTTCATCGGCATAAAACCGGAAGAAATTGAGGTATTCGCGGTAGCGCAGGTTGGTCAGGTTCTGAATCATCAGGCCTATTTCAAGTGGATGTTTGCCCAAACGGAGGGTATGGGCGGCGTCGAGGGTCAGGAACGTGAAGGTCGGCGGGGCCGGCGCGAGCAATCCGGCTTCGGGTATCCGGGTTTGTTCCAGCGCGGTGGTGGCGCTCAGGCGCAGGAACGTCGGGCTTCTGTCCGGTTTCCGGCCGAACGTGTAGCGCAGACCGTATTGAAAGCGGTCGACGGGCATAAGCGGCAGCCAGTCGCGGTGCGGGTCGGTCTCTCCGGAGTCGGTGGCCATACGATAGCCCCGGACGAGGCCGGCGGCGGCCTCAACGGACAGGCCGGCGAACAGCGGCCAGTCGACGCGCGCGTCGAGGCCTTGCAGCACGGCGTCGGCCTGGGCGTAGAAGTACGCCGGATAGGCGCCGCGGATGGTCAGCACAAAATCATTCTGGGGGTCGAGGTAGATGAAATCCCGGGCCTGGTTGCGGTACAGCGTCAGACTGACCTCTTTGTCGGCGCGGGCATACACCAGGCTAAGCTGGGTGTTCCACGATTTTTCGGCCAGCAGATCGGGCCTTCCCTGTTCGTAGGTGGCTGTGCCGTGGTGCACCCCGCGGGCAAACAGCTCGTACACCGAGGGCGGTCGCCAGGCATAACCACTGTTCAACTGGATGCGCAGGTAGGGGCTGAAGTGATAGGCGATACCTGCCGTGCCCGACAGGTTGGCAAAATGCACGGTGGTGTCCAGGTTCTGGAGGGTGCCCTCGGTCACGGCATGCGCGTTGCGGTAGTCGTAGCGAAGCCCGAACTCCAACTCCCAGGGGCTGGGGAACCGGCGCCAGCGCTCCATCGCCCAAATGGAGGCGCCGTAGCTGTCGTAATCCGGTATCAGCCCGTCTTTGCCCACTTCATTTACCTGTTGGAAGGCCTGCACCCCTACCCCACCCTGCCAGTGGTGCAGCGGCATGTGCTCGGCGGCCAGGTCGAGCGTGTTGGTAGCCAGTTGGAACGACTGCTGGGGCTTGCCGGCCGCCGAACTGTTGCTGCGCACCACGTCGAACTCCCGCCGGCGGTTAAATTGGTGAGCGAATTGCCCGCTGATTTTCCAGTTATCGGACAACCGATAGCTCGTTTTGTACTGCCCGATGCGGTGTTGCACATCCTGATACGGCCTTTCGATGTCGTAGGTAAAGTAGTTGAGGTTGTTGCGCGGCGTATCGCTCTCGATGGCTTTTTGCAGGTCGGTCAGGTTGCCGATGTGCGCTGCGCGCAGGATGCCGAAGCGCTGGTTGACGATCGATCCGTTGAGTTCGTGGCGCCAGCGCCCGGTCGTCCAGCCGGCAGTGACCGAGCCGTTCAGCTCGGCAGCGCCGGTGTTGCCCAGCCAATAGTCGGGTGCGCGCAGGTTTCCGCTGCGTTTGGCGGTACCCTGGAGGCGGAGGGCGAGGGTGCTGCCCGGCAAACGATAGTCGAGCGCACCGCTGGCCACCCCGCTGCGTCCGTTGCTAAAGCCGCCCAGCGAGAACCAGCCCCCCAGACCGTCGGCGTTGCGCAGGGGCGGCGG
>JBGSTG010000057.1:0-69164 GCA_041736625.1 Saprospiraceae bacterium | reverse complement strand
TTCCCAATTTAGCAGCCCCTGACTGCCAACTGCCCACCCCGACCGAGGTCGGGGAACTGCCAACTCAAAGGCTCCATCCCTTCCGGTACTCCCTTTTCACCCACCTATTCGCTGGCGCAAAATTCTTGCACTCGCCTTTTTGGGAATCCCAGTCAAGGCGGATGCGGCCGGGGTAGTCGTAAGGAGCCCACCAGTCGGGCTGTTTGCCTTTTTGTAGTTGTTTGATGTCGTAGCAGCGCACGGCGAGGTTGCCGATGTTCAGTGTTTCGGTGAGGGGAACGGCATATTCGAAAGGCGAAGTGGCCTCGCCGTTGCCCTTGCAAGCATCCGCCCAAATCTGCTGGTGCGAACCCGTGCGGCGTGGCAACCACGGCTTCGGCGGTGTGGCATCCTTCATGCGGCTGGTCGGCAGCAAGGTCGGTTTTTCACCGTAAATGCCGCACATCATCTTGCCCTTCGTGCCTTCGAGCAGTACGCCGCCATCCCAATTGCCGAATGGCTCATCGGAACCGAGTTCGGCGGGGCGCATTGGCCGCAGGCCACCATCGTACCAGAAAAGTTCGACGGCAGGCATTTTTTCCCTAGCGGGGAAATCCATTTTCACGAAGCTCGACGGCGGGCAGGAGTCCACGTAGTTCGTCTCGATGCCGTTCGCCCAGACCGTGCTGGTGCTGGCCTCCACGGCAGAAGGCAGGTGCAGTTTGAGCGCCCGATAGACGGGGTCCACGAGGTGGCAGCCCATGTCGCCGAAGGAACCGGTACCATAATCCCACCAACCACGCCAAGCGAAGGGAAGGTAGGCAGGGTCGTATTCCCGCTGCGGGGCGGGGCCGAGCCAGAGGTCCCAGTCGAGGGTGTCGGGCACTTTTGCACCTTTTGGCGTGGGCACACCCTGCGGCCACACGGTGCGGTTCGTCCAGATATGGGCCTTGGTCACGTCGCCGATGGCACCGCTCTGCACCCACTCCACGAGTTCCCGGTTGCAGTCCAAGGAGGAGCCTTGGTTGCCCATTTGGGTCACGACTTTGTGTTTTCGTGCCGCTGTCAGCAGTTCACGGCCCTCCCAGATGTCGTGTACGAGGGGTTTTTCTACGTAAACATGTTTGCCACGGATGATGGCGGCCATGGCCGCAACGGCGTGGGTATGGTCGGGCGTAGCGATGACGACGGCATCAATGCCCTTTTCCATTGCATCGAACATTTTGCGGAAGTCCCGGTAGCGGGGCACTTTCGGGAACATCTCGTAGGTACCCTTGGCCCGTTCGTCGTCCACATCGCAGAAAGCGACTAGGTTTTCAGTGTCCTTCAAGGCGTCCCGGTGCGATTCGGCCCTGCCGCCAGCGCCGATTAGGGCAATGTTGAGTTTGTCGCTGGGTGCGATGAAGCCCCTGCCCAGCACGTGCCTCGGCACGATGAAGAAGCCTGCTGCGCCCAGCCCGGCGGTCTTCACGAAATCCCTTCTTTTAAAGGAGTTTTTCTTTTTGTTGGATGGTGTAGTTGACATATTTACCAGTTAGTTTTAAATGAAACGACCCCAATCACCGCTGCGATTGAGGCCGTTAATGTAGGCTGTTTTTTGAAAACGGGGGTTTTATTTTGGGTAAAAAATATGGTTACGTCACGGACTGACCTTCACCAACCGTTTCGTCCGAATCTCCCCGGCATCGTCGGAGATGCGCAGGAAATAGGCACCTTCTGGCAAATGCCGCTGCACGAGGTCAAGCTGGAAATTTTGCTGGCCCGTTTCCAGTTCTCGGCTTTCGGCTAAGACAAGCTGGCCGGCTTCGTTGTAGAGGTGGAACAGATAGACTTGAGCGGTTTTCACTTCCATTTCGACGTTGAGGGTGGAGATGAAGGGGTTGGGGTAGGCCTTATAATTTCTTTCAAAAGATAACTTGATTTCGATTAAAGGTGGATTCCATTCACTGGTTAGAGACCTCCAACAACCAGTAAATTCTTGAATTACCAACGGCCCCCTATGAATTACTTCAATTGTCACTAATTCTATTCCTTCCTTCAATTTAAAATCTATTTCGTTGGAATTTTGGTTGTTTTCCCAAGCTATAGTTTTAGGTTGATAACCGCAATATGAAGCAGTCAAATCCGCTTTTGTTGGAGTTGCAGGAATTTCGATTTCGAAAAATCCATCTAAATCGGTTGCGGTTCCAGCTTCAATTCGAGCACCATTACTTAGATAGATAGTAGCAAATGGTAATGGGGTTCCCTTTTCATCTGTAACTGTTCCCCAAATCAGCGTTGAATTTTGAGCAAAGGCAGACGTCATGACTAGTTGCATCGCAATAAATACGAGTGTAATTTTCTTTTTCATAAGCTCAATATTTTGTGAATCAATACTGCCAAAGCTACCGCTTGCTGAAATCTACTGCACGCCATATTTCGTCAAAAGTCAGTTTCCTAAAAACAGAAAATGGAGGTTTCAGAAAATCGTTAATCGAAAATAAAGCAAGGCCCATAGAATTTAGCAGCCGCCTGTTTCAACGAAAAACCTACCTTTCCAGCATCAATCAACACGAAACATGAATATCCTCCGACTTGAACAAGTGGTGAAAACCTACGGCAGCTACCGGGCCGTGAACGATGTGACTTTCGACATCCCGAAAGGCGTGGTTTTCGGGATGTTGGGGCCGAATGGCGCTGGCAAAACCTCCCTCATTCGTATCATCACCAGCATCACCAAGGCTGACAGTGGGCGCATATGGCTCGACGGCGAGCCGCTCAACAGCCAACATCCTGAGCAAATCGGCTACATGCCGGAGGAGCGGGGGCTTTACAAGAAAATGAAGGTTGGCGAGCAGCTTACCTACCTCGCCCGGCTGAAAGGGCTGACCGCTGCGCAAGCACGGGAATCGCTCAGTTATTGGTTCAAGCGGCTGGACATCGTGGACTGGTGGGAAAAGAAAGTGGACGAACTCTCGAAAGGCATGCAACAGAAAGTGCAGTTCGTGGCGACGGTGCTCCACAAGCCCAAGCTGCTCATCCTCGACGAGCCGTTCAGCGGCCTCGACCCCATCAACGCCCAACTCATCGAATCGGAAATCCGGGAACTGGCAAGGCAGGGAACGAGCATCATTTTTTCCACACACCGCATGGAGCAGGTGGAGGAAATGTGCCGGCACGTTGTGCTCATCAACAAGGGCCAAAACGTGCTCGAAGGCGAGGTCAAAAACATCAAGGCCGAATTCAAGCAGAACCATTTTCTCCTGGACGTCGACGGCGAATTGCCGGCCGACTTCGCGGAGCACTTCGCCGTGGTCAGCCGCGACGAAATGGGTACGGTGGTGCACCTGCCGTCCGGACACGGTGGCAACGAACTCTTGTCCTGGTGCATAGACCGGAAAATAACGGTGCGCCACTTCGAGGAGCTCCTCCCGACGTTCAACGAAATTTTCATCCGACGCGTACAAGAAACCCAATAGCCCAAGCCATGCAAAACCTTAAACTCATCGTCTGGCGCGAGTTCATCACGCGCGTACGCAAACGCTCTTTTATCCTCGGCACCTTGCTGGCCCCCCTGGGTCTGTTGGTTTATTTTCTCGTCATCATCGGGCTGTCGAGCTATTCCGGCGGCGGCGAGCTGAAGGTGGCTGTGCTCGACGAAGCCGATATGCTGGGGCCCATCCCCGACGACAAGGGCGTGCACTACATCCCCGCCGCCGACCGCAGCCTCGACGAACTGAAAAAAGCCGTGGAAGACGGCACGTACAACGGCATCCTGCGCATTCCGGCCCTAGGAAACATGCAGCAGAAAAACCTGACCGTTTTTTACTATTCCGATAAAAAACTGCCGCCTGAAAAAAGTGAGTTCATCGAAGACCGCATTGAGGAGAAGCTGCGCGATTTCAAGATCGACAGCCTGGGCATTGACCGCCGAAACCTGGACGTGCTGGACACCAAGGTGGCCATCGACCCCGAAAAGCTCGACGGCTCCGAAGACGACCAAAGCCAGTACACCGCAGCAGTGGGGCTGGCCATCGGCGGCATCATGGCGTTTGTCATGTTTTTCATGGTGCTCATGTACGGCCAAATGGTGATGCGCTCGGTAATGGAAGAAAAAACCAACCGCATCGTGGAGGTCATGATGTCGAGCGTAAAACCCTTTGAACTCATGCTGGGTAAAATCCTGGGTGTGGGCGCCGTAGGACTCACGCAAGTGCTGTCCTGGACGGTGCTCAGCACCCTGGTTACCCTCCTGGTGCCCATGATCATGGACATTGACCCCCAACAACTGCAACAGTCGGCGCCGGCCGGAGCAGGCGCAGCCCAAATTAACCCGGAAGAGGCACAGGCCGAAGGCTTGCGCATCTTCGCCGAGTTGTCCAAACAAAACTGGGGCCTCATCGCTTTTGCGTTCACCATTTTCTTCCTCGGCGGATACTTCATCTACTCCTCGCTGTTTGCCGCCATCGGCTCGGCCATGAGCGATGATATGGGCGAGGGCCAGGCGCTTACGCTGCCCGTAACCCTGCCCATCGTGCTGGCTTTTTACATCACCGCTTTCGCCGGCATCCGCAACCCCGACAGCGGGCTCATGGTGTTCACCTCGCTTTTCCCGCTGTTCTCACCCATCGCCATGCCCTTCCGCATGGCCTTCGACCCGCCCTGGTGGCAGGTGGCGCTGTCCCTGGTGCTGGTGGTGGCAGCAGCCGTGTTTTTCGTCTGGCTGGCCGGCCGCATCTACCGGGTGGGCATCCTGATGTACGGCAAAAAGGTGACGCTGCGGGAAATCGGGAAGTGGATGTTGTGGAAATAAAAGTCTAGTACGCTTCGTCGTTGTAAAAGTCATCGTACTGCCTTGCCTGTTCGAGACAAACTGCCGCGTCTTCCGCATCGCCGGAATGGTAGAAGAGAAAGCCCAGCAGGTACCAGGCGTCGGCGTCTGTTTCGTCAATGTCGAGCAGGCTCAGGAGATAGTCTGCCGAAGCGGGGTAGTTCCCGTTCTCGGCGTAGATCAGCCCCAGGAGGTACAAGGCATCGGTATGCGCACCGTCCAGCTGGATCGCTTTATTGAGTGCGGTAACGGCCTGATTGATCTGCCCGTCTTCGTAGTAGGTCAAGCCCAGACCGAAGGCGGCATCCGGATCCTGCCCGTCGAGCTGGTCGAAGATGTTTTTTGCCGTGTTTTCGTCGCCGGATTCATACGCGGCAAAGGCCTGGCCGACGCGGGCATCCTCCACCTTGTCGGGCCGGTCGTGGCTGCCAAGACCTTTTTTCTTGTTGGTGTGTTTAGGTTTGGCGGACGACGACGATGTAGGTGGGTTGTTCCGCAGCGCAGCGAGCGCAGATTGCGCGAAGAGGCCAGAAAACGCAAATAAATGCAAGGCCAGGATCAGCATCAGGTGTTTCATGGTGTATATTGTTTAAAAAAAGGGAATGCGTTGCCGTTTATTTTCGCTATTTGGTTACTCTGAACATGGGTGTTTGCTGGTTATTGCTCATTTTCATTACAGTGTTCCGGGTATTGGCGAGTATATTTTCCCAAGAGGTTGGTTGCTGTGATTTCAACGCGTTCAACAGGTTGTACCGGAAGGCTCCGAAGAAGTACGAGCCTTCTGAGTCGTTTGTCTCGGCCTGTTGCCCGGGTTTGGCGGCGCTGGCAATGATGTGCCCGCGGAACGACCGGATCAAATCCAGGTGGGCATAAGTGCCGGTACTGTTCGGATCCGAATCCTCTGCAACCGAACCATACTGGCTGAGCATGGCGTTTGAAGCCGGGCTGTTCTGAACGTCGTTGCAACAGTCGCCCAATACGATGGACATGCGCGGTTTGCTATACTTGATGTCTTCTTGCACCTCCTCCATGTCCACTTCACAATTTTCGGTATCGGCCCCCGACTGCGCACGGTTGCAGTAGAACAGGTAGGGCCAGGGCCACTCTTCCTCGTTGTCGTCTTCGTAGCGAAATGCGTGACCCGAATACAAAAACACAACCACGTCGTCTGGTCCGCAGGTAAAACGCTCAAGGTAAGACTCCACTGAGCCTTGATTAAACGGCAACTTTTGATGGTTAAAGCGCATGCCGGCGTCCTGAGCTATGGCACGGAACAGCGCAAACGCCTCCTCGTAATCTTTGGCGCAACCCTGCCTGATGTCGTCGTTCACCTGATCGATGCTGGCGATGAAGTGCAGGGTCTGACCATTAGTGCCGACGGACAGCGAAAGGAATAGCAGGAATGAACAGCGTTTGAAAAGCAACTTTAACATGGTCTGTTTTTTGAAAAGTTAAAAAGAGCAGTCACCCTAACACAAGTTTATTGCAGTCAAAAGTTCTCGAAATATAACCGTGTTATCACTTTTGCTTCATTTATTTTTTCTGTTTTTAAAATAACGTTTGTAAAATTCCGGGAATTGATGGCTATTCCGGAGTGTTTCGAGGTCTTGGGACGATTCTATCAAGTCCAGATAATCATTTTCGATGTTGGCGGCACGCGCTTTTTCGAGCATTTTTTCCAGGTGCTGAATGGCCGGTTTTTCCTGATGCAGGCCGGTGTAATAAACGCAGAGGTAATAGTCGGTGAGGGGTTCGGCAGGATTGACCAATGCAGCAAGCTGATATGCTTTCAAGGCCTCGTCTGTTTGACCGGATGACCGGAACGTATCTCCCACCGCATACAAGACGAACAATTTGGGCAATGTGTCGATGGGCAACGAAGGCGTCTGCTCCCAGCGCCCCTGGTCAATCAGCACTTCGGCCAGTTGTCCGGCGATCTGGCCGAGCGCCGGATCGGCGCGTATGGCCTCCACCAGCATGTTTTCTGCCAGGTCGTTGCGACCGGCCCGGCGATAGTGTAGGCCCAGTTGCTGGTATGCTTCGGCGTACTCCGGGTTCAGATCGAGGGCCCGTCGAAAGTGAATTTCCGCCGAGTCGGGTCGCTCCATGGCATCGGACAACATGCCGAGTGCGAGCCAGGCCTCTGCGTACCCGGGGTCCAGTTGCAAGGCTTGCCGGTAAGCCGCCCCAGCTTCCGTCTGACGGCCCTCCAGGGCGCTGAGCATGACACCCAGGTTGTAATAGGGCTCCTTGTCGGCCGGCTGGATGGCGATGGCCGACCGGTACATGGCCTCGGCGGAGTCGGGCTGTCCTTGCAGGTCGTAAACATTGCCCAGGCCGGTGTAGGCAGAGGCGAAATCGGCCTTGTGCTGCAGGGCCATCTGGTAAAGCGGTTTGGCCGCCTCCAGGCTGTCGGATTCAAAATAGGCGATGGCCAGGTTAAAATAGGGGATTGCCCAGGTAGGCGACAGCGCTATGGCTCGCCGCAGGTGGTGCATCCCGGTATCCCGTTGGTCAAGCTCCAGCAACAGGAAACCCATTTCATTGTGGATGTAGGCGGCGCGCGCCTCCAGGCGCAAGGCTTCCCGCTGCTTGTCCAGCGCCAACCGGTACAGGGAGTCGCTCCCATGTCGGTGTTCGGCACTCAGGCGCAACGCCAACCCTTCAAAATAGTACTGTTTGGCCACCGTATGGCGATACCGGGGGTCTTTGGGAGTGAATATTTCTGCCGCCTTGCCCAGGTACAGTGGAAAACGCGTGTATTTCTGGTCAAAACGCTCGCGTTGCGACAACTCCTGCGGGTCCGTTTTCAGGTAGGCATTGATGGCCTGCTGCGCGGAATCCAGCAGGGCGGTGGTCAGGGGCGCCGCCAGCAACCCGATGTAGGGCTTAAAGCCGGTGTCTGCATACATGAGGTCGTAGTAAAAAACAGCCGACTGATCTTCGGGGAAAAGCAGTTGCCCGGACTTCAGCGCTCCGGTGAACTGTTCGTAGTGCCGGATGAGGCCTTCGTCGCCCAATTCCTGAAGTACTTTAAGCTCAAAATCGCGTTGGATCTCCTCCTTTTCCACAGCTTTCAGTTCGTTTGCCGTCGCTTCATCCACCAGAAAAAGCGCTTCCTCCTTCCGGCCGCCAAACACTTCGGGGTGCTGTTTTTTGTTGGTTGCCAGCCGGATGCGATCCTGCAGGTAGCTTTCCAACTCGTACAGATCGACCACCTGGTCGTGGTCCTGGTCGGCTTGCCCTTTGAGTCCATTGATGAGATAATAGGAAAAAACCCCGCGCCCAGCGCCCCATTTATCCGACTCCTGGGACAGTTCGTGGGGCTGGCAGGACATCATTTTGACCTCCGTGGCGTAGCGTTTCATCAGCTCGGCGGCGGTAGCCTCGCGCCCGCCAATGCCCTCCCCGGCGAGGGAGCCGGAGTGGCAGGCATCGGTTACGACGATCACACGGGCGCCCTGGCGGGAGAGCTCGCCAACGATTTGTTCGTTGAAATAATCCAGGTCGACGGCGTTCATGCGGTAATTGTTCTTCGGCGTATCGTACGCCAGCAAATACCCTTTTTCGTCGTCGCTCAGCCTTTCCACATCGCCGTGTCCGGAAAAATAAATGATGGCGCGATCATCTTTTTTGGCCTTTTTGAGGAGCCAGTCCAGGGCCGACTGGATGTTCGCCAGCGACGCTTTCTGGTTGGTAAGCAGGCGCAGCTGGTTGCCACCCAGGTTGCCGCCGGGTTTGGACTGCAGGAATTCGGCAAACAACTCCGCATCGCGGTGCGCGTACCGCAAGTCGGTGATCGCGGAATCCTGGTAAACGGAAATGCCGACCACCACCGCATAGGTGCCGCCTTTTTTGCGCAGGGATTGCAGGTTCTGCCCCGTTGCGGATGCGACCAGCAGGCACAAACAAACGATTGGAAAAAGTCGGAAAGCAAATGCTGCTGGTTGGCGCATGTAGAGTCGGATTTAAGGAAATGCCGTTGTTTGGCGGGCATATTGCTCCCGAACATGCAGGAACAGCTTCCACCCTTCGAACCACAGTACCGAAACCAGGGCGGTTAACAGGCACAATCCCAATTCAGCCCAACGCAAGGGCGCCATGCCAAACGTATCCCGGACGGGCTGGACCAGGAGGATCGCGGTTGTCAGCAACACCGTAAACCCGATAATGATCCATATAACGGGATTACGGTACAACAGTGTTTTGGCCAGCGTGTGCACAAAGGAGCGGTTCACCAGGGTAAGGAATACGTTGGCCGCCAGGAGGGTTACGAACACATAGCTCCGCACGGTTGCCTCGCCGGCATTCTGGTGTATCCCCCATTGGTACATAAACAGGAGCCCGGCGGTGATCGCCAGGCCCTGCATCATGCTGAGCAGGAGTTCTTTGCCCGAAAAAAGGTTGTTTCCGGCGGTTCGCGGTGGCATGCGGCTGCCGCCCGGCTCTCCGGGTTCGTTTTCGTAGGCGATGGCGCAGGTAGGCCCCATGACCAGCTCGAGAAAAATGACGTGCAGGGGGGTGAACAGGTGCAAATAAGGCCATCCCAGCACCAACGGAAGGAGCACCACCAGCACAATGGGCAGGTGAATGGACAGGATGTAGCGAATGGCCTTGCGCAGATTGTTGTAAATGCGTCGTCCGGTTTGTACGGCGTCGACCAGGTGCGCCAGATCGTCGTCGAGCAATACCATGGAAGCGGCTGCGCGGGCCGTTTCGGAGCCTCGCCTGCCCATGGCCACGCCTACTTGTGCCGACTTCAACGCCGGCCCGTCGTTCACCCCGTCGCCGGTCATGGCCACCACGGCGCCATCTGCCTTCAATGCCTCCACCAGACGTAGCTTGGCCAGCGGGAACATGCGCGCGAACACCGTATGTTGACGGACCGTTACCCTGAGTTCCTGCTCCGTCAAACGCGCCACCTGCTCTCCCGTGACCACGTCGCCGCCCACGCGAATACCGCTTTCCCGGGCGATGTACAGCGCCGTTTCGGGGTAATCGCCCGTCACCATTTTCACATCGAGGCCGGCCTCGTAGAAACCGTCCATTACCTGGCGAATGTTCCCCTTCGGCGGGTCGTACAGGGCCAGCAGCCCTTCGAATGCGAAGGGAAAGTCGTCTTGCTGTTCCGGGTACGGCTTCTCCGCCGGCCAGTCGGCATAAGCCACCCCCAACACGCGCCAGCCCCTGGCGGCCATTTCGCGGGTTTGTGTCATCACGAGGCGCTCAAAAGCGGCGTCTGCCCTGCATGCTTTCAGGACGCGTTCGACGGCGCCTTTGGCGTACACCGCGCTTCCCGAATCTGCCGAATTGCGGTAAACGTGCGTCATCATCGGCGGGGCGCCCTCCAGTGGATATTCGTGTATCATGGATCGTTGCGGACGTTGCCCGGCAGGGGTTTCTGCCTCCCACGCGTCGTAAATGGCTTTTTCCATGGCGTCGAAGGGCTCGGGTTCGCTGGCCCAGCGCGCGGCGGCGACTACCATGCCGCGTCCCGAAAAGTCGAGCATTGCTGCCACCGCCATGCGATTTTCGGTGATGGTCCCTGTTTTGTCGAGGCAAATCACGGTTGCCGAACCCAGGCTTTCCACGGTGCTGGGTTGCTTGACGAGCACCGACTGGCGGGTCATGCGATAGGCGCCCAGCGCCATGAAAGAGGAGAACGCGACGGGAATCTCTTCCGGGATCAAGGCCATGGCCAGGGCCAGCGAATACAACAGGGCGCTCCAAAACGAGTATCCGTGGGCCATGTTCACCGCCAGGACGATGAGGAATGCGATCAGTCCGGCCAGCATCATTTGCCGCACAAATCGGTCGATCTTGCGCTGCAGCGGCGTCGGTTCGGTCTTAATGGTCTCCAGCGACCGGCCCAGCTTGCCCAACTCGGTTCCGTCGCCCACAGCGGTAACCCGGCCCACACCTGCGCCGGCGTTCACCATACTGCCCTGGAACACGCGGTCATCGGCGTCCGGGCTTTTAGACACGGGCATGGACTCGCCGGTGAGGATGGACTCGTCCACACTCAGGTCGTTCTGTTGAACTACCTGGGCGTCGGCAGCTATGCGTTCCCCCTCGGCGAAGGCAATCAGGTCGTTCACCACGACCGCTTCTGCAGGCACCTCTTGTCGCCGGCCATCCCGAATAACGGTCACCTGGGGTTGCGACAGCTGGCGGAGGGCCAGCAGCGCGCGTTCGCTGCGGTAGTCCTGCACCACGTCGATGAGCACCACAAACAAGATGGCCCCTGCCATGAACCATCCCTCCACCGGGTCGCCGATGGCGAAGTACAGCACACAGGCAACGACCAGCAAAAGCACCATGGGTTCGGTGAGCACATCACGCAAAATATGCCACCACAACCGGGTCGGCTGAACGAACAAATGGTTGCTGCCGTGGATCTGGCGGCTTGCAATAACCTCGGTGGGAGACAGGCCGGGCAGTGGTTTGGAGGGTGTCGACATGTAATAAAACGGGCTAAAGAGCGAAAGTAGTCAAAAAATGCCGGCGCCAAAAATTTCTCCGCTTTTACCATCCTTTATTTCCTTTTTTCCAATTCCCGAAAATCCTTTACTTTTGCGCGTTTTTATCCCACAAACCGCCGTATATTACCGCAAAAACACACCCATATCTTGAATTGGTTTCGATTATTTAAGCAGGAACTGGCCGTAGACCTCGGCACCGCCAATACGCTCATCATGGTTGACGGCGAAGTAGTCGTAGATGAGCCCTCCATCGTCGCTATTGACCGGCGCAGCGGCAACACCATTGCCGTCGGGCACCGCGCCATGCAGATGCACGAAAAAACCCACGAGAACATCAAAACCGTGCGTCCGCTCAAAGACGGTGTGATCGCCGACTTTCAGGCCGCCGAAGCCATGATCGAGGGTATGATCCGCATGGTGGGCAAGCGCAGCAGTCTTTTCAACCACCTCAAGATGGTCATCTGCATTCCCAGCGGCATCACCGAGGTGGAAAAGCGCGCCGTTTTTGACTCTGCCGACCACGTAGACAGCAAGGAGACCTACCTCATCCACGAACCCATGGCCGCCGCCCTCGGTATCGGCCTGAACATCGAAGAGCCGGTGGGTAACATGATCATCGACATCGGTGGCGGCACCACCGAGATCGCGGTAATCGCCCTGTCGGGCATTGTGTGCGACCAGTCCATCCGCATTGCCGGCGACGAGCTCACCAACGACATCGTGAGCTACATGAAACGCGAGCACAACATCCTCATCGGTGAGCGCACAGCCGAACAGATCAAGATCAACGTCGGCTCGGCCCTGCACGAACTGGAAACGCCGCCCGCCGACTATCCGGTCAACGGCCGCGACCTCATGACCGGCATTCCCAAGCAGATCATCATCAACTACCAGGAAGTAGCCTACGCGCTGGATAAAAGCATCAGCAAAATCGAAGATGCTGTACTCAAAGCCCTGGAGATGACCCCTCCCGAGCTGGCTTCCGACATCTACAAAACGGGCATTTACCTGACCGGTGGCGGCGCCCTGTTGCGCGGTCTCGACAAACGCCTCGAACAAAAGACCAAGCTCTCCGTGCACGTGCCCAACGACCCCCTGCGAGCCGTGGTGCGCGGCACCGGCATGGCTTTACAACACTCCGATAAGCTCGCTTTCCTGATCGACCGCAAGAGCGTCTAAGGACAGCCTATGAACAACCTCCTTCAACTCTTCATCCGGAATGGTGGATTTATCACCTTCTTTATCCTGGAGGTACTGTCGATTTACCTGCTCGTGGGCAACAACCAACGGCAGGGAGAAATCTACGCCCACTCCTACGGGCTGTTCGCCGGCAAGGTGCTCAACTGGCAGTCCGGCATGCGCGAATACTTCCATCTGCGCGAGGAGGTGGAGGCCCTGCGCGCCGAAAACGCCGACCTGCGCACCCAGAACATCAATGCACGACTGGTTGAAGTGCCGTATCGGGACACCTTCTTTCACGTATTGTACGACACCCTGACGGGGCAACAAGGGCTTCACCGCCGGCTGGTGCGTCCTGCATACGAATTTGTGCCGGCAACGGTCATCGGCAACAGCATCAGCCTGAACAACAACTGGCTGATGATCAACCGGGGTACAGCCGACAGCATCACCGCCAACATGGGTGTGATGAGTGACAACGGCGTGGTGGGCATCGTCCGGCATACCGACGCCCACCTCTCCTCCGTCATGTCGGTGCTCCACCGCCAAACGCGCATCTCCTGCGCCGTTAAAAACAAATCCGCGATCGGCTCTCTGGTCTGGGAAGACAACCATCCGCGCTACATGACCCTCAAGGATGTACCGAGGCACGTGGAGGTCGCCGAAGGCGATACCATCTTGACCAGCGGATACTCCAGCCTCTTTCCCGGCGGATTGCTCGTCGGCTTCGTGGAAGGCAACCCCAAGACCGACCGCGAAAACCAGTATTTTTACACCATCCGGGTTCGACTGACCCAGGATCCAGCGGACGTGCACCACGTGTATGTGGTGCGAAACCTGTTCCGAACAACCATAGACAGCCTGGAAAAATTAACCTATGAGCGGCAGTGACCTTTGGCCGAATGCCATCCGATTCGCAGGGCTGACGGTCCTGCAGGTGTTACTGCTCCGGCAGGTGGGTCTGAGCATTGGCCCGTATTTCAACCTGCTGGTGTACCCTTTGTTTATTCTGCTCCTCCCGATCGCCACCCCTACGGCCCTCACCGTGATGCTGGGCTTTCTGATCGGACTTACGATAGACGTCTTTTACGGCACCCTCGGTCTGCACGCCGGCGCCGGCGCTTTCTCCGGCTTCATCCGCACCTACCTATTCTTCGTATTTGAACCCAAAGGCGGCTACTCGGGAAAAGAACCCACGGCTATACCCCACTTTTTCGATTGGCGCTGGTTTACCGGCCTGCTGGCGGTATTCCTGTTGTTGCACTGCCTGTGGTATTTTTCTATGGATGCGTTCACTTTTGTGTATATTGGCACCATTACGCTGAAAACGATCAGTGCATGGGCCCTGAGCATGCCTTTTGCCCTGCTGCTCGTTTTTCTTTTTAATCCTAAACGCTGATCATGCAAAACCACGTCCAACGGCAGTTAAACATACAGCGGGTATTTGTCCTCTGCGCTGTCGCTTTGGTCCTCAAAGCGGCCCAGTTGCAGTTGTTCGACCGCTCCTATAGCCGCAGGGCCGACGCCATCACCATCCAGCGGCTGACGGTGTACCCGCCCAGGGGCATGGTGTACGACCGTGAGGGCCGGTTGATCCTCAACAATGAGCCGGTGTACGATCTGATGGTTACCTACAATCAGATCGCCAAGGATATGAACGTGGACAAGTTTTGCGACGTGTTGGGCATTTCGCGGAGCGAATACCAGGAAAACCTGAAAAAAGACTGGCGCAGCGGCAAGTTCTCCAAGTCCGTCCCGTTTGTTTTCATGAAAAAGCTGTCGGTTGAAACCAGTACCCGCCTGCAGGAGAGCCTGTATGAATTTCCGGGCTACTTTGTTCAGGTGCGCAGCATCCGCGGTTACCCCTATGCAGCAGGGGCGCACGTGCTGGGCTATATCAACGAGGCAGATCCCAGCGACATCGAACGCCGCCCTGAAGTGTATCAACTGGGCGATTACATCGGCGCAGCCGGCATCGAATCGGAGTACGAGGATTTGCTGCGTGGACGGAAAGGACTCACTTTTTTGCTCAAAGACAACCTGGGCCGCATGGTTGGACGCTTTGAAAACGGCGACCTGGACACCGCGGCGCTGGCCGGCAGCAACCTGGTAAGTGGCATAGACATGGAGCTGCAAGTGTACGCCGAGCGGCTGATGCAGGGAAAAACAGGCAGCGTGGTGGCCATCCAGCCCGAAACCGGCGAGGTGCTCGCCATGGTCAGCGCCCCTACCTACGACCCGCGCCGGCTAACCCTGACCCAGGGCCGGGGAGAGGTGTTCGCCGCCATGCTCAACGACCCCCTCAAGCCATTCTTCGACCGCACGGTGATGGCCAAATACCCGCCGGGGTCCATTTTCAAGTCGGTCGTCACCCTCATCGGCCTTCAGGAAGGCACCCTTCTCCCCGAAGCAGGCAGGAGTTGTGGCGGCGGCTACTTTTACGCCGGTCGCCTGTACAAATGCCACGGGCACGGCGCCGTGGGCAACGTGGTAGACGCACTCGCCTATTCCTGCAATACCTATTATTTCCAGGAGTTTAGAGACATCGTAGACAAATACGGCTTCAACAATCCGTACGCCGGCCTGGCCAAGTTCAACCAGTATTGCGAATCGTTCGGTTTGGGGGTCAACCTGGGCATTGACTACCCAAACGAAAATGCCGGCAATATACCCGACACCAATTATTACAACCGCATTTATCCGCGCAAACTCGGCAGTTGGCGTTCGCCCACCATCATGTCGCTGGGCATCGGCCAGGGTGAGTTACAGCTCACCACCCTCCAGATGGCCAATCTGGCCGCATGCATCGCCAACCGCGGCTGGTGGTATCCGCCCCACCTGGCCAAGCGTTTTCAGGACGGCAAACCCATCCCGGAGCGCTTCAAAACCAAAAAACAGGTCGACATCGACCGCCAATATTTTGAAATGGTGGTCGAAGGCATGGCCGAATGCGTCAACAGGGGCACCGCCCGCATCGCCCAGATACCCGACATTCAGGTGTGCGGCAAAACCGGCACCAGCCAAAACCCGCACGGAGAAGACCACTCCGTATTTTTCGCGTTCGCGCCCAAGGACAATCCCAAAATCGCGGTGGCCGTATTTGTAGAAAATGCCGGCTGGGGCGCTTCGTATGCCGCCCCGATCGCCAGCCTGGTGATTGAAAAATACATCAACCGGAATATCGCCCCCAACCGCATCCCCCTGGAGGAGCGCATGTTCAAGGCCAATCTGGTTGAAAAACATTTGCCCGTGGCCGAGACGCCGGCGCCGGCTATACCGGTTAAAAGGGACTCCCTCCCCGACGACGACATACCCAGCGACGTGCCGGGCGGCACCCTGGGCGTCACCAACAGAGAATAAAACCCGCTTAAACGCCATGGCCCGAAGAAAATTCCACTCCCCTCCGCCGCATCCGCTGGCTCCGGTACGGCCCGCATTGGCGCAGGTGCTCGTGTACGCCCTGGGCCAGCTAGGGTGGTCGCTGGGCAGCTTCGGGGTGGGCAACCTGCTGGTTTATTTCTATATGTCGCCCGAACAGGGCGACCCAATGTTCCCCACGTTCATATACCAGGGGCCGGTGCTGGCGGTGTTCACGCTCATCGGTATCGTGAGCGCCGGAGGGCGGTTGATCGACGCGCTGATCGACCCGCTCATTGCCAACTGGAGCGACCGCAAATCGTCGGTGCTGGGCAAGCGCCGCTGGTTTCTGCTGCTCGGCGCCCTGCCGCTGGCCGCGTTTGGCTATCTGGTATTTACCCCCCCTGCTCCTTACGAAATGGGGGGCAATTTTGCGTGGCTTATGCTTACCCTGGGGCTGTTCTACTTTTTCTTCGCTTTTTATGTGATTCCGTACACCGCCCTGATCGCCGAATTGGGACATACGGAGAAGGATCGCATGCGCATCAGCACCCTGCTGTCCGTCGCCTGGGCAATCGGATTTATCGGCGGCAACAGCGCATATGCACTGCAAAGTTATTTTGAATCCACCGGCATGGACGCTGCCGCCGCGTTCCAGCGCTCCGTGCTCATCCTGCAGAGCGCCGCGCTCGTGCTGATGCTCATACCCGCCCTTTTTCTCAATGAAAGACGCTACGCCCGGCAAAGCAACAGCAACCATCCGCTGGGCCACGCCCTGCGCATAGTGTTGTCCAACACCGCTTTTCAACAGTTTCTGAAAGCCGACCTGATGTACTGGCTTGCGCTCAGCTTTATCCAGCTGGGCGTCGGTTTTTACACCACACTGCTGCTTGGCCTGGACAAGTCCTACGCCTTTGTTTTTTCCCTCATCGGGTTTGTGGCCAGCTTTCTTTTCTATTGGCCAGTGAATGTTTTGGCCGCAAGGGGCAGCAAACAGTCGCTCTTGTTGTGGGGTTTCGCCTTTTTCGCTGCCATTTTCGCCACCGTGTTCTCCGTTCGCGCCATACCCCTGCCCAAGGAAGTGTTGTTATACGGGCTGGGCGTTGCGTCGGCATTCCCGCTTGCCGCGTTTGGCATTTTGCCCAACGCCATCATCGGCGACCTGGTAGAAAAGCAGGAGCAAGCCGACGGAGAGCGCCTTTCGGGTATGTTTTACGGCGTGCGGGCCTTTGTCATGAAGGTGGGCATCGCCGGCGCCAACCTGATTTTCCCCTCCCTGTTGCTCTTTGGCAAGAGCGCGGAGAACCCCTGGGGCGTTCAGCTGACCGCCCTGGCCGCCTTGTTCTTTTGTGTGGCCGGTTGGATGGCTTTCCGGCGCTTTAAAGCGTAACGGCGGCGCTAACGGCCGCGTTTCTCCAGGTAGGCTCTGAATTTATCCACATTGACCAGGTGCGCTGCGTAGGTGACGGCAAAGGCGTGGGCGCCCGAATCGTCGGGCTTGGCGCAGAAGAAAATATAGTCGTGCTGCTCCGGGTTCAGCACCGCCTCGAGACCCGGGATGGACGCCATGCTGATGGGGCCGGGCGGCAAACCGTAATAAACGTAGGTGTTGTAGGGCGAATCGAAAGAGGTGTGGTATTCGGTGACCCGCGTAGCCCCAAAGTCGCGCGTGGCAAATACACTCGTTGGGTCGGCCTGAAGCCGCATACCCACGCGCAGGCGGTTCAGGTAGACACCGGCAATGCGGGGTTTCTCCTCATTGACATTGCTCTCCCGGTCGACAATCGAGGCCAGGGTGTACACCTCGACCGGCGACAGGCCCAGCGCCCGGGCTTTTTCCTGCCGGTCGTTTTTTGCCCAAAAGGACTCGTTCTCCTTCTGCATGCGTTTGAGGAACGACAGGGGATCTGTATTCCAGAACATCTCGTATGTGTTCGGAATGAACAACGCGATCAGGGTTTCCGGCGTATAGCCCAGCTCCTCCAACACTTCCGGATCCCGAAAGATTTTGAGCAAAGCGAGCGAGTCGGACTCCAGAAAGCGCGCGGCCTTACCGGCAACATCCTCCGGCAACCGCTCCATGTTGAGCACCAGTTTGACCGGCGACTGCTCCCCGGCGCGCAAGTGCTGGATGAGTTCGCGGTTGCTCCAGCCGGGTTTGATCTCAAAACGGCCGGCCCGCATCACCGGTTTGCTGTACTTCATTTCCTGGGCCACCCAGCGGAAGGATGGCTCATCGGTGATGTACCCGCCGTTCTTCAGGATGTACACCACGTCTTCGTACGTGGAACCCGTCGGAATATGCACGAAAGGGTTGTCCAGTTTTTCCGGAACCCCTTCTACATAAATACTTCTGTAAAAGGGCCATGCGATAGCGGCAGCCACTATGAAAAGCAGGGCCAAGAGACCCAGCAGCAGGCGAATGGTGTTTTTGCGTGCCATGATCGGGTAAAATGAATTGTTTTTCGGAGCGTATGCGCCGTATACTTCCATCGCGAAAACGGGAATTTTTCCTGCAAATGTACTGTTTGGAACGTATTAGTATTGTTCCTGATCACTTGGAAAATCGCCGGATTTCACGTCGGCAATGTACCGACCGGTGGCCTGGCCTATGGCATCGAACAGTTCGAGATACCGGCGCAGGAAACGCGGTTTGAAGTCCTTGGTGATGCCCACCATGTCGTGCGTAACCAACACCTGCCCGTCGACCCCGGCGCCGGCGCCGATACCAATGGTCGGAATGTGCAGCCTTGCGGATACTTCGGATGCAAGCGTCGCCGGAATTTTTTCGAGCACGAGCGCAAAACAACCCAGCTCGTCGAGCAAAATGGCGTCTGTGCGCAACTTGTTGGCCTCTGCCTCTTCTTTCGCCCGGACCGTATACGTACCGAACTGGTAAATGCTTTGCGGGGTCAGACCCAGGTGACCCATCACCGGGATACCCGCCTTCAGGATGCGGGAAATAGACTTTTCCACCTCGGCGCCCCCTTCCAGCTTAACGGCGTGCGCACCGGACTCTTTCATGATCCGTATGGCGCTGCTTAACGCAATTTCAGAGTTCGCCTGGTAACTGCCGAAAGGCATGTCCACCACCACCAGACAACGCTTGGCGGCCCGAACCACCGATTGCGCGTGGTAGATCATCTGATCCAGGGTAATGGGAAGGGTTGTCTCGTGCCCCGCCATCACATTCGATGCGGAGTCGCCCACCAGCAAAATGTCCACGCCGGCCTCATCCAGAATGCGGGCCATGGAATAGTCGTACGCCGTCAGCATGGCGATCTTTTCGCCCCGGTCTTTCATCCCCTGGATGACGTGGGTGGTGACGCGCTTGATATCTGAAGTTTGTGTAGACATGCAGTCGCTTTGAAATCAGCGGTAAAGAAACCCATACCGGACGATAATACCGAAAAAAAAAGACCGCATCTCATGTGATACGGTCTAAAACAACAAATTATAATCCCATGAACATTTTCCAAAAGAAAAAATCAGGTTTGGCAAGTCCTCTTTTCAAAAAGAGGACTTGCACTCTCACCTGAATTTGTATAATCCCATGAACATATTTTGAGCGGCAATTCATTTATTACCACCGTTCACAATACAAAAGTGAACCAGGTGGCAAGCCGAAAAAATGACATTTTTCACTTAATGTGAACTGAAAAATAGACAAATAATAACTATCACTTCAAATATTCTATTTACTATCAAAATGTTAGGTAAAATAAATCACATAAAAATGTGAGCAAAAAGTTATTTTCGGAAATTCAAATTGCGTACAGCCTGGTCGGCTTCCGGACTATTCATGTAGTTGACCGTTTCGTCGGTCACCTGGATATTCTTAAATGAAGACGTGTTTCTGCCGGTGAACAGGCCGAAACCTTCTGAAATATTGGAATAGAGGGGGAACGATTCGGCGCCTACGATACCCGTGTTGGCGGAGATGGTTTCCTGGAGTTCTTCGATCTCGGCGCCGCCGCCGGTCAGGATGATGTCGAAACGTTCGAAATACCGCAGTCGATCGGACATGGCAGGGATGTTGTTCACCAGAAAGTTGAAGAAACCTGTATTGGAGAGCGTGGTCTCACCCTGGTAGCTGCCGTTGTTGTTGTTGTTGCTTCGGCGGACGCTGGGCACGGCGTCCCAATAGAGGGTGTCGCGCCCGACAAATACACCGGCATTGGTGGTTTCCCGGTAGCGGATGGCCAGCTGAACCGAGAAGAGTACGCCGTTGATGTCGGTACGCCATTGCACCCGTGGGCTGACGGTGCCGCTGAAGGTGAGCTTGGGATCAAACGGGTTGGGGGATACGAATGTGAAGGCGCCGGGCATGCCCGTTTCGGCCGAGACGGTGGGCAGCTCGTCGCCCCGTTCCAGGATAAACCGGTAGGATTTTCCTTCCTGAACAAACGGGGTTACGGAGGGCTTGTATTTGTACAGCCAGTTGGGCTGCTGGGCAAAAACGCCGTTATCGCGGATGTAGCCTTCCAGATTGCCGTCCACACGAGTGAGCTGCACGCGTTGGCCGTCGGCGCTGCGCTCCAAAAAAACGCTGATCTTACTGTCGTCGTAATACAGTGAGTCGGGAATCTGGGCTATTACGGTGGCATCCGTCGAAGGGTCGAGGAATGCCTTTTCTACACGCACATAGTTTGCGGTATCCTGCGGAGACAAGATGGCGTACACCACCGGGATGTCTTTCCACGGGGCGGCTACATCAAATTCATTGGAACAGGAAACAACCGCCATCAACAACAGCCCAAAAAAAATAACCTTTTTCATCCGAAAATCAGTTCGCGTTAGAAAGCCCAAAAGTACGGCTTTTCCGCCAACCATCGACCGATTAAAGTTGCTAATACCGGCCAACGGGCCAATCCGCGCCGGGGCCTCGGCTGTCATCGGTGTTGACTCAGGCATTCACACCCGATACCAGCAGGGCGATCTCGTTGTTCAGCACTTCGGCGAAACCGCCGCCGATGGCCCACGACCATTTTTCTCCGTTTTCGCCCACCACCTCAATACGGCCGGGGGCCAGTGCCGACACCAGTGCTGCGTGGTTGTTCAGTACCTGAAACTGGCCGTCGATGCCCGGAGCGGTGACGGATTTGACCTCGCCGCTGAAAATTTGCTGATCGGGAGAAAGGATGAGGAGGTGCATGGTTTCTGTTTTCTTAAACCTATTTCGACGCTTCTTCCAAGATTTTCTTGCCTTTTTCAATCGCGTGGTCGATGTTACCAACCAGGTTGAATGCGGCTTCGGGGAATTCGTCGAGGTCGCCGTCCATGATCATGTTGAAACCGCGTATGGTTTCGTCAATTGGAACGAGCACGCCGGGGATGTTGGTGAACTGCTCGGCTACGTGGAAGGGTTGCGACAGGAAGCGTTGCACACGGCGTGCGCGACCTACCACGAGCTTGTCCTCGTCGGAGAGTTCTTCCATGCCGAGGATGGCGATGATGTCCTGCAGTTCGTTGTACCGTTGCAGGATTTGCTTCACGCGCTGGGTGCAGTTGTAGTGTTCGTCGCCGATGATCCTGGGGTCGAGGATGCGCGAAGTGGAGTCGAGCGGGTCTACCGCCGGGTAGATACCGAGCGAAGCGATCTTGCGGCTCAACACCGTGGTGGCGTCCAGGTGGGCGAAGGTGGTCGCAGGCGCGGGGTCCGTCAAGTCATCCGCAGGCACGTACACCGCCTGTACAGAGGTAATGGAGCCGCGTTTGGTCGAGGTGATGCGCTCCTGCATCAAGCCCATTTCGGTGGCTAGGGTGGGCTGGTAACCCACGGCGGAGGGCATACGGCCCAGCAAAGCCGACACCTCGGAACCGGCCTGGGTAAAGCGGAAGATGTTGTCGATAAAGAACAGGATGTCGCGACCGCCGGCCGGGTCGCTCAGGTCGCCGTCGCGGTAGTATTCGGCGATGGTCAGACCCGAAAGGGCCACGCGGGCGCGGGCGCCGGGGGGTTCGTTCATTTGTCCGAACACGAAGGTGGCTTTGGAGTCTTTCATCTCGTTGTAATCCACCTTGCTCAGGTCCCAGCCGCCGGCTTCCATGGAGTGCATAAAAGCGTCGCCGTACTTGATGATGCCCGCTTCGAGCATCTCGCGCATCAGGTCGTTGCCTTCGCGGGTGCGTTCGCCTACGCCGGCAAACACGGATACGCCGCTGTACGCTTTGGCGATGTTGTTGATCAGCTCCTGGATGAGTACCGTTTTGCCCACGCCGGCGCCGCCAAACAGACCAATTTTACCGCCTTTGGCGTACGGTTCGATCAGGTCGATCACCTTGATGCCGGTGTAGAGAATCTCGCGTTCGGTGGAGAGTTCCTCGTATGCCGGCGGTTTGCGGTGGATCACGTAGGATTTATTGTTTTTGGGAACGGGCTTGAGCCCGTCGATCGGGTCGCCCACCACGTTGAACAGGCGGCCGCGGATGTCTTCACCGACGGGCATGATGATGGGCGAGCCGGTGTCCGTCACTTCCATGCCGCGCATCAGGCCGTCCGTCGAGTCCATGGCGATGGTGCGCACGCCGTCTTCACCGAGGTGGCGCTGCACTTCCATGATCAGCACGGAGCCGTCCGGGCGTTTCAGTTCCAGTGCATTGAGAATTTCCGGCAGTTTGCTGCCGGGGCTGCTGAAATCAACATCCACTACGGCGCCGATGATTTGTTTGATGTGTCCAATATTCGCCATGGAACAATATAAAGTTTGGTTGTGCGTACTTTAATAGCTGGTTTGCAATAGAAAAAGCAGCGCTTTGGCGCTATCGCGATTTATTGCCGCGCAAAGGTACATCCAAAACCGGTAACGCAAAGCCTGCGGCATTTTTTTTAAACAAAACAGGTCGGTAATGCGGGAAAAAAACGACATTTGCCCTCCTTCGACCTGTTCTAATCTTTTTTTATGCATTTGGTTGTTCCAAAACGAACTTACTTACGCGCCATGTTTTCATTTCGCTACCGCCTGTGGGTTTCCTGTCTGGCCCTGTTATGCTCCACATTTCATTTCCCTGTTCAATCGCAGGACATAGCGGTGGAGGAGCTCCCCGCCGAAGGGTATGCGGAGGCGCCGCAATTGTTTCCGACAGATACCGAGTTGCTCGAACGGCTGGAGGCGCTGCCCCCGTCGTGCATGCCCATGCGCATCACCAGCACGGTGAAGGCTTATATTCAGACGTACGTGGTCAAAAAACCGGAAAAAGCGTCCATCATGCTCGGCAGACGCCTGACTTATTTTCCGATGTTTGAGCAGAAGTTGTTGGAGCACGGTTTGCCCGCCGACCTGAAATACCTCGCCGTCGTTGAGTCGGCGCTCAACCCCAGGGCGGTGTCCCGCGCCGGCGCTGTCGGACTCTGGCAGTTCATGCCCGGCACCGGCAACGAATACGGGCTGTACCTGACCAAGGCGGTCGACGAGCGGGTAGACCCTGTGAAAAGCACCGAGGCTGCCGTCAAGTACCTCAAAAACCTCCACCGGCACTACAACGACTGGGCGCTGGCGCTGGCCGCCTACAACAGCGGACCCGGCAGGGTAAATGCCGCCATCCGCCGGGCGCGCAGCCGCAATTTTTGGCGCATACAGGCTTTCCTGCCCCGCGAAACGCGCAATTACGTGCCAGCCTTCATCGCCGCCACCTACATCTGCAACTACCACCTGTTGCACGGCCTCGAGCCGCAGTTTCCCGATCGCGAAGAGCAATTGACCGCCTACCTCAAGGTATTTGAAACGCTGACCTTTCACGACATTACCAACGCCACAGGTGTCGATTTCAACGTGATCCGCAACCTCAACCCGGGGTATCGGTATGATTATGTGCCCGCCGACCCCGAAGGCAATTACATCACCCTGCCCGAACGCGTCATGCCGGTGTTTGTGCGCTACCTGAACGGCAAAACAAAACCCGGCACGTATGTCTGGGAATCGGCGCCCTCACCGGCGGCGTCGGTTGCCGGCAGCGACGGTAAATACGTAAAGTTGCTGGTCAGGGTAGAAAAAGCCGACCACGTCGACCGGATGGCCAAAGTGCTGCTCTGCCCCGCCGAACACCTCAAAGCGTGGAACCGGCTCACGTCCGGCTACGTGCCTGCCGGCCAAACAATCGCCGTATGGCGTCCGGTGCCCCTGCTCGCCTATTCCAGGCTCAACATGGAAGGCGCGCCCGTCAACCGGCCGCCGGCGGCCAAACTGGAGCCGTCGGCCAACTACTGGAGCAATATTGTGAACAAGAACGAGTGCTCTCTGGAAGTGCCCTCCCAATGCTTTGCCGTGTCCACCGAATTCGTTTGGCACATCCTGCGCCGCAACGAGTCCCTCGACGAAGTCGCCCGGCAACACGGTGTCACCGCCGAACGCATCCAGCAGCTTAATCCCTACACCCCGCTCAAAACGGGCTCCCGACTCAAAGTCAAACCCATCAACTGATCACCACCAAATATTTTCCCGCCATGCGTGCCTTGCTCATCGACGACGAACCCGAAAGCCTCCAGAACCTCCAGAACCTGCTGGGTCAGTACTGCCCCGAGATCGACATTGCCGCCACCGGAGGTTCCAACATCGACCTGCTGCGCCTCACGGAGGGCCAACAGGCCCAAAAATTTGATGTGGCCTTTCTGGACATCAAGCTGTCCGACGGCCTGGTTTTCAAAGGACTCGAAAAACTGGAAGACATCCCCTACGACATCATCTTCGTGACGGCCTACGATAAATACGCCCTTTCCGCGTTCGACTTTTCGGCCATTGACTACGTGCTCAAGCCCATCGACCCGGAGGAACTGCGCATCGCCGTCAGCCGCATCCGCCGCCGCGGACCCGTCACCAAGGAACGCCTGGAACTGCTTCAGCAAAACTACGCCGCAAACGACCCCAACGCCTACGAGAAAATCGGCATCTCCGGCCTCGACGGTGTGCACTTCGTCCGTGTGCGCGACATCGTGCGCCTCGAAGCCGAAGACAACTACACCCACTTCATCATGGCCGACCAGTCCAGGATCACCGCCAGCAAAACCATCAAAGCGTACGAAGACACCCTTACGCGACTCAACTTTGTAAGGGTACACAAAAAGCACATCGTCAACATGAACTACATGAAGACGTACGTGAAAGGCGACGGGGGTTACCTCATTCTGGAAACCGGCGAGACCCTCGAAGTGTCGCGCCGCAAACGCAGCGCCATCATCGAAAGCGCCAGAAGACTGTACGGCGAGCAACTCTGATAAACCATGGGTTTTTTTGATAAATTTTTCAACCGGGAGCGCAAAGAGGACCTCGACAAGGGCCTGGAAAAGACCCGAGAAGGCTTTTTCGGCAAGCTGGCTCGCGCGGTAGCCGGCAAAAGCACCGTCGACGAAGAAGTACTCGACGAACTCGAGCAGGTGCTGATCAGCAGCGACGTCGGGCTGGATACTACCGTCAAGATCATCGAGCGCATCGAAGAACGGGTCGCCCGCGATAAGTTCATGAGCGCCTCCGAGCTTCAGGAAATGCTGCGCGACGAGATCGTGCGGCTGCTCAGCGAAAACAATACGGTAGATACCGAGGACTACGACGTGCCCGAGGGCGCCAGGCCGTACGTCCTGCTCGTCATCGGCGTGAACGGCGTGGGCAAAACGACCACCATCGGCAAGCTGGCGCACCAGTTCAAGGCCAAGGGTTACCGGGTGCTGCTGGGCGCCGCCGACACCTTCCGCGCCGCCGCCGTGGATCAGCTCGGCATCTGGGCCGAACGCACGGGCAGCGGGTTTTACACGAAAGGCATGAATGCCGACCCCGCCGCCGTAGCCTTCGAAGCCACCCGCCATGCGGTTCAGGAGGGCTACGACGTGTGCATCATAGACACAGCAGGCAGGCTCCACAACAAGTCGAGCCTGATGCAGGAGCTGGGCAAAATCCACCGCTCCATCGAAAAGGTACTGCCCGGCGCACCCCACGACGTGCTGCTCATCCTCGACGCCTCCACCGGGCAAAACGCGCTGGAACAAGCCCGCCATTTCACCGAGGTGGCGCCCATCACCGCGCTGGCCCTCACCAAGCTCGACGGCACCGCCAAAGGCGGCGTGGCGCTGGGCATCAGCGACCAGTTTAAAATTCCCATCCGCTACGTGGGCGTGGGCGAACGCGTGGATCAACTGCAGATTTTTAACAAACGGGCGTTTGTGGATGCGCTGTTTGGTTAATCGCGCGGTCATAAACACCGAAGTTTTCTGGTCGGGCGCCTGCCAAAGGCTCATGACGAGGTGCTTCGCGCCGGCGATTTGGAACGTGCGTTGCAGGCCGTATACGCGATTAGAATGAAGCGCTATCAAAGTTGCGCGAAAACCAAAAAATGTGGCAAGTAGGAATTTTGTCAACTACTTATGTAAATTTGCAATTAAAAAGCAAAATTGCATAAAATGATTAACCGAATTCTTTCTGCACAGGTTGCTGAATTCCTTCGATACTACCCCATCGTTTCCGTATTCGGTCCGAGGCAATCGGGTAAAACCACGCTGTTGCAGCATCAGTTTCCAGACTTGCCATACAGTTCGATGGAAGACCCCGATCAGCGTCGTTTTGCCCTGACTGACCCCAGGGGGTTCCTTGATCAATTTTCGGGAGGCAGTATTATTGATGAAGCACAATTGGCGCCTGAACTTTTTTCGTACCTGCAAACCCGTGTAGACCTGAACCGGAAATTAAAATTTCTGATCTCAGGCTCTCAAAACTTTTTGCTGATGGAACAGGTCACTCAATCCCTGGCGGGGCGTGTTGGACTACTAACCTTGTTACCGTTCAGCCGTGTGGAAATGCCCGTCGTTACGCTGGACGAGTGGCTGTGGAAGGGCGGTTTTCCTGCCTTGTATGACAAAGAAACGCCTCCACCTATTTTTTTTCCGAACTATTTGCGCACCTATCTGGAACGCGATGTCCGGACCTTGCTGAATGTGGGCAACCTGCTCGATTTTGAGCGCTTCGTACGCCTGTGCGCCGGCCGCGCCGGCCAGATATTGAATTTTTCTTCCCTTGCCGCTGATACGGGGATCAGTGTAAACACGGCCAAGGCCTGGATATCTGTGCTGGAGGCTTCGTTTACGATTTTCCTGTTGCCTCCGTACTTCAACAATTTCAACAAGCGTGTCATCAAGATGCCCAAACTCTATTTTTGGGATACGGGATTGCTATCCTGGTTACTGGGGGTTGCCGAACCAACACAACTGGCCACACATTTTGCGGTCGGCGCTATTTTTGAAAACGCGATTATTGTTGAATTGGCCAAACAGCGCTACAATCGCGGCGAATTGCCCCGGTTTTATTTTTTTCGCGACAGCAACGGCAACGAAGTTGACCTGTTGATCGAAAAAGGCTCTGTTATTCATGCCTTTGAAATGAAGTACGGAAAAACCGTTAATCCGGATTATTTCAAAGGGTTGAACTACTGGGCCCGACTTACCGGGAATCCTGCCGGAAATGGGGCCGTGGTCTATGGGGGCGATGCCAGCTCGAGCCGACAGGAAGGACGTGTAATTCCGTGGAATGCGTTGGAGGATGTGGTATGATCCATGAAACGACACCCGCTATCAACGCAAAACCAGTTGTAGCCGCGAAAGCCCAAGCGAAGGCGTTCTCACTCCACCAACACAAACCCCGCCCACTGATACGGATTGATAAACCGCTCCCGCATCTCCTGCTGCGTGGTGCGGAAGGCATCGGGAATCGGCTGTTTGTCCGTAAGCCAGTGCTTGTAAAAAGTCGTCATAAATACCGAAGTCTCCTGGTCGGGCACCTGCCACAGGCTCATGACGAGGTACTTCGCCCCGGCGATCTTGAAAGCACGTTGCAGGCCGTACACGCCCTCGTTGCCCTGGATGTCGCCCAGGCCGGTTTCGCAGGCGGAGAGCACGACGAGTTCGGTGTTCGACAGGTTCATCTGGCTGATTTCGTAAGCGGTCAGGATGCCGTCTTCCATACCCTCGCGCAGGGGTTTGCCGGTGGCCCAGGCGTGGTTGGCGCCGGCGAGGATGAGGCCGGAGCGGATCATGGGGTGGTCGCTGAGCTTGACGGCCTCCCCTCCCGGCCCACTCTCCAGAGGCGAGGGCGTAGCGCTGATCTTGGGATCGGGGAAGAAAAAACCATGGGTGGCGAGGTGGAGAATGCGGGGGGATGAGCCGTTGCGTCCAATGGTTTTAAAAGATTCTTCCGTGGCAGTGTAGCCTTTTCGGGTGTCGGTTTGGATGCCGGAAGCAGCAAGGGTAGCCGTGATGTTGTCCACTTCTTTTTCCGTCCATTTCAGGTAACGCCAGGTATTGCTGCGGTAGGTAGAATCGGTGTACGTGAAGGAGAGTTCGCCCCGTGAGGCGAGTTGGTCGATTGCATACGCATGGCCGGCCGTCGGGATGGCGGTGCTGTCCATGTTGTACTGGATTCCGCCGAACAGGGCGGCGTCTTTCCCGGTCGCATGGACCATATCCGGCACCACCAACTGCCGGGTACTGGTGAGGGCAATCATCCGAAAGCGGTCGGACAGCGTCTCATCCGCCGCCGCTCCCTGTCCCCCATCCAAAGGGGGAGGAATAGGAATTGCGCCCAGGTTCAGGCGGTGTAGCAATCCGGAAGGGGAAAAATAAACGGTCTTGACACCGGACAGCTCTTTCTCCAAAGGTCGCCACAGGAGTTCGTATAAGGACTTTTGCAGAAGCCCGAGGGGGGTGGCCCCTCTGTCGGGTATGGCGTAGAGATTGTTTACGTAATCCGCCTTGCGTTCGCCGTGCGTAGATAAAAGGCTGTCAAGGGAGCGTTCTTCAAAAAGCGATATGAACACCGGATCGGTGTTCCCGGGCTGCAGCACCAGGGCGGCATAGAGGGTGCTATCGGTTGATTTTTTGTGGTAATACCGGTAGTGAACGAATTCCACGGCCGCTTCTCCTGGCTTGAGGGCGGCCTGCACATCCAGCCAGGTCACCTGGCGTTTGGTTTGGGCATATCCGGCCACCGTTCGGGTGAGGTCTTTTTCGAGGTCGTTGGCCTGGGTTTCCAGTTGGGCCACCAGGGCGCTGTCGCGTTTGGCAATGGGCATTGCATATAAAGTGGCGAGCCTGCGTTGGTAGCCCTTGAGTCGGTTGAATTTTTCGGTAGCGGCTGTATCCGAAAGGGCTAATTGCCGGATACGGCCGGCGGACTGCAATAAAAAGCCTTTGTAAAACAGGCTGTTGTCGTAGTCGGTGGGGATTAATATTTTGCTGCCGGTAGTATGGGTGAACGAGAGGGAATTGTTTTGTCTTATTGAAAACGTATTCAGGTAAATGTTGAGTTCCCGTTCAGACAGGTGGAGAGCGGCTTTTTCGAGCAGGCGTTTATTGGCCGAAGAAAGTTCGAGGAAAAGCGGTTCGGCTTTTTTAGTTTGATCCATATCGTGGTACAGAAGCGCCAGATTGTTTAGGCTGCTGACATACTCGGGATGTTGTTTGCCCAGGGATTTTTCCCGAATGGCCAGGGCTTCGCGGAAAAGCCGTTCGGCCTTTTCATTTTGGCCCATAACCCTGTAAAGATTTGCCAGGTTATTCAGGCAATGGGCATACAGGGGGTGTTCCTTGCCCAATGTTTTTCCCCAGATGGCCAGGGCTTCGAGGAAAAGCGGCTCGGCTTTTTCGTACAGGCCCATGGTATGGTACATAAGTGCCAGGTTGTACAAGCTGCGGGCATACTCGGGATGTTCCTTTCCCAGGGATTTTTCCAGAATGTCTATTCCTTCAAGGTGAAGCCGTTCGGCTTTTTCGTATTGGTGCATTTTGCCATAGAGAGCCGCCAGGTTGTTCAGGCTTTGGGCATACTCGGGGTGTGCTTTGCCCAGGGCTTTTCCCCGAATGTCCTTGGCTTCGAGGTGAAGCGGTTCGGCTTTTTCGTATTGGCCCAGGGTATAGTACAGATTTGCCAGGTTGTTCAGGCTATGGGCATAATGTGGATGTTCCTTCCCCAACGCTTTTTCCCGAATGTCTTTGGCTTCGAGGAGAAGTGGTTCCGCTTTTTCGTATTGGCCCATGTCCATGTAAAGCGTCGCCAGGTTGTTCAGGCTACTGGCATAATCGGGATGTTCTTTGCCCAAGGCCTTTTCCCGAATGACCAGGGCTTCGAGGTTAAGCGGTTCGGCTCTTTCGTATTGGCCCATGGTAGCGTACAAAAGTGCCAGGTTGTTCAGGCTCCAGGCATACTCGGGGTGTTCCTTGCCCACCGTTTTCTCATAGATGCCTTTGGATTCCAGATACCATTTTTCGGCATTTGTCTTGTCTCCTTTGAAGTAAAATACCCTGCCCCGGTTAAAGCAACAACGTCCATACACCGCCGACTCCCGGCCGAAATGCCCCAATGCCAGCTGCTCCGCCTCGGCATTCACCGCCAGCGCCTGCTCGTATTGCTGCTGCCCGGTGAGCGTGCGGGAAACCTGGATGAGGCTATCCACCTGCCGGATGGCGGTGGAGTCGACTGCTTGTGCACACAGTAGCGCGGGCAGGAAAAAAAGCAGGAGAGGAAAGAGGTGTTTCAATGGTTAGGGTAGCTTAGGTGAAGACGAAACGAAAAAGTAAAGATAAAGGCTTTATCCGCCATTTCTGTCGCCTTTGTTCTTGTGTTCGCATTCACCTTTTGAACCAGCGCATACACTACTCCACCAGCACAAACCCCGCCCACTGATACGGATTAATAAACCGCTCCCGCATCTCCTGCTGCGTGGTGCGGAAGGCATCGGGAATCGGCTGTTTGCCCGTAAGCCAATGCTTGTAAAAAGTGGTCATGAACACCGAGGTCTCCTGGTCGGGCACCTGCCAGAGGCTCATGACGAGATACTTCGCGCCGGCGATTTTGAAAGCGCGTTGCAGGCCGTACACGCCTTCGTTGCCCGGAAGGTTTCGCAGGCAGAGAGCAAAATTAACTTAATTAGCACTATAATGCGTAGCGTACAATACTTGTCAAAAAAAGCTTAACTTTGTTAAAATTTTTTCCAGTATGCAGACCATAACAGTTGAACTGCTTAATGACGACGCGTTGGCACTGCTCCAACAACTTGAACGCTTGAATATTATAAAGTTGCGTCCTGCCAAAATAATGAGTTCTGCGCCATCACCCAAAAAACAATGGGCAGGCAGATTGTCTGGAACAACGGCTTCTAAAATGCTACAACACATTGAACTATCAAGAAAAGAATGGCAACGCATTTGATTGATAGCAATGTTATCATCGAGTTCCTCGGCGGTTTTTTACCGGATTCCGGTTCTGCCTGGTTGCAGCGATTGACGGAACAAAACAATCACAGTATATCTGTTATCAATCGGATCGAGCTGCTTTCTTACAACGGCGCCCAAACAGAAATGGATGTATTGATCGAATTCATAGAATCAACCGATGAATTCCTTTTGACAGAAACAGCAGTTTTAAAGACTATCGAACTCCGACAACAAACTAAAATCAAGTTGCCCGATGCCATCATCGCAGCTACTGCTCTCGTGCATCAACTCGTACTTGTAACTCGCAATACAGACGATTTCAAGAATATTCCGGGTCTGACCGTCATCAACCCACACTCGGTTTAAGTTATGGTCACTCCACCAGCACAAACCCCGCCCACTGATACGGATTGATAAACCGCTCCCGCATCTCCTGCTGCGTGGTGCGAAAGGCATCGGGAATCGGCTGTTTATCTGTGAGCCAATGTTTGTAAAAAGTCGTCATAAACACCGAAGTCTCCTGGTCGGGCACCTGCCAGAGGGACATGATCAGGTACTTCGCTCCGGCGATTTTGAAGGCCCGCTGCAGACCGTACACACCCTCGTTGCCCTGGATGTCGCCCAGGCCGGTTTCGCAGGCGGAGAGCACGACGAGTTCGGTGTTCGACAGGTTCATCTGGCTGATTTCGTAGGCGGTGAGGATGCCGTCTTCCCGTCCTTCCAACGTTATTGCCCCCTGCCATGCGGCGTTTCCGCCTGCCAAAACGAGCCCGGAGCGGAGCATAGGGTGGTCGCTCAACCGGAAAGTTGGCTCCCCCTCTCCCCCGGATAGGGGATTGGGGGGTGAGGTCTTCGGGTCCGGGAAAAAGTAGCCGTGGGTGGCGATGTGCAACACACGTGGCGATGGCCTGCCCGTACCCATGGCCTTGAACGACTCCTCTGTGGCCGAAAACCCCTTCCTTACACCGGCCTGGATACCGGCGGTTTTCAAAATCGGTTCCAGAGCGGTCACCTCTTTGTCCGTCCATTTCAGGTAGCTCCAGGCGCCGCCCCGCAGGGTGGAGTCGGCATTCGCAAACGACAGACTGCCCCGGCTGGCCAGCAGCACATCGCTGCCAAGGCTTAGGTTCGCTTGCGCCATGGCGATGCTGTCCATTTCGTACTGGATACCACCGAAAAGCATCGCTGTATTCTCCGAATGGACCGATGGGTGCGGAACGACCAATTGCCTCGTGCTGCCCATTTCCACCAGTTGATAGTGGTCGGACAGCGTTTCGTCCTCGGCCTCCTGTCCGCCTCCCGGGGAGGGAGGGACAGGAATTGCGCCCAGGTTCAGGCGGTGCAGCAGGCCGGAGGGCGCGTAATAAATGGTTTGGACACCGGCCAATTCTTTCTCCAAAGGTCGCCAGAGGAGTTCGTATAAGGACTTTTTCGGATGCCCAAGGGGCTTTGCCCCCCTGTCGGCTATGGCGTAAAGATTGTTTACGTAGTCGGCCCGGCGCTCGCCCCGGGTTTGGAGAAGACTGTCAAGTTGCTTTTCCTCAAAAAGTGAGATGAAGGTGGGCTGCGAACTGCCAGGCAGCAGCAGGAGGGCAGCATACATGATGCTATCTGTATTCTGGGGAAAATAGACTTTAAAATGTACCATCTCGATAGCAGCCGTTGACGGCTTTAAAACTGCTTTTACATCCTGCCACTTTACCTGCCGTTTAGCCTCTGCATACCCTGCAACGGATCGGGTAAGTTCCTTTTCGGCAAGGTTAGCTTCTTCTTCCAGTTCAGCGACGCCATTTCGATCGGCGATGGGTTTCGCGTATTCTGCGGCGAGAAGGCGACGGTACGCTTTGAGGCGGAGGTTGATTTCCGCTGTTTCCGGTGAGGTTAGTGCTGACGAATTGAGTCTGGAAGCAGCGGACATGATAAATCCTTTGTACAAAAGCGCATGGTCATAAGCCAATGCGGGGAGTATTCCGGGTTGTGCCTCAGCATTCATACGGGCAAGCAGGTATGCGCTCAAATCAAATCCGCTTTTTCGAAATTTTGTTATATATTTAGCGAGTTCATACTCTGAAAGAAAGGAAGTGGCATTTTCCGCTCTTGTTTGAGATAGCTTAAAGGCTTCTTCCTGTAAAGGTTCCGAGTCTAAAAATCGGCTTTGTCTTTCATACAAACGTATCAGGTTCTCCAGGCTTGCGACATAATCGGGGTGCTCCTTGCCCAACACTTTTTCGCGGATGGCTTTGGCTTCGAGGTGAAGGGGTTCAACTTTTTCGTAGTTGCCCATTTCATAATATAGGTTTGCCAGGTTGTTGGGGGCTGAGACATAATCGAGGTTCTCCTTGCCCAACGCTTTTTCCCAAATGGATTTGGCTTCGAGGTAGAGGGGCTCGGCTTTTTCGTAGCTGCCCATGTCATCGTAAAACACGGCGAGGTTGTTCAGACTGGTAGCATAATCGGGATGCTCTTTGCCCAACACTTTTTCCCGGATGGCTTTGGCTTCGAGGTAGAGGGGCTCGACTTTTTCGAAGTTTCCCATGTCATGGTAAAGGATTGCCAGGTTTTCTATGCCGGAGGCATAGTCGGGATGCTCCTTACCCAGCACTTTTTCCCTAATGGCTATGGCTTCGAGATAGAGTGGCTCGGCTTTTTCGTAGTTGCCCATTTCATAATAATGAATTGCCAGGTTGTTCAGGCTATGGGCATAATGTGGATGCTCTCTCCCCAACACTTTTTCCCGGATAGCTTTGGCTTCGAGGTGGAGCGGCTCGGCCTTTTCGTAGTTGCCCATTGCATAGTAAAGGTTTGCCAGGTTGGCCACGCTCGTGGCATAATCGGCATGCTCCTTACCCAGCACTTTTTCGCGGATGGCTTTGGCTTCGAGGTAAAGGGACTCGGCTTGTTCGTAGTAACCCATCGTCTTGTAAAGGAGTCCAAGGTTATGCAGGCTCCAGGCATACTCGGGGTGTTCCTTGCCCACCGTTTTCTCATAGATGCCGCTGGATTCCAGATACCATTTTTCGGCATTTGTCTTGTCTCCTTTGTAGTAAAATACCCTGCCTCGGTTAAAACAACAACGCCCATACACCGCCGATTCCCGGCCCCAACCCGCCAATGCCAGCCGCTCCGCCTCGGCATTCACCGCCAGCGCCTGCTCGTATTGCCGCTGCCCGGTGAGCGTGCGGGACACCTGGATGAGGCTGTCCACCTGCCGGATGGCGGTGGAGTCAATGTCTTGTGCCCATAAGAGCGTGGGCAGGAAAAAAAGCAGGAGGGAAAGGAGGTGTTTCATTGGGTGGTATGGTTGAGGTGAAAGCGAAATACAGATACAAAATTGTGTATTTATGCTCTATTGTCCAATTTTTTTTCGTACTTTTTTAAAAGACAAGAGCGAAAATGCCCAACAAAACAGATGAGAAACGTGTCAAAAAGCAAAACCGCTAAAGTTCTCCCGGTGAATGCATTGAAATGTGGTATGGGGAATCTGATCCCAGGCAGCCGGCGCTTTGAATACGGCTTTTGTGGGCGACCACTTGAATTCGTAGCCGTGCAATTTCCCATCGCGTTCTTCCACCAGATCTACCTCGGCGCCGGGAAAGGTTCTCCAAAAATAAGCATGTGCGCCGATTTTGTGTGCGGATCGGTATTTGAGCCGCTCTGCGATTATAAAGTTCTCCCACAGTGCGCCTACATCCATTCTGCTGTTCAAGGGTAGAAAATTGTTGAGCAGGGCATTGCGCACGCCGGTATCGTAGAAAAAGACCTTGCGCATTTTGGAGATCTCTTTGCGCTTGTTTTGAAAATAAGGCGGCAACCGGAAAAGCACAAAGTTTTTTTCCAGCAAATCCACATAACGCTCCACGGTGTTTTTGTCGATGCCCACGAGCGATGCCAGTTCGCTGTACGCCACTTCGTTGCCGATTTGAAGCGCCAATGCCTTGAGCAAACGGATCAGGACGTCCGGATTCTTGATTTGTTGAAACTCGAAAATGTCTTTGTACAGATAACTCGATGCCAGTTCCGACAGCCGCTCAGCCTTGTCTTCCAGCTCCAGGGTGTTTACTATTTCCGGGTAACTGCCGTAAATGAGCCGCTCTTCCAGTCCCTTAATGGCCGAAAGCAAATCGCCGTTTGGGTAAATTTCCGCCAGACTCAACGGATAAAGCTGGTACACCCATTTTCTGCCGGTGAGCGGCTCCTGGGTCTGGTTGAGGAGATTCATGCTCGAGGAACCGGTGACCACCACCTGTTTTTCTTTTCCGAAATGATCTACCAGCAATTTCAGCGTTTCGCCAATGCCCGGCACTTTTTGGCCTTCGTCAATAAAGATTACCCGGGCATTACCCACCAATTGTATTAAAAATTCAAGGTTTTTCTCGCGCAACAGCTCCCGGTCGGTAATATTGTCGCAGTTGAAAGCCCGGGTGGAGTCCAGGTATCCCTCCGTTTCTAAAAAAGTCCTGATCAGCGTGGTTTTACCTGTTTGGCGGGCGCCGGTCAGCAGAATGACTTTGCCGGAAAACCACCTGCGCTTGAGCGTTGAAATGAGGTACCTGGAATACATTTTTGGTAAATTTGTGAATCAATTCACAAAATTAATACTAATTTTGGGAATGACGCTCAAATTTTCCATCATCATACCCCGCTTGCCGGGGATGGATAGATGATTGGTCATGTAAATTTGTCATAAAACTAAATGGCCAAACGACATTTTGTCGCCACCCAATCCCCTAATCTGCGACATTTACAGGTCCAAACACCACCCAACCCGTTTGGCCACACTTTTGATCACCCAAACATCATCCACAAACCCAACAACCGACTACCGATAGCCGAAAGCCGACAACCGACTACCGAAAGCCGACTACCGACTACCGACTACCGACAACCAACCGCCACCATGACCTTCGACCACTTCACCATCAAAGCCCAGGAGGCCATCGAAAAGGCCCGCCAGATCGCCGCCGGGTACGAGCAGCAAAACGTGGACACCGCCCACCTCGTCAAAGCCATGCTCGAAACCGACCGCTCGGTGGTCGATTTTCTCCTGCAAAAAACAGGCGCCAACGCAGCCGCATTTGAAGCGGACATCGACAAGCTCGTGTGGGATACCCCGCGCGTGTCCGGCGCCGACAAGCAATACCTCACCAACGACGCCAACAAGGCTCTCAGCGCCGCCGAAAAACACCTCAAGGCGTTCGGCGACAGCTACATCTCCCTCGAGCTCATCCTGCTGGGCATCGCCGACGGCGCCGACAAAACCGCGCGCCTCCTCAAAGACGCCGGCGCCACGCCCAAAGCCCTGCAGGCGGCCGTCGCCGAGCTGCGCAAAGGCCGAAAAATAACCGACCAAACAACCGAACACGTGTACAACGCCCTGGAAAAATACGCCATCAACCTCACCGCCATGGCCGAAGAGGGTAAACTCGACCCCGTCATCGGCCGCGACGAAGAGATTCGCCGCGTGCTGCACATCCTCAGCCGCCGCAAGAAAAACAACCCCATCCTCATCGGCGACCCCGGTGTGGGCAAAACGGCCATCGTCGAAGGCATCGCCTGGCGCATCGTGCGGCAGGACGTGCCCGAAAACCTGGCCTCCAAAAAAATATTCTCGCTCGACATGGCCGCCCTCATCGCCGGCGCCAAGTACAAAGGCGAGTTCGAAGAGCGCCTCAAAGCCGTGGTCAAAGAGGTGGTGGACTCCAACGGGCAGGTCATCCTCTTCATCGACGAGATCCACACCCTCGTGGGCGCCGGCGGCGGCCAGGGGGCCATGGACGCGGCCAACATCCTCAAGCCCGCCCTCGCCCGCGGTGAACTGCGCACCATCGGCGCCACCACGCTCGACGAGTACCAGAAATACTTCGAGTCCGACAAAGCCCTTGAACGCCGCTTTCAGTCGGTGTTCGTCGACGAGCCCTCGATGGAAGACACCATCTCCATCCTGCGCGGCCTGCGCGAGCGCTACGAGAGCTACCACAAGGTGCAGATCCTCGACGAGGCCGTGATCGCCGCCGCCGAGCTCTCGCACCGCTACATCAGCGACCGCAAGCTGCCCGACAAGGCCATCGACCTCATCGATGAGGCCGGCGCCAAGCTCCGCCTCGAGCTCGACTCCGTGCCCGAGGAGATCGATGAGCTGGACCGCCGCCTGCGCCAGCTCGAGATCGAGCGCGAAGCCATCAAGCGCGAGAACGACGAGCGCAAGCTGGAGGCCATGAACAAGCAGATCGACGAGCTGCGCGAGAAGCTCGACGCCCTGCGCGCCCGCTGGCAAAGCGAAAAGGAGGCCGTCGAAGCCATCCAGAACACCAAACAGCGCATCGAAGAGCTGCAACTCCAGTACCAGCGCGCCGAGCGCGAGGGCAACCTCGAGCTGGCCTCCCGCCTGAAATACGAGGATGTGCCCGCCCAGCAGGCCATGCTGCGCGCCGCCGAGGAGAAGCTCGCCGAGATGTCGCCCGAGCGCCGCATGACCACCGAGACCGTCACCGCCAACGACATCGCCGAGGTGGTGGCGCGCTGGACCGGCATCCCGGTGTCCAAAATGATGCAAAGCGAGCGCGAGCGCCTGCTCCACCTCGAAGCGGAGCTGCACAAGCGCGTGGTGGGCCAGGACGAGGCCGTAGAGGCCGTGTCCGACGCCATCCGCCGCAACCGCGCGGGCCTGAGCGACCCCGACAAGCCCATCGGCTCTTTTATCTTCTGCGGACCCACCGGCGTGGGCAAAACCGAGCTGGCCAAAGCGCTGGCCGACGTGCTGTTCGACGACGAAAAGGCCATCACCCGCATCGACATGTCCGAATACCAGGAACGCCACAGCGTGAGCCGCCTCGTGGGCGCGCCACCCGGGTACGTGGGCTACGAAGAGGGTGGACAGCTCACCGAAGCCGTGCGCCGCCGCCCGTACTCCATCGTGCTGCTCGACGAGATCGAAAAAGCCCACCCCGATACGTTCAACGTGCTGCTTCAGGTGCTCGACGACGGGCGCCTGACCGACAACAAAGGGCGCCTGGCCAACTTCAAGAACACCATCATCATCATGACGAGCAACATCGCCTCGGATCAGATCATGGAAGCTTTCGAAGACTACGAGGACATGCCACACAACCGCAAGCACGAGGTGGTGGAAACCGTGAAGGCCGAGGTGCTCGACGCCCTCAAGCAGAACATGCGCCCCGAGTTCCTCAACCGCATCGACGAGACGGTGGTGTTCCACCCGCTGCAAAAAAGCCAGATGCGCACCATCCTCGACATCCTGCTCGTGGAAGTGCGCGACATGCTCGAGCACCAGGAACTGCACCTGGAGGTGACCGACGCGGCCGCCAAAGTGCTCATCGACCGCGGCTTTGATCCGCAGTACGGCGCGCGACCCCTCAAGCGGGCCCTGCAACGCGAGCTGATCAACGAACTGGCCAAACACGTGCTGGCCGGCAACTACGTGAAAGGCGATACCGTGCTGATTGATGCCGATGGGGCAGGGCTGGTGTTCGGCCGGAAGTCGGCGGTGGACGGGAAAGAGGTGGTGACTCGGGTGTTGGAGGTGTGATTTTTCGCCTTCGGCGAGGGTTAATGGCACGCGGATGACACGGATTAAACGGATTTACGCGGATTTTTTTGAAAGATCGGTGTAAATCCGTTCAATCCGTGTTCTATCGAAATCAGGAAGGAAATAGCTTTGAAATACTGGAAGGTTTGAATACATTTGTACAAGCAAAACAATGTTCACGCAAAATGATGTCGACAGCTGAATTACAAACCAGAAAATTGAACATAATTCATACGTTGGTTGCCGTTGAAAGCGAACAGGTAATTAGCGCCATTGAAGCCTTGCTTTCAGGGGAAGAAGATTTTTGGACTAAATTATCGGATGCGCAGAAAATTCGGATAGAGGTTGCTATTCGTGCGATGGATGCAGGGGAGGGAATTCCGCATGAGGTAGTTATGAAATCATTTCGGGAGCAATACTTTTGGGATAATAGAGGCGATCCGAATCGGCTGTTCGAATGGTAATTTATCAATACTTATCCTACCGTCTTTTCTTTAAATACATTCTCATACACTTCATTTAACCCCATATCTTGTCCCTCAATCGTCACCATGTGCTCCAGCGCATTGTACTCCACACTTACCCAAAGCCCGTCTGCCTGCCGGGTGAAGTGGTTTACAATCGGCCGGTCTTGTTCGATGAACAGGATGTGTTCGACAGAAGGCATGTCTTTGTAGTGCCGCAGTTTGTCGCCCCAGTCCCGGTCGCGGGTGCTTTCCGATTGCACCTCCACGATTAGCCAGGGGTTCCGATTGGCGGTTTTTCCGGGGGAGTACTCCACCACGTCGGGTGCGCCGCGCACCACGGAGGCGTCGGGCGCGTAGGCCACCGGGCCGGATGCCGAGAATACGTGCCGGTTAGAGCCGTAGCGCTTGTAGTTGGGGTGGCCGAAGTAAAATTTGCCAAGCAGAAAAAGTATATTGGCAACAATTTGCTCGTGTTTGTCGCTGGCGATGCTCATAGCGATGATGTGGTCTGTATCAAACTCGATGGGGTAGTCGCAGGTGTCTAACAGCTCGGCGAAATCCGCGAGCGTGCCCGGGAAGCGCAGCGGTTCGGGGCCCAGTTCGAGGCGCTCGGCGAGGGTAACGGGGTATTTGGGGGCTACGGTTGCCGGAGGAGTCATGGGTGTGGCGTGGTTTTATAGTACAAATATAGGGGGTTTGGGGCATTTCTCACAACCGAAAGGAATTCGGCGCGCTTGCGGCGTGAATGGCACGCGGATGACGCGGATTGGGCGGATTTACACAGATTTTTAAAAATCCGCGTTAATCCGCCTAATCCGCGTCATCCGTGTGCCATTATGCCGCTTTCGGCAGCCTCCTTTCGCAACAAGCAAGCTTGTATCATCGAGCCAAAACAATCCTGATGTTATTGTATTGCAATACAGCGGAGTCTGCCCCAGTGCCGGCTTCCAGCACTTGCACTACGTGATTTTTTCCGTTGACATTAATGTTGAACTTACCGGGCACTTGTTTGAACGGGACACGGCGTTCGGCCTTGCTTCCCCGCACCGAGAGAACATCGTCTTTTTTGGAAAAGTCAAGGGTGTCTCCACTAACAATAGCAATATCCCCCAATTGAAGGTTCCGGGCTGTCGAAGAACTGTCCAGTGGTTGAACAGAACGCACCTGCCAGGCGCCGAAAAGACAGGGGAGTTCGACGCCTTCAATCGTACAGGCAGAAATCAGCAATGATAAAGCCAGTGTGGACAATCGGGAAAAGTGGTACGTGTGCATAGGGTACTGAGTTTGATTTTAGTGAAATGACGGGCTGCCCTTTTGAGTAGGGCAACCCGCCTTATTGTTATGGCTGAAAGTAGTCATCGATTAACGAAGACCGTGTAGTGCGTCATAGATTCTTGCACCGGGTATGAACCGGCTTGAATGCTATAATCGGGGCGGAGTTGGAGGAGTTGAATGATTTCCTGTGGCACAGGTGTATTGGTTGCCAGTTGGAACACTTTGCTTTCTCCGGAAAATTGTGTCATGACATCCTGTTGACTCAACTTGTCCTTTGAAAATGAAAGTACCATTGCACCGGCATCATCGCGGGTGATAGTCACATCGTCAATCACATTGCCGCCTCCCGGCGCTACCATTCCCCAGGTGACGTCAAACGTCCATTCAATTCGGCAAACGCCCGTGCCAACGCATACGCCTCTCTTATCCGGTTGTCCCGAATAATAAACGTATTTCCAGTTTATTTTAGGCCAATTGTCAAGTTCTTTTTTTGCATGCAGTCCAAATTTCGGAATCAACAAACAAAAAAGAAGGAGTGAAGTGAGCATTGCGTTTTTCATGCGTGTTTTAATTGAAAAGATGACCTACTCGATACGCTTTTCGGTTTCCGCGTCGATACTCTTTTTCGGATTTTCTCGAGTCCTCCGTGTCGTTGCAACGATAAGACAAAGTTCATCGGCTTCACCAAGTTCTAATAAGACACTTTCGCAGGATTTTTTTCAGAAATTGGAATGGCCCATAAGGCAAAAATTGATTTAAGATATTGAATAATAAAATATTGTGCATGTTGGATGTAAGCGACTTTGGATACAAACGCAATGGCACGCGGATGACGCGGATTAGGCGGATTTACACAGATTTTTAAAAATCCGCGTTAATCCGTCCAATCCGCGTCATCCGCGTGCCATTTTGCCGTAATTGCGCAAAAAACACAAACCATGAACAACGCCGCCCAAATCTTCAACAAACACGCCCACTGGTACCAGGAACAATTCATGGACGTGGGCTTGTACCGGCCGTCCCTCGACGCCTTTTGCGCGGCCATCCCCAAAGAACACGCCGAAGTACTGGAGCTCGCCTGCGGCCCGGGAAACCTCACGCGGTATGTCCTGGAGAAACGACCCGACCTGCGCATCCTGGCCACCGACCTGGCGCCGAATATGCTGGACTTGGCCCGGGAAAACAACCCCGCTGCGGCGTTTCAAGTGCTCGACTGCCGGGAAATAAAGTCCCTGGGCCGCCGGTTCGACGCCCTGCTCTGCGGTTTCGCGCTGCCGTACCTGAGCAAGGCGGAAGTTCTTCAATTGGTGGCCGACGCCGCCGTCGTGTTGAACCCCGGTGGCGTCTTTTACCTCAGCGCGATAGAAGGCGATTACGAACAGTCGGGCAGCACCACCAACTCGGTCGGCGACACGCTGGATGTGTATTTTTACGATTATGCGTTTTTGGAACAGACGCTCCTGGATGCCGGGTTTGACGTGGTATATGCCGAGCGGAAGGAATACACGGATGGGAAAGGGGTGTTGGTGGCGGATTGGATGGTGGTGGGGCGTAAACTGATGGCACACGGATGACGCGGAGTGAACGGATCAACACGGATTTTAAAATCCGCGTAAATCCGCCCAATCCGCGTCATCCGCGTGCCATTCTGTTCCGGACCGGGCAACAAATACCCCTTATTCCACCTTAACCGAAACGCCCCCCTCTTTCCCGTCTTTTTTGTCCTTCTCCGCCTCCACCGTCACCCGGCTCCCGCTTTTAAGCTTGCGGGCGATGGCTGAATAAGGGCCGGAGACCACGCTTTCGCCCTCCTGCAGACCCTCCAGGATTTCGATGTAGGTATTGTCCTGCACGCCTGTTTTGACGTTTCGGACGGCCACTGTGTCACCCAGCACAACAAATACGATCTCCTGGATGGCGCCTTGATCGTCTTTTTTGTCTGGATCGGACTGGCTTCCCTCTTTCTCCGCTGTTTTCTTTTTGTCTTGTTCCTCGTCGTCGTCGCGGGCGGTGACCGAAATGATCGGCAGGCTCAGCACGTTTTCCGCCTGGTGGGTGTAGATGTCGACGCTGGCCGACATGCCGGGCCGGAAAGGGTACGGGTTGCTCGGGCGGGTGAGGTCGGCGTAGGAGGACGGGTCGACGCGGATTTTCACCACGAAGTTGGTCACCTGGTCGGTGTTCAGGGCGGTGGCGGTGGCCAGGTTGCTGGCGCTGTTGCCGATTTCGGTTACGTACCCTTTGAACTTCCGCCCGAGGTAGGCGTCCACCTCCACGTCCACCTCGTCTTTGAGCGACACCTTGAGGATGTCGTTCTCGCTCACGTCCACCTGCACTTCCATGGAGCCCAGGTTGGAGATGCGCATCATTTCGGTGCCGGTCATCTGGAGGGTGCCGACTACGCGTTCGCCTTTTTCGACGTTCAGTTGGGTGACGATACCGCTGACCGGAGCGGTGATCACCGTTTTTTGCAGGCTGGTGCGCAGCTCCCGGAGGGTTGCCTGGGCGCTGGTGATGTTGAACTCCGAGGCCCGGATGTTTTCTTTGGAGCCGGTGAAATTGCTCTCGGCGGCCCGGATAGACGCTTCATTGGCCGCCAGCGTGCTCTCCAGCGTGCGGAGGTTGCTCAGCGACGTCTCGAATTCGGCTTCGGCGATGACGCCTTCTTTGAACAGCGTTTCGTTGCGTTCATGGGCGCTTTTGGCCTGGCTGAGTTGGGCTTTGATGCGCGACTGGTCGGCCTTGAGCTGTTCGAGGCTGGCCTTGCTGCTCTGCGCGCTGGCGGACGAGATCTCGCGTTGGGCCCGGGCGCCGTTCACCGCTGCTTCTCCGCGCTCTACGGCGCTCTGGTACTCGTCGGGGCGAATTTTGGCCAGTACCTGGCCCGCGGTCACCGAGTCGCCTTCATGCACGTAGAGTTCCACGATTTCGCCCGACACGTCGGAACTGATCTTGACCTCCGTTTCCGGGAAGATCTTGCCGCTGGCGCTCACCGTTTCCCGGATGGTGCGGCGGGTAACGTTTTCCGTGGTTACCTTTTCTCCTTTGGGCTTTTGGCGCGCCTTGATGGCTGCGGCGACAACCAGCAGGACAAATACGGCAGCCAGGATGTACCAAAGGGTTCTTCTTTTTTTAGTGGACGTACGCATGATCAGTTCAAGGTTAAGGGTTTACCCAGGTAGAAATCAAGGATTTTGAGGCGGAAGATGTAATCGTACCGTGCGACCAGCAGGTCGTTTTCCGCGTTGTCGAGGTTGGTCTTGGCGGTCACCAGGTCGAGGGTGTTGGCGGCGCCCAGTGTTTGGCGCTTTTCGGTGTTTTCGTAGGCGGTTTTGAAGGAGTTGAACGCTTTTTCGGCGGCGGCGAGCTGTCGTTTGCCGGCCCGCGCGTTGGCCAGGGCGGTCTGGATGTCGTTCTTGAGCTGTTGGCGCGCCTGGGTACTTGCCAATTCGGCGTTGACGATGTTCAGCCGCGCGCGCTCTACGTTCAGGCGGGTGCGGCCGTTCTGGTAGATCGGGACGTTCATGCTTACGCCGATGCCCTGACCGAAGTTCTGGTCCAGCTGGTCGAAATACGGCACGGCATTGACAAACGTCACCGGCTCAAATTCCTGAATCGCCACGGTACTGCCGTTGACCACCACCGGGCGGGGGTCGCCCAGGACGGTCTCTCCGGTAAATCCGAAGTCGTTGAACTGTGAAGAGTAGTTGGTCGTGAGGTTTGCAAAACCCGAAATGCTGGGCCAATAGGCGCTCTGGGCCACCTTGACGCCCACTTTGGCGCTTTCCAGGCGGTAGTCCGCCGCCTGAACGGAAGGCTGCTGGGATTCGGCGATGGCGTACACGGCAGGCAGGCTTTGTGACTCTGGGTTGGCATCGGCGGGAATGGCGAACGCAGGGCGCACGATCTCCAGCGGGTAATCGGGCTCCAACTGAAGCAGCTGCTTGAGATTCAGATAGGCCAGTTCCAGGTTGTTGACGGCCGTGATAGCCGTTTGCTCATCGCGCGCAATTTGGGCATCGATGTTGAGCCGCTCCGCCAGCGGTACCGAGCCGGCGTCCACCAGCTTCTGGGTGTTCGTCAACTGGCGTTGGCTGAGCTCCACCCGCCGCTGGGCAGCCTCCAGTTGCTCCTCAGACAGCAACACCACCAGATAGGCCTGAGCCACCTGCAACCCGAGTGTGAGCGACGTGTTTTCTGCGTCCGACTCGGCCGCCTTTAGGTCCAACGTCGCTTGTTTGACCTGGTTGTGGATCAACCCACCGTTGAACAGCGAGATGCCGGCGTTCAAACCAAAGGAGTTGAACGCAATGGCTTCGTTTCGGAAGGTGTTGGTCGTAGGGTCAATGGTACGACCAAACTGCTCGCCCAGGTTGGCCGACGCGCTCAGGTTAGGCAAGCGGGCCGTTTTCGCCTGTTGCTCGGCGATCATGCTCGCCCGCACATTTGCCTTGGCCTGTTTGATGGTCAGGTTCGACTCCTGCGCATGGGCAATGCACTTCTCGAGCGGCCAGCTTTCCTGGGCGTCCAGGGGCGAAATGCCGCCCCCGAAACAAACCAATGCGAGTAAAATGAATAGAAGGCGCTTCATGTTTTTTGTCTTTGCGCAACAAGATTACAGGGAGACGCCCATATGCCAACAGGTTTTTCTATCAATATAACAAAATGATGGATGAACGGGGTCGAAATCCGTGTCAAGTCAAACCGCTGTTCCGACACAGAGAAATTTTTTATCGTTTTTTTACGATTAATTTTGGAAGTCTAATCTTTCATCGTATTTTTGCGATAAAGTTTAAACGCAAGGTGTATGGCTACCGGTAAAACGGCCTCTTTTGGGGAAAACGAAAACAACCTGGCCGAATTGGCCAAGGCCCTGGGTCATCCGGCCCGAATCGCCATTCTGGTGGAGTTGTCACGCCGAAATGCCTGCGTGTGCGGGGAGATTGTGGACGTGCTTCCGCTGGCCCAGAGTACGGTTTCCCAACACCTCAAGGCGCTGAAGGAAGCCGGCTGGATTTCCGGAACCGTAGAGGGTGTCAAGTCCTGCTATTGCATCAATCGGGATGCCCTGGAGCGATTCAGGGCCCTGCTGGACGCGGTATTGAAGGAGCCTGAAAACGTTTGTTGTTAGTTTTAAAACACATTTTATATGAACACTGCATCTGAAGTAAAGGACATGGTGCGCGAACGCTACGCGCAAATTGCCGAGCAAAGCAGGGAGTCGAATGCCGCCTCCTGTTGCGGCGTGGGCGCCCCGGGCACCACCAACATCATGGTCGATTCCTACGCCGCCATCGAGGGTTACAACCCCGACGCGGACCTGGGCCTGGGCTGCGGGCTGCCCACCGAATTCGCGCAGATACGCGAGGGCGATACCGTGCTCGACCTCGGCAGCGGTGCCGGCAACGACTGCTTCATCGCCCGCGCAGAAACCGGCCCCACCGGAAAAGTGATTGGAGTCGACTTCACCCCGTCCATGATCGCCCTGGCCCGCCAAAAAGTGGAAGCCAAGGGGTTCAACAACGTGGAATTCAGGCAGGGCGACATCGAAGATTTGCCCTTGACCGACAATTCAGTCGATGTGGTGGTCAGCAATTGCGTGCTCAACCTCGTGCCCGACAAGGCAAAGGTCTTTTCCGAGATCAAACGCGTGCTCAAACCGGGCGGCCATTTCAGCATTTCCGACGTGGTGATCGTGGGTGCGCTTCCCGAAGGCATGCAACAAAGCGCGGAATTGTACGCCGGCTGTGTGTCGGGCGCCATCCAGCGCGACGCCTACCTCGACCTCATCGCGGAGGCCGGCTTTGAGGGCGTGGTGGTTCAAAAACAGAAACCCATTCTGCTGCCCGACGACTTGTTGCTGCAATTTCTGTCGATAGAAGAAGTACACCAGTTTGTTGCTTCGGGAACCGGTATTTTCAGCGTGACGGTCTTTGCCCACAAGCCCGGTGGAGACGCCGCGCAAACCACCAAAACCAAACGCCCGCTGAGCGAGCTGACGTTGGCCGGATGCACTCCCGGCGGCGGCTGCTGCTAAGCCACTGAAAACAATATGCAAAAGAGACTCGCCTTTCTGGACCGTTACCTCACCCTGTGGATTTTTTCGGCCATGATCCTGTGGGTAGCCCTGGGTTATTTCATTCCCGGCATGGAATCGTTTGTCAACCGCTTTCAAGCCGGGACAACGAACGTTCCCATTGCGGTCGGGTTGATCCTCATGATGTACCCGCCGTTGGCCAAGGTGAAGTACGAGGAACTGCCCATGGTGTTTAAAAATACCCGGATACTGATGCTGTCGCTGGTGCAAAACTGGGTCGTCGGCCCGTTGCTCATGTTCGCGCTGGCTACCCTGCTTTTGTACGACAAGCCGGAGTACATGACCGGTCTGATCCTGATCGGCATCGCCCGTTGCATTGCAATGGTGATCGTCTGGAACGACCTGGCCAAAGGCGACAACGCGTATGCTGCCGGTCTGGTGGCGTTTAACAGCATATTTCAGGTGCTGTTTTACAGCCTGTACGCGTACATTTTTGTAACGCTGCTGCCGCCTTTTTTCGGCCTGGAAGGTGCGTTGGTGGAGGTCAGTATCCGGCAGATAGCGCAAAGCGTTTTTATTTACCTGGGTATTCCTTTTTTGGCGGGTATGCTGTCGCGGTACTTCCTGACGCGCTGGAAGGGTGCGGACTGGTACAACCGGGTGTTCATCCCGACCATCAGCCCGATCACCCTGCTGGCCTTGTTGTTCACCATTCTGGTCATGTTCAGTCTGAAGGGAAACCTGATTGTGAGCATTCCGCTCGATGTGGTGCGCATTGCGATTCCGCTGACGCTGTATTTCGTAATTATGTTTTTCAGTGCCTTTTACCTGGCCAAACGCGCCGGTACAGACTATGGCAAGTCCACCGCACTGGCATTTACTGCAGCCGGAAACAACTTCGAGCTGGGCATTGCTGTGGCCATCGCCGTGTTCGGCATAGACTCTGGCGTAGCCTTTGCCTGCGTGGTGGGCCCCCTGATCGAGGTGCCGGTGTTGATCCTGCTGGTAGGCGTAGCCCTGCGCAGGGAGAAGCAGTTTACCGTTCGATAAACCCAACCTTACAACATGAAAATTGCTCTTTTTTCCGACATCCACGCCAACCTGCCGGCGTTAGAGGCGTTTTTTGCCGACCTGGACACGCGTGGCGCCGACGCGGTCTTTTGCCTCGGCGACCTCGTGGGGTACAACATCTGGCCCAACGAGGTGATTCGCTCGATCCGCAGGCGCGGCATCCCCACCATCGCCGGCAATTACGACTACGGCATTGGGCGCAGCAGCGACGACTGCGGCTGCGCTTACAAAACCGATGAGGAGCGCGCCAACGGAGCGGTAAGCATCGCCAACACCAACCGCTGGGTGGAGCCCGAAGAGCGCCACTACCTGCGCACCCTGCCCCGGCATTTCCGACTCGAGTTCGACATGAGCGACCGGGATCCCCTCACCGTCATGCTTGTGCACGGCAGCCCGCGCAAGATCAACGAGTACCTGTTTGAAGACCGGGAGGAAAAAAGCCTGCTGCGCATCGTCCGCGACGCCGGCGCCGACGTGCTGTGCTTCGGCCACACGCACAAGCCCTACCACCGCATCCTGGAAGACGACGGCCGTTTTTACCACGCCGTCAACATCGGTTCGGTGGGCAAGCCCAAGGACGGCAATCCACAGGGCGGATACGCCATGCTGCACCTCAACGAGGACGCGTCCGCCGGCGCTGCCGACAGCGTGCGCGTCGAGTTTGTGCGTTTTGCATACGACGTGGAGCGAGCCGCCCGGGCGGTGGAGGAAAGCGGATTGCCTGTGGCGTACGCGGAGGCGCTGCGCAAGGGAGTCTGATGCTTAACGGATTCGTAATATTCTTTTAACACTGCCGGTTTACTTTTGGGAAACTAAAATCCTCCCTTATGAAAAAACTGGTTGTCATCTTGTTGTGCGCGTTCAGCACCTTGCTGAACGCGCAAACACTCTCCCCATACCTGCAGGGCGTAACCCCGAATTCCATCTGGATCACCTGGAAGACATCGTCCAATACAGAGTCGGTTGTCGAGTACGGCACATCGGCCGGCAGTCTGGGCGCCACCGCCACCGGCGGCACCCAGATTTTCAGTGATGCGGGCTACCCCAATAATTACTACTACCACAGCGTACAGCTTACCGGCCTCCAGCCCAACAGCAAGTACTTCTACCGGATTAAAACGGGCAGCCTGGTGTCGGACGTTCAACATTTCCGCACCCTGCCCCTGCCCGGCCAACCGATGACGCCGGACGGGCACGTGCGCTTCCTGATTATGGGCGACAACCAGATCAAGGCCCAACCCCGGTTCGACTCCCTGGTGGTGTACGCCAAACGGCAATGCGAGGCGTTATACGGCCCTCATTTCAACGACTCGGTGAGCATGATCCTCATGGTGGGCGACCAGGTAGACGTGGGTACCCTCGACCACTACGAAAATGTACACTTCTCGAAGTGCCGCTACCTGTCCGGCCTACTGCCCATCAGCACCATCATCGGCAACCACGAAACCTATGGCACCCTGCAACTCGGCGCCTATGAGAATCACTTTTTCTACGATCAAATCCAGTACGCCGATGTTCCTTCCAATACCGAGCGTTACTACGCTTTTCAGGTGGGCCCGGTGATTATCATCAACTTGAACACCGAAGCCACCAGTGGCGCCGCCGGCCTGGCCCAGTACACCTGGTTGCAACAGGTGGTCAACAAGGCCAATAACGATCCGTCGGTCCAGTGGATTATGTCGTTCGGCCACCGTCCCTACCAGGCGGAGCAGTATGTGGGTGATATTTCTCCCTGGATCCGCAACACAGCCGTGCCATTCCTGAGTGCCTCTCCGAAATTCTTCATGCACGTGGGGGCGCACCACCACCTGTACGCGCGCGGACAGCTCAAGGAAACGCCCAATTACCACATTATTTCAGGAGGTACCGCCTGGGATCAATACTGGGGCATGAGCACGGAAACGGACTTTGACGACGTGCAAAAAACCCTCTCCAACTGGCCCTACCAGATCGTGGATTTCGATCTCCAGCGCCGGCGCGTCGACGTGCAAACGTATTCTGTGGGCAGCATCTACCGCTGGCACGACAACCGCCTGATCGACTCGTTTCACCGCACCTTCGGTCAGGAAATGCCGGAAACACCGGAGGCAAACGTCGCCGCCGATACCGTCGAGCTGCCCTTCCCTGCTGTTTCCTCCGCCTTTTCTTCTCCAGAGGGAGAACTGCTGAACAGCACGCAGTTCCAGATTGCGGCTTCGCCGGACTTTGCTGCGCCGGTGCTGGATAAATTGCGCGACTTCGAAAATTACTTCGGTTCGGCGGGCGCCCCCGATACGACTAAAGACATCAACCTGGGTCTCAACATCCTGGAATACACCGTGCCCGCCGGCGCCCTGCCCAACGGCAAACACTACGTACGCGTTCGCCACCGCGACCGCAACCTGGAATGGTCGGGTTGGTCGGCGCCCGATTCGTTTGTGGTCGTCAACAGCGTACAGGGCTTTCCCAGGATCACGCTCGATAAAGCGCAATACGCCACCGGAGAAACCATCACCGTAACCTACGCCAACGGCCCCGGCCTGTCAGCCGACTGGGTAGGCCTGTACAAAAAAGGCCAAACGCCGGGACCGGTAGCCTCCACCGCCTGGAGCTATGTCAGCGGGTCGAGCGGCGTCCTCCAGTTTGCCCTGACCGAGTCGGGCGAGTACTTTGCGGCCTTTTTCACCAACGACAGCTACACGGAAATCGCAGACCGCGTGCCTTTCTACTACGGCGACATCCCCGTGCTGCACAGCGACAAAGCAGCGTACGCCGAGGGAGAACCCGTGGTGATCACCTATGAAAACGCACCCGCCCTCGCCAACGACTGGATCGGTCTGTACAAGGTCGGCATGACCCCGGGCGTGGTCGGTTCCGTACAATGGTCCTACACGTCCGATTCAACCGGTACGCGCACCTTTACCAACTTGCCGAAGGGTTATTATTTCGGGGTGTATTTCCTTCAGGATCAGTACACGGAAGCAGGAGAGCGCATCTTTTTCTCCGTGGGCGACACCATTTCACAGCTTGTCATCGATAAAAGCATTTACAACCTGGGCGAGTACATCGTGGCTACGTGGACCGACGGGCCCGGTATTCCCAAAGACTGGCTCGGCGTGTACCAGGCCTGGAAAGACCCGAACATAGACGTGCTGGATCAATACACCTACATCGGCGGACAGCCGGAGGGCTCCATCACCCTGAAGGATACCCTGGTGCCCGCCACGCCCGGCAACTACTTCATCGTGCTGTTTACCAACGACTCCTACAACGAGGTGTCGAACCGCAGCTATTTCACGATGGCCGATCCCTCCTCCAGCACCGGCAGCGCCATCAGTTCAAACGAAGGCGTCCGCCTGTTCCCCAACCCGGCGGGCGATTACAGTATTGTGGAGTCCGCCTACCCAATCGACAAGGTGGAAGTGTTGAGCCAGGACGGGCGCCTGCTCTACCGCTCCACCACAAACGCCGGAAACCAGCAGTTTACCCTCCTGAACCAGCAGTTGCCCCAGGGCACCTATGTCGTCAAGGTATATTCGCGGAAATTGTACACGCTGAAGATGGTGGTTCAGCGGCAGTAAAACTTGCGGTCAATTACATATTCCGCCGGTACTGCCCGCCCACCTCATACAGCGCGTGGGAAATTTGGCCCAGGGAACAGCACTTCACGGCCTCCATCAGTTCGGCGAAGATGTTCCCGTTGTGCACCGCCGTGGCCTGTAGTTTGCGCAGGGCCGACGTGCCTTTTTGGGTGTTTGCCTCGTGGAGAATGCGCAGGGTCTGGATTTGTTCTTCCTTTTCCTGCTCGGTAGCGCGGATCACCTCGCCCGGAACGATGGTCGGCGATCCTTCTTTGCTCAGGAAGGTGTTCACCCCGATAAGCGGCAGTTCGCCCGTGTGCTTGAGGGTTTCGTAGTACAGGCTCTCTTCCTGGATTTTGCCGCGCTGGTACATGGTTTCCATGGCGCCCAGCACGCCTCCGCGTTCGGTGATGCGGTCGAACTCGGCGAGTACGGCCTCTTCCACCAGGTCGGTGAGTTCCTCGATGATGAAGGCGCCCTGGAGCGGGTTTTCGTTTTTGGCCAGCCCCAGCTCGTGGTTGATGATGAGCTGGATGGCCATGGCGCGGCGTACCGACTCCTCGGTGGGCGTGGTGATGGCCTCGTCGTAGGCGTTGGTGTGCAGGGAGTTGCAGTTGTCGTAAATGGCGTAGAGCGCCTGGAGGGTCGTCCGAATGTCGTTGAACGCGATCTCCTGCGCGTGCAGGGACCGGCCGGAGGTCTGGATGTGGTACTTGAGCATCTGGCTGCGCTCGTTGGCGTCGTACAGTCCTTTCATGGCTTTGGCCCACAGGCGGCGTGCCACCCGGCCGATGACGGCGTACTCCGGATCGACGCCGTTGGAGAAGAAGAAGGACAGGTTGGGCGCGAAATCGTCTACGTTCATGCCCCGGCTGCGGTAGTACTCCACAAAGGTGAAGCCGTTGGCCAGCGTAAAGGCGAGCTGGGAGATGGGGTTGGCCCCCGCTTCGGCGATGTGGTATCCGGAGATGGACACCGAGTAGAAGTTGCGCACCTGCTGGTCGATGAAGTACTGCTGCACGTCGCCCATGAGGCGCAGGCTGAACTCGGTGCTGAAGATGCAGGTGTTCTGCGCCTGGTCTTCCTTGAGGATGTCGGCCTGCACGGTGCCGCGCACGGCCGACAGGGCTTTGGCTTTGATCGGGGCGTACACGTGGGGCTCGAGCACCTCGTCGCCGGTGATGCCCAGGAGCAGCAGGCCCAGGCCGTCGTTGCCCTCGGGCAGCTCGCCGCGGTATTGGGGTCGTTCGAGGCCGCGGTCGTCGTATTTCTCTTTGAGTTTGGCCTCCACGAGGTGTTCGAGCCGGTGTTGGCGGATGTACAGCTCGCACTGCTGGTCGATGGCGGCGTTCATGAAAAAGGCCGCGATGGTGGCCGCGGGCCCGTTGATGGTCATGGACACCGAGGTTTTCGGGTCGCAGAGGTCGAAGCCGGAGTACAGCTTTTTGGCGTCATCCAGGCAGCACACGGACACGCCGGAGTTGCCGATCTTGCCGTAGATGTCGGGCCGGTAGTCGGGGTCTTCGCCGTACAGTGTTACGGAGTCGAAGGCGGTGGACAGGCGGTTGGCCGGCATGCCCAGGCTCACGTAGTGGAAGCGGCGGTTGGTGCGTTCGGGGCCACCCTCGCCGGCGAACATGCGCGTAGGGTCTTCACCCTGGCGTTTGAAGGGGAACACGCCGGCGGTGTACGGGAACTCGCCCGGCACGTTTTCCTGCAGGCACCAGTGCAGGATCTCACCCCAGTCGTGGTACTTGGGCAGGCTCACCCTCGGAATGCGCGTATGGCTCAGGCTAAGGGTGTGCGTCTGCACGCGGATGTCCTTGCCACGCACCTGGTACACGTACTCGTCGGCTGTATAGCGGCTTTTTTTCTCTTCCCACCCTTCGAGGATGCGCTGGCATTCGCCGGCGAGGTCTTTGTACAGGTCGTCGAAGCGTTGCTGGAGGGTGTCGATGAGTTCCTTTTGGGTGTCGCCGGACTTCAGGGTGTCGATAGTGGTTTTCAGGCCGAAGAGTTTTCGGGCAAGCGCCACCTGCTTGAGCACCCAGTGGTCGTATTTGCGGTTGTTCTCGCTGATCTCGCTGAGGTAGCGTACGCGGGCGGGGGGGATAATGTAAATTTTTTCGGACAGTTCGTTGCCGGCCTGGAACTGAGAGCGGAAGGCGGTGCCGCAGCGCTCGTCGAGCAGGTCGATGATGCGGCGGTATAGCTGGTTGACGCCGGGGTCGTTGAACTGGCTGGCGATGCAGCCGAACACGGGCATCTCGTCTACGGGCGTTTCCCAGGCGTTGCGGTTGCGCTGCACCTGCTTGCGCACGTCGCGCAGGGCGTCGAGGGCGCCGCGTTTGTCGAATTTGTTGATGGCGATCACGTCGGCGAAGTCCAGCATATCGATCTTTTCGAGCTGGGAGGCGGCGCCGAACTCGGGTGTCATCACGTACAGGCTGGCGTTGCTGTGGTCTACGATCTCGGTGTCGCTCTGACCGATGCCGCTGGTTTCCAACAGGATGAGGTCGAATTGGGCGGCTTTGAGCACGTCAACCGCCGATTGTACGTATTTGGACAACGCCAGGTTGCTCTGGCGGGTGGCCAGTGAGCGCATGAACACGCGCGGGTTGTGGATGCTGTTCATGCGGATGCGGTCGCCTAGCAGGGCGCCGCCGGTTTTTCGCTTGGACGGGTCGACGGAGATGATGCCCACGGTTTTGTCGGGGAAGTCGTACAGGAAACGGCGCACCAGTTCGTCGACCATGGAGGATTTTCCGGAGCCTCCGGTACCGGTAATGCCGAGGACGGGGGGCGCCAATGGCCGGCCACCGACATCCGACAGCCGGGGGTGAACATCCTGCTCAAACAGCCCGGGGTTGTTCTCCGCAATGGAAATGAGGCGGGCGATGGCGCGGTTGCGTGTGAATTGGTCAGGGGCGGCGAGCCGGGTGAGCTCGTCGGTGAGGACCTCGCCGACCGGAAAGTCGCACTGCTGGAGCAGATCATTGATCATGCCCTGCAGGCCCATGCGGCGGCCATCGTCGGGGTGGTAAATCCGGTTGATGCCGTAGGCGTGCAGCTCCTCGATCTCGGCAGGCAGGATGGTTCCGCCGCCGCCGCCGAAGAGTTTGATGTGCCCGGCGCCGCGCTCGCGCAGCAGGTCGTACATGTATTTGAAAAATTCGGTGTGGCCGCCCTGGTAGGAGGTGATCGCGATGCCCTGCACGTCTTCCTGAATGGCGCAGTCGACAATCTCCTGTACGCTGCGGTTGTGACCCAGATGGATGATCTCGGCACCGGTGGCCTGCAGGATGCGACGCATGATGTTGATGGCGGCGTCGTGCCCGTCGAACAGGCTGGCGGCGGTCACGAGGCGGATCTTATGGCTGGGTTGGTAGGGCGGTTGTTGTTGCATGGTGTGGTGGTGTCGGGTGACGGGTACAAAGGTAGGGCGAATGGCCCCAACATTTGCCTAATTCCGGCATTTGATACGGTTACCATCAAAATGGCCCGAACTACTTTTTTGCCGGTGGGTTGTATAAAACATCACCTTCAACGGCAGATATTGTCAAACCAAACCAAAACTATTGTTATGAATCAAATGCTTTACAAAAAAGGGGTGCTCAGCCTGTTGACCCTGCTCTTGTTTTTAGGAACGTCAGTTGGCACGCTTGCCTACGCCAACTGTTCGGTAACCATCACCGGCCCCACCTTTCGTTGCGGTTCGGGCGGGGTAGGCCTCACGTCTGTGCCCGTCAACACCCAGGGCAACGTCACCTACGCCTGGTCAACGGGTTCCACCAGCCCGAACCTGCACGCGTTCGTCAGCCAGACGACCACCTTTACCCTGACCATCACCGACGCCACGGGCTGCACCGCCACCGCTTCGCACACGGTGACCGTAAATGCCCCCATGACGCCGGTAACGGTGAGCGTTTCGCCGGCAGGCCCCTACTGCCTAGGTCAGCAAACAACCGTGACGGCCAGCCATTCCGGAGCCAACGGACCTTTTACCTACCTGTGGTCAAACGGCTCCCCTTCGCAGCCCGTGGTCACCTATGAAGTGGTGAACGGTGGCGGCCACCCGCCGACAGGCAACATATCGGTAACCGTCACCAATGCCCAAGGGTGCAGCTGGGCTACGCCCAGTACGTTTTTCACGGTGACGCCCTTTTTTCCCACCATCGTTTCCGACTCTACGCTCCCACGCTGTGAGGGACAACTGCTCAACCTGCGCGCCACTACCCAGTCCAACTGGACCATCACCCAGTACGCCTGGTCTACCGGTGAGACGACACCCCAGATCATAGTGGGTGCCAGCGGCAACTACCAGCTAACCATCACCAACCAAAACGGTTGTACGGCTGCCCGCTCCTTCAATGTACCGGGCTTCAAACCTAACCCGGAGTTTGAACTCACCGGACCCGAGTACCTCTGTCCCGGGAAAAAGGGACGGATCTTTGTCGATTACAAAGGTAACACTCCCCTCTACCTCTGGAACCCGACCTTGCCCAACGTGCCCAACCCCGAGATCGATGCGGCGGGCACGTACACGCTTACCCTGCTCGCTACCAACGGATGCTCCACCACCAAATCTATTGACGTAAAACCCGGCTCCACCCCGGCTGTAGACATAGCGGGCATTCCGGCCGTATGCGCCAACGAGCAGGCGCCGCGCACCCTGTCTGTGAACAGCCCGGCAACCTTGACCGACTACCGATGGAATACCGGGGAGGAAACCGCCGAGATCAACGTGGATCAGCCCGGTACCTACGCGGTCACGGTGACCAACAACCAGGGATGCACGGGCGTCGACAACCAGTTGGTAATTGATGGCAGCGCCTTCAGTGTTAATATTTCCGGCGTTTCCACCATGTGCCTGGGCGACACGGTGCCGCTGAGCGTAGTGCAGTCCTTTAACCAGTACGAATGGTCGAGCGGCGGCACCACCCGTCAGATCAATGCACTGGAGCCTGGCGACTACTTTGTGACCGTCACCAACCAGTTCGGCTGCACCGGAACGGCCAAATACACGGTGCAGGCCAAGTCACTGGGGCTCACCCTGTCCCAAAGCGGACCCATTTGCCCCGGCGATACCGCCCGCCTCACCGCCTCGGGCAACAACATCGTTTCGTATAAATGGTCGAACGGCGAAAACAAACCGCAAACCGCTGTCACCCGCCCCGGAACCTATCAGGTTACCGTGTCAGACAACCTGGGCTGCGGCGCCAAAGGAATCGTCAGCGTGCCCTCCAAGGCGGTTGACAACAACAAGATTCAAATGCTGCCCTACGCCTGCGACGGCCGCATGACCCTCCGCATTCGCCCCGACAGCCTGTCCGCCTTCGCCTGGAGTACCGGTGATACGCTCCAGAACCTTTCGGTAAACCAGTCCGGCAACTACGCCGTGCGCATCACCTCCAAAGACGGCTGCATCAGCGGCGATACCGCAGCCTTGAATGTACCGGTATGGCAGGCCGTTGCCATCGAGCGCCAGGGGGCTTTCTGTGAAAACAATCCGGCCACTCCGGTGAGTCTGAGCGCTACGCCCGGGTTTGCCCGCTACGCCTGGAGCACCGGCGACACCCTTGCCGGCATCAGCACCGTGCAGCCCGGCGCCTACACGGTGGAAGCCTGGGATACCCTGGGCTGCGTGTCCACGGCAACTGTTCAGTTGGCTGCTTCCAGCATGCCCGACGTTTCGCTCGACGCGTTGCCCTACGCCTGCGACGCTACCCGCACCCTGCAGGTCGGCAACGATGTATTTGCTGCCTACACCTGGTCCAATGGCTATCAAACGCCATCGGTCACCGTTAACGCCTCCGGCGACTACAGCGTGACGGTGAGCAACACCGACGGCTGCACCCAAACCGCATCGATCACCGTGGATGTGCCCTCCCTGCCGGAAGTGGCCATCGCCGGCGCCGGTGCCCTCTGCCCGGGAGAAAGCACGGTGCTCAACGCTACGCCCGGATTCAGCGCGTACACCTGGTCCAATGGCGAACAAACCGAAAACATACAGGTCGGCAGCGCCGGCGCGTACACGGTGGTGGCCACCGATAACAACGGTTGCACCGCCGAGGCGACGCAAACGGTGGACGTGCTCCCGCTGGACCCCATCATTGTGCGCGGCGCCCGCAACATCTGCAAAGGCGGCGGCACCACATTTACGGTCTTTGGCAACTGGACGTCCATCCGCTGGTCGACCGGCGAAACGGGTCCGGCCATCGACGCCTCCGTTGCCGGCGTGTACGCCGTGACCGCCACCAACGCCGCCGGCTGCCGCGCCGAAACCACGGTTGAACTGGTGGTGGGCGACACCCTGACGCCCTCCGTTACGATGCGTCCCTACGCTTGCGACGGCGTGCTTACGCTCGACGCAGGCATGGGTTTTGCCTCCTACACCTGGTCCAACGGCGTGACCACGACCGCTCAGGCCGTGACCGCCTCGGGCACTTACGCTGTTACGGTGAGCGACGGCAAGGGATGCACAGGTTCGGCCGCCCTGTCGGTAACGGTGCCCGAGGTACGCACGCTTGCGTTTGACGCCCCTGCCCTGCTCTGCTCCGGCACGACTGCCGAGCTGACCGCGGGCGCCGGCTTCGCAGATTACCAATGGTCCGACGGTGTAGCCGGCCCCTCCCGCACCATCAGCGCCGGCGGCGCCTACACCCTGACCGCCACGGATGCCAACGGCTGCACGGACGAGCAAACGGCTGTGGTGGCCGAAAGCACGGTCGCCCAACCCGTCATCCTCCAGGTAGGCCTGTGCGACAACCGCGTGCGCATCATGGTAGACGGTTTTTACAGCGGCTATGCCTGGCCCGACGGCAGCACCCTGCCCTTTACGGAGGCGCCCAATAACGCCGAATACGCACTGACGCTGACCAACGCCGACGGCTGTGCGTCCGCCTTCGTCATCCCGGTTAATATGGCAACCACCGACGCCGAAGCGCCCGCTGTTGCCTGCCCGGCCGACCAGCTGCGCTGCCCGGCCGACAACGTCGTGGTGTTCGACACCCCGCAGGCGACCGACAACTGCAGCGTGGCTTCGCTCACCCTCACCCAGGGGCTTCCTTCCGGTTCGGCCTTCCCCACTGGCGTAACAGTGAACACCTGGACGGCGCGCGATGCCGCGGGCAACCAGACCGAGTGCTCGTTTGTGGTGGAGGTGGCCCCCGACGCCGACCTCGTGCTGGAGTCCCTGACCCCCGACCTGGGCGGCACGGGCGCCGGCGCCATCGACATCAGCGTAATCGGCGCAAACGCGCCCTACAACTTTGTTTGGACCGCCGGCGCCAACGTGGTGGCCAACACCGAAGATGTCTCCGGTCTGCCGGCAGGTATGTATACCGTTTCGGTTTTCGACAATAGCGGGTGCCTCGTGGCCACTGAAACGTACGAGGTGGATCTGCTGAGCCGCACGACCTACCTGGCGGAAGACCGCCAGGTGACGCTCACCCCCAACCCGACCGTCGGCCTGCTAAATATCCGCTTCACCGAGGCGCCCAGGCAGGTGTATGACATTCTGCTGATCGACGCCCTCGGCCGGACGGCCCTGCAGCAGTTCGGCAACGCCGGCCAGGAGCTGACGCTTGACCTGGGACGCCTGCCCGCAGGCGCATACGCGGTGGTCTGCCTCGCCGCCGGCAAGCAAATGTGGACCTCGAAAGTGGTGAAAATGGACTAACGTTCGGTGATTCCCCAGGAATCGACAGAACCGGCGGCTCTTTCCAGCAGGAAAGAATCGCCGGTTTTTGTTTGTAAACCACCTTGGCGGCGCGTGCCGGATGGTTTTCTGTTGGGGTGTTCTATAAAAATAGAGTTTACTTTCCAATACAAAAAATAATATGTATTGATTTTCAAATACTTATGAAAATTGGGTACAAATGGTGTACATATTTGGTAAAATTCCCCCATTTTGGCCGTATTTTAGTCTTTGGGCGGCTTGAATAAATGAGGGTGGGTTTGGTTGAGGGGGATTGATTGGGAGTCATAAAGGTTTATGCAATCATAGAGGGTTTTTACCTTTCGAAGTTGTTCTAAGTAAATATTCACCACCTCGCTCAAATTTACCCTGCTAAAACTCGCCCTGCTCAAACTCACCCCGCTCAAATTCGCTTGGAACAGATTCACCTCCCTTAAATCCACCCCTTTCAAATTAGTCCCACTCAATTCCTGGTTATAATGAAAGAGAACATTTTTCATTTTCGCCCCGGTCAAATTCGCCCTGCTCAAAATTGCCCCGCTCAAATCAGCATGCTCTAAATTCGCATGACTGACAGTCACCCCGGCACTATCAGACACTTGGGAACATGAGCCAAATTTATTTTCGCAAAGGGTCTTATGGAAAGCCGGGGATTCAAATGCCGATTGGGCGGCCATTTTCAGCAATCCGTCACCCTTCGTCAGTAGGACTTTCCAATGCAGGGTTAATACGCCGATCCGCTAATTCCATAGCGTATTCAAAAAACAAGTTTACCGCCTTCGTAAACTTGAATTGTGTTTGTTGAGTGTTTGTAAACTCTACGACTTTGCGTTTGGACCAATCATTGAGCAATTTAGAGATGCCGCCATCCGTCAAAATATGCTCTACCAAATCTCTTTTGCTGGATTTTTCAAGCAATTGCCTGACCTCGTCCAGTTGAAATTTTTTCAACTCAAAATCCTCTTTAAAGTCACGGCCATTTATGCTCAATTCTCGGCAGAATACCGCCAGAAAAATCAAAAAATTACGACTGTCTTTTTCGGTAGATTCATCCCACGATAAGAAGATATAGCCTTCGCTGCGTAGGTGCAGGTCAAAATCAAAGCTGTTTTTGAAAAAATCGCGATAAAAGGATTCATTTTGCTCTACTACGGCAAAGTACGGCTGGGTATAAAGTATGAACTGCCCGTTCGTAAGCGCGTTTACGATATCTCGGTGTTCAGGTGGATAACTGTGCATGGTGATAGAGTTTTATTTTGGGGAGTGAAAGCGTAGCGTCTTCCAATTCGAGGTCAAAGCGTAGCGAATTTTCCAGAAAATCTGCTTCAAAATCGGTGTCCAGGAGTAGTTTGGAGACGGAGAAAAACTTGTGGAGCGTCACATTGGGTGTTTCGGTTTTTAAAAAGTTGTAGCACCAGTTGTAGAAATCATCTACCGGGAGGCTGGCGTTGAGGCTGCGTTTGAAATGGTTGGTATCGGGTAGCCAGTCATCGTCGGCTTCCAGTTCTTCCTCCACAAATCGCTCTGGTTCAACGAAAAAGTTGTCGAGCAATAGTTCTGTGCGGGCTTTCCACTCCGACTCAGTTGAGTACACCTTGCGGTTGCGGCGGCTGAGCAAGCCGTAAAAAGGCAAATTTGGCTCTTGATTTTGCCGCACTGCTTCAAGCAGATGATAAAAACCCGCCATAATTTTGGATGAGGTGCGGATTCGTTCCAGCATGGGCATCAGTTCGCGCACGATTTGGTTGCTGAGCCGGGTTAGTTCTTCGCCCACGCGCATCGCTTCTCCGTACAGATGACGGAACTGCCGCGCCAACCCTGGGTCATTTTCAAACAGGCTTTTATTGTGGGCGTAGGTGTTGATGCGGTGCAGTTGTGCCATCACGGCGTCGGGTGATTGGGCTTGCAGCACTTGCGATAGCGGGTGGACGAACGAATCGAGCCAGCGGCTGGCGGTGGCGATGCGCTCCTGTAAACTGGATTCGTGTTCGCTGCCAGCTTTGAGGGTTTCTGTATCGCGGAGCAATTGAAGGGTCTGGGTGTCTATTTCGGTCAGGAAATCATCCAACTGATTTTGCAGGGTGGTGATGTGGTCGGGCAACCTGGCAGGTTCCAACGCTTGTTGCAAATTATTGAACTGGGCTCGGATGGCCTCTGCATGAAATTTAAAACGGTCGGGTAGATTGAGCGCCGCTGACTCGAAGATGAACTCCAAAAAGTCAGTGTACTGCTTGCGCAGTTTGTAGTCCTGCGTAGGCTGTTGTTTTACAAATTTGACCCGCAGCAGGTCGCCCAGGTCAAGTTCGTTTTCGGAGCAGATTTTTTGAAAAACATCCAGTTCCAGCACATATCCCTGCCGACGGCTTGCGTCAAACAGTGCCCGCAACCCCGTCAGGTTTTTGGATATAAAGCGCAGGATTTCGTCTGGAGTGACCGCTCGGTACATGGTAATTTTTTAGATAAAAAGGGCTTGTTGTTCCAAAAATTTGCCCGTCCGGAGCAGTTGTTCGCGGATGGCGACGACTATCGGATGTTTGCTTTCGCTGACCCTACGGGTGGCGAGTTGCCCGCCGTCGTCGCGCTTTTTGATTGGTTTGGCATATTTGACCCACAGTGCCTCATATTGTTCAGGCATAAAAAATTGCGCCTCCGGGAAGGCCTCTTGTGCCCGTAAAAACTCATCTAAACCCACAAAATCGTAGTCCGAAAACACAAGCATTTCGCGGCAGCCTATCTTTTGCAACCACTCATTGCCGATGCGCCCGTAGGTATGTAAGAGCAGCCAATCGGTGCCGAGCACTTTTTCTGCTCGCAGAAAGCTGTCGAGGTTTTCTACGAGGCATATTCGGTCGGCATGCAGGCTGCTCAGCACGGCAGCAAACAGCCCGAACTGTCGGGTTGCCTCGCCCAAATCCACCGTGTAGCCATTCAGTGATACCGGCTGCCAGCCGCGCAGGAAACATACGCCCTGACTAACTCGGGCGCGGGCTTTGGAGTCGCCAAAGGCTCGCACATTGTCTACCGCCGAGCCGTCGTTGTTGGCTTCACCGGGAAATTTTTGGTGAAAAATGGTTCGGAGTGCATCTCGGTCTAGCACTTTGTATGTCCTATTGCGGCCGCTCCGTTCCAGTTCAATGAGACCAGCAGTCAGCCAGTTCTCCCAATCAGGACTTTGCAGGACGGCCATTGGAAGTTTACTGTGAGGAATGGTGTCTACCTCCAGGAGTTTGAGCATAGATTTTTTGAAAGTCGGGCTACGCATTTTTGTAACGGGCTGTTTTGACATGGCGCTCATCCAGCACGATGCCTTGCTTGTGCCGAGTGGAGGGCTTGATGGTGTAGTATTTTTCTATGCCCTCGATGTCGGTAGGTGCAGCGAAAATCGGGATGAAATTGTTGTCGCGGCAAAATTGGATAACCTGAGAGATATTTTTGGGCCCGATGCGTCCAAGTTCGTCAAAGTAGATGGCAATTTTGTTATTGGGCCCAGAATCAGCCAGTTGACGGATGACAGAAAGGAACAGGAAAAGTTTGAGCACCGCATCGGTGCCTTGGGATTCTACCTGTTTGTCCAAGCGGACGGTTTTTTTACGGTCGCCATCCATTTCTATTTCCAATTCGAGATCGAACATCTGTTCAAAGTAGATGGCTCGGTTCTCATCAAACTTCTTGCGCATCATCTGAATGCCCTCCTCGCTGGCGGCGGAGGCACGCCACAACGAGTCGCGCTCAACGTTATGGATGAGATCCAGTTCGCGCAAGAGTTCGGTATTGTCACGGGTGTGGATGGATATTTTTCGGATGTTGGAGACAGGATACTTGGAGAGGCTCTGGCTGAATTTCTGGACGTAGGCTTTGAAGTTCTGGTACTCCAGGCGGAAGGCTTTGACGGGGTTCACGAAGCTGTCGAACGCCAAATCGAACAGACCGTCGAGGGCTTTTTGCTGGTCGGGCAGGGTGTCCATTTCCTCCTGCACTTCGCCGACGAAGGAGTTGATGTCATTGCTGTCTTTGCTGAGTTTGCGGAGCAGGTAGTTGAATTGTTCATTGCGTTTTTCGCGCAGATTGGTCATGTCGCTGTACCCTTTTTGGAAGTCGGCTATGAGCTCCTTGAGGGGGCGTTCGTCGGGCGGCACCTCGTCGGTGACGAACACGTCGGTGCGGTTTTTCAGGTCGCGGTACCAGTTTTCGTATTGGCTAAGCAGTTGGTGTTTTTCGCGCAGGTCGTTGTCCAATCGCTCTTTTTCGGCCCGTTTGACCATCATTTCATGCTCTTTTTTCGAAATCTCGTCCAACTTGGCTGTGATTTTTGAGGTAAGTTCTTCGATTTGCTCCCGGGTCTCGCCGAGCAGTCGCTCGGTAGTGGGACGTCGCAGCACTTTTTCAAAAAAGGCTTCTTTTACTTTCAACTGAGCTTCGATTTCGCGCCTTTTCTGCTCCTTTTGCTGCTGTTTTGCAATCGCGTCTAACAGGGTTTCCTGTTCCTCCAATTCGGCTTTGGCCTGTGGAAGGCGGGTCTTGAGGTCTTCGAGGGTTTCGAGCGACGCGGGTGGGAGGGCCGATACATCTATCGCTCCGTCGAACACCGTCAGCACCGAGTCTATCCGTGTTACGATTCGTTGGATGAGCGATTTGTCGAGGTTCAGCACATTCGGGTGGAGGTAGGCCGAGAGCCGTCGGCGCAGTTCGGGGTCTTGTGCAAGGTGGTGCTGCGCAAGAGAGTCGAAGCGGGCAATTTTGCTGCTCAGTTGCTCGATACCCTCATCCAGATCTTTGATTTTTTGCCGCACTGATTGCTCGGTGACGGTAGGGCGGCTAATTTGGCTGAGTATAGCGGTCAAGTGGTCGCGTTCTTTTTTTAGCTGTTCTATTTCGGCTTCCAATTCACCATAACCTAATTGGCCTTGTCTGTACAAAAAGGTGTCGTCCAGTTCTTTTTGATACATGTTGGCCTCCTGTTTTTGGTCTTCGACCTCTTTTACGAGCAGTGCGCTGTCGGCCACCATTTTGTCCTTTTCATGGCTCAAAGTGCTGTCAATCTGCGTTTGCAAGGTGCGGATTTGGATGGCGAGCAGTCCATCGTCCTTGGTTTCGTCGCGCAAGCTGGGGTGGGCCTTTTTGTAGTTTTCTAAAAAATTGACCTTAAGCGCGCCGCAGCGTTCGCGGAAGGCATTAAAATTTTGGTTAAGCAGTTTGAAGTTGCTGAAATCGGCGGCCACCGCCTCCAAACGGCGGATTTTTTCGCGCTTGACTTCGAACTCTTGCAGCGTCGTATGGCTGCGGTCAGTGAACACGTTGAGCGGGGCATCCTTGCGGTTGTCGGCTATCAGCAACGCATCTTTGAAAGCCTCCTCGTTGATGGCATCAGCCTTGATGAGGTGCTTGTACATTTTGGTAAAACTGTTGCTTCGGCTGTTGCCGGCTCGCTTCACTTTATCGGTGGTGATGACCACGGGCTTGTCGCGTCTCTGCTGACTGTAAATGCGCTGATAAAGGTCGTCACGGCTGACTTTGGGTTTCACAGGGATGCCGCGCTTGGCCAGATTGCCCACCACATCTTTGAACTTGAGCGGCTCGACTGTGTCACCCTCTCGTTTGAAAAACATTTCGTCTTCGTAGGCGTGCTGGATAATGCAGTAGTCCAGGTCTTCTTTTTCAACGGCCCGTTTCACCACGATGCAGTAGTAGCCGTCTTTGACGATTTCAAACACGACATAGCTCTGTTCTACGGTTTTAAAGTAGTGTTTGATCGTTTCGCTGGGGGTATTGTCCCCAAATCGCCATTCTCGTTTGTCAAGGATGTAGAGAAAGTTGAGGCAATTGATGAGGGAGCTCTTCCCTACGTTGTTTTCAGCAGCCAATTGGATGCTTTCAGCATCGCCAAGGTGTAAGTTGGCCTTGGCATAGAGTGCGGAGTTGATGACGACAATACGATTGAGCATATACTGGCAAATTTAGGCAGCCCAAAGAATAATTCCAGACTATTTTATGTGATTCATTTTTTTTAACTGTTTAAGAAAGTGAACGTTTGCCCGCTCTGCCGTCGAAAGTAGGAGCGGTTTTATATTTATGCCTTGCTTGGTTGTAAGGGGTAATTCATTTTTTCTTTTTCCCGATTGCTTTGAGGTCTGCTTCCAACCGGTTTAAGCCCTCGACCTTTTCAATCGCCTGTTGTTGCGCCTTAAATTTCTCATATTCCTTCCCGGCCATTTCATCGGCCAGTTCTTTGCGGATGCGTCCGGCGTGTTCCAACACTTCGCGTTCGTTAATGGTCAGAATATCGTTCAGGCGTTTGATCCAGTCCTTCATGTACATCGGCCTGCGCTGTTGGGCTTGCGCTTCAGCAAATGCGAGGTATTGTTCCACCAGCAAATTCAGGGCAGTGATTTCTTCGTCGTTCAGGTAGTTTTTGGCCACGGTTACGTCGCCTTTGCGAACCTTGGCGCCTGCCCATGTGGTCAGTCCCATGTTGGGTTTGGCGGCGTCTGCCCGGTCATGGATGATTTCGGCAGCCGTCTTTTGGCTTACCGCCCAAAGCAGTTTGTTTTGAACGATCCTGAAAAACGCAACCGTTTGTTCATGGTCGGCATCGTAGTCTATGCTGGTGGTGTAAATGTCTTTCACCTTTTGGTAAAACACCTTTTCCGAACTGCGAATGTCCCGGATGCGGTTCAGCAGCTCATCAAAGTAGTTCATCTGCCCGGCGCGTTTCAGGCGTTCATCATCCAGGGTAAAGCCTTTGATGATGTATTCGCGGAGCCGTTGCGTGGCCCAAATGCGAAATTGTGTGCCCCGGTGGGAGTTTACCCGGTAGCCCACTGAAATGATCAGGTCGAGGTTGTAGTAGGCCAATGCCCGCTTTACGCTTCGGTTTCCTTCCTGTTGAACTGTCAAGTATTCCTTGACAGTTGCCGCTTCCCCCAATTCAGCTTCACTGTAAATGTTCTTAATGTGCAGACTGATATTCTGTTTCGTGGTTTGAAACAGTTCCGCCAACTGGTTCAACGTAAGCCAAACGGTTTCGCCTTCCATGCGGACTTCCACTTTGGTGTTTCCGTCCGCTGACTGATACAGGATGATCTCGCCTTGTTCCATATTGGGTATGCCATTTAGGTGACCGGTTTCAGCAGGCTTACGGCTGCGCCACAAAAATAAACAAAAAATGTCAAAATGCTACATTCCAATACAAAACTTCCCAAAAATATTCCCCAACACCTCCTCCACCCCGATTTCGCCCAGCGGCATTTTACAAAACAGGTAAACGCTTGCATCACATCAGATTTTTTCGATTAATGCAGCCATGACCAATTCAAAGGCCTCTTGAGGATTGTAAGATGTTGTTGGCCGGAGCAAGGCCATTGTATCGCCCAGGAACTCGGGGTCTTTCAATCCAGATCTTGTTCTACCTGTTCATTTGTTTGCCATGGTACTTGTTGGCTCCATTCGGTGATATAGGCCTGCGGTATCACTCGTCTATCTCAATTTCGGTGTTTACAATTACCTTCCAGCGGTTTTCGGATGAAAAGCCCTTGATTGCATGGGAAGCTTTTAAGGGTATCCGGAAGCAGTTTAATGGATGTGTTTTCATTGCTTCATATAGCGCATCGGCGAGTTCGGGTTTGTCGCAAGCGAACTCCAACAGGTAACCTAAGCGCTGTAAAGCGGTGGTCGAGGCATTACCCAATAACGCCCGGCTAAAGTCTGTTGGTTGGAGCACCTCGACCAGCTCATGCAAAACGGTAGCGGCCCGGTTGAGACCGCCGATCCTTTTTTCAAATTGGATCAAATCTGTGGCTGTCAGCGCGGCTTTGGAAATGGTCAGGTATCCGGCTTCTGTTTTTCGTTGCTCCAAAAGTTTTTCCGGGATCTGCTTCACGCTGATGTAGTTGATCTTCAGGCCTTTTTTATGGGTAGCGCGCAGCACAGGGAAGTTGGTCATGACAAAGTACTCCTGGGGTTGTTGGTGTGAAGCGCCATGATAAGCAGCCGCATTCAGCAAAGCCACATAATAGGGCCGTCCCAGAAACTTCATGAAGGTATCCAGGAATAAATTGGGGGGTAGGATGCCTTTGCTTAAATACTGGGGGGGGATGATCAGGTAATATCCTTTGTAAATAGATAAGATTTTGTTTTTGTCAGCCAGGCGTTTTAGGGCAAATTTTAGTGCAGTCTCACTTTGCCCGTCAAAATAATTCCGCAATGCAGACAATGCAAAACCATATCGTCCCATGGACAGTTGCAGATCAACCCATTTTTCGAGGCTGCTATTTGCTTTGGCGGGTTCCACAAGTGTAATTTTTTGCGAAAAGTAGTGATTTCTGATACTTTTCGCAAAAAATTACTTCCCAATACAAAACTTCCCAAAAATATTCCCCAACACCTCTTCCACCCCGATCTCGCCCGTGATTTCGCCCAGGGCGTACAGCGCCCGCCGGATGTCCTGTGCCACCAGATCGCCCGAAAGGCCGGCATCCATGCCTTGCAGCACGTCGGCCAGCGCGGCGTCGGCCCGGGTGAGGGCCTCCGCGTGGCGGGCGTTGGCCACCACGGTCTGGTCGGGCGAAAAACCTTCACCCACGGCGGCGTCGAAGATTTTTTCCTTGAGGTATTCGATGTTTTGGCCGTTGAGGGCGGAGAGCGGGACGAGTTGTCCGGCGTGCAGGCCCACCGTATTTTGCGCCGGCGGGTCGGACTGCAGGTATGGGTGCACGTCTTCCGCGCCGGGGTCCACCAGCCACTCGGTTTTGAAGAAGGGGTTGCGGTCCATTTTGTTGCAGAGGAAGAGGAGGTTGCCCATTCCCTGTTCGACGTGGGCAGTGTCTCGCAGGGCCTGCACGTCCTGATACACCTCGGCGAGGGTCATGCCGCCGGTCACGTCCCACACATACAGTACGAGGGCGGCCTGGCGGATTTTCTCGTAGGTGCGCGCCACGCCGATGGCTTCGATCTGGTCTTGCGCTTCGCGGATGCCGGCGGTGTCGATGAGGCGGAAGGCGACGCCCCGGATGTGCAGCACTTCTTCCACGGTGTCGCGGGTGGTGCCGGGGATGTCGCTCACAATGGCGCGCTCCTCGTTGAGCAGGGCGTTGAGCAGGGTGCTCTTGCCGGCGTTGGGGCGGCCGGCGATCACGGTGTTCACGCCGTGTTTGAGGGCGTTGCCGAGCGCGAAGGAGTCGCGCAGGCGGCTAATGTGGGCGCGGATCTGGGTCACCAAGCCGCGCAACTCGGCGCGGTCGGCGAACTCCACGTCTTCTTCGCCGAAGTCGAGCTCCAGCTCCACCAGGCTGGCGAAGTGCAGCAGTTGTTCGCGCAGTTGCCGGAGTTCGTGTGAGAAGCCGCCGCGCATCTGGCGCAGGGCCACGGCGTGGGCGGCGGCACTCTCGGCGGCGATTAGGTCGGCCACCGCCTCGGCCTGGCTGAGGTCCATGCGGCCGTTGCGGAAGGCGCGCAGGGTGAACTCCCCGGGCTGGGCCAGTCGTGCGCCACGGTGCAGCAGGAGCTGGAGCAGGGTCTGCTGCACAAACACCGAGCCGTGGCAGCCGATCTCTACCACGTCTTCGCCGGTGTAGGAGTGGGGCCCCTGGAAAACGGTGGCCAGCACCTCATCGACGGTGTTGCCCTGCTCGTCCTCGATGCGACCGAAGTGGGCCGTATGCGAGGGCTGGTTTTCGAGGCGTTTGCCCTTGAAAACAGCGTCGGCGATGAGGAGCGCGCGCGGGCCGGAGAGCCGGATTACGGCAATGGCACCCATGCCGGGAGGGGTGGCGACGGCGACGATGGTGTCGGTAAAGTCGGGCAAGGTCATGGCTGAATCCCGTTTGGTGCGTAGGTGATGCAAATATGCGCCAATCCGCATGCGCCGGGGATATTTTTCGCAAAGGCAGTACGGCTGTCTGGATAAACAGCAAAAGAGCGCAGTAAGGAAACTGGATCGCAGGAAAGCCAAAAGCCCGGTTGGCATGGCAGCGCCGAACGGGGGTTATTATCCAAAATTCAGATACCAGTGTTTGTTTTCAATGTTAAATTTTTAAAAAATCGACCAAGGGATTTGTTTTTTACTGCTTAAGCCTGAAATTTGTCCAGGGTCTTTCAGGGGGTACGTTTTTTTCCGAGAAAATGGGTAGCAGCATTTGCAGTAACATGGTTTGCGCATCATGCAGCCATGCATCAGGCTGGCCATGCCCCCTGAAATCGTCATGGTATCGATACACGTAGTCTGCTCCGTGTGCTGCCCGAATCCACAACGGGTGGTCCTGCGGCGGGAGTCTGCGCCTAATCCTCCGTATAGGTTAATTGGAAAGTGAACGCTCACATTTTTCTCTTCACTTCACGGCGTAGCTCATTTTAACTGAAGTACGCAAAAAACCATTTTAACATGAAAAATTTATTTCAGAAGTTCTTCAATCACCCCTTTAAGGACAACATTCTTACGGGGGGGGGCAATCCAGCATTTTTTAATGCCGGCAAAAGCTCAATTCGGCTTATTGTTTTTGGATTGTGCATGGTCGGCTTTTT
>JBGSTG010000047.1:0-15892 GCA_041736625.1 Saprospiraceae bacterium | reverse complement strand
CGCCAGTTCGGCGCGTATGAGGCGGTTTTCGAAGAATTTATTGTCGAACGTCGGGTCAAGGATGAGCTTGTTCTCGTAGCAGGTCACGCTGATGTCGATCAGCTGATCGGTGGTGGCGTCGTAAAGCCCCACGTTGTTCAGCTGCGTCTGGTCGGCCGGAATCAGCCGGTCGCAGTTGATCTCCTGGTTAAAGGTGAAGGAGATTTCGTCGCCCACGTGGTACACCCCGTCGGTTGGCTCCGGAACACCCAGGATGCTCGGCGGCTCCCGGTCTATGCGGCCTTTGATGATGTCGGAAAATCCGGGCTTGTCGCTGGCGTCGCCGGTGCACACCGCCCAGGCGTGGATCTCGTATTCACCGTCGCCCAGGCCGGCGGTCTCCCAGAAAAACTGGGTAAAGTCGGGGCCAAGGGTTGGCGGCTTGGGATTCGGCAGTGCGCTGTAGCCCGACCAGTTGGGGTTGTAGCGCTCGTACACGCCGTCGGGCGTCGGCAGGTTGATCCAGGCGCCGTCGCCATTGGAAAGGCGGTACTGCACCCGCACCAACTGGAAATCGGTAGCGTTGAGGTCGTAACCCGAAGTGGTGATGCGCCGGAGGGTACCGGGCTGATCCGGGTCGTTGTTGATGACCACCCAGTTTTGTTCCGGCACATTGATGTCTACTTCGCTACATGGGCGGATAAAATGTGCGCCCAGATAGATCGGTGAGAAAAACAAGGAATCAACACCCACCCCAAGGGGAAGGGAGAGCGCCAGATTTCGCTCGTATTCGCATTCCGATACCAAAGCTACTAACAAGCTATCGTATTCGTATTCTACCGGACCGCGCTCCACGGTGAGCGTCACAGGGGTAGAGGTACCGTATGGGATAATGTACTTCTGCAGGTAGTTCAGCGGCTGGCCGTTCAGCTTGATGATCGCGCCATGAGGATTATTGGTCGCCACCGAAGTGAACGCATAAGTCCAGTCCTCATTGGAAGCGCTCTGATTACCCAGGGTCAACTGGAACACTGCCGGCTCGTGGGCAGGCACATTGACGGCGGTAAAGTCGGAGCCGGGCGACAACTGCAGGTTGGGCCCTTCGCGGTTGGCCGTGCCGGGCTCCCAGGGGCACGATGACTGGCCCGCGCGGAGTTTGAAGAGGGGTGTGCTGTACGCGGAGTCCAGGCAGATGTCCACCGAAAAGAAGTCCCCGGGATCGTCATCCTTGAGCGCAAAACCGACCCGGGTGCCGTATTGCACCGAGTTGGCCCCGGTTTGACCACGGGAGTTGGAGGAGGCAAAATTCACGAAACCATTGGCACCCAGGCTGTTGACGTAAAAACCGAAAATGCCGTCCAGTTCGGTAAAGGACACCGAATCCTGCCCGGTGGTAAAAGACCGCATGGTATCCACCTTTTCGGAATACTCGTAACTCACCCCTGCGTCGAAAGAAATGTTGCGGATGGCATTGGCGTTGGCCTTTCGCATATCATTGTCTGCCAGGATATTTTGCCATCGAATGATCGACTGCGCGTACACGGCGGAGTCGCCGGAAGACGTAGCGGGGTCATTCAGCAACTTGTTCAGGTTCGGAATGACGTAATTCCGGATGTTGAACTCGGAATAAATAAACGTAGTGGCAAAGTCGCCCGGCGTCACTTGTACGCCGGTGGTCGCCGACACCGTACAGGTATCAAAGGACACTTTGTCCACATTCCCAAAAATGATGTTTTGGGCGGCGCCCATAAACACATCGCCGCCGCGTTCCCCACCAACGATCAACGAGCCGTCGTCAGTAGCTATGCGCTGTTCAAAAGATATACACGTTTGAAAGCTGGTGTCGGTAAGCCGGCTGACGGTTTTCCCGCCCTGAATGGTCTCGCCAAGCAGTGGTTTCAGTTCGGTCTGCGTTTCAAACAGGAAACCGGTGCTGAACGTGATGGTGGGTAGCGCATTCAGGGTGGCGCCGCCGCCCAGGGTGGTTTCTTTGGAATACCCCACCTCCGTCGAGTAACAAATGCTCGAATCTTTTTCCAGAAACGCAAAACTGCCGTCGCCCGGCGGGTCGTGCAAAACAAAGAAAGGGCGTTCGGGAAGCTTGGACGTGAACGTGGGCAATTTCTCCTTGACGCCGGTAACCACCGCCTGCCTGGTGAGGCTGCCCGTCCGATCCCCCAGCGACGTTCCAATAATCTGGAGCGTTTTCAGATAGGGTGGCGATACATTGGGGTCGCCCACGCGGAATTGGTATTCCAACATTCCGTTGGCCATGGCCGTGTCGATCGTCTGATCGGCAATGCCGTTGATGATCCTGAAATTCGCCGTGTCCAACAGACAGATGCCGTCGTCTGAAGGGGTTGCCACGTACACCTCGACCAGTTGTATGACTATGGTTTCCAGCGACCCTTGATCCAGCACGATAACACCGGGGCTGCATCCCGGAACCGTGTCCAGTCCGCTGGCGATCTGCACCCGGGGTTCGGCGAAATAGATAAAGTCGAGGACGGTATCCATCGCACTGATGTTCACGGTAGAGCCCCCTTCGACCTGAAAAAACGCCTTGATGTCGGGGTTGGAGTGCTCCACCACGGCCACGGTCATGGCCTCTAAAGGGGGGAGTTCCTCGAATTCGTAGAAGCCCTCCTGATTGTCAATGGTCAGTTCCCGTTCGAGGCAACCGTCGATAGAACGCACCTGTACGCGGCAAACCGTGCCTTGGCCTGTGCCCGGCGGCGCTTCGATGACGGACTTCTTGCACAAGCCGCCGGCGACCTGACCGGTTACCTTGCGCGTGGTGATGTCGTTGAACAAAATACCGGCGATGGGGCTGGATACGTTTGTCACCTCCCATTTTGCCGGTGTAAAAACATGGTCTTCAAAAACCGGCGTGAGCTCTGCGGTGGCGCCCGGATCGAAATCGATCACAAATTTTCCGGTGGAATCGGTGAAAATCGCCGGGTTGAAACGGGCGCCATTCACCAGTATTTCCACATTGGGGGCAAAACAGTCGGTGTTTTTGTACCGCACAAAGCCGGAAACGGGCACGGTGGAGCGGTCAACAAAATCTACCTGATCCACTGAGGTCACGCTCGGGTTCAGGGTCACCTGCCGGGTCTCGGGGGTAAATTCATGCGGGGTGGTCGTTTGCCGGGCCGCAAAAACGCTCCAGTCGGCGCCGGCAATCGTGCCGAAAGGCAGCAACAGGGAACCGCTGGTGTTCAACCGGTTGCCGTTGCCCTCGTCCATGCTGAAGTACACGCGCAAACCCCTGCCCTGGGCGTCGCGCGGCTTTTGGAAATGATCCTGAATGGCCGCTACACTCAGTGTCGTGTCGTACAAGGCTATCTCGTCGATGAGCCCGCCGAAGTTGTCGGTCGTACCCATGCCGCTGGGGCGAGCGCCGACATACCACACCTGGGTGGTGTCGGACCAGTTGCCCGTCACGCCGTTGAAGGTATGGCTGTCGAGCAACACACCGTTTTTGTACGCGCTGACCAGCCGGTCGGCGCCACTGCTGTCTATGGTAAAGGCGATGTGCTGATAGCCCATGCTGAGCGCGCCGAAGTTGTGCTCCTGCCCGTTCAGGTAAACCCACAGGCTGTTGTCCAGCCCGGCAGGTTTCAACAGCAGACGGAAATCATTTCCCGGCCATTTTTTGGACAGCAGGCACTGCTCCCCGTCCGGGCCGGCGCTGTTCACCCACAGTTCTAGGGTCGCTTTCGGCGTCAGGGAAAAGTCGGGCAGCGTGGCGTAATCCTGCGAGTCGCGCACAAACCGGAGTGCGCGGTACAGGTAAAAATCTTTCATCGGCTCGGCGAGGAACGTCGTGCCGGTGCCGTAGCTGGCCGACTCGATGCGGTAGTAGCCCTGCGCATTGGTCTTGCCCATGGTGCGCACATACGGCCGGTCGAGTTTGAAGGCGGCGCCGCAGAAGTATAGCTTGTAGCGGCTGACCACGTCAAAGGACTTGGCGCCCCGTTCTTCATCAAACTTCCAGTAATGCGTAAGACCGGGCGTGAGGCTGGATGCGGTGCCCATCTGCACCTCGCCCAGGTCGAGCTCGTCGAGGCGGCGGTGGTAGATGCGCAGTTCGTCCATGCAGCCCGCCCATCCGCCGGTGCCGGTGCGGCTGCCGAGGTTGAGCTCGTCGGCCGAGGGCAGCGCCGTGAGGGGCGACAGCGATACCAGCACACCGTTCAGGTACAACCTCCCCAGGCCGGTGCTGCCGTCGTAGGTCAGGGCAAGGTGCTGCCAGCCGTTTTTTGTGGTGTCCGGGAACACAGCAGACAGCAGCGTCGGGCCCAACGCAGTAGTGGCAACCTCCACGCCTTCCGTTCCGCCGGAACTGGGCAGGGCGCGGATAAACAGCGGAAAGGGCAACAGTTGCAGGACGCCGGCGTTGGCCCCGGCCGAATCGGTCTTCATCCAGAACGTCAGGGTCCAGTCGGCGCCGGTGGCCGGCAGGAACGGGCCAAGCGCGGTGTCCACGGGCGCGAAGGCCCCGTCTGTCGGCCCAAACTGCAGGGAGAACCCCTGCAAGGGCGTCAGCGCCACCAACGCGTCGGGCACCGGCCGGCCGCTGGGCGTTTGCACCCACCCGGTAACGGTGCCGTTGGGCACCTGGAAGCCGATGGCCCTGCCGGAGGCACCCTCGCCGTAAATGTTCAGGCCGCGCACCTCGTAGTTGTAGGCGGTGCCGGCGATGACGTTGAAGTCGTTGTAGGTACGAATGTTGCTGCCGACCGCGGCGAGGAAGATGCCGTCGCGGTAGATGTTGAACCCCTCATTCGGCGTCGGCCCCAGCGCGTCAATCTCCCAGCTCAGCTGGATGCGATCGAGCAGGTCGCCCTGGGTAGCGGTGAGCGCCACCGCAAAAGGCGGGAGCAGGTAGCGGGAATAAAAACCGAGGGTGGAATTGTTCTCCAGACCGTCGAGATAGCCGACAAAGGTTTGCCCGACGGCGATCGACATTTTGCGCTGTTGACTGGTCAGGCGCGCGCTGCTGCCGAAGTTGAAAAAGGCGGTGCCGGAGAAGCCGGAGGTGTCTATGACCGGGTCAGGGCCGCAAGTAACTTGAGCCGACAGCGGTAATCCGCAAGAGAGGCCCAATAGCATTAAAAGAATAAACGGAATATAGTTCGGGCGCATGACCTTGCTTTTTTGTGTGAAACAAATCGGGAGAAAACAGTCATGCGGGATCATTTGACCCATATCTCGATCATGCCTACGGCGAAGTTTTCGTCCGGCACGCCCATGTCAAGTCCGGCGCCGAACATGACCCAAAAGGTACCGTTGGTGGAAGGGTAGTAGGCGTTCATTTCGGCATCAGTCCAGAAATCTCCTATGTCGATTCCTAATCCGTTCACCGTATTGGCGAAGTTGGTTTGCGCTTCAAATTGCGTGGTGCCCATATTGCCTCCAGCCTGAACCAGCGATGGCACGATAGCCCAGCCGACTCGTAGTGGTGTGCCGGTTGCATTCGGAGCAAAAGCTGCCCAACCCTGGTCGCCTCCACCAAATCCCCAGGAGTCTAAAAAGAAATACCTGAATTTCACTTTGATGTATGTGTAGTTTCCCGGAGGAGTAAAGCTTTTTTTGAACACCAGCCAGTTTTGGTTAGGCCGCAGTGCCTTACCGGCAAAATTGCCGAAATCAACCACTGTGGCCGCGGTACCCGTTCCGTTGTTCCACGCGTTGGCGTTACCATTATTGGGAGGCGGCCCATATACTTGCCACCCTTCATTATTGTTTTCCAGGTAATCCACCTCCACCAAACGCCAGTCGTTCAGGCCGTTGTAAGATACCGAACCGTTATTATTCACGGCAACACCGTTGGCGCTCACCGTGCCGGCAACCGTAACCGTACCCGGCGTCACCGCCAGCACCTCCGTATTGTTGGAGTACAACGACACGCGCCCGTCGGCCGTACCGAACACCCCGCTGTCTTTATCCCCGCTGTTGCCGTCGAAGGCATAACCGTTGTTGTTGGCGCCGCTCAAGCCGGGTGCACCGCCGCGGGCCAGGTAACCGCCCACGGCCACAATGCTGTGGGTCGTGGGGAGGTTGCCGTTTACCACCAGGTTGGTGGCGACGCGCATGCTGTCGGCCCGTACGCCGCCCGCACTGGGGAATTTATTGCTCTGCCCGATCAGCGACAGGGCGTAGGGCGCCGAGGTGAGCAACACCCGCGGTGTGAGCTCGGTAGAACCAACCGTTACGCCAAGGTAGTACAATTGGTCGAAGGCCACACTCAGTGGCGTTACCGTTCCCAGCGTAGCGCTGTAAATACCGCTGCTCACTTCTACAGACGACTGGGTTTCGGACCATAGCGCTGTGCCGCCCGTAGGCTGGGTGTACAACCTGAACGTGATGGAGTACGTACCGTCGTCCACGGCCACGCCGTTGGCCTTTTTCAGGATGCCCTGGACGCTGAGGGTAGGATCAATTTGGGCATGCAGGCTGGTGAGTGTACCCACAAAGCAGGTAAAGAGCAACAGAAAACCCCAAGGAGTAGACGAAATTTTCATAGGTATGAATGAATTTGATGGTAAAAAATGGAATTCCCTGCACCTGGACGCATACAGCTGACGGCAGAAAAAATCGAACAAAGGTATTAATATAGTACAACGTTGTATCTGGTACCCTCCACTACAGGATTTGAAAAATGACAAGTATTATATCAATAAATATGTTAAATAAAATTTTGAATAAAAAAACATGCGTCATCCTGAATTATACGGCTGACGCATGCTGCACCCGCTACTCCGCCACCACCTTTACCAACTTAACCCCGGTCGCCATGCGCAATTCCGCCACATACATACCCGGGTGCGGCAATTCCACCGGCAGCACGTACGCCCCAGCGGCGTAGTTCGCCTTTTGTGTCACGACCAGGCGGCCGCTCATGTCGGTTACCCGGATGACCGCTTCGCCGCCTGCCGGCAAGGAAAAGTGCAGGTTCGTGCGGTCACGCGCGGGGTTGGGCTGCGCAAACAGGATGGGCGTGCCGGCCGATGGGTCAACGCTGGAAGTTGTTTGCCCAAAGATCAGCTGAACCGGTTTGATAAACATCTCCGGCGTGTAGGCTTCGGCCGGCAGTAAATCCTCGTTCAACCGCAGCAGGTCACTCACCATCGCCCCGCCAGTTTTCGCCCGGAAGTGCAGGGTGAAGAACGCAGCGCCGGATGCCAGATCGCCGCCTTCAGCCTGGGCGTAGACGGCGCGCAATTCGCCGTTTTCAACGTTGTAGGTCCCGAACTGCTCCGGACGCAACAGGCCGCCGTCGGGCGTGGTGATGCCTTCAAACGCCAGCGCATCGGCGTCGAAGTTCAGTGCAAACTGGAATGCGGCGACGTTGCGGAACCCTTCCACCGATACGGGCACCTCGAGGGCTGCGTCGACCGCCAGCGGCCAATCCGGGCAACGCAAAACCACTGGCTCGGGGCGCATGGCGGGATCGGCGAACGGCGCGGCCACGTCGCCGAGTTTGATGCCGGTGAAATCGATACCCATAGCCGCTCCGCTCACGCCGGTGAGCGACACGCTTTCCGGGAAGTTCCACGGCGCATTCGGGTTGGGAAAGACATAATCGGCGTCAACAAAACGCCAGGAAGCATTCCAGATGTTGTTGGCTGAAGGGTTGCCCAGCAGGGCCTGGGTGATGAGACCCGCGTCGGCCGTGGTAATGCTTCCGGATTTATTCACGTCGGCGCCGATGCGGGGAAACGGTGCGCCGAGGGGTGCGTTGCCGGCGATGTGCTGCTGGATGCGCGCGGCGTCGGCGGCGGTGACGCCGTTAAATTTGTTGATGGTTTTGGTGGGGGTGACGGTGAAGTCGGCCCCGCTCCCCAGCCCCACCAGATAGTCGCCGTTCACATCCGTGTGGTCGCTTCCCGAATCGTCGCCGGTAACGCCCGCCACTGCGTCTGCCACACCAAGAGCAGGGTTTGTCGACCAGCGAATGGTACCGGAAATGATCGTGCAGAATGGCCCTGTACCCTGGTACTCGTACGCGCCCATGTCCGTCATGCCGTTAAAAGGACGGGTATTGCCCAGGAGGTCGGAGGAAGGAGCGCCGGCATTTGTGCCCATATCTACGGCAGGTGAGCAGACTTTTGGCCGAAGGCCATCGTCGATGGTGCGGAATGTATTGTCCGGCCCATCGGGGTCTGCAGGGCCATCAAAGACAGGATCTTCATTCTTGTTGCCGGTACCGAGGTAACCGTCCTGTATCAGGGTATACGATACCACAGGGGTGGCGTTCTGGTTGTTTATCTGTCCATCGTTGTCCCAAAAAATGCAATTGGTGATGACGGGCGAGCATGTTCCAACGCCGACGCCGTTGTCGTTGTTCATGGCGCCTATACCGAAATCGGCTTCATTGCCGACAAACGTGCATTGCATAAACACCGGATTGCTTACCCCGCCGGATCCGTCGTTTACATCATTGAACACAGCGCCACCAATCCGCTGGGCCTTGTTTCCCGTGAACAGGCAATTGATAAAGGCGGGGCTGCTGTTGCCGTTGGTGCCCCCGAAATTGTACGCTGCACCACCGTCTCTGGTGGCCAGGTTGCCCGAAAATATACAGTTCTCTATCTGAGGGCTGCTGGTACCACGAAACCCATCGTTGAATAAACCGGCGCCACTTCTTGCCACATTGGCAATGAATGTGCAATTGGCAATGCGCGGGTTGCTTAGTCGGTCAACTCCGCTGCCGTCGTTGTATATGCCGCCTCCGTTTCGCGTCAATTCTCCGTTTGCCCCTGCTATGGTAAACCCGTCGAGAATGGTACTGCTGTTCACGTGGTCGAAATACACAATCCTGTACGCATTCTCATCATTGTTGGCAAAATTGGGGCCATCATCGCCCGTCAGGTCTCCGGTCAGCGTTGTCACGTTTGTCACCCAATCCCGCGCATCGCGGTCGGATTCCGTACCTTCGAAGCCGCCATAAACAGCCAAACCGTTCGGGATGACAAAAGTAGCTGCCCGATCGCTTCCGGATGTTGGCTTGTACGCGCCTTCGGCCACCCAGATTTCCGTGACCGTGGGGTTGACTTTGACAAAGGCAAGAGCGGTCTGCAGGTCGGTGAACGCATTTAACCAGGAGGAGCCGTTGTTGGCGCCTGCAGCATCCTTGTCGACGTAAACGACATTGTTGACACTACCCATTGCAGGGCTACCCAGCGAAAAAAAAGCGATAAGAATCAGCCCAAAAAGCGATGGCCCCGAGGACCGGGGACGAACATTCATTTCCATGAGATAAATACCTGAATCGGTCAACAAACGCATTGACGCAACAAAGGTATCCAAACTTCTTGTACATTCCCCTACGCCATCTCCTGCACCACCTCCGTCACCTCCGGCACCATGCGCTTCAGCATACCTTCGATGCCAGATTTGAGCGTCACGGTCGACGAGGGGCACCCACTGCACGAGCCTTGCATGGTCACAAACACCCGTCCGTTGTCGAAGGCCTTGAACTCGATGTTGCCGCCGTCCATCTCCACGGCCGGTTTCACGTAGGTGTCGATCAGCTCCTTGATTTTGCGCGCCAGCTCGCCGTTTTCGCCGCTGAACTGGCCGGCGTTTTGCTCGGCGCTCAGCTTTTCCATGTGCTCGGCGAACCCTTCCTTGATCACCACGCCGTCCTTTTCGATGAAGTCTTTCAGGAACTCTTTCAGCTTGAGCATGATGTCCATCCAGTCGTAGTTCATCTCCTTCTGGATGGTCACGTAGTTGTTGTTGACGTACACGCTCTTCACATACGGCAACTCCATGAGGCTGTTGGCCAGCGGACTCCACTCGGCAGCCGTTTCTTTATCCTTAAAATCGGCAATGCCGCGATACAACAGGCGGTTGGTCACGTATTTGAGCGCCTCCGGGTTGGGGGTTTGCTCCGTATAGAGCATGACGGGGCTTTTCACAGCAGTATCCATAACGTATTCGTGGTGTTGTTTAGACGAATTCTATGCAAAGGAACAGCATTTCCCGCAAAATGGTTCAAGGATTTCATCGTCCGCCCCGACCATTTTTGGTCAGCGCCCCAAATGCACCAGCAGCACACTCACATCGGCCGGGCTCACCCCCGAAATCCGGCTGGCCTGCCCCAGCGTACGCGGCCGGTGCCGGGTGAGTTTGTTGCGCGCTTCATTGCTGAGCGCCGAAATGGTGTGGTAGTCGAAGTCGGTTTGCAGGGCCAGGTCTTCGAGGCGGCTCATCTTGTCCACCATATCCTGCTCTTTCTGGATGTAGCCTTCGTATTTCATATTGATCTCAGCCAGCTCGACGATCTCGGCGTCGAACCGGCTCAGGAAGGCGCCGGCATCGGGTATGGCAGCGGCCAGTGCGGGCAGGTTTACCTGGGGGCGCAGCACGAGGTTGTAGAGCTTGAACTTTTGCGGCATGGGCGCCGAGCCGACGCTTTCGAGAAACGGGTTGGCCGTTTCCGGCGCGATCGACGTATTTTTAAAAAAAGCGTCGATTTCCGCCAGTGCCTGCTGTTTTTGGCGCACGCGATCCATGCGCGCCTCGATGCCCTGCATGCCGAGCCCGTGCACGAGCGGTGTGAGGCGCAGGTCGGCGTTGTCCTGCCGCAACAAAATGCGGTACTCCGCGCGGCTGGTGAACATGCGGTACGGCTCCTCGGTGCCTTTGTTCACCAGGTCGTCGATGAGCACACCGATGTACGCTTCGCTGCGTTTGAGCACCACCGGCGCGCGTTCCTGCACGGCGAGTGCGGCATTCAGCCCGGCCATCAGCCCCTGGCAGGCGGCCTCTTCGTAGCCCGTAGTGCCGTTGATCTGCCCGGCGAAAAACAGGTTTTTCACCAGGTTGGTTTCGAGCGTAAGCTGGAGCTGTGTGGGCGGAAAGTAGTCGTATTCGATGGCGTATCCGGGTCGGAACATTCTGGCGTTTTCCAGTCCGGGTATTTCGCGCAGGGCTTTGTACTGCACGTCCTCCGGCAGGGAGGAGGAAAATCCATTGATGTATATCTCGACCGTGTCGCGTCCTTCGGGCTCGATGAAAAGCTGGTGGCGGTCGCGTTCGGCAAACCGGTCGATCTTGTCTTCGATGCTGGGGCAATAGCGCGGCCCCAGGCCCTGGATGCGGCCGTTGAACATGGGCGAGCGGTCGAAGCCGGTGCGGAGTATGTCGTGCACCTTTGGGTTGGTGTACGTGATGTAGCAGGGCAGCTGGTCGGTCAGCGGCGGCGTATCGGTGTACGAAAACCTGCCGGGCGGCTCGTCGCCGGGCTGCAATTCGCAGCGGCCGTAGTCGATCGTGCGTCCGTCGATGCGGGGGGGGGTACCGGTTTTCATGCGTCCGGCCTCGAAGCCCTGTTCCACCAGTTGTTCGGTGATGCCCCGGGCGGCGCTCTCGCCGGCGCGGCCTCCGCCGAACTGTTTTTCGCCGATGTGAATGAGTCCGTTCAGGAAGGTTCCGTTGGTGAGCACCACGGCTTTGCCGGGAATCTCGATGCCCATGCCTGTGCGCACGCCCTGTACGCGCCGGTCTTTCACCACGAGGCCGGTCACCATCTCCTGCCAGAAGTCGATGTTCGGGTGCTGTTCCAGCATGCGGCGCCACTCGGCGGCAAAGCGCATGCGGTCGCTCTGCGCGCGCGGACTCCACATAGCGGGCCCTTTCGAGCGGTTCAGCATGCGAAACTGGATCATGGTGCGGTCGGTCACGATGCCCGAGTAGCCGCCCAGGGCGTCCACCTCGCGCACAATCTGTCCTTTGGCCACACCGCCCATGGCCGGGTTGCAGCTCATCTGACCGATGGTCTGCATGTTCATGGTGGCCAGCAGCACGCGTGCGCCCAGGTTGGCGGCAGCTACGGCCGCTTCGCAGCCGGCGTGGCCGGCGCCGACTACTATGACGTCGTATTGGGGAAACATGATGCCTTCAAAAACCCGTTTTTTGCACAGAAGGTTGCAAATGCCTATTTTTTTAACCGTTCCAGAGCCTCTTTGGCCTCGGGGTAATTCGGCGACATGCGGTTGGCTTGGCTGTAGTCGGCCAATGCGGCGTCGGTTTTGCCGGACAGTTCGTTCGCCACACCCCGGTAGTAATACGCTTTGACAAACAGCGGGTCGGATTTTACCGCCATATCGAAATGTTTGTAGGCCTGCTCCAGCGAGTCCATTTCCAGGTAAATGGCGCCCATATCGAAAAAGGCGTTGGCGTAATACGGGTTTTTCATAATGATGTCCCGGTAAATGGTAAACGCCTCGTCGAACCGGCCCATGCGTTTGAAAAAAGCCGCTTTGTACTCCAGGGCTTCCAGGGATTCGGGGTCGATGCGCAGGGCATTGTCGAAGCATTGCACGGCCTGGGGGTCTTTTCGGTTGGTGAGCATGCGCCCGAGCATGAGCCAGCCGTCGACGTTTTCGGCGTCGAGCAGCAGCGACTGGCGCATGGAGGCGATGGCGTTGAGGGTATCGCCTTTGTCGAGCGCCACCCGGCCGGCCATGTAATAGGCCTCGCTGTTTTGGGGGTCGCGGCGCAGAATCTGATCCAGGGCCTTCAGCGCTTCGCCGTGTTGTTGCACGATGAGGTGAAACTCGCTGAGCTTGAGCAAGGTAGGTATGCGGTCCGGGAATTTTCGCACGGCGTCTTCCATGACCACGATGGCGCGCCGGGAGTCGTTGGGCCGGCCATAGTCGAGCAGGACATCGGCCAGCAGGTGGTAGTTACGCGGCTGCATGGAGTCCAGTTGCATGGCGGCGTTCAGGTCGAGCAGCGCCTCGTCGTAGGCTTCCAGGTTGTAGTAGTATTCTGCGCGCAGGTAGCGAAAGGAGTCGCTTTTGGGGTTCTGTTCAACGAGGGTGTTGAGCTGGGACAATACGGGGTCAATGTCCTGCTCCGGCCGGTCGGTCGGCTTGTCGCGCCCACAGGATGCCCCCCATACAGCAAGCGCAAAGACAGCGGAGGAGAAGAGGAACGGTTTGATCATACGTATATTCATAACGCAAAAGTAAGGGTTATCTGCACAAAAATGCGCTTGCGCAATATCCTTGCCCGTGACGGACACAAACAGTCTTTATTCGCCAGGGCCCGTGCAGCCCTTTCATCTGTGCCGAAAAACCCTTATCTTTGCACGGCCTAACCGCAATATTAACCAAATACGCACACAAAATAACGTTTTCTTGAATTTTTCAGACCTTAACCTCCACCCCCGTCTGCTCGACGGGATTGAGGCGCTTAATTACACCACCCCCACTCCCATCCAGGCCCAGGCCATCCCGCTCGTTCTTGAAGGCCGCGATCTGGTCGGCATTGCCCAAACGGGCACCGGAAAAACGGCCGCCTTCATCCTGCCCATCATCGATCTCATCCTCGAATCCGGCAAACACGATTGCACCCAGGCACTGGTGATCGTGCCCACCCGGGAGTTGGCCGTCCAGATCGACCAAATGGTTGAAGCGTACTCCTACTTCACCGGCGTCTCGTCCATCGCCGTTTATGGCGGAGGCGACGGCAAGGGTTTTGCCCAGGAAAAAAGCGCCATCTCGGGTGGTGTCGACATGATAATCGCCACGCCGGGACGGCTTATGGCGCATATGAAACTCGGCTATGTGGACTTTTCCCAACTCCGCCATCTGGTGCTGGATGAGGCCGATCGGATGCTCGACATGGGTTTCCAGGCCGACATCCTGCGCATCATCGGCGCTTGCAGCCCGGAACGCCAGAGCCTTCTGTTCTCGGCAACCATGCCCGACACTGTATTGCGCCTGGCCAATGACCTGCTGCGCAACCCCGCCACCGTCAGCATCGCCCTGTCGAAGCCCGCCGAAGGCGTCACCCAGGGCGCCTACGTGGTACACGAAAACCAGAAAGTGCCGCTCATGGTCGAGATGCTCTCCAACAAGGTCGGCCAACGCATACTGGTGTTCAGCTCCACCAAAGTGGCCGTGAGCACCCTGTTCCAGAAACTCCGCGCCAAAAAACTCAACGTGGCCATGATCAGCAGCGACCTGGAGCAGGACGCACGCGAACAGGTCATGATGGCCTACAAAAACCGCCAGGTCGACATTCTGGTGGCCACCGACGTGCTCAGCCGCGGCATCGACGTAGACGGCATCGATCTGGTCATCAACTACGACTGCCCGCGCGACGCCGAAGACTACGTGCACCGCATCGGCCGCACGGCCCGTGGCAACAAAACCGGCGAAGCGCTGACGCTCATCGGCCCCGAAGACCAGCTTCGCTTCAAACGCATCGAACTGCTCATCGGCAGCCAGGTGCCCAAGTTACCCCTGCCCGAAGGCATCGGCGCCGGCCCGGAATACAATCCCTCAGCAGCACGCCGCGAAGGCGGCCGGAGCGGCGGCGGCGATCGGAAATCAGGCACGAAAGGTCGTGGGCAAAGTAGAGGCCCCCGGCCCGACGGACGCGCTGGCAGCGGTGAACAAAAACCCGATGGGCAAAAATCGCGACGCCGCAAACGCGGCGGCGGGAAAAAACCTTCGGCTCAAGGGTGAGGCGAATGCGGAATGTCGAATGCGGAATAGTGTTTCGCAAAGGTGCACGAACGGCAAAGCCACATGACCGCGTAGCGGTCAAACTTGAATAACCCCGGATGAAATCCGGGGAAGTGACCGCAGAGCGGTCACCCGGATGAAATCCGGGGGTGAGGGGGTAAGCAGTAAAAATTATCGCGAATCCTTCCGACCTTCGCGCCCATGCTGAACACCATCCAGTCTTCCGGTACCCGCGCGACGCGCGACGGCTTCGGCGCCGGCCTGCTCGAACTCGGCCGTCAAAACCCCGAAGTAGTCGGCCTCACCGCCGACCTCATGGAATCGCTCCAGATGCACCACTTTCAACAGGCGTTCCCCGAGCGCTTCTTCCAGTGCGGCATCAGCGAAGCCAACATGATGGGCATAGCCGCCGGCCTGGCCATCGGCGGAAAAATCCCCTACACCGGCACCTTCGCCAACTTCAGCACCGGCCGCGTGTACGATCAGATCCGGCAAAGCATCGCCTACTCCCACAAAAACGTCAAGATTTGCGCCTCCCACGCCGGCCTGACCCTCGGCGAAGACGGCGCAACCCACCAGATCCTCGAAGACCTGGGCATGATGCGCATGCTGCCCGGCATGACGGTCATCAACCCGTGCGACTTCAACCAGACACGCGCAGCCACCCTGGCCATCGCCGAATACTACGGCCCTGTGTACCTGCGCTTCGGGCGTCCGGCATGGCCCATGTTTACCCCCGACAACCAAAAATTCGAGATCGGCAAGGCCATCCTGATGGCGCCGGGTACCGACGTGACCATTTTCGCTACCGGCCACCTCATGTGGACCGCCATCGAGGCCGCGCAGACCCTCGCCGAAACGGGCATTTCCTGCGAACTCATCAACATCCACACCATCAAGCCGCTCGACGAAGAGGCCATCCTGGATTCCGTATCGAAAACGCGCGCGGCCGTGGTGGCCGAAGAACACCAGCGGAACGGCGGGCTGGGCGACGCCATTGCCGCCCTGCTCGCGCGTCGGCAACCCACACCCATGTCGTTTGTCGCCGTGAACGACAGCTTCGGCGAAAGTGGCAAGCCGGCCGAATTGCTGGAGAAATACGGGCTGGGGAAAAAGGATGTGGTGGCGGCGGTGAAAGACGTCCTCAAGAGAAAGTAAGAGGGTGTATCATAAGTCGAAAGAAACAGAATCCCTCCAATTAAAATTTTGAAAAGCGACGCATACCGATAGGATGGCTTGAAGCCCAATGTCGTCAACTTAAGCGCAAAGGCCTCGGAGAGGCCCAACGTTGGTAGAGCACGTTGCATATGTTTTGGGGGCCTCGGAGAGGCCTAACGTTTGTTCGCGGGTCGGAATGTCGAAATCGGGTAGGAGGCGGCTTTCGCCGCCGTCCCCCCACACCACCGGGCATACTCTTC
>JBGSTG010000037.1:0-22137 GCA_041736625.1 Saprospiraceae bacterium | reverse complement strand
CACAGGCACAGCCACGGCGAACGTATTTGGCGGCACAGCCCCCTACACGTACGTGTGGAACACCGGCGATACCACCCAAACGATTGACAGCCTGCCGGCCGGCACGTACTGCGTGACGGTGACGGATGTGAACGGCTGTACGGCCGCCAACTGCGGCACGGTAACGCAAGATACCATGATGCAGCCCCTCATGTTGGAGGCAAATGCAGGCACACCAGCCTGCGGCGCCGGATTCGGAAGTGCAACCGCTTCCGCCACCGGAGGAACCCCCCCGTATACTTTTCTTTGGGATAATGGGGAAACCGGACCGGTGGCAGACAGTTTGACGGCTGGCGTACACACCGTAACGGTAACGGATGCTGTCGGAAATACCGCTACCGATACAGTTCTGGTGCAGGGCATTGCCAACACTTTGGTGATTGATGTGGTTGTCATTTCACCTGCTTGTGCGGGCGGAAACAACGGCGCCATCGTGGTTCAGGGATCAGGGGGCACTCCGCCGTATGTTTTTGACTGGACGCCCTCGGCAACAGGGGATAGCCTGACTAACCTTGCGCCAGGAAATTATGTGGTTACCATGACGGATGCTGCGAATTGCAAGCTGATTGACACGTTTGCCATAGACATGATCGATAGCATCAGTGTCGGCTTGTCACTAACCCAGGCGTCTTGTGAGGGCATAGAAAATGGGGTAGCCACGGCGAATCCCGTTCCGCCAACCGGGAATTATGCTTATTCGTGGAGTTTCCCCGGCCAAACCGGCAATACCATCTTCGGAATTCCTGGCGGTACGCTGATTCAGGTGACGGTAACCGATCTTTTCAATGGCTGCTCCGGCACTGCGTCGGGCATCGTGCCAACCGGATCGGGCCCAACGGTTGACGCCACGCCCACCAATGCCTCTTGCGTAGGTGTTAATAACGGCAGTGCCATTGCTCAAGGGGCTGGCGGAACACCAAATTATACCTATGCGTGGACGGTGGGCACGGATACCCTTTTCGCACAAGCCATTTCCGGCCTTTCTCCCGGTCAGTATACCGTTACGGTAGCAGACGCGAATGGATGTACGGCCACAGACACGGTATCGGTGAATGTGGCCTCATTCCCACATGCAGCCTTTGATGTCGATGCCGTTTGTTTGCCCAATTTTGTGAATTTCACGCTTACAGATCTAAGTACAGATTCAGCAAGTACGATTGTTCAATGGGATTGGACGGTGACGGTGGGCAACGATCCGCCCCAAAATTTTGCCGGACAAGGGCCCATTAACTTCCCGGTATTTACCCCCGGAATAGCCGTCGAGGTGGTACTCATTGTCACCTCGGCCGCCGGCTGCACGGATGAGGAGGTAATCACCGTCATTGCGCCGAATGTTCCGCCGCTTACGCTTGAACTGGACAGCTCGCCCAATTGCGGTGGCGTTCCGGATACCATTACCGTACTGACAGACGCCGGAAATACCGTTGTTTTTGATCCGGAAACCGGCATTACACCCGGCCAGGATCCGAATACCTGGATTGCACAACCCGACTCCCAAACAATTTACACAGTTTTGGTTTCGAATGGTTTGTGCGACGTTTCGCAAGAGTTGACCATTACGCCGGCTGTTTCTGTCAATATTGCTGCGAACGCTGGAATTTCGGTTCGCTGCGACAGTGTGCTGCTTACGGCTACGGTGAAAAATGGTCTGCCGGCAGTGGTCTGGCTGGATTCCACAGGCAGTATCGTCGGTCAACAAAACCCGGTTTTGCTACCGCTCTTCGGAACCACCACCTATGTGGTCGTTGCCGGGGACAATCTGGGTTGTACCGACACGGCTGCTGTTGCAGTAACATCGGAAGGTGTCGATGTGGAACTTTCAACCGACATGCTCAGTGGTTGCGAAAGGGATACTTTATCCGTTTCGTTGATCAACCTCAACTCGGATGACACCCTGATCTACAATTGGAGTACAAACAGTCCTAATCTGGTCATCATTGGCACACCTTCGAATATTGTTTCCGTGACCGGAACAGGAGGGGACTATGTGCTGACCGTAAAAGTGACCAACCAAAACAACTGTACGGAAACGCTGACCATTCCGGTGATATTAAACGACGGCGCCCCCGCCCCTGCGCAGGCTGAAGTGATTGGAGGCGGTTGTTCCCTGACGGTCAACTTCACCACAACAGGTACTTTGACAGGAACCTGGAACTTTGGCGACGACAACAACGCCATTGCCGGAGATACCCTGTACAGTTACGAAGAGGCAGGCGTTTACAACGTAACATTCATGCCTAATGCCGCTTGTATGGGTGTTTTTGATACCGTTATCAACCTGTATACCATCGCCATGGAACTGTCGGATACCAGTGTTTGTGCCGGGTCGTCCGTTTCGCTAAACCCATTGGGCAATTCCAGTTACCTGTATGCGTGGTCTGCCGTTCCCAATGACCCGTCGCTCACCAGCCCGGGCGATGTGAGTCCGGTGGTAGCGCCGCAACAGACTACTACTTACACCGCTTTAGTTGCTTTTGGCACGTGTACAGATACGGTGAGCGCCACGGTTACGATACGCGAAAGTCCTGCATTAACGGTTACCGACACCTCGGTTGTGTGTTTTGCAGGGCAACCCCTCACGCTGACCGCTCAAAGTTCGGCAACCCCCGAATGGTCGGCCAACCCTACCTTCAACCCGGTTATTGGAACCGGGATTGCCATTACTGTCGACAATCCAAGCCTCGGCAACTACTACTACGTGCGGAGTGTGGGCAGCAACGATTGCGCTACTGTAGACTCAACCCTGGCCATTAATGCCGCTGTGGGGCTGTCCGCCCAAAATGGCGTCGTCTGTTCGGGTGGGTCAACCCAGCTGGAACTTGAAAACCTGAACCCCTGGCAATCGTTGACTTATGTTTGGAATCCACCTGTTGTTGACGCCAACTGGATGGTCAGTCCGGATACCAACACGGTTTACTCCGTTACGGCTACCAATGGCTGGGGTTGTACCGCCGAGGCGAGCATCTTTATCGGTGTTCAGGAGGTGCAAGCCGGAATTACGGTTGCCGGCGGCGTAGAAGCCGTCTACGAAGGCGGGTCGGTAACGATGTCTGCCCTTCCAGATGAAGCCGGGTATGGCTACGCCTGGTCGCCGGCAGAAGTCGTTGACAACCCGACCGGCCAAACAACGACAGCCACCCTGGAGGCGGAAACCACCTTTGTGGTAACCGTTACCGATGCAAACGGATGTTCCGACACGGCTTCCGTAACCATTCGGGTCGGACCCTGTGAAGGCCCCTACGTTTTTGTTCCCAAAGCGTTTACACCCAATGGAGACGGCAACAATGACGAGTTCAGGGTGCGCGCTATTTCCGGACAAATCGACGAGTTGTATTTTATCGTGGTTTCCCGCTGGGGAGAAACCATGTATGAAACCTATGATGTAAACCACACAGGCTGGGACGGCCGATGGAACGGCGATATCCAAACCCCGGATACCTACGGCTGGTACCTCGAAGTTCGTTGCCCAGGTGGCGAAAAATCTGTTCTGAAAGGCAATGTGACGCTCATACGATAAAATACCGGTGCGACTGAACAACACTCCGTTCAGTCGCACCAACCGATTACCCCACGGCTTCAGCCGTGGGATATTCGAAACCCATTTCGCTCTATGCGCCAGATCATCCTCGGGATTGTGGCCTGCCTGTTCGTTACCCAGGCCAACGGACAAACGCTATTTGGAAAAATCACCGGGGAGCAAAACGAGCCCTTACCCGGTGTTTCAATACGCCTGGGCACTTTTGGAACCTACACCGATCTGGAGGGGCGATACAGCCTGCAGGTGTCGCCCGGAAGTTACGAGGCCGTTTTTTCCTTTACCGGCCGGCGACTATCGGAATGGGTAACCCTGGGCGAAGGGATGTCCAAAGAACTGAACATCGACTTTTCCAAGGTGCAGAACATCCTCCAGGAGGCCACCGTTACCACCGGCAAGTTCGACAAACCACTGGGTGAGGTCACGGTTTCCCTCGACGTCCTCAAGGCCCGTCTGGTCGAAAGCGTCAATACCACCTCGGTGGACGAGGTGCTCACCAAAGTGCCCGGCGTAACCTTGCTGGATGGACAGGCCTCCATTCGCGGCGGCGCCGGCTTTTCTTACGGCGCCGGCACCCGGGTGTTGCTCCTGCTCGACGATATTCCCGCCCTCCAGGCAGATGCAGGCTTCCCCAATTGGGACGACTTTCCCGTGGAAAACATCGGCCAGATAGAAGTACTCAAAGGGGCCTCCTCTTCGCTCTACGGCTCGGCCGCGATGAATGGGATCATTCATTTGCGGACGGCTTGGCCCACGGAAAAACCCCAAACGCACGTGGCCACGTTCGGCCGGATTTTTGATCACCCCAAGGACGACGCCAAGCGTTGGTGGGGGCGAGACTCCTCCGAAATTGTCGTTCCTGTAGAAACCGGGTTCAGTTTCGCCCACCGGCAACGCTCCGGCAAATTCGATTGGGTGCTGGGTGCGTATGGTCTGTACCGCGATAGCTACAACCGGGATACCTGGAGCCGGTACGGACGACTGTCGCCCAACGTGCGCTATCGAATCAATGAACGCCTGCACGTTGGCCTCAATAGCAATTTCAACTTTGGAGAAAGCAGTAATTTCTTCCTTTGGGCCAATGAAAAGGAGGGGGCCTACCAGGCCGGCATCAATTCCGTTGCCCAGTCGCTGGGCCGATTCCGGTATAACCTGGACCCCAGCCTGAGTTATTTTGACCCGTCGGGCAACCGCCACCGTTTTCTGGGGCGTTTTTATTCGGTTTCCAACCGCAACAGCGGAAATCAGTCCAATGAGAGCAGACAATTGTACGGAGAGTATCAGTTCCAGCGGGCATGGACGCCTTCCGGGCTGGTCACCACAGCCGGCGTGGTTTCTACCTATAACACCGTGGATGCCCAACTGTACAGCAATGCAAAATACAAAACCCTGAACCTGGCCGGCTATTTTCAGATGGACTATGCTTTATCGGACCATCTGAACCTGTCCGCCGGCATGCGCTACGAATACAACCGCCTGAAAAGCCCTGAATTGATCGATGTTCCACCAAATGATGTGGACACCATTCCAAACGGGCAAACCGAGGAAAGCAAACCGGTCTTCAGGGTGGGCGCCAACTACCGCCTGGGGCGGGCAACCTACCTGCGCGCTTCCTGGGGACAAGGGTATCGCTACCCAACCATAGCAGAAAAATTCATACAAACCGACTTCAGCCAGGGGAATTATATCAGACCGAACCCGGACCTTGTCTCGGAAACGGGCTGGACAGCCGAGATTGGCGTCAAGCAGGGCGTCCAGGTTGGCGCATGGAATGGGTATGTGGACTTCACGGGTTTTATCTCCGAGTATGAAGAGATGATGGAGTTTGTACTGGCCGATTTTGTGCCCAGACTTGATCCAGGACCACCGCCTACGCTAACGGCAGATATTTACTTCGAGTCGCAGAACATCGGCGATACCCGCATAGCCGGTTTTGAGACCTCTCTTGTCGGGCAAGGGCCATTGGGGCCAGGTACCCTGTATTTGCTCACGGGGTTTACCTATGTCGATCCGCGTTATCAGGAATTCGGTGAACGGGAGAATGAAACATCCTCTGTTGATTACAACGTGCTCAAGTACCGGTTCCGGCAAATGGTCAAGTTTGATGGCGAATACGTCTGGAAACGGTGGAGCGGAGGACTTTCTGTGCAATACAATAGCTATATGGAGGCCATCGACGCCATATTTGAACTGGAGATCATCGAACCCTTTGCCGGCGTCAAGCGGTTTCGGGCAGAAAACAACCGCGGATTTACCCTTGTTGACCTACGCGCCGCCTATCGTTTTCATGAACGTTTTAAATTGAGTTTGTTGTGCAACAACCTGTTGAATGCAGAATACATGTTGCGGCCGGCGTTGCTGGAGGCGCCGCGAAGTTATACCGTCAGGATAGACTGGACCTGGTGACCAAATTTTTACTCGTCCTACGAGTATAGTCGTAGGACGAGTATTTAATACCTTTGCTGCATGTTTCGCAATACAATATTCTGTCTGCTTTTGTTGTCCTGCTCCTCACCGGCAAAAGAGGCGGCCAAGCCGTCGCCCTTTTATTTCCCGGACAAACCACCGCAGATGAACTGGTGCAAGGTGCAGTCGCCGGAGGCCGTCGCGCTTTTTCCGGATGGAACCGATGGGCACAAACGGTATTTCCTGCTGAAACCGGGTATTTTTCGCTTTTTGGCCAAGCAAGGCAACGCAACGGCCTCTTGTATGCTGACGGTGGACGACAGCGGCAGGGTAGGGGTCTACACCGCCGACCTGTTGCCGGAATGTATGTCGCGCCGTAACCGGTTTTCATTGGATGAGGCAGAACAGTTGCATTATCAAGGTGAAAAATACATCGCTTACACGCTGAGTATCGCACCTACTTCGTACGGACCAGCGATTTTTGTGCAGGACCGCGGCACGTTGCAAACCGGATTTAATGTTTATCGCTGTGCCGATTGCCGTTGATTGGCTACATTTGCCGCACACGATCGTTTAACTACCGTTATGTTTACCATAAATATTTACCTGCGCTTCGCGCTCATTGCCGTCGGGTTGATCGGCGGAATCGCCCTGTGGGCCATCTGGGGTTTTTGGTATGGCTTCCCTTTGCTGTTGGCCGGGCTGTTTTTGCTGGCCGGTTACCTGATGTTGGGCACGATCCTTTCTGCCAACCAGTTAATCATGAAACAGTCCTATCAGGAGGCAGAAGCCCGTCTCAAGCTGACTTTTTTCCCCAATATACTTCTGGTAGGGTACAAGGGCGTTTACCTGATGACCCAAGGCGCCCTGGCCATGCACCGGAAGGACATGAGTACCGCTGAAACCTGGTTGAAAAAGGCAATTGCCGCCGGTTTGCCGACCGACAATGAACGGGGGGCAGCACACCTGCAACTCGCCATGATCTATGGCTCAAAAAACAACCGCCAGGCAGCGCAATCGCAACTCAGTGAGCTGAAAAAGCTCAACATCACCGAGGGAATGCTGAAAGACCAGGCCAAAGAACTCGAAAAGCAGCTCAAATTGATGCAACAAGCCGGCAACCCCTCCACGATGGCCATGATGGCCGGTCGCGGCGGGTTCCGTCCCGGTGGAAAACGTCCTCGCCCCAAAATGCGCTAACCCCATGCTGATAGGTATACCAAAAGAAACGCACCCCGGAGAGCAACGCGTGGCCGTGGTGCCTGCCGATGTGGCCCGACTGGTCAGGTTAGGCGCTGAAGTGGCTGTTGAAAACGGCATTGGCGCCGGTATCCGGGCATCCGATGCCGACTACGCCGCCGCCGGCGCCCGGCTGGTCGGCGACAGCGCCGCTTTACTGGGACAGTCCGACGTGGTACTGCGCCTGCGCAAACCCGAACCGGCGGATATCAAACACCTGAAGTCAGGTTGTTTGCACCTCAGCTACCTCGATCCGTTTCACGAAAAAGAACTGATCGGGCAATTCGCTGCACAAGGGGTGAATGCCGTGGCCATGGAGCTCATCCCGCGCAGCACACGCGCCCAAAAAATGGACGCACTCAGCTCCCAGGCCAGTCTGGCCGGTTATGCGGCCGTGATCCTCGCCGCCGAACGCATCGACAAGGTGCTGCCCATGATGACCACCCCTGCCGGCACCATCAACCCGTGCCGCGTATTCGTCATCGGCGCCGGTGTGGCCGGGCTTCAGGCCATCGCCACCGCCAAACGCCTCGGCGCCCGCGTCGATGCCTTCGACACCCGGCCCGTGGTGGCCGAGCAGGTGCGATCCCTGGGCGCCCGATTCATGGAGGTGGACCTGGGAGAAACCGGACAAACCAAAGATGGTTACGCAAAAGCCCTTACCGAAGATCAGCTGGCCATCCAACGCGCCGCTATGGCCAAACAGTGCGCGTTGAGCGACATTGTGATCACCACCGCTCAGGTTTTTGGCCGCAAAGCACCCATCATCATCACCAAAGAAATGGTTGCCGGTATGCGCCCCGGAAGCATGCTGGTAGACCTTGCCGTGGAAACCGGCGGCAACGTGGAAGGCGCCGTACTGGATCAGGAAGTGGATATAAACGGTGTGCGCATCCTTGGTCTCGCCAACATGCCCGGCCGCGTGGCGGTCCATGCCAGCCAGATGTACTCGGCCAACCTGTACAACTTTATCGATGAATTCTGGGACAAGGAGCAAAAAGCCGTTGCACTGTCTCTGGACGACGACATTCTCCAAAGTTGTCTGGTAACTTTTAACCGGGAAATCAGGTTCTCCTCCTGATCCAAGACCAATACGCAATACCATGGCAATCCTCATCTTACTCCTGTTCATCCTGGTTCTGGCTATTTTCCTCGGTTTCGAGATCATTTCCAAGGTGCCTTCCCTGTTGCACACCCCGCTGATGTCGGGATCAAACGCCATTTCCGGTGTTACGGTGCTGGGCGCCATGGTCACGGCCGGCCTGGCGCTAAATTCGGCAGAAAACAAAACCGCTGCCGTCATTGGCACGGTTGCCGTCTTTCTGGCTACCATCAACGTGTTTGGCGGTTACCTCGTCACCCAACGCATGCTCAACATGTTCAAGAAAAAAGACAAGTAAAAGCCATGGCGCTTCCAGATCTGCTCAACCTCGTTTACATTCTTTCCGCCATCGCTTTTATCCTGGGATTCAAACTGATGAGCAACCCCGCGTCGGCACGCAGGGGAAACATCATCTCCGCCACCGGCATGGGCGCGGCCATCGTGGCCACGCTTTTTTTTCCGGAGGTGGTGCAGTACGGATACCTGACCATCGGCCTGGTAGCCGGAGCGGTGGTCGGCGCTCTTTTTGCCTACCGGACACCTATGACCGGCATGCCGCAAATGGTGGGTCTCCTCAACGGGTTCGGCGGCCTGGCTTCCCTTTTGGTGGCCTGGGCCGAATTTCATGCCCATGGCGCCCACATGAGCCTTTCGGCAGGCCTGATTACCTGGATCGCGGCGCTCATCGGCGCCGTCACGTTCTCCGGGTCCTTTGTGGCCTGGGCAAAACTGGAAGAAAAAATCATTCCATCCAGGTCCGTTACGTATTCGGGCCAGCAGTGGGTCACCGGGATCGTGGTGACCTCAGTCGTGCTGCTCGGGCTAATGTTCGCCTGGAACGTGACCAACAACGCCGCCTACCTGTACTTCGGGTTGATGGCCCTGGCTGCGCTGGTGCTCGGTATTCTGCTCACCATTCCCATCGGTGGGGCCGATATGCCTGTGGTCATTTGCCTCCTGAACAGTTACTCGGGTATGGCCGCCTGCGCTTCGGGGTTTCTCATCGGCAACACGCTGCTGGTGGTTGCCGGCGCGCTGGTGGGCGCCTCGGGCATCATCCTCACCCTGATCATGTGCCGGGCCATGAACCGCTCGGTTGCCAATGTGTTCCTGGGCGGCTTCGGTGCGCCGGTAACGGCCTCCAGCAAGGAGGTGGCCGGCGAGATCAAGCCCGTAAAAGCGGATGAAGCGTACCTGATGCTCGAAGCCGCCAACACCGTGGTCATCGTTCCCGGGTACGGGCTGGCGGTCTCCCAGGCCCAGCACGCCGTGCGCGAGCTCTCCGAAGCCCTCGAAAAGAACGGCACCGAGGTGCGTTTTGCCATCCACCCGGTGGCCGGTCGTATGCCGGGCCACATGAACGTGCTGCTCTCCGAAGCCAATATCTCCTACGAGGCCATGGCCGAAATGGATCAGATAAACCCGGTGATGGAAACAGTTGACGTTTGCATGATCATCGGCGCCAACGACGTGGTGAATCCGGCAGCCAAAGAGGACAAGTCCAGTCCGCTCTGGGGCATGCCCATCATCGAAGCTGACCGCGCCCGCACGGTCATTGTCATGAAGCGGTCTATGGGGAAAGGCTTCGCCGGCGTGGAAAACCCGCTTTTTTTCAAAAACAACACGCGCATGCTCTTTGGCGACGCCAAGGCGAGCCTGCAAGCGTTGGTGAATGAATTCAAAGCCGGTTAATCCAGCTCAATGCGGGCCTGCAACTTGATCGCCCGCTGTCTGCCTGTTTCCCCCGAATCGGTCACCACCCTGTTCTGGATCGTCTCTTCCCAGCGCGCTTCCAACCGCAGCGTATTGTTCACGCGCCAGTGCACGTTGAAGTAATATCGCGATCCCTGACCGGAAAAGCCGGGGATGGAAATGGACGCGAACAAATCGTTTTCATAAGCGAAAACCCGGGTGTCAAAATCGTCCGTGTCGAACAGGGCATACCGCACCGTGCCGTACACACGAGACCCCAGCGGCTTGATCACCGCCTCCTGGTAGAGCAAAAAACCGTTGGTTTCGTCGAAAGCATCCACCTGATAGGTCATCCACTCCACGCGGCTGCGCAGTTCCACGCCGGCCAACACCTTGTAGTTGGCGTGCAGGCGCAAACGCCCCCGGCGGTTTTCCACCAGACCGGGTATCTCGGGCACGGGGCTGTCGGACTCCTTGATCTCCAGTTGCCAGAGCGCGTAGGTGCTGAAAATCTTGTTCGGTTTCCAGAGCACCCGCGCCAGGTATTCCGACCCTTGTGAAGGGGCGCTTACGCCGAAGCGCAGCCACGGGTGGCGCCACACATCGGCGTACAGGTTCACCTGCCAGCGTTTCACGGGCCGGATGTCGGCCCCAAGAAATAGCCCTTGCTCGTTGGCGGCGCCGGTGGTTTCGGCAAACGGCAAGGCGTAGATGGACTGGTAGTTTTTCCCATAGGCGCGCTGCATCAACGACATGGTTACGCGGCGTTCGGGAGAGAACAGCAGCCCGTTTACGGTCGAAACGCCGCCATTGTCGCTGCGCGCTGTTTCGCCGAAAACAAATACGTTCCGGAATCGCCACTGGTAGTCAAGGCTGAATCCGGTGAGTTGATCGCCCCGGAACACATATTTGCGGTAAAGTTCATCGGACGGGGACAGCGGCTTGTCGTACCGCAAATGCTGGCCATTCAGCGCGATGTGTCCCCTGCGGTCGAGCCACTTGAGCGTGCCGGCATAAATATTTTCTTTAATTTCTTTCTCATCGGCCACTTCGGAAGGCGTGCGGTGCAGACCTGAATTCTGAAACGCGGTGAAGAACACCTCCGTTTGCTCCAGCCCGACGGTGTCGACCACCGTACCCAGGTTGCCGTCGCGGCGGCGGAAGGAGGCCACGGCGGTCAATTCCAGATGCTCACTCAGCCGGGCGGTCGCTGCGGCGCCCCGGAAGTAAAATGCCTCGCCAAAAGAGGCAAAAGGGTTGATGGAGCGCCCGGAGCGCACAATGTTGACCGTTTCGGCCGATTTGCCGGGGGCGAATCCGGACTGCAAGAGCAACCCTTGCCCCATCCGAACGGTGAAGTCGCCCAACGCCACGTACTGAAAAACCGGGTGGGCATTTTGCAAAAAAAGGTGTGCACTGTAAAAATCGAATCCCTGGCTGTTGCTGCCGGTAAAAAACGCTTCGCCCGGATCGTTTTCGGCGGTAAAACCCATGCTCAGGCGGTTGTCGAACAGGTGGCGCCAGCGCAAGGCCATGGAATTGTTGAACCCTTCGGAGTTGGACGGGTAGTTTTCCGGCAGGGGCCGACCCCATCGGACAAGGAACTGGTCTTTACCGGTGTAAAAACCCTGGTGAATGGGGGTTACCCGGGTGTCGAGGTCGCCGCCCACCTCTGCGTACAACAACAGGGTACGGATGTCGTCCACATTCCAGCCGGGCACCGCCTGCAGTTCCAGTTCATTAAGCAGCGGGCCGAGCTGCTCGCGGTACTGGAGGAGGTTGTCCACCTTGATGACATCAAAAATCTGCAGCGACAACATTTGTTCACGGGTGGCCGCATTGAGGTTTAGGGGGTTGGCGCGGCGATAGTCCAACAATTCCTGCAACTGCTGGGCGTCGGATTCCGACGCGTAGTCCAGATCGCGGAAAAAGTTTTCAAGCACTTCAGCCGCTGCGGGGTCGTCGCCCCCCTGGGCGTGCGCCAAAATGGGTGTACCGAAGGCCAATAAATACCAGAGTAGTCGGAAAAGCGTTTTCATGGTAAAAAAAATCCTGCCGAAAGATAGGGGTTCCCTTACAACTCCTACTTTTGCAGGCAACAAATGTTCACCAACAAAACAATTTTAAACATGAAAAAAGCGACCCTGGGCATTTTTGCCCTGATGGTTTTGGGATTGGCGATGACCTCTTGCGGTCCCAAGCTCATGACGGATGCCGAAGTACAGGCGGCCATCGAAAAAGGTTTCACCGAAGGCCGCATGGCCGTCGAGCAAGAAATGACCGCGAAGTGCGACGCTGAGTTTGAGCAACGCGCTACAGCCGAGTTCGAGCGCATGAAAGCCGAAGCCGAAGCGGGCACCACTGTACAGTAAAAAAACTCCTTTAACAAAAAAAACATCACAGAAACGATGAATAAGCAAACACTCCTTGCCGGCATGTTGCTCCTCGCCGGCTTCATCAGCCTCACGGCTTTTGGCGGTAAAACCCGCGAACAGCAGGAGGCCGAAATCGCCACCGCCGTTACCGCCAAGCTCGACGAGCTACGCGCCGAACTGGAACAACAATGCACCGACCGCGTGATGGCAGAAGCCCAAACCCGCTACGACGCTTACCTGCTTGAAATGGCCGGCAAACCCAGCAAGCCGGGCGCCAGCAAACCCAGCACCAAGCCGAAAACCGGCGGCACCGCTAAACCGCTGCCGGAGCCGCAAAAGCCGGCGAAACCGGCTGATCCTTCAAAAGACAAGTGGAATACCGGCGATCAAAACACCGGCTCCAAGGACAAGTGGAATACCGGCGATCAAAGCCAACCCGCTAATACAGGTTCCAAAGACAAGTGGAACAAATCGGGCGGGAATTAAAACTGGATAAAATCGAAATAAAAAAACCATCCCGAAAATTTTCCGGGATGGTTTTTTTATTTATGGTTATTGAAAACCTTATTGCTTCGTCATGGTCATCGTGCAATTGAATTGCGACGTGGAGTAGTTGAAGGTAATCAGAGAGCTGGAGGTGTTGATGGAGCCGGAGCCATTGACCGTCAATCCGCCAATCGTTTGACCCGCGTCAACAGTGATATCGTTGCCGTCAACGGTGCAAGTCAAAGCAGCATTCGAGTCACCAAAGTTGGATATTACAACACGGTCAGCCCCTTGCGACGAAGTGGTGATCGTACTGTTCCATTGCGAGCCCGGGGAGCAGGTTTCAGTGCAGCTGTAAGTGCCGAGGAAATCCTGACGCGATTCGATCGTGCATTTACCGTCGGCATCCAGCTCGTAGCCGTCGTCGCAAACGCAGCTGCCGCTGAAGCAGGCGCCGTTTGTGCCGCAGTCAACATCGGCGCACTCATCGGAGTCACTGCCGCAGGAGGGGGTAAACATGACCACTGCGCTCAGCAGTGCAGAAAGGAGAAGAAGTTTCTTGCTCATTGTAGAAAGGTTTGTGTTAGGATAAAGATGGTTTTTCCGTTGCAAAGATAGTCAATGGCTTTATAAGCCAATCTGTTTTACAAAAAATTACTTTTGCGGGTATTTCCATCCCACCGATATGCAACATACGCCAATTTCCGTCACCCGTACCGCACACCTCTACTCCCTGGGCAATCCCGGCCCGCACGTCGAGCAGTTGTGGATCGTTTGCCATGGGTACGCCCAGCTGGCCGCCGATTTCCTCGCGTCTTTTGACCTGCTTGATCTGAATAAATGCTGGGTGGTGGCGCCCGAGGGCCCCAACTACTTCTACCGGAAGGGCTTTTCGGGCGATGTGGCCGCCAACTGGATGACCCGCCATGAGCGGCTCACCGCCATTGCCGACAACAACCGGTACCTGCAATCCGTGTACGAGCATTGCACGGCACAGACGCCCGCCGGCGTGCGGGTCATTCTCCTGGGCTTCTCCCAGGGCACCGCCACCCTGTGCCGCTGGATCATGTCCGAACGCCCCCGCTTCCACGATCTGCTGCTCTGGGCGGGCATGCCGCCCGAAGACCTCGACTACTCGGCCGCCCGCGACTACCTGGGCGACAAAAACCTGTACCTGCTCTACGGTTCGCACGATCCCTTCCTGACGCCTGACCGCATCAGCGAGGTGCAGGACATGGAATCCCGCCACGGTATCGACTTTCAGGAGACGCCGTTTGAGGGCGGACACGAGATCGATCCGGAAACCTTGCGCAACTTGTTGTCCAAATTCACCTGATACCCTACCTTCACGCGCCGTTCAAGCGACAGGCGCCCTTCGTTTGGGCGCCCGACCATTTTTATTATTCCCACTATGGACATCAAAAAAATACTACCCCACGTGTACGCCGTGCTGACCCTGATGCTGGTGTCGGCCATTGTTTTTGCGCCAAACGCTTTCAACGGAAAAGTGCTGCCCCAGCCCGACAACGACAAGGCGCGGGGCATGCAGACGGAAATACACCAATACATAGCCAAGGACGGCAAGGCGCCGCTGTGGACGAACAGCGCGTTCGGCGGTATGCCTGCGTACCAGATCTATTCGCCCATTGAAGGCAACCTGACGGTGCCGGTGTACAAAACCCTCTTCCTGTGGAGCGACATCACCAGCGTGTGGGCCCAGGTCTTTGTTGCCATGTTTTGCCTGTATTTTCTGTTGCAGGTGCTGGGCGTGCACTGGCTGGTGGCCGTGCTCGGCGCCGTCGGCTACGGCATCACCACCTATAATGTGGACATCCTGGAGGCCGGGCACTCCACCAAAATGGCGGCGCTGGCGCTCGCGCCGGGTGCTTTTGCGGGCGGCGTGCTGCTGTTTCGCGGCCGGTACCTGCTGGGGGCCTCTTTGCTGGCGTTGTTCATCGCCATGCAGCTGTACGCCAACCACGTTCAAATCACCTACTACACTATGCTGCTACTGGGTTTTTGGGGTATTGCTTCGGGCGTGGAAGCCGTACTGAACAAAAACTTGCAAACATGGCTGATCGCGGCTGGCTTGTCCGTTGTCGCCCTGGGGGTGGGTTTTTCCAGCAACCTGTCGCGCATCTGGCCCACGTATGAGTACGGTCAGGAGACCATTCGCGGCAAGTCGGACCTGGCGCAGAAATCGGGCAAAGGCGACGGGCTGGACAAAGACTACCTGTTCGGCTGGAGCTACGGCATTGCCGAGAGTTTTACCCTGTTGGTGCCGCACTTTGCCGGCGGCGGAGCGGGGGAGTCCATGGGCAACACCCAATTATACAAGGCCATCGCCCGCCAGTTGCCGCCCAACATGACCAAACGCCAGGCGGAGCAGCAGGTGGCGGCGCTGATGTACACCGGCGACCAGCCGTTTGTCGGCACGGCCATATACTTCGGCGCCGTGATCGTTTTCCTGAGCCTGCTCGGCGCTTTTCTGTCGCCCGGCGCCCCCAAGTGGTGGCTGCTCAGCGGCGGTATTTTCACGATCATGCTGGCGTGGGGGAAAAACTTTTTCCTGAACGACATCCTCTATGATGTCCTGCCCATGTTCAACAAGTTCAGGGCGGTGTCCATGGCCCTGGGCATCGGGCAGCTGTGTTTTGCTGCTTTGGCTGCTCTTGGGGTTCAGGCTTTTTTATCCGGACAGGTTACCACTGAGCGCAAAAGGAAGGCGTTGTTCTGGAGCGGGGGAATCTCGGCAGGACTGTGCCTGCTAGCCATCGTGTCTGCCGGTTCCAGCGGCCCCAACGACGGTGCGCTGGCCCAGAACCCCGAGCTGCTGGATCTGCTGGCAGAAGACCGCTCGACACTGGTGCGCGGCGACGCCTTCCGGTCTATAACCTTCATTGCCGTCGCTTTCGGCCTGTTGTGGTTCTACCTGCGCGGAAGCCTGAAAGCCGTGGTAACGGCCGGCATCCTGATTGTATTGGCGCTGGCCGACCACTGGACGGTGTGCACGCGCACGCTGCGGCCCGAAAAATGGGAGAACAAAAAACAGGCCACGGCCGCCCCCCAGCCGGAGCCCTTCGATCAGCAGATCAAACAGGACCCCGACATCCACTACCGGGTGCTCGACCTCTCGCGGGGCGGCATCACCGGAAACGCCATCACCTCCTACTTCCACAAGAGCCTCAGCGGCTACCACGCCGCCAAACTCCAGCGCTTCCAGGAGGTGGTGGATACCTTCCTGACCACCAGCCTGGAGCAGAACCTGCACATTGTGGGCATGCTCAACGGCAAGTACATCGTTACGCCCCAAAAGCAGGTGTTGCCCAACGACAAGGCTCTCGGCCACGCCTGGTTCGTGTCCGGAATAGAGGTAGTGCCCACGGCCGACGCAGAAATGCAGGGGCTGCGCGCCCTCAACCCGCGTGATAGGGCATTGGTGTCGCAGGAATTCGCCGGCACACTGGCCGGGTTTCAGCCCACACCGGACTCGAACGCAACGATCGAACTGACCAGCTACCATCCGGACAAAATGGCCTACACGTATTCCGCCGCATCCGATCAGTTTGCCGTTTTTCCGGAGATGTATTACCCGCCCGCCAAGGGTTGGAAATGTTACCTCAACGGTCAGCCGGCGCCGGATTTCATCAAGGTGGACTACCTGCTTCGCGGCATGCGCCTGCCGGCCGGGCAAAACCAGCAACTGGAAATGCGCTTTGAACCGCGTTCTTTTTACACCGGTGAAATGGTGGCGCGCGTAGCCTCTCTGCTCACGCTGTTGGCTTTTTTCCTGTCCCTGTGGTTGTGGTATCGCACGCCCGGCGCGTCAACGGCTGTCGGATTGGTTGACGCAACACCCGGGGAAAGGCAAGCGCGGCCCCAGGCGGAGGAGGCAACGCCAACCCGCAAGCCGGCGCCCAAAAAGAAACGCTAGGGGAAGTTACCCGTTCAACAACGACTCGTACAACGCCTTGTACCGGGCGCCGACCACGGCGTTCGCGTAACAATCCAGCGCCTTGCGCCTGGCCGCCATGCGATAGGCGCTCAGCGGAACATCCCCCCGAAGCAAGGTATGTATGCTGTTGGCCAGGCCGGGGATATCGCCCGGGTTGGCCAGGAAACCCTGATCGGCATCCGTCACCATTTCCGGGATGCCGCCGGTGCGAAAGCCGGCCACCGGCGTGCCGCAGGCCAGGGACTCCATCACGGTGTTGGGCAGGTTGTCTTCCAGGGAGGGAATCACGAAAGCATCCGCAGCGGCGTAGGCTTTGGCCAGATCGGCCGCTCCCTGCACCAATCCCAATGGGAAAACAGGGTAGGGCAGGGTAGCGAGTGTTTCCGGGTCGCTCTTGCCCATAACCAACAGCGACACCGGCAAATCCGGGTGCTGTTGCCGCAGCTGTTGCAGCGCTTCGCTGAGGAGGTGAAAGCCCTTTCGGGTTTCGCTGATTTTCATGGCGACAAACAGCAGGAGGAAAGTGTCCTGCGGAATGCCCAGGTCGCTGCGCAAACGCCAGCGTTCTTCGTCGCTGATGGGCGCAAATACGCTGGTATCGATGGGATTGGGAATGTCTGAAACAACGTGATCGCGCAACAAACTGCTTTCCCGGGCGAGTCCGGCAAGCCAGGCGCTGCAGGTAACAAAACGGATGTTTTTGGGGAAAAGGCGTTGTTTTCGCCGCCATACCCGGTTTGATAGGTCATGCTCCGCCGGATTTTTCAAATACGGGCATTGGCCGCAAGACTGCTGCCAGCGGGTGCAATCGCCGCTGTAGTGGCACCCTCCGGTGAAGGCCCACATGTCGTGCAGGGTCCACACCACCGGTTTGCCCAGTTTGCCCAGTTCAGCTACGTTTTTCAGCGACAAAAATCCCTGGTTGACCCAGTGCAGGTGGATCACGTCTGCTTCGCTTACAGCGGGGAGTCGGCGCAAATCGGATCCGAAATTGGCCGGTGAGAAGCTGAAACGGACGGATTTATCGCGTTCAAACGGCAAAAACGACAGTCGTTCGGCATAAAACGGCCATTTTTTGCCCACTTCGTTTCGCGTGAGCATGGTTGCCTGCACCCCCACTTCGGGAAGTGCGCGGGCGAGGCGGCTGCAGGCAGTGCCGGCGCCCCCGTGCGGATAGGTGTTGAGCAGGAGTACTTTCATGCACGCATTTGCTGTTCGGATTGCGCCGAAGATTGTAGGTTTGCACCGGTTATCAACCTCAGGATCGTTATCATTGCCACAAAGAAAGCAAAGGTTTTTGCTTTGTTGAATATGTCGGACACTCCACCTGTACTTTTATTGGCGTTCAACCGGCCTGCCCAGATACGCAGGGTACTTGACCGTGTGCGCGAGGCGCGGCCGGCCTGTTTGTATGTGCATGTCGATGGGCCGAGGGCCAGCCGACCGGAAGAGGCCGTGCTGGTGGAGGCCGTCCGCGAGGTTATCCGCACCGGCGTGGACTGGGATTGCCGCCTCGAGACCTGGTTCCGCGATACCAATGCCGGGTTGCAAAAAGGCGTGTCGGAGGCCATTACCTGGTTCTTCGAACAGGAGCCGTGGGGGATTGTGCTGGAAGACGACTGCCTGCCCGACCTCACTTTTTTCCCGTTTGCCGGTGAACTGCTTCGCCGTTTTGAGCACGACGAGCGCATCATGCACATTGGCGGCTCCAACCTGATCGAAGTGCAGACCCGGTTGTTGCCCTCGGGTTATGTGTATTCCCGGTTCTCTTTTATTTGGGGCTGGGCCAGTTGGCGCAGGGCCTGGCGACACTACACTCCGGATATGGACGGGCTGGAAGCGTTTGCGCAGTCGCCGGATTTCGAGTCCTTTTTGCCGGATGGTCTTTCGAGGTGCTACCTGCTGGATAAATTCAGGGCCACCCAGCGGCGATTGAACCAGACGTGGGACTATGCCTGGTTTTACACCATCCTGAAAAACGACGGGTGGTGCATTGTGCCCGTCGTGAACCTTGTGGAAAACACCGGCATCGGCGACGAGCAAGCGACCCATACGCATGGTGCGAACGCGTCTGCCCGGTTGCGTGCGCAATCCATGCCGTTTCCGATTGTTCATCCGGCAAACCAAATGATCGATCTGCGGTTAGAACAACAGTTTTTTTTCGCCACGCAAAAAAGGCGCTTTCGCCTTTGGCTTTGGTATTTATTGTACAGGCTTGGACTGCGCGGGGTGCGCACTGAAAAATGAAAAACTTCATCATTTACGATCTGGAGGCTACTTGTTGGCAAACGCCCCCGCCAGGTTTCGTACAGGAGATAATCGAGATTGGCGCTTACCGGTTGAATGAGTACGGAGAGATCCGGGGCAGGTTCAGTCGGTTCATCCGGCCGGTGGTGCATCCCACCCTTTCTTCTTTTTGTACCCATTTGACGAGCATCCGGCAACTGGACGTCAACCGGGCTGGCACATTTCCTGTGGTGATCGATGAATTCATGCGTTGGGCGCGTGTGGATGAGGAGCCGTATGTTTTGTGCTCCTGGGGAAATTTTGACCGGAAAATGTTCATTCAAAACTGTGAACTGCACCGGCTCGATTCCGACTGGGTACATCAACACGCCAATCTGAAAGACCAGTACCGGAAGATGAAGGGCGTCCGCCAGGCGATCGGGCTGAAAAAGGCCATTGAACGGGAAGGCATGGAGTTCACCGGCGTGCACCACCGGGGAATCTCTGACGCGGAAAACCTGGTCAAGATCTTTTTGCGGTATATCGACCGCTGGAACGTGTGAACGTCGGCTGATTATTTGGCGAAACTCAATCCGGCGGTCAGCACGCCCTGGGCCCGGTCGCGCACCCGCTTGTCATTGGCCGGGTTGTTGGCGATTTCCTGACAAACCAGTCGCTCGTCGATGGAGGGCAAAGCACCCGGATTGTTGATGCCTTGCTGGGAGGCCACTTTGCTGCACGCCTCACCGAGGATTTTCGACATGCCGCCCACGCCGCGGCTCACGGCTATGGCGATGACGGCGGTGACCAGCCCCTCGGTGGTGATGAATTCACCCAACGGGCGTTGCATGCCGTTGACGTCTATGGCGCGTTTGAGCGCCGGTTGTACGTACAGGTTGTTGGCCATGCGCAACTGCTCCAGCACCAGCGCAGGATCGAAGCCGGCCTGGATGAAGGCGCCGGCCAGGCGCACGTCTTTTTGGATGTACAGCCAGGCCTGGTCGTTGGTCAGTTTGCTGCCCCGGTCGTCGAGCACGGTCACGGTTCGGCCTTCAGAGCCAATGCCCACCCGGCCAAAAACCTGCTGAAACGCATTGCCGGCGTTGGTGCGCATGCTGTTCAGCACGTCGTTGAGGCTGGCGCCGTGTTCCTGTTTGCCGACAAACTGCACGAATCCGTAGGAAAAGATGGCTTTGTCGTAGCTGTTGATGGCGTCGAATTTGCCTTCATGGACCGATACATACTGCAGCGCCTTGGCGTGGTTTTGGCTCAGGCCAATGGAGGCGATGCTGTTGACGTCGAGTTGAATGTTGGACTGCCCGGCGTACATCACACCGTTGGCGTACACCATGTGTGCCGAGTTGCTGTTGTTGTCGCGCAATTGGGCGGTGACTGACTGGCCGTTCAGGAGCCGGACGGTGAGTTTGTAGCGGTTGCAATTGGAGCCGGAGTCGAACGTTTTGTCCAGCCTGAATTCATTGCGGGCCTGCATGTAGGCTGCCCCGCCGCCGGAAGGCTGAGGAGCGGGTGGCAGCGGCGTTGGGGTCGGGGTTGGTGTTGGTGTAGGCGGCACTACACCTCCGCCGGTCGTAGGGACGCGCAGTTGCTGGCCGACAGACAAAGCGGGCGTGCTCAGTCCGTTGGCTTGCATGATGGCTTCCGGGGCAACACCGAATTTTTGACCGATTTTGAACAGGGAGTCGCCCGGCTGCACGGTGTATATGGTTGTGCCACCGCCACCGGTTGGCGGTGGAGGGCTGACCGGCTGGGGTTTGGGCGGTGTCGGTGTCGGTGGTTGGGCAGGCGTGCCTCCGCCGGCAGTGGGGATACGCAGTTGCTGGCCGACGGACAATGCGGGCGTGCTCAGTGCGCTGGCCTGCATGATGGCTTCGGGCGAAACGCCGAACTTTTGACCGATTTTGAACAGAGAGTCGCCCGGCTGCACGGTGTACATGGTTGTGCCGCCGCCCGTTGCCGGTGGCGGGCTGGCCGGCTGGGGTTTGGGTGGTTGCGGTGTCGGCGGAGGGGGCGCAGGTTGTGCGGGTGAGCCGCCGCTGGCAGTCGGTATGCGCAGTTGTTGGCCAACGGAGAGCGCAGGGCTGCTCAGCCCGCTGGCTTGCATGATGGACTCGGGTGTGACGCCGAATTTTTGGCCGACCCGGTACAAAGAGTCGCCCGCCTGCACGGTGTACGTGGTAAACCCGCCGGCGGCCGGCGGTGGGGCAGCGGGCGGCGCCACAGCAGCTGACATGCAGCACGTGGCCACATTCCAGCCGGCGCGTTGCGTTTCAACGCCATCAATCATAGAAGTGCTGCCTCCACAGCCGGCTCCCGCAGCTCCGGGGGAAGCAGACGTGCTCGTCAGCGGCGTCACACGCAGCTGCACAGCACTGCAGCGCCTGCACCCACCTGCGCGGTGACACCGGCTGCCGCCATCAGCATTACTGTTGCCAGGCACATGGCCGCCCGAGCGGCCAGGTCGGTGGGCCGCATGGTGTGCTGCGCTGCGAGTCCCTACGCGCCGGTGCCTGCCGCGGGTGGGTGCGGGCAATCAGTGGCGGCGGCTTGGCCTACGGCATCACTCTTTTCATGTCCCTTGTGTTGCAATGTCAGATGTGGAGCCTGCTGGCTCAGCCGTTGCACCCGCCAGTCAGTCACCACACACCGCCGCGGCACCAGCGCCAGCGACCAAATGCGTTCGCAGCGCAGCACTGGCAATGCATGCCAGCGGTGCAGACGATGACAAGCAATATAAGTGTACCGAATCCGACGCAGTGGGCCGTGCACGGCCGCGCCCCGCGCATGCACCCACCGGCGTCGAGAGGTGCGTTGCGGCTGGTGTCACTGCTGCGCCAGCTCCACCTCCAGCAGGTGCTCCAGGAAATGCACTGCTGTGGTAACCGTGATGCTTACAGTTGCCGCAGGCGTCAGGCGGCCTAAGTACCGCGGCACGCCCGTCCCAGCGAGCTGTGGAAGCTTGGGCCAACCCCCACTAAACCGCGGCGCCCGGCCCAGGACACCCCCCCACCAGGGGCCTGCGAGGGGTGGGGCACGCGCGGCGCGCCTCTGCCCCTCATCACAC
>JBGSTG010000004.1:0-52649 GCA_041736625.1 Saprospiraceae bacterium | reverse complement strand
TGCTTGGCGCTCACGCCGGTAGCAGCCTTCCATTGTCGTTCTGTCCGAATATCTTGATAAGAAATTGCCATCCTTTCAGTATTTTGGTCGCAAAATAACAACCTTTGACTATCAAAACCTTACGGCAGAACAACTCTATTGATATTACTGCTAATCTATTTTTATTTACGTTATATATAACAATTTTATCTTTTGTTGCGGCGTATTTGGGGAATAAAACTCAAGCCTATATAATCAAGTATGATCTAGATAAGAAATATGGATTCTTGAAAGTTTCCAACGAATGGGAGGTTCTTTTCTCAGGTCGAGTACTTGACTGGAAAGATAGAATTGGTCAAAACTTGGAACTGATTCAGGTGGATGCAGTAATAGGCTCATCAGAAGGTGACATACTTTATTGCGGAATCCTTCAAAAATTCACACTGGATAAGGTACTCGGCTTGGATAAACTGTACCTATACCCAACATATAGACGATTTTTAAAAAATGACTTTGTTGCACCCGAAGAGAAGAAAGCGGCCAATTCAAAAAACAAAAATATTGCGCAAAAAGGCGTTGATAGCAGGTACTATAATATGCCCGGCGACTATTTGATTCTTTCGTATAAAGACGTTAAATCTATTAACGTTACCTATTATTTTTCAAAGGAAAAATGAATTTAAGTGATTGATTATTATGTATTTAGGCCCTTTGATTCAATCTCTCGTTTCCCCAAACACCGCCTCCAAAAACTCATTCATAATCATAGCCGTAGCTCCCCACACCACGTGCCCGTCCACCTCGAAATAAGGCACGCCGGCCAGGGTGATGCCGTTGCCCAGGGGCAGGTCAATCACCTTACGGGTGTCGGGGTGTCTGAAAACGCCCAATTCGGGTGTAAACACCGATTCCACCTCGCCAGGTTGGGGCACAAAGCGGGCTTCGCCATCAAGCACGCCGACAAACGGGTGCACGATATAGTTGCTCACCGGTATGTATAATTCGGTGAGCCGGCCCAGGAGGCGTACGCGGGTAGGGTCGATGCCCACTTCTTCTTCGGCTTCGCGCAGGGCCACTTGTTCGAGGGATTCGTCTGTTTCCTCCCAGCGGCCGCCGGGAAAACTGATCTGGCCGCTGTGCCGGTCGCGGGGGTTGCTGGTACGCTGAATGAGCACGGTGCGCCATTGCCCCTGGTGGCGGTGGAGCAGGTTAAGCACCGAAGCTACGCGGGCGCCTGAAGGGGGTTGGGTAAAAAACAGGTCATTGTCCTCCTTGCGCCGCAGGGAGGCCATGCGGTACTGGGCGTCCCGCCCCGGAAGGGCATCCGCCAGCCGGGCTTGCACCTGTTCGGGAAATGCTGTATCGCTCCATACATGGGTCATACGGAACTAAATGCCAAATAGTGTCGTAATGTTTAGCGGCTCGGTACGCTCAGGCGCGTCAGTTCCTGTTCCAGGCGACTGGGGAACTTCAGGCGCGAACGATGCCAGTAGTTGTACTGGAGGCGGTCATCGCCAAAGTCGCATTGCCTGGCTTGTTCAAACAGGGATTGCTCCTCCTGCCGGAGGGCCTGGAGCTGGGTGGCGTAGGCAACCGTGTCCAGTCGGGCAGCGTTTTGCACCAGCGAATCGGTCTTTTTCAGGAGTTCCTGATCAGCGGCGTGCAGTTGAACGGCGCAGGATTCTTTTGTCGATTGGTTGCAGCACGTAGCCGTCAGGAGCAACAAAACCAACGGAATGATCAGACGCATTTAGGCAGATTTTTGAGCATAAAAATAGGGCATATCTATTTGCATAAATTAATGAGCCGGACAAATGTTTTCGAGATAGCTTTGTCGTCAATTCAGCGCAACCCCATGCACAGTCGTTCACCGGTTTCCACGGTATTTCTCACCGTTTTTCTCGACATGCTCGGCGTGGGCATCGTTATTCCGGTGTTGCCCGCCCTGTTCATTGATCCGGCAAACGATTTTTTGCCCGCCCACTTCACCCCCGGGCAGCGCAGCATCCTGTACGGCTATCTGGTTGCGGTGTACCCCATTATGCAATTTTTCGGGGCGCCCATCCTGGGTGCGCTCAGCGACCGGTACGGGCGAAAGCCCATGCTTCAGGTGTCGCTGGCAGGCACGCTGCTGGGTTACCTGCTGTTCGGCTGGGCTATTTTGACGCACAATCTGTGGTTGTTGTTCCTGAGCCGCATGTTGCCGGGCTTCACCGGGGGCAACATCAGCATCATCATGTCGGCTTTGTCGGACATTGCCGTGCCCGAAAACCGCACCAAGTTGTTCGGCCTCGTAGGCATGGCGTTTGGGCTGGGTTTCATCATGGGGCCGGCAATAGGGGGTGTATTGGCCGACAGCTCGGTATTGCCCTGGTTCGATCACGCTACGCCTTTCTGGTTCACGGCCGCGCTTTCGCTGGTCAACCTGATCGTGGTGCAAGTATTGTTTGTCGAGACCAACCGCAACCCGCGCCCCGGCGCCCTGTCGTTCATTGCCGGGTTCATCAACATCCGCAAGGCGTTCATCAAGCCCAACCTGAGGCGCATTTTTACCGTAGCCTTGCTGATTTCCCTAGGATTCGCCTTTTTTACGCAATTTTTCAGCGTATACATGATGCAAAGGTTTGCCTATACGGAACGGCAGATCGGCATTTTGTTCGCCTGGGTAGGCTGCTGGCTGGTGTTCACCCAGGGTTTCACCGTGCGCCGGGTGGCGCGCAAGATTGCTCCGGAGAAGGTGTTGCGCTTCTCCATCCTTTTTCTGGGATTGAGCATCGGCGCCGTGCTGCTGCCACAAGACGCCGCTTACGTTTATTTTATCAATCCGTTTATCGCCACCTTTCAGGGGCTCACGGCCCCTAACCTCACCACAGTGGTTTCCACATCGGCAGAGGCCGACGAACAGGGAGAGGTACTGGGTATCAACCAGAGCATGATCTCGGTTGGGCAAGCCCTGCCACCGATCATTGCAGGATACCTAAACAGCCTGAGCGGGTCGTTTCCCCTGTTGGCCGGAATGGCATTTGTACTGGCCGGGTGGGCGGTTTACATGGTCAGGGGGAAAAAATAACAGACGCGCGTTCAGGTAGTTTGAAGGGCTGCCATTCCGCTCCGGTCGGAGCGTTCGCGAATAACATCGGGCTGAACAGCAGCCGTTTGCGCTGCGGTGGCAAAGGCGGTGGCAAAGGCGGTTTCATCGTACTTATACAGGTTCCACTCGCCGTTGACGAACTCCAGGGCGGTCAGGTGTTCCACCCAGTCTCCACTGTTCATGTAAGTGACCGTCCGGTTGTCCAGGTTGACGGTTCTGATCTGCGGTTGGTGGATGTGGCCGCACAACACGTAGTCGTAGCCTTTTTCGGCCGCCAGTTGAATGGCTACCTCTTCGAAGTCGCTGATGAATCGAACGGCGCCTTTAACGCCCTTTTTCACGCGGGCAGCAAACGAAACGGGCGGCAGGTTCAGGGAGCGGCGGAACCAGTTGATGCTGCGGTTGATGCGAATGAGGAGGTCGTACCCTTCGCCGCCCAGTTTGGCCAGCCACCGCGCGCGTTGAACGCTGGCGTCGAACACGTCGCCGTGAAATACCCAGTGGGTTTTTCCGTCGACCTGGAAAACCAGCTTGTTGCGCAGGTGCACCAGACCGAGCGACATCTCGCCGAACTTGCGAAGCAAGTCGTCGTGGTTGCCGGTCAGGTAGTACACTTTGGTGCCGTTGACGGCCATTTTGAGTATTCGGCGCACCACCTCCAGGTGTTCTTTGGGGAAATAGCTCTTTTTGAAGTACCAGATATCGAAAATATCGCCGTTCAACACCAGTGTGCGGGGTTGAATGCTGCGCAGGTAGTTGTGAAGTTCTTGGGCGTGGCACCCGTAGGTTCCGAGGTGAATATCGGACAGTACTACGATGTCGAGTTCTCGTTTCATGTCAGCGGTTGCAAGTGCAGGAGATTAGAAAACATTTGAGCAAATGTATCCTGCATGCATCAACTGCATGTTAACGATATATGAATTTACAGTTATCTTTATTTGGGCGCCCTGCCTTTATTCGCGCCCAAGCGGAACATTGTTTGAAGGGGAATGATTTATTTTACTTAATATTTTATCCCAAAGACCGGTAGGCGGGTGTATTTTTTTCAATCTATTGTTAAGAAAGTCTTTTAACGGCGGGTCGTTCTGAATGGTCACGGGTTGTTCCGGACGAATTCGCGGCGCGGGGGTAATTTGGTCGGGGCCCTGGGGTGCTTGTTCGCCTTTTAATTCGGCGGGTTGCTGTTTGTTGCCTTGTTCAAGGAGTGGGCTTTTCATAACAAAAACTGTTTATATCAAAGAAAAAAGGTTTACCGAACCGGCAGCTGCCGGGTTGGTAAACCTTGTGTCAGGCGGGCATGCGTTGGTCGCTGTCCGTTTGGCGACCGATATAGCCTTGAGAGAGGGCGTATTGGTACAATTTCTCTTTCAGGGCGTCGCGGCCGCGGCTGAGGCGGGAGCGCACGGTACCGATGGGACAGTCCATAATGGCCGCAATTTCCTCGTAGGTGAAGTCTTCCAGTTCGAGCAGCACGGCCACGCGTTGTTCCGGATTGAGCAGAGAGAGGGCGTTGGTCACCTCGTCGCCCATGAGCCGGAAGTACAGGTCTTCGTGCAGTTCGGAGACGTTCGTGCGCTCGATGTCGTCTTCATGGTGCGTGGCGACCACTTCTGCAAAGTCGGTAATCTTCGGTTTCCGGGCGGTGGCGCGGCAGCCGTTGATGAAGGCGTTGCGGCAAATGGTGTACAACCATGCCTTGGCGTTGGTGTTCGGCAGATACGAGTCGATGCTGTTCCATGCTTTGAGCAGGGCGTCCTGAACCAGGTCTTCAGCACGGGTGCTGTCGTTGGTCAGTCGGTAGGCAAACGCATACAGCCCTCCGAATAGGGGATGGAACTCCCGCTCGAAGATGCGCATACGGCTCTCGTAATCCATCGATTTGCCGATCGTTTTAGTAATCGTTGCCATAAAAAAATAGATTGACAGAAATAAAAACGACAGCGCCGGGGTAAAAAGTTCCGGCCGGCCCAAAAAAATTACGTTTCCGAAAAATATTTTTTGGTCACGGCCTGTGCGGCATCGAATAAACCCGGGCTGGCCACCAGCAGTTCGCCTCCGAAAAGAAAGTCTTTGCCGCTGCCAAAGTTGCCCAGCACGCCGCCGGCCTCCGCCACGATGACGGCGCCGCCGGCGATGTCCCACGGACTGAGGCCATACTCGAAAAAAACGTCGTAGTGCCCGGCGGCAACGTAGGCCAGGTCGAGCGCCGCAGCGCCGAACCGCCGCACACCGCGCGACGAAGCCATGAATGCCCGCATGGCGCCGAACCAGCCGTCTGCCCGGTCGAACTGGTGGTATGGGAACCCGGTGGCGATGAGCGCCTCCCGCAGATCGGTCCGCCCGGAAACGCGGATCGGGCGCCCGTCGAGGTACGCGCCGCCGCCCGTCCAGGCATAATATTGTTGGGCCAGGGGTACGTGTTCCACTACGCCCACCACCAGCTGATCCTGTACCCGCAACCCGACGCTCACGGCGTAGTGCGGCAGGTTGTACAGGAAGTTGGTGGTGCCGTCGAGCGGGTCGATGATCCACTGCATCTCGGCGCTCGCCTGCGCCACCGTTTCTTCTTCCGTCAGGAAAGCGGCCTCCGGCAACAACGCGTGCAGATCCGCCACGAGCATCACCTCTGCCGTCCGGTCGACGTAACTGACCAGCCCGTTCATGAATTTTTCCTCAATTTGCCCGGCCTGCACCTTGCCGGCTTCTCCCCGGATGAAATCGGCCGCCCGGCGCACGGCCCGGCGAGTGTGTTCGGTCAAGGATTGCAGTTCGTCGTTTGTGAATGCCATGGGGTTTATGCGTTTGGACCCGAAAGGTAGCGGCTTTTCAGCGGCTGGACAGGCGGAAAAAAAGCGCGGTGTATCCGAATAACATGCCGGCCCGCATGATCCATCGGCCCGTATCGCTCATGCCCGGCGACCACCACTGATCCAGCCCGTACAACAACAGGGCCACGCAGACGTAAGCCGCCATTTTCGCCACCGGATACGGGACGGGGTAGTGGCGCCGGCCGATATGCCAGGTAGCGACGCACATAAACGCATAACACACCAGGGTGGCCCAGGCCGAGCCGTAATAACCCATGTGCGGGATGAGCAGCAGGTTCAGCAGCACCGTGATGCCGGCGCCGGCCAGGGCGATCCAGGCGCCCGTCGCCGTTTTGTCCTTGAGCCGGAACCAGACGGAGACATTGTAGTAAACGCCCAGCAAAACGTTGGCCACCAGCAAAATGGGCACCACGCCCAGCCCTTCGTGATACGCCGGGTTGCGCAGAAAATGCTTCAGCACCGGCAGGAACAAAAGGATGCCCAACATGGCCGCCGAAGCAGCGAGGGTGAACCATTTGGCCGCTTCGGCCAGGATGCGCGGGCTGTCCGAATCGCCGGAAGTCCGAAAAAAATACGGCTCCGCAGCGTACCGGTAGGCCTGGGTGAACAACGTGATGAGCATGGCCAGCTTGTAATTGGCGCCATATATGCCCAGCTGGGCGCGGTTCCACGCCGTGCTGCCGGGCAGCAGATAGATGAGGATGCTGCGGTCGAGCATCTCATTCACCACGCCGGCCAGGCTCACGACCACCAACGGGCCGGCATAGCGGAGCATCTGTTTCAGCAGAACCGGATCGTACCATCGGAGGCGGATCCGAAGCGCCGGCGCCAGCAGGGCCAGCGTGACCGCGCTGGCGATCAGGTTGGCCAGAAAAATGTAGGCTACCTGGACGTCCGGCGACCAAACCCGGTGCACCCATTGCCACCCCTGCCCGGCTGCCCAAGGGCAGAAAACGAGCCAAAAGACGTTCAACCCGATGTTCACCCCGATGTTGGTCAGTTTGATGCCCACAAAATGCAAAGGCCGCTGCTCCAGCCGCAGCCGCGCAAAAGGCAGCTCGGCGAGCGCGTCGAGGCCCAGGATCAGCGCGAAATACCGAACGTATTCAGGGTGATCGCCTATGAGCAGCCAGTCGGACAATGGGCCGCTGAAGACCAACATAACCGCCGCCAGCACCAGGGTGGTCAGGGTCAGCGTGCCCAGGCCTGTGGTGTAGGCCCGCTCCCGATCGGCCTCCGGCGTGCCGAAACGAAAAAAAGCAGACTCCATGCGATACGAAAACAACACCATTAGGAACCCCGAATAGGCAAACATCTGGGTAACAATCCCGTAGTCGGCGGTCTGCTTCAGCACACCCGTGTACAACGGCACCAGCAGGTAGTTCAGAAACCTGCCCAGGATGGTGCTCAGGCCGTAGAGGGCGGTTTGGGAGGCGAGTTGGCGAAGAGACATGGCGAATGCGGAATGCGGCTAAAAATATTGCATGCTTTTTCCTGAATTTTAAACAAAAGTAGACAATCGGTTGTCGATAGCTTGCACCGACAAAAAAATTGCCCGAAACGCCCGGCATCGCCGCGCTTTTTGTGCAGTCAACATCCCGGATTATGATCGCACTCAAAGACAGCAATCTGCTGCACCATCAAGCCTTCATCAACGGCGCCTGGACGGACGCCGACACCCATGCCGTTTTTCCCGTCATCAACCCGGCTACGGGCGAGACAATTGCCGAGGTGGCCGATTGCGGCCCCGCTGAAACGGCCCGCGCCATCGCCGCCGCCGAAGCGGCCCTGCCGGCCTGGAAAAACAAAACGGCTATGCAGCGCAGTCGCATCCTGCGCGCCTGGCACGATTTGCTGTTGGAGCACGCCGACGACCTGGCCGCGCTTATGACCGCCGAACAGGGCAAGCCGCTCGCCGAGGCCCGGGGTGAAGTGCGCTACGGGGCCACTTTTGTGGAGTGGTTCGCCGAGGAGGGCAAGCGCGTGTACGGCGACATCATCCCGCCCCAGCTGCCCGGTCAGCGTTTGCTCGTGATCAAACAGCCGGTGGGCGTGGTGGCCGCCATCACCCCCTGGAACTTCCCCCTGGCCATGATCACCCGCAAGGTGGCGCCCGCCCTGGCGGCCGGCTGCACCGTGGTGGTGAAGCCCTCCGAGGAAACGCCGCTCTCCGCTCTGGCCCTGGCCGAGCTGGCCCACCGCGCCGGCATGCCGGCCGGGGTACTCAACGTCGTTACCGGACTGGATGCCCCGGCCATCGGCCGCACACTCACCGACAGCCCGGTGGTGCGCAAACTCTCCTTTACCGGCAGCACGGAGGTGGGCAAGCTGCTCATGCGCCAGTGCGCCGACACCGTAAAAAAGATATCGCTGGAGCTGGGCGGCAACGCGCCCTTTATCGTGTTCGACGACGCCGACCTCGACGCGGCCGTGGAAGGCGCCATGGCCTCCAAATACCGGAATGCCGGGCAGACCTGCATCTGTGCCAACCGGATTTTTGCGCAGGACCGCATCTACGACGCCTTTCTGGAGAAATTCGCTGCGGCCGTCGCCGGCCAGAAAGTGGGCCCCGGCGCTGAATCCGGCGTGCAGATTGGGCCCCTGATCAACCGGGAAGCCTTGGAAAAAGTGGAGCGCCTCGTCGACGACGCTGTGGACAAAGGCGCGCGGGTAGTGATCGGTGGTCGGGTTCACGCATTGGGCGGCACGTTTTTCGAGCCGACGGTGTTGGCCGACATCCATCCGGGCATGAACCTGTTGCAGGAAGAAATTTTCGGGCCCGTGGCGCCCGTCGCGCGTTTTGCCACCGAGGACGAGGTAATCCGCATGGCCAACGACACCCCGTACGGACTGGCCGCCTACTTCTACGGTCGCGACATCGGGCGCGTGTTCCGCGTGGCCGAAGCGCTGGAGTACGGCATGGTGGGCGTCAATACCGGCGTGCTGGGCACGGCCGTGGCGCCCTTCGGCGGGATGAAAGAGAGCGGGATCGGCCGCGAAGGCTCGAAGTACGGGATCGAGGAGTTTGTAGAGGTGAAGTATATTTGTTTGGCGGGGGTGTGAGGGGCAAGGGTCATGCCTTCCATAAGTTGCTCATGGTCACCTCAAAACCAGGCAGTACCGGGTGGCCGCTCCAAAAACAAACATGAGCCGCCCCGGCATTCCGGAACGACTCATGTTCATGGGATGAGATTACGCCAGGTGAGTAAAGGCTATTCAGATTAGTGCGCCAAAAGTTTGCCGGAGGCTACCGGCCTGCCGTCGGCGGCGATCCGGTAAAAAAGGGCGCCCGCCGGCAATTGGCGTCTCCACAATTGGAATGAGGGTTGGGCCTGTTGAGCAGTGAACAACAACTGACCCTGTGCATTATAAATCTCCAAGGAATAAATTCCGGCTTGTACGCCTTTTACCCGGAAGGTCGTGCTTTCCACAAACGGATTGGGGAACACCGACACGTCGGCGCCGGGCACAAACAACTCTTTGGTCTGTACCAGCGCAAAGGTGTCGAAAGGACACACGGTATGTTCGGTCCGGTCGGTGAAGACCGGCTCCTGAAAATCAAAATAGACGGCAGCGGTATTGAATATTTCTATTCCACAGGTGAGGTTTGGTTTTTGGGATACACGAAACTTCACGTAGCCGCTGCCGCCGGGGGCGAGATTAACATTGGTCAGATTAAAGGCAACAATACCCTGGCCGTACACATCGAATTCGAATGGGTGGCCGGCAACACCGGGGATGACGGTGGCCGGGTCGAGGTGGGGCGACAGGGTGTCGCGCACGGTAATGTTTTGCACCGTATCGGAGCCGGTGTTGGTAAAGTGGATTAAATAGGTGAGATCGGTTTCCGGACTGATGAAGTGCTCGGATTGGTAGCCCTTGGGATGGCCTCTCTTTAGTACCATGGGATTATAATCGGCTTCGTTGCTCTCCTGGCAGTCGATGGACACAAAGGGGTCGGCATCGTCCTCGGGGAACATGGTGTAGAAGCCGGTAGAAAAAACCGGATTGCTCGTATCACTCACGCAACCTTCGACGGCTGCGGTGGGGTAGCTCTGCCCGGGGTAGCCCGGACTTTGCTCTGCGATGATGCGATATGTTTTGCCGTTGGCCGGGGTCTCGTACAGGATGGAATCCTGGCCTTGGTCGAGTTGGAAACGGAAATCGGGGTTGCCGGGTTGGGTGAGCATCACCACGTCTTCGGCGATCACGTAATCGAGCGCCTGCACCATGTCGCCAAAACCCTTGTTGAGGAGCACCAGCTGCACGGTGCCTTCGTCGCACACCGCCTGGGCAGCCACAATGGCGCCGTCCCAGCCGACGCCAGCGTTGCAGAACGAATCGGGGAAAATATGCGCCTCCACGCAATGCGCCTGGCCAACAACGGTGCCGCAGTCCAGAAACGCCGTGATGGTGAATTCGCCGCAGGCGCCGTTGTTCAGGAAGCCCACGTTGAACGTGTAAGTGTTGCCCTGCTGATCGAACGGGGGCAGCGAACTGGTCACCAGGCTCAGGCCGGGGTCCAGCGTCACGTCGATGTGGGTGCTGACCGACGGTATGGTGCCGGTGTTGCAATAGCGCACCGTGTACACGTTGTCGGCGCAGTGGCGCAGAATGGGGGTGCTGACGTTGACCTCGTTGCGCGGGCAGGAGTTGATGGCCGAAACCGGGATGAACACGGGTACGGTGTCGTAAAAAGCGCTCACCTGTACGTCCACCACGCTGTCGCAAGCCTTCCAGTAGTCGTTGGGGGCAAACAACCGAAGCTTAAAGGCGCCGGTGTCCACCTCCAGGGTGAAGTGCCCGTCGGCGTCGGCGATGGCGTAGCGTTCGTCGCCCGTGCCGTCGTCGAGTCGGACGATCCAGTTTTTCAGTCCCGGTTCACCGGTGTCGGGCACGCAGTTCACGTTGAAATCGTGAAACACATTGCCCTGAATGTAGCTGGTGAGCACGTGGCACTTGCTGTCGGCCTTCACGAAGTACGACTGGGTTTCGGAGTAGGGGAAGAAGGCCTGTGAGGAGCCGACTGCCAGCACGCCCCCGTCGGTGGTCGGGGTTACGGCGTAGCCGATGTCGAGGCCGGGGCGGCCGATGATGGTCTCGCAGAGGGTGTTGCCTTCCGAATCGGTATGAAGGATGAGCAGATCAATTGCCGTGGGGCTGAGGGTTCTGAGTCCGGTGACAAAAAAGCCGCCGGCCCCATCGGCCGTTAATCCGTAAAAGTCGGTTTTGGGGAAGACCTCTTGCCAGATGGCATTTTTGGCGCCGTCGCCGCTGATTTTCAGCAGCACACCTGCACCGCCCTGCACGTTGTTGGTGGATCCGGCGAGCACGAACGCGTCGTCGTCGGTGGCAACGATGTCCTGCGCGTATTCGTCGCTCGCATTTCCCGCCAGATCGAACAGGCTGTAGGTACTTTCCCAGAGTACGTTATTATCGTCCAGGCGGACTACAAAAAAATCATCCTTGATCGGTGAGAGCGTTCTGAGGCGCCCTGCGGTGGCGATGTTCCCGTTGTTTGCCAACGCCAGCGCAAAGCCCTCAAGCTCGGCGCCGGGTTTGGCGAATTTCTGGGTCCAGATTAAGGAGCCGTCTGAATCGGTTTTCAGGACGACCATCTCCCGGTTCCCTTCGGTGTTGGTCTGATAGCCGGTGAGCATCAGCGAACCGTCGGGCATTTCCAGTATGTCGCGGCCTTCGTCATTGTTCGGCCCGCCATACTGCTCCGACCACAATGCATTGCCGTCGGAATCGGTTTTTAAAAGGTATATATTGCGATCGCCTCCCGGCGTATTTTGTATGTATCCAACCACGGCGTACCCGCCATCCTGCGTGACGGTAACCCCGAAACCGCCGGCCATGGGTTGGCCCGGAAAGGTTTTGCGGAACTGAAGGCGCCCGTCGGCGTCGGTTTTAAACAGGTGGATGGCCGAAGCGATGTTGAAATAACCAACCGCTACGTACCCGCCGTCGGGCGTGGACGCTACGTCCAGCAGTTCGTCCTGTCCGGAAGCGCCGTACACGCGTTCCCAACCCTGGGCTTGCAGGGCGCAGGCCGAGCTGAGGAGTAAGGAGACTATAACGAGGTTGCGTAACATGGGATGTGTTGGATTATTTTTTTTGTCGAACTTTCTTTTGACGATACAAATGTGCGAACGAGAATATGCCAAAAAAAAGACAAAAAAACCAATTTGTTGAGGCGTTTTTTTGCGGAAAAACCCGTATTTTTGTTCCTGTACAAACAATTTTTTTGTTAAAAATTTGTTTTTCAAATAGTTGGTTAAACAGGCGTGCTCTGTTTTTTTGTCAAAAACGAGCATCTTGTTAAGTTACTAACCCAATCTTGCTATGGAAAAAAGCGTGTTGGCCGACATCCTGAGGTCGCTGGACCGCAAGGAAATACGTGCGTTGAACAAGTGGTTGCAGTCGCCGGCGCACAATCAGCGGGACGACGCCCGGCTGATGTTTCAGTATCTGACGCGTTTTGTGCTGGCGAATGATCCTTTTCCGGAGAAGGAGAAGGCCTGGAAAGCGGTGTTTCCCAAGGAGCCGTTCGACGACGCGCGCATGCGCCAGGTGATGTTTTTCCTGCTCAAGGTGATCGAAGACTACCTTGTTTTCACCGAGCTGTCGGCCGACCGGGTGCAGGCCCAGATGATTCTGGCCCGGGTGTACCGGCAGCGCAAGCTCGACAAGGCGTATCGCCAGGCGTACCGCCTGGGCCTGGAGAGCCTGCAATCGCAGCCCCTGCGGAACGGCAACTACCTGCTGAACAAATTTTTCCTGGAAAAAGAAGAATACGAACACAAGGTGGTCACCAACCAGAACGCGCCGGTGAACCTGCAGGAAACCGACGACGCGCTGGACTACTGGTACGTGAGCGAGAAGTTGCGCACTGCCAACTCCATGCTGGCCCACAAGCGGGTGTTCCAGAAGGTGCACTACAACCAGCCCCTGCTGGAGCACATCCTGCCCTTTGTGCTGGAGGCCGACCTGGTGCGCGAGCCGGCCGTGGCGGCCCAGTACTTCGCCTACATGGCGATCAAGCACCCGTTGGAGGAGGAGTATTTCAACCGTTTCGAGTTGCTGATCCGCGAAGAAGCGGTCAAGCAGTTTGAGCACTCCGAGCTTCGCCCGCTGTTCCAGGCGGCGCTCAATTACTGCGCGGCCAAGGTGAACCAGGGCAACATGGACTACTGCCGGCGCGCTATGCACTTTTACCGCATCGGAAGCCAGTACGGGCTGCTGCTCGAAAACAACAAGATGACCCGGTACATGTTTGGCAACGCCGTGGCCTTCGCCATCAAGATCGGCGAGTTCGACTGGGCGGAGCAGTTCATCCAGAAACACCAGGAAAACCTGGAGGAGAAGGAGCGCAACAGCATCGTGCACTTCAACATGGCGCGCCTGTACTTCGAAAAAGGCGAATACGACCGGGCGCAACGCCTGCTCATGGAGTTTGAATACGACGACATGCTGCTCAACATCATCGGCAAAACCATGCTCCTCAAGGTGTATTACGAACAAAGCGAATACGACGCCTTCGAATCGCTGCTCGACAGCATGCGTATCTACCTCAAACGCAAAGAAGCCCTCGACCCTGCGCGCAAAATCGCGTACAAAAACATGATCAGCCTCATGCGGCGCCTGCTCAACCTCAACCCCTACTCGCATACGCAGACCGGCCGCCTGGCCCAGCAAATTCAGGATACGTCTCCGGTAATGGAACGGGAGTGGCTGCTCAAACAGGTGGAGCAGTTTAAGCGGTAGGGTAACAATATCCCCGTTTAGTCGTTTCTTTGCACCTCGTGTTCAAAGAACTTAAACCATCCCGTCGACCGATGCCGTCGAGAAAGAGCCTGTACGTTTTCTTCCTGATCCTGTTGGTGCTGGCGATTGACCAGTACGCGAAGTTTTACATCAAGACCCATTTTGAATACAACGACGACTACCCGATTTTCGGTCAGCGGTGGGCGCGCCTGCACTTTGTGGAAAACGAGGGCATGGCGTTCGGCATCAAATTCGAGTGGGCGTACGGGAAGCTGCTGCTCAGCGTGTTCCGCATCCTCATGGTGTCGGCCCTCATCTGGTACATCTCCCTGCTCATCAAGGCCCACTACCCGCTGGGCTTCATCCTCAGCATCGGCCTGATCACGGCCGGCGCCCTGGGCAACATCATCGACAGCGCCATTTACGGGCTCATCTTCACCGAATCGCCCTACCACGGTGGGCTGGCCGAGCTGGTGCCCTGGGGACAGGGCTACGGCGCCTTCCTGCACGGCAAGGTGGTGGACATGCTGTACTTCCCCATCACCTGGATCAACGTGCCGTCGTGGATGCCGTTCATCGGCGGGCAGGAGTACCTCTTCTTCAGCCCCATCTTCAACGTGGCCGACGCCTCCATCACCACCGGCGTGCTGATCATCCTGCTGTTCCAGCGCCGTTTTTTCAAGGAAGAAAAACCGGCGGAAAAACCGGGCGATGAACCGGAATTGTCCAGGAAAATTGAAAGAAAGGATTTGGACTCGGAGCCGGAGGAGATTTATTAAGCCTCCTGTAATTTTACCGCGTGATCGGCGATCAGCAGCGCCTCGATGAGTGGGCCGAGGTCGCCCTCGATCACCTTGTCGAGGTTGTAATTTTTGTTGTCGCCTTCCAGGCGGTGGTCGGTCACGCGGTTTTGGGGCCAGTTGTAGGTGCGTATTTTCTCGGAGCGGTCGCCGCTGCCCACCAGGCTGCGCCGTTGAGAGGCCAGGGAGGAGGCCTGCTGCTGGTGTTGCATCTCCTGGATTTGCTGCACGAGCCGCCCCATGGCGATCTCCCGGTTTTTGTGCTGGGAGCGGCTTTCGGTGCTCTCGGCCACCACGCCGGTGGGCAAGTGGGTGAAGCGCACGCCCGACTCGGTCTTGTTCACGTGCTGACCGCCCGCGCCGCTGGCGCGAAACACGTCGGTGCGGATGTCCTCCTTGCGGATGTCAATGTCTTCGGCTTCCATTTTGGGCAACACGGCCACCGTGGCGGCCGAGGTGTGCACGCGGCCTTTTGTTTCGGTATCGGGGATGCGCTGTACGCGGTGGGCGCCCGACTCGAACTTGAGCTTGCCGTACACATTTTCGCCCGACACGTCGAGCACGATCTTGGAGAACCCGCCCGCCGCGCCGGGGTTTTCGTCGAGCATTTCCACCTGCCACCCCTGCTCCTGAAAGTACCTGAGGTACATGCGGTACAGGTCGCCTGCAAAAAGTGCCGCCTCGTCGCCTCCGGTGCCGGAGCGAATTTCGAAGATGACGTCTTTTTCGTCTTCTGGGTCTTTGGGCGCCAGCAGGGTTTTGAGCGACTCGTCGAGCTGTTCCAGTTCAGGCTCGAGGGATTGAATCTCCTCGCGGGCCATGGCGCGCATCTCGGGATCGTTTTCCGCCTCGAGCATCTGGCGGGCTGCGGACAGGTTGCTGTTCACCTTTTCGTATTGCCCGAACGTTTCGATGATGGGCTGGAGGTTTTTGTACTCCTTGTTGACCTTTTTCCAGCGGTCCATATCGCCCACCAAGGCCGGGTCGGCCAGTTGCTCCTCCAATCGTTGGTATTTCTCGCGCAGGGCGATGAGTTTATCGCGCATAATCTGTTGTGCAATGGGGGCGCAAAGATACGAGAAAACCCGGTTCCGGAAAAGGCCGGTTACGTAAGATTCGATCCGGTCAGAAACAGCACGGCGAGGCGGTACCCTTCGAGTCCCAGACCGGCGATGACGCCCCGGCAATAGGGTGCGGTGTACGAGTGCCGGCGGAACGCCTCCCGCGCGTGCACGTTGCTGATGTGCACCTCGACAACCGGTGCGGCGATGGCGGCCACCGCGTCGGCCAGTGCCACCGACGTGTGCGTGTAGCCGCCGGGATTGAGCACGATGCCGTCGGCACGGAAGCCCGCCTCGTGCAGCTTGTCGATGAGCGCGCCTTCGCTGTTGCTTTGAAAATAGTCGATGCGCACAGCCGGGAATTCGGCCCGCAGGCGCTCCAGAAAGGGTTCAAAGGCCTCCTCGCCGTACACCTGCGGCTCGCGTCGGCCGAGCAGGTTGAGGTTCGGACCATTCAGGATCAGGATGTGCATACGCAATTTTTTTGTAAAGGAATGGCTTACCGGCTATATTTGGAACACCGTATGTCTTGAAGCGGCGTTTTAAACAAAAATTGATCTGATATGCGCAAATTGTGGGACTTGTTTTGCCAATTACGGGGTATGAACGCGGTGTGGAGCGTTGGGCTACTCTTTTTTTCCATACAAGTGCTGCCGGGGCAAACCGTGCTGGTGTCGGACCCGATCTCCATACGCAACGACTACGGGTACGACCTCATCGGCCGTCTGCGCGACCGCATCCTGTTGTTCCGCGACAAGTTCGACGAGTTTGAGGTGCAGGCATTCGACAACCAGCTGCGCATGTCGTGGAGCAAAACGCTCGACGACCTCCGGAAGCGCGACTTGCAGGTGCTGGCGGTATCGGCCGGCAAAAACGACTTTTCTGTCATCTTCCGCAACAAGGAGCGCAGCGAGACGTCATTGCGGGTGCACAAGTACGACCCCGGCGCCAACCTGATCGACTCGGCAGTGATGAAAAACTACGGCGACGGCGCCTTTGCCCAGCCCGTGCTCAACTACGTGCGCAGCGAAGACCGCAACTGCTTCGTGGTGTTCAACCGCACGGATGCCGCATACGTGCAGGCCACCTGTTTTCAACTCGACAAGATGGCGGTGCTGTGGGACGAAACCTTCACCGTCGGCGCAGAAATGGATGCGGTCAACATAAAAGGCATTGTGCTCGGCAACCAGGGCGAGTTTTTTATCGTGTCGGAAACGCACAACCGCAAATCCAAACTGACCGAGCACGCCTTTCTTATATCCGAACTCGGCCGGGGCGCCCTGAACCGTCAGGCGGCGATGGATCTGCCGGAGAACTTTACCCGGGATGTACGTTTTGTCTTCGACAATATCGCCCGCTGCCTGGTCGGCGCCGGACTGTACGGTGAAAAAAACAAGGATCGGGTGCACGGCGCCTTTTTTCTGCGGCACAGTTTTACGACCGATACCCTCTCCTCCATTCGTTATGAGCCTTTTGACGAACAGTTTGTCTCCGTCATGCGCAAACGCGACGGCGACGACGGGGGCAAGGGTATTGCAGACGCCCACATCCAACACCTGGTGTTGCGGCAGGACGGCGGCGCCGTAATGATCGCCGAGCGCTACCACGAGATCCAAAGGGGAGGCAGCACCACCCGCGGAACCTGGCGCGACGGCGCGCGCACCATTGTCGATTTTTACTTCGACGACCTGTTCATCATCACGTATTTCCCCGACGGGCAGGTGCACTGGAAAACGGTGCTGCACAAAAAACAGTATTCCCAGGATGACGAGGGCATTTACTCCTCGTACTACCTGTTTCAGCAAGCCGACCAGCTGCGTTTTTTATTCAACGACGAAATTCGGTACGAAAACACGTGCAGCGAGTACGTCGTCGACCCCCTGGGCGGCTTCGACCGCAACAACGTGCTCAACACTGTCGGGCAAAGCATGCGCCTGCGCTTCCGGGATGCCATCCAGCTCAACGCCCGCGAATGCCTGATCCCTTCGGAGTTCAGAAACAAACTGCGGCTGTTGTTGCTGCGGTATGGCGGCTGAAAGGGGAAGCGCTACGCAACGTCGACGGCAACTCGCCGGCACAGATCGGCCGCCGGCAGCAGCGATTTTCCGGTAAAGTGTTTTCGCGGGTCGAGCAGGCGGTCCAGATGGGCCTGCACCCGGGGTTCCTTGTCGATGAATGTTTGCAGGGTGCGCATCACTTTGTTGTACCGGGGCAGGTCGTTTTGCCTGGGCTGGTCGCGTGCGTTGAGAAAGGCCATGGTGCGCTGAAAGGCGTCGAAATCGTACGGCGCGTACGATTCGGGGTAGCGCAGGGCGAGGTAAAGGCCGATCATGCGGTAGTCGCCGTGGTAGTGATTGTTCTCGATTTTGGTAGGGTGGGCGCGGCGGTAATCGGACAGCAGGGTGTCGCAGCCGAACAGAAAGCGGCCGATGCGGGCTTCCGGGTCTTTGGTTTCGTTGAACAGGTCGTCGAACATCCAGCGGACGGTCTGGGGGTCGGTCTGCCAAAACAGGCGCATCATGCGCTTGGGATACCAGTGTTCGGTTTGCCAATGGCGGCGGGTGACGCTGTTGTCAATGGCCAGGTCAAACATGCCCGCCGGATCGGCGGCTTCCGGGTTCCAGTGGTGCTGGAAGGTTTGCACGGTTTCCCACCAGTGGGCCTCCGGGTGGTCTTTCAGCCGGCCCAGCCAGTTGGTGTAGGCTTGCACGGCTTCGTGAATTTTGCTGAGTTGCATGGCGCTAATCCCGTTGCAGCCGGTCCACCAGGGGATTCATCAGGCGAAACCAGACGGGTGGAAGTGCCGCGATCATCATGCACGTCGGGTATCCGAAGGGCAACTGCGGGCTCTCGTCCATGTGGCGGAGCACCTGATATTTCCGGTTGGCTTTGTAGTGGTGGTCGCTGTGTCGGGTGAGTTCGTACAGGAAAATGCGGCCCAGCTCGTGGTCGCTGTTCCAGGAGTGGGTGGGGTTCACGGGTTCGTAGCGCCCGCCGGGCATCTGTCCGCGCAGGAGTCCGTAGTGCTCGATGTAGTTGATGGTTTCGAGCAGCAGGAACGAGACTACGGCAATAGAGACGGCGCCGAGCAGCCCTGCGGGCCCAAACGCCCAGGCCACGGCAGCGAGGTAGGCGACCTGCGCCAGTTGGAAGCGCAGCATTTCGTTGTGCAGGCTCCACACGGGCTTGTTTTCCTGCTCCAGGCGCCGGCGCTCCAGCTTCCAGGCGCCGAGCCAGCCCAGGGCGACCGACCGCAGCCAGAAGGCGTACACGGTTTCGTTGCGGCGGGAGGTGGCGGGGTCGTCGGGTGTGCCCACGTACTTGTGGTGGCCGCGGTTATGCTCAATGAAGAAGTGCTGGTACAGGGTAGGCAGCAGCAGCACCTTGGCGAGGAGTTGTTCGGCACGGCTGTCGCGGTGCCCCAGCTCGTGGGCGACGTTGATGCCGTTGGCGCCCATCACGATGCCGACACTCAGGGTGAGCCCAACCAACTCGGCGGTGGTCATAAAGGTGGTGGTGAGCACAATCAGATAGACGCCCACGGCCGCGTACACCAGGGGCAGGTTCAGGTACAGGGCAACGTCGAAAAAACGCGCGCGAAGGCGTTCTTCTTCTTCCCCGGGGGCGTAATTTTTATCGGAAGCCGCCGTGAACAGCTCAATGAGCGGCAGGATGCCGAAAGCCAGCATTACGGTCGACCAGCGCCACAGTCCGGGCTGGGTGAGCGCCAGCGCGGCACTCAGGGGCAAAAGGTAGGCGGAGAGGTACTTCAAGTCTTTCATACAAAAGTGTTGTGCGCAGGAAAAACCAAAAACGGGTAGCATTGTTATCCGCTGTACTTTTGCGCCGCATTTTTTTTAACGACATACATGGACTTTTACCCGCTCAAAGTTACGCACATTACGGAAGAAACGCCCGACGCCAAAACGTTTACCCTCGACGTTCCCGCCGACCTGAGCGAAGTGTTTGCCTTCACACAAGGGCAATACGTCACCCTCAAGTTCGATCTGGACGGCCATGAGTTGCGCCGTTCGTACTCCATGTCGTCCAGCCCCCTGGATCAGGCGCTCGCTTTTACCGTAAAAAAGGTCGACGGCGGCCGGGTGTCCACGTTTTTGCACGACCGGCTTCAATCTGGCGACACGCTGTCGGTGTCGCCGCCCGACGGGCGTTTTTTTGCCCCGCTGGATCCCGACAAACGGCGCACCTATTACCTTTTTGGCGCGGGCAGCGGCATCACCCCGCTGATGTCCATCCTGCGCACTACGCTGGAGGCCGAACCCATGAGCACGGTTTTTTTGCTTTACGGCAGCCGAAATGAGGACAGCATCATTTTTCGCGACGAGCTCGACCGCCTCAGCGTGCGTTACCAAGGCCAGCTCCATGTAGAGCACGTCCTCAGCCGCCCTAAGGCCGAATCCCTGAGCGGCAGCCTGCTGGGCCTGTTCAAGAAAAAAACCGTCAACTGGCAAGGCAAAACCGGCCGTATTGCCGGGCGCGGGGTGGTGGGATTTCTGGACGAAAACCCGCCGCACACCCCTGAAACGGATTGTCTATACTTCATTTGCGGCCCCGACACCATGCCCGATGTGGTCAAAGTAGCCCTGCTCGCCCGCGGCATCCCGCCCGGGCTCATCTACACCGAGCATTTCCTCAACAGCCACCAACTGCCGGGCGAAAACATCAGCGACGACCATGCCGCCGAAGGCGCCCGCCTGATCGTGACCCTCAAAGGGCGCCGGATCGAGACGCGCGTGCCCGAAGGCGCCACCATACTCGACGTGCTGGTGAAGGAGAAATACGACCCACCCTATTCCTGCACCGCCGGCGCCTGCTCCACTTGCATGGCCAAGGTGCTGAGCGGGACGGTGCACATGGACGTCTGTTACGCACTCGACCCCGAGGAGGTGAAGGCCGGTTACTGCCTCACCTGCCAGGCCAAACCAACCAGCGGGGTGGTGGAAGTGTCGTACGACGAGTGATGGACGGGCGAGCATCGGAGGGGGGCGACAAGTTGCACAGCAAAACACACAACCGGCTTATTTCGACAAGCGTGAAACGCGCAGATTCGCTCCTTGAATAAAAGTTTTGACTTTTGTGTAAAAAATATGCTATTTTTTTACTCATGTAAATTTAACATTAATAAATTTCGCCAAAAAAACCAATTGTCAAAATGTATGTTAAGGGTATTTGTAAACTAATTACAACAACCCTTTCAACATTACACAAAATGAACATTGTAGAGACGGCCGTAGCAAATGGCTCCTTTAAAACCCTCGTTGCTGCGGTTACCGCTGCCGGGTTGGTAGAAACCCTCAGCAGTGCAGGGCCATTCACCGTATTCGCACCAGTAGACGACGCATTTTCGGCTTTGCCCGAGGGCACAGTTGAAACACTGGTATTGCCAGAAAACAAAGATCAACTGACCGGCATCCTGACCTACCACGTGGTAGCCGGAAAGGTGATGTCCGGCGATTTGTCCGACGGTATGAAGGCCAAAACAGTGAATGGTGCGGAAATCACCATCCAACTGAACGACGGCAAGGTGATGATCAACGACGCAGAAGTGGTATTGGCGGATGTGGAAACATCGAATGGCGTGATCCACGTGATCAACAAAGTGATCCTTCCTGCCTAGTTTTGCACTTTGAGGGTTTAGGTATGGGGGGTGGGGGCATACGTGCCCTCATCCCCCATTTATTTCCAGCGGTTCACGGCCTTGCTATTCAGTATGGGGAAGAGACTGGCTCATAAGTTGCCGTAACGCGAAAATATCAAAATATAATTTTGAAAATCGACCGTGTAAGTGTCGGCGTGACTTGAAGTCCCGCCGACACTATGCTTGATCAAAATTTTATTTTGCTGCCCGATTCCGTTAAATACTTGTGAGACAGCCTCTTTAAGATACCTGCAATGGAAATCGGCGGTCCTGCCCGCCGTGTTTCTCGTCAGCCCGGATGGGGAACTAACCTCGTATTTGACGGCCGACCAACTCAATGCCATCCATGATTTGACCGCTTTGACGGACATTTTTGCCGACTCGGTTCATCCTTACAAATAAATTCGCGTACTTTGTTTCCTGTAAAAAACAAAATATATAATGCAAAATCGCTGCTTATTCTTTGCATGCCTGTTTTTGTTCCCGGTTCTGGCGACTGGACAGGCAAGACACTACTTTGCGCCGGTCTTCAGCATTGATTACGGATATCGTTATCTTTCCGAGTCTGGCAATATGTCAGACTGTGGCAATAGCATTCCTCCGGATGAGATCATGGAGAGTCGAAATAATCGGGAGTCCTGGCGATGGAATTACAGGGCCGGTGTGGACTTTCATTTCCGCCTCTCTGACCGTTGGTGGCTGAAAACGGGTTTACGTGCTGCGCGCATGGGGTATGATGGCGGGACTATTTCCGGGTTTACGTGGCCCTCTGAATTTGAAACCGGTGAATATGTTTTCGACCCCACTTTGCCGCATTCCGTGCACTACACGTATGATTACTGGTTCCTGGAAATACCCATTACCGGGCGATATGTGTTCTCCAAAGGCCGTTGGGCGCCTTATGCTGAGATGGGCGTCAGCCCGATGATCCACCTCAAATCTGTCCACCAGGCAAATTATGACGTAGGACCGGATCACAAAAGCACGTATCAGAGTTGCCCCCCAATTAATCTCTTTGCACAGGCTGCGGTTGGCGTGCAATATGAAACGGGATCGGGCCGGCAGCTCTTTGTGCAACCCACGTACCGCCTCCAACTTAATTCGCTGAAAGACGTCCAAATTGAGGAGCGCCTGTTTGCTTTCGGTTTGGAGTTCGGAGCGCGGATTGGGTTTTGACCGGCATTCGGGAGTAGCGCTATCTGCTTATTTTAACTGCTTACAAACTTCGCCTGCAAACGCGGTTTCAGTGCGTATTGGCGCTGCGCCCGATCAATCGAACTGCCGTACCTTTCGGGCTATGCAACCGCTATTGCAAACAACGCATCTCTCTTTCGCCCACCCAGGCAACGATCCGGTCGTGCAGGATGTGCACCTGCTTGTTCCAGAGGGCAGTCTGTATGGCTTGCTGGGTCCGAACGGCGCGGGCAAGTCCACTCTGCTCAAGCTCATCGCCGGGCTTTGGCGGCCTACGAAGGGCGACATCCGCATTTTCGGGCGTCCGCTCGCGCAGCAGCAGCCGACCCTTTACAAGCGCATTGGCTTGCAGATTGAAGGGCCACAATTGTACCACCACCTGAGTGGCCGGGAGAACCTGCGCGTGTTCGCCACCTGCCGGGGCCTGCCGGAAAAGCGCATCGACGAGCTGCTGGCGCTCACCGGCATGACCGACCATGCGTACCGCAAGGTCGGCGCGTATTCCACGGGCATGAAACAGCGCCTCGGCATTGCGCTGGCCCTGCTGCCCGACCCCGAGCTGCTGATCCTCGATGAGCCCACCAACGGACTCGACCCCACCGGCATCGCCGATGTGCGCGCGCTGCTGCACCACCTGCAGCAGGCCGGAAAAACGCTGGTGGTGTCCAGCCACCTGCTGGCCGAAATGGAACAGATATGCACGCATGTGGGTCTGTTGCACCAGGGACGCCTCATCGCCCAAGGCCCCATCGGGGAGTTGATGCCCGGGAACGGGCAGACGCCCCTGCGCATCGAGTGCGCTGCGCCCGAACAAGCGCTGCCCCTGCTGCCCGGGGCTGTCCGGGGCGCCGACGGGCTGCTCCACCTCGAGGTTCCGGGCAAGGAGCACATTCCGCCCCTGCTGGAGCAGCTTCGGCAGGCCGGCATTCTGGTGTACCAGGTGCGCATAACGCCTATGCGACTGGAGGAACGGTATTTATCCCTGATCAAGGAACAACCATGACGTCTTTTTTGAACGCTCTGCGCGCCGAGCACATCAAAAGCCGCCGCTCGTTCGCCGCTTGGCTCGCCGGCGCCGGCACGGGGGCCAACCTGCTCATGTTTTGGGTGTTGCACCTGGCCGACACCCGGTGGGTACACGCGCACGACAACCCCTGGCGGGGCTGGGTAACGGGCCATTACCAGGGCATCGCCTTTATGATGCTTCCCCTGTTTGTGATCATCCTGACCAGCCTGGTGGCCTTTCAGGAACACCGGCGCGACATGTGGATGCAGCTGCTGGCCCTGCCGACCGCACGCAGTGCCCTGTTTTTCAGCAAATTTCTCTGGATGTACGGCCTGTTTGTGGCGGCCCACCTCGCGTTTATAGTGGGTATGCTGCTGACGGGGGCGCTCACCGGGCTGTTGCTGCCGGCAACCGGCCTGTTGGGCCATTGGCCGGCGCCGGGCCAGGTGGCCCTGCTGGCGTCCTACACGCTGTTTTCGGTGTTGGGACTTGCAGCCTTGCATTTCTGGCTAAGCCTGGTGTTTCGCCATTTCATCATACCACTCACCATCGGTATCCTGGGCTTTGTGCTGGTGCAACTGCTGGGACCGGCGAGCTTCCTGGCGCGCTGGCTGCCTTATGGCCCTCCGGTGCAGTTTATGCCCGCTTACGAGAGCGGGATCGTGTGGCAATGGCAGCCCGTGGTGTGCAGCCTGGCCTACGCGGTGGTGTTCGGGGTGGTGGGCCGGTGGGCTTTTTTGCGGATGAGGCCGTAATTCGTCCAATCCCCCCGCTCAAAACCGCCCCTCCCAAAAGTCCACCACATCCCGCACGGTAGCCTCCGGGTTTTCCTCCTGGGGCCAGTGGCCGGTGTGCTGGTAGATGCGCAGGAAGGAGCCCCGGATGCGGCGATGGAACTCATAGGCGTACTCGGGCGACAGGCGGGTGTCTTCGGCGCCCCAGAGGATGAGCGTCGGGCATTTGATCTTGTCGATGAGGTCTACGGGCGGCCGGTTGTCGCGCACCTGCGCGCGGTCGGTGAAGGCTTTTCGGTTGCCGGGGCGGCAGATGAGGTCGAAGTGGCGCTGCACCAGCGTGTCGGTCACTTTGTTGTCGTCGGCGTACATGTCTTCCATCATGAGGCGGACGGCGCCGGGCGGGGTGATCTTCCAGAGGGCGCGGTTGAGCACGGGCGTGCCGGCGAGCGTTTGCACCCAGCCTTTGTTGCGCGACTCGAAGCCGGGTGGGTCGATGAGCGCCAGCTTCTGCACCTTGCCCGGGTATTCGGCCGTGTAGAACCAGGCGATCTGGGCGCCCAGCCCGTTGCCGACGAGGTAAAAGGGTTTGAGCGCCAGGGAGTCGACGAGTTGTTCGAGGAAGTTGGCGTACATGAACAGGCTGTAGCTGCCCTGTGGGTGGGGCCCGGTGAGCCCGAATCCGGGCAGGTCGACGGCGATGACGCGGTAGCGCTGCCGGGCCAGGCTGTCCGTCCACGCCGCCCACGTATGCAGGGAGCTGTTCTCGTCGTGCAGCAGCAGCACCGTTGCCCGGGGCTCCTGCGCTTCGGGCGCCACCTCGCGCAGGTGCACCTCCATGCCGCCGACGGCGATGAAGCGGGATTCGGGGTACGCATACGTCTGTATGAGCATGTGCAGGGGCTGGTCGGGGAAGTAATTGGTGTACACCCACCATCCGAGGCCGAGGGCTACGCCCCAGCGGATCAGGCGCGACAGGCGGACGCGGCCCAGGCGCCGCCACCAGCCGCCGATGCGGTGCGGACGCTCGTCGAAAGATTCTGCCGGTTCAGCCACGGTCGTCGGGTTGAAAGAGGGGAGACAAGGCTGCTGCAGCGGCGGCCAGGCCGAACCCGCCGATGGCACTCATGCACACTTGCAGCAGGACGGGCCCCAGCGGCATGGACATGCCCTCTTTTTGCAGGTAGGCGATCTGTTCGCGCAGTTGCGCCGAGGCGGCGGGGTCGCCCGTGCCTTGCTTGAGCTGGGCCTGCAGGTATTCGAGTTGTTGGGCCGTTTCGGCGGCCAGCAGGTTCGGGTCGGCTAAGTGCAGGGCGTAGTAGAAGATCCAGTACAGCACGTTGGCCACTAAGAAGGTGAGGAACGGCGCCCGCACCCGCTCGCGAAATATGCGGTCGAAATCGTGCGCCCGCCCGTCGAGCACGGCCGTCCACACCAGCAGCAAAGCGTACAACAACAAGACGCCCCACTGGTAAACGGGGTGCAGGAAACAGGGCAGACAAAAAGCGTAGAGGAGCCCAAAGTACGCGATGACCAGGGCTCCTCCGATCAGTCCGTTGCGAAGTCCGATGGATGGCATTGGACAAAGATACGACGCGCGTTTATTTCGGCGCGTCGCGTTTCATGATGGCGCCGACGATGAGCCCGATGACGAACCCGAGGAAAACGCCGTTGATCAGACCGCCGACCACCATAAAAGCCGGGTTGAAGGCGAACGACGCAAACTGGATGGCTTGCTCGGCCTGTTCTTCGGCCAAACCCGCCTCGGCGTACTGCTCCATGAGGGCGGCTTTCATGTCGTCGGCCCAGCCCGGGTTGATCACCAGGGTGTGGAGCAGCATGTAAATGCCGGTGACGGCGCCGGCCACCAGCCCCACGAGGGTGCCCATGCCCATGCCCCGACCGAGGCTGATGTAGCCACCCAGCTCGTTGTCGCGGTGGTGCTTGATGGCCATGAACACGCACCAGATGGCCACGCCGAACCCGATGAGCCCATAGGCCCACTTCAGCCCCGTGGCGGTGGAGGGCAGCGACGGGTCGGTGTTGGTCAGGAACCCGATCAGGGTAGACAGCACGCCCACGCCACCCCAGATGAGGCCGTAGCGGATGGCGGTGGGGCGGGGAGACACGGTTTTGGGGTCGGGGGCGGCATGTGCGAAATCGAGATTTTCCATTTGACAAGGTTTGATGAACAAAACAGGTTGAAGTTGATGGGTAAAGCTATGGGGCTTTTGCGAACTTTGTGGTCGAAATTTCGTTCTACGTACTCCGTTTTTCTACGAATGCATGTCTGAGCCTGCCCAAAAATTTAATTTCTCCCTTTTTCGCAAGGTGATGTCGATGGTGGCGCCTTACCGCGTCACGTTCATCCTGACCGCCTTGCTCACCCTGGTGCTGGGCCCGCTGGCGGTGCTGCGTCCGCGCATGTTGCAGCAGATGGTCGACGAATACGTGGTCGTGGGCAACGTCCAGGGCATGACCTTGATGGCGGCGGCCATATTCGGCGTGTTGTTGCTCGAGGTGCTGCTGCGCTACCTGTTTATCTACCACGCCGACTGGCTGGGGCAGGCCGTTATTCGCGACTTGCGGGTGCGGGTATTTCGGCACATCACCAACTTGAATCTCGGTTATTTCGACCGAACGCCCATCGGCCAAAGCACCACGCGCACGATCAACGACATAGAGGCCATCAACACGGTGTTTTCGGAGGGCAGCATCACCATCATCGCGGATGTGGTCACGCTCCTGGCCGTGATGACCATGATGTTCCTCACCTCCTGGAAGCTCACCCTGGTGGTCATCACCGTGTTTCCCCTGCTCATTTGGGGCAGCTACCAGTTCAAGGAAAGCGTGCGCAAGAGCTACGAAAAAGTGCGCACCCACATTGCCGCCATGAACGCCTTCCTGCAGGAGCGCATCAGCGGCATGCGCATCGTGCAGATATTCAACGCCGAAGCGCGCGAAGCGGAAAGATTCCGCCAGATCAACCGCGACTACACGGCGGCCAACCTGCGCTCCATACTGGCCTACGCTATTTTTTTTCCGGTGGTCGACATCATCTCGGCGCTCTCGCTCGGCCTTATGGTGTGGTACGGCGCGCGGGGCGTACTGCTCGAGGAGATCACCATTGGCACGCTGGTGGCTTTTCCGCTGTACATCAGCATGTTGTACCGGCCCATCCGGATGCTGGCCGACAAGTTCAACACCCTGCAAATGGGGCTGATCGCCGCCGAGCGTGTGTTCAAAATACTCGAGAACACCAGCAGTATACCCAATGCCGGCGTCCTTCGTCCGGAGCACATGACGGGCGAGGTGGTGTTCGACGACGTATGGTTTGCCTACAACGAAGGGCGCATACCCGACGAAGCTGTGCTCAAAGGCGTCAGTTTCCGCATTGCACCGGGCGAGACGCTGGCCATTGTGGGCAGCACCGGCAGCGGCAAAACCACTATCATCAGCCTGCTCAACCGCTTTTACGACATTCAGCAGGGGCAGATCCGCATCGACGGGCACGACCTGCGCGATTACGAGCTCTACGCCCTGCGCCGCCGCATCGCCATTGTGCTTCAGGACGTGTTCCTTTTTTCGGGCAGCGTGATGGAAAACATCACCCTGCGCGACCCCCACATCAGCGAGCAGCAGGTAATGGAAGCCGCCCGTCTCATCGGCGCACACCCGTTCATCGAACGCCTGCCCGGCGGCTACCACTACCAGGTGATGGAGCGCGGCGCCACCCTGTCCATGGGCCAGCGCCAGCTCATCTCCTTCGTGCGCGCGCTGGTGTTCGACCCCGACATCCTGATCCTCGACGAGGCCACCTCGTCCATTGACCCCGAAACAGAAGGCGTCATCCAGCACGCCATCGAGACGCTCATCGAGCGCCGCACCAGCATCATCATCGCCCACCGCCTCAGCACCATCCGACACGCCCACAACATCCTGGTGCTCGACAAAGGCGTGGTGCGCGAGTTCGGGCCACACGACGAACTGCTGGCCCTCGAAGACGGACACTTCCGGGAGTTGTATGAGCGGCAGTTTGTGGCGGGGGTGGAAGCGGGGTAGGGAAGGGAACCGTTCTTTCCATACCGAAAAATTGAAAATTGGGCCTTGAAAATTGAGCATTGCACATTTGAAATTTTTTTAATGTACAATGTCCAATGTCCAAATTTCAATGTTCAACGACCGCGATATCGTCAACTTGGTGTTAAAAGATTGTTTCGCGGTAGTTTGCGCCCTCATCAAATCTTTATTTTTTGCCGCGAATTAGCGCGAATTCGCGCCAATTCGCGGCAAAAAATAAGTATCGGGTTTCGTTGTAAATATATCACAATATTGTTTTCACGCCATGCCGGACGACATTGCACCCTGACCGACCACCTCGGCAATGGCCGGGTGTACTGACATCCTGAAGGACGAGCACTACTACGATGAAAACTAAAATCTGCTGTACGCTCATCATGTTTTCTTACCTCTCAATAGCACATAGTCAAAACGACTGTGTGGAAAATGAAAACATGAATATTTTATATTTTGGAATTAATAATCCAATCTCCTTCTCGGGTTCAAAAGTTCATTGTGATTCGCTGATCGTATTTTCGGATAACGCCACAATAGTTGGTACTCCTTGTCGTTTTCATATAAATCCTTCGTCGTTGGGATCTGTTCATGTTAATTTTGCCCTTATAGATAATATGGATACAATTATTGTTTCTACAAGATCATTTAGAGTAAAAGATGTCCCTATTCCAAGATTGACTTTGGGTGGCACCCTTTCAGGAAAAATAAATCTTAACCATGTAAAAGCTCAACGCGGCCTCGGGGTGTATTGCGAAGTATCCCTGCAAAAAACATACAATATTTTATCTTATATGATAATTGGTATCAGAGAGCACAAAATATTTTTCCAAAGTAACCGTAAGGGTAACATCTTTGGTGAAGAAATTGCACAACTATTTGATGGACTTGGTTATGGTGACAAACTAATATTTTGCAACATAAGGGCAATTGACGAAAATGGCAATATAGTGGATGTTCAAAGTGCTGAATTTGAAATTTATAATTAGAAATAATATGAAAAAATTAAAAGCCATTTTGACCGTATTGATTGGTTATACATGCATGGCCCGAATCTTCCCAATATGGCACCCAATTGCCCGAATCAGTTTTAGAACTAACAGTAGCTTGCCAACGCTAAAAATCATATTTAACCACATATTATCAGGGTATTTTGTTTTTATATGTTCTTGTTATTCTCCGGAAGACTATCCTGTGATAGTTCAACAGTTGCAAAAGCAAAATCAATTTAATAGCGCAATTTTAAATATGTATAAATTGTATGCTGCCTCGAATTGTGAATGTTATGGGTACATTTATGGTGACAATCAAATATTAGTCGATAGTGCCCAAATATTAACATGTAAAGTTTCACTTGACACATTGTTGATTCAAAACGACACCAGTATTTATTATTTTAACTTTTATAATGAAAAGTTTTGCAGAAACATAAAACCCGGATTTAAGTATCATGAACAAAATGGTTGTGTAAACTTTAATGGATTGTTGTACATTGGTGAATCTGCCGTGCCAATAGCGGCCCTGATTCCGGAAAGTGCAGTTTCAGTTTATGGATTAGACCTTAATTTGCATGTTCTAGATTCTTGTTTTGAAAGCTGTCTTAAGAAAGATCAGAAAAACATAAACATATTAGCAAGGAAACTTTATCAAAATTCATTAAAATAATTGACTATGTCACAAAAATTATTTTGCCTGCAGTTTACTTTTAATTTGTCGGCCGAATTGATTTCCAGCCACCCCTGCAAAGTTAGACACGACTCTCGGTTTGGGGATTCCAGAACAATCCTTTATGGAAATGAATTTAAAGAGTTTTAAATTGATTCTCGCTTTAACCTTGTCAATTCAAGTTGGCTGTAAGGTTCGTGGTGATTTTTACCCAATACTTAACCATGTAAAGGGTAGTAATGTAAATATTCAAAGATTATCATCATTAAATGCTAACAAGGAAAATCGTATCCAATACCTTTGGATTGACACTGCCATCTCATTTTTTTCATTGAAAGTTTTGTTTGAAAACCAACCAAGTATTAAATATTTGGAAATTAAAAATCCTGATCATATTAATTTTGATGGTTTATGTTTGCTTTTACATGAAAATAAAAACATAACGCATTTGTATTTAGAAAACATGGATTCCCTAACCTCATCAGTTAGGTATCTGCGACATCTGGAGTGGTTAAGTGTGAATAATTCTTCTATTCGCGAAATTCCCAATGAACTTTGTGAACTAGTAAGTTTGGAAACACTCAACTTGGGCTATTTATACAGGCATTACCAAAAAGGAAATGAAATTAGCGCGCTTCCAGCCGATTTTAAAAAATTAAATAATCTAAGATACTTGTTTTTATCTGACAATGCATTCGACGAATTTCCTATTGTATTGTGTGACATGAAAGGGCTTTTGTATGTAGATTTTTCTTCGAATCATATATCAAAGTTGCCGGAATGTATATGCAACAATAAAAAAATTAAAGTTAAAATTCATTCTGGTGTGAAAACAACTTGCAGTTGCCCCAAGATTGTTATTGATTAAATGCTAAATAACAAAAAAAGATAATAAAAAAAAACACTTATGCCACTTGTCTTTGCGTGTATCTTAGTGTCAGCATCGCCGGCCTGCTTCAGGTAGCGTATAGCGGCGAAACCTCCGCCCAGCTCGCGCTGTACCACGGTACAGGCGCTTTGGCGCTGCAGCAGCCGTTGTCTGCCAACGCAGCGACGGCGGTGGAGGTCGGTGTGCTTCCGCCGGGTGTATACATAGCGGTGGTGTCGGCGGACGGGGCGGTGGTTTGCCGGGAGTTGGTGGAGGTGGTGCGGTAATAAAGTTATTTGTTTTCCCGTCTGAAACACCTAATTTTGCACATCATGACTGACTATCGCAAAATCATCACCCTAGAGCCCGGCAAGCGCAGCGGCCAGCCCTGCATCCGCGGTATGCGCATCACGGTATACGATGTCCTGAGCTATCTGGCTGCCGGCTTGAGCCATGAAGAAATTCTGGAGGATTTTCCCATGCTTACTAAAGAAGACATCCTGGCGTGTTTGGCCTACGCTGCGGAGGCGGAAAAAATCAGATTAGTAGCTTGATCGGTTGATTATGTTTTTGATTGACAACAATCTATCGCCAAATTGAGCAAACACTTAATGCGTCAATTCCAGGGTTGTATGCATGTATTTGATGTTAATCTTCATAAGGACGACGACGACCGATTATATTGCCTCACTGATATTGCAAAATGCCGCAGCGATTAGTGTGTTTCTTGAAAACAAACAATCGGGTGTTCTGATTATTTATTAGGCTGTACGAAGGCGCTGTGTGGCCCGATTCGCTGGAGCACGTGCCCTTCGGCCGCCCGTACGACCGGCTCTGGCTGCGTGTGCGCTCCGTCGACGGCTGCGACGTGTGAATCATGTAATTATTACCCATAATCGTATAACATAGTACCGGCGTAACAGAAATACCTTTGTGTTACCAAATTTCACGACTGGTTAATAGATATTTTAGCTGTTTTCAACCAATAAAACCAAGTTTATGTTCCATCATGTAAAAGAATTACAGTTTAACGCCCGGGTTTCCCAACCTGATGTTCGTTTTGCCAAACTACTGCTTGAGCAATTTGGCGGACCCAACGGAGAACTTAAAGCAGCCATGCAATATTTTGTGCAGGCATTTGGCTGTAGAAAATCTGCTCCTGATAAATACGACATGCTCATGGACATTGCCACGGAGGAGTTTAGCCCTCTCGAAGTGGTGGGCGCCACTATTCAAATGTTGCTCACGGGCGTGAACAGCGAATTGAAAAATGCGGCAGACGAGTCGGACCTCAACAAAATGCCGGATGGGAAAGCGGCAAAGGAAAATTATATACACGATGCCATGACAAATCCACACTTCTTTATTGTAAGTGGCGGAACACCAACCCCCACCGATAGCGTGGGCAACCCCTGGATCGCAACGTACATTATGGGCATGGGCGATTTAACGGCCGACCTCCGTTTGAATATTGGTGCAGAAACCAGTGCAAAGATGGTTTACGAAACCTCATGAAATTTACAAACAGTAAAACAAAAATAGTACAAACAAAGTCTAAAACACGTTAACACCAATCTAAAATGATCAATTCAAAATCGGGCATCAGCCCCAAGGGTAGCAGCAACAAAAGCAATGGTCATGCAGGCCAAAGCCGGAAAGGAATTGCGCCAAATGGCACGCAATCTTCACAACTCATGAAATTATTTGAAGACGAGTTGAAAGATATTTATTGGGCAGAAAAAGCTTTGACAAAAGCAATTCCAAAGATGATCAAAAATGCAACATCAGCAGAATTGATCGATGCGCTGGAAAATCATTTGGAAGAAACCAAAGAACACATTATCCGTGCAGAGCAGGTTTTTGAAATACTGGGTAAAAAAGCATCCGCCCAAAAATGTGAAGCCATGGAAGGCTTAATCCAGGAGGCCGAAAGCATCATGGAAGAGTGTGAAGAAGGCCCCATGCGTGATGCCGGAATTATTTCAGCAGCGCAAAAAGCAGAACACTACGAAATTGCCTCTTACGGAACACTTCGCCAGTTTGCTGAAACGCTTGGGATGAAGGATGCGGTTAAGTTGCTGAAAAAAACCCTTGAGGAAGAAAAAGCGGTAGATCAAAAACTAACGGAGGTAGCCGTTTCCGCCATCAATATTGAGGCACGAGAAGAAGCGTTAGAAACAAAAACAAAAAGATAAATTACGTTTTTCGAGAATGAGGTCGTCGCACAAACAAAGTTGTGTGGCGGCCTCTTTGTCATTTATAGACAGGTATACCTATAGGCGAGTTCTACGTGGGCGTATACAGGCAAATAAACCAAACACTACCTTTGCCTTCAGGGACCGGCATCTTTCTGTTTGCGTTCGACTAAGCCCACATCTACAGAACAATTAAAACAACAACGATGAAAAATCTCTTTCTGAAAATTGTCCCGGCGATTATCGTTTCGCTGTTTCTGGCAAATGCTGCATGCGCACAAGAGGTAACCGACAAAAAATGGCACTACCTCGGCGAACTGTACATGATGTTTCCGAATATGACAGGCGACATAGGCGTCGGCAACTTGCCGGCTGTAGCCGTCGACGCCGGAGCAGGAGATATCCTGGGTAACCTGGAGATGGGCGCCATGCTCTATTTCGAAGCCACAAACGATGATTGGGCCATCAGCTCGGATTTGCTGTACATGAAACTGGGGCAAAAGGCATCCAACGAAGGGTTGGTTACCTCGGGCGACGTAACCATGAAGCAACTGGCGTGGGAAATTGCCGGGCTCAAGCGCGTAGCACCCTGGCTGGATGCCGGCCTGGCCGGAAGGGTGGTGAATTTGTACACGGGGCTCGAACTGGAAACCATCAATGAACCCAGAGAAGGTTCGGCCAGCAAAACGTGGTTCGATCCGGTGATTGTGTTGCGGTCGAACAACGTATTGAAAGAAAAATGGCTTGCCCAACTTCGTCTCGACGCCGGTGGTTTCTCCATCGGCTCAGATTTCACCTGGCAACTGCAAGCCAATGTGGGTTACCGGTTTTCAAAATTGTTTCAGACCACCGTTGGATACCGGTATATTGGCATCGATTACGACAAAGGAGAGGGCGCCGACAGGTTCCGTTACGATATAGACACGTACGGATGGGTGGTTCGGTTTGGATTTAACTTTTAAGTGCGCCCTAACTCGTCCTACGAGTATATTCGTAGGACGAGTTCCGCAATCTGTTCCGCTGCCCAATTATGCAACCGCAGCTTCCGCTTTCCGGATTTCAAAAGCTTCACCGACCAATTTCGCAGCTTGTTTTAATTTGGCTGTTCTGACGGAATACGCTTCTGTTAAGGAATCAATTCTTTTTTGCAGTTTTACTTTTCTCCGTTACAGGCTTTTGTTTCGGTAAGGTATTTAGGCGTGATGCTGAGTTGTTCCGCATAAAAGTTGACTTTTCGCTGCGATCTGAATTGTTTTTGCACCAGCTGTGTAAAATTCTTGACAAGGTTCTCTTTTCTGGTAACATGATGATGGATTGCCGTCGTATACTTATGGCTCATGCCGTACAATTCATATAAAAAAATGTAAAAAGTATGGTACAAGCGTTCCTTGCCATACGTGTGATCCTTTAATAAAACAACCCTGTTATTGAGCTGCTTTATAAATAGTTGCACCGCGTTTGCATCCTTTCTGTTTAGAATCCAATGAGGCAAAAACTGCAAGGAAAAATAATCAAGCAGTTCTACGACATTTTTCGACATCCCTGTAGCGGTTAGGAATTCTATGGTAAAATTAACACCCGAAACCAGGGTGTCTTTCGACACCACGGCAACTTTCTTTATAGCATGGGGGGCGATAATGACAAGGCTGTTTTTTTTTTGCGGTGTATTCCTCCAGGTTTAAGGAGAAAGTAATCTCACCCTTTACTACAAGAATAACCGTAAGAAAATCGGACCGAAAATGAAATTTGAACAGATCATGTTCATAAAATGGTTGATTGTAGCTCACCGAAAAACCGTGTACATCGGCATTTGCATTAAACTCAGGAACAGACAATAATGCTGCCTGTTGATAGAAAAATGTTTTGACCGGTCGTTTCGGCATACCCAAAATTTTTTCAAATATCAGGGTATTGCCACAAATACAAAAATTTTTAAGCGGTTGTTCAAACCGAAGCATGGCAAACTACGGATACACTTGGCATACAAGCAATGCAATTAACAAGGCAGCAGTGATCAGGGCTAACGTATATTTTGAGGGCTTAACCTTTTGACGCATCAAAGTGAAAATGGCGCCGCCCATGATCGCCAGCAGGCCGACTGTTGAAAACAACTCGTACCGGGAAAAGAGCCCAATAGTCAATACCATTTCTGCAAGCGCAATGGCATACATGATTTTTAGGTTGTACCCGGCCTGTTCAAAAGTCGACTTGGTTTTACCCGTCAGCTTGCCCAATACGGATAAAGTAAAGATTATGGCCAGAGCAATTTTAATAATAATGACGTTCATTGTTTTTTATTGAGTGAATAACCATGCAAAGGTGCGCCATCAGGGATACACAAGCAAGGTCTCCACTTCGGTAAGTCTGGTCAAAAGGTCGGTTGGGGAGCACCATGCCCTGCCCTCCTTCAACCGCCCGCCATGCCTATGCAGCAGTTCTGATTCAGCTTGAGCCGGCCCTTGCATATAGCGATCAGCGCAATCAATTTTTCTTGCACAATAAAAAAAACTGCCGTACCTTTGCGCACTCAATTGAAGAGTACATCCACCAATTTTTCTAAAACGCAGATTATCAAGATGTTTGCAATTGTTTCCATCGCCGGTCAACAGTTCAAAGTTGAGGAAGGTCAGTCGATCTTCGTCCACCGGCTGGCAGCGAATGAAGGTGATTCGGTCACCTTCCCCGACGTCCATCTGATTGATCGCGACGGCAATGTTTCCATCGGCGCCCCCAACGTTTCGGGCGCCAGCGTTGAGGCCAGCGTGCTGGGTCACCTCAAAGGCGACAAGGTCATCGTGTTCAAGAAAAAACGCCGCAAAGGCTACCGCAAGAAAAACGGTCACCGCCAGTCATTCACCCAAATCAAAATCGACGCGATTAAAGCTTAAGCGATATGGCACACAAAAAAGGCGTCGGTAGTACCGACAACGGCCGCGACAGTAAAAGTAAGCGCCTCGGCGTCAAGCTGTTCGGCGGTCAGCTGGCCATAGCCGGCAACATCCTGGTTCGCCAGCGCGGCACGAAATTCCACCCCGGCCTCAACGTGTACATGGGCCGCGACCATACACTGCACGCCGCCATTGACGGCGTTGTTGAGTATAGCAAAACTAAAAACGACCGCCGTTTTGTGAGCGTTCGCCCCTTCGACGTGGTCGTGGAGACACCTGCACCCACGCCAGCCGCTCCCAAAGCCGCCAAGCCCAAGGCCAAACCGGCAGAAACGGCGCCGGAACCCGCAATCCTGATTGCGGCACCCGATGCGGGCCTCGCTCCGGTGATGGAGCCGGAGCAAATATCGCCGGAACTTCCTGTTGATGCCACTCCTTTGGAAACGGAAATGGAACCCGTAGCGGAAATCCCGGTAGCCGAAGTGACGGAGGAGCCAACCGCCCCGGCAACCGAAGTGATGGAGGAATCGCCCGCTCCGACTGCCGCCGCAGGCGACGACCTGAAGATCATCGAAGGCATCGGTCCCAAAATTGCCGACATCCTAAACGAAGCGGGCATCGCCACCTTCGCACAGCTTGCCGCAACCGACGTCGAAAAACTGTCCGACCTCCTCGCCGCTGCCGGCTCCCGCTACAAAAGCCATGACCCCGGTACCTGGCCCGCACAGGCCAAATTTGCCGCCGAAGGCAAGTGGGACGAGCTCAAGGAGTATCAGGAGATGCTCATGGGCGGTCGCGACCTCACCGAATAATGCATTTGCCCGCCGCGAAACCCGTTTTTGCGGAGGGTTGCTGAAATACACCACCCTGAACCCTGGCCTTTCCGGCCGGGGTTTTTTATTTTGCGCCTCTGCAAACTACCAGCCATGCACGCACTCTATCCCTTCTTACTGGTATTCGCCGGCGGCGGCCTGGGCAGCATCTGCCGTTTCGCGCTGTCGCTCTGGCTGCATCCGTATGCCCTCCGCTTCCCCTGGGCTACCCTGGCAGCCAACGCAGCCGCCTGCCTGGTGCTGGGCCTGATCCTGGGCTGGCAGACCCAGCAGCCGGTGACTGACGCCCGTCGGCTGTTGCTCACCACCGGATTCTGCGGCGGCTTCAGCACGTTTTCTACCTTCACCGCCGACACCGCACAGTTGTATGCCGGCGGATCGCCCGGCGCGGCGGTGCTGAACGTGGCCGCCAATTTGACCATTTGCCTATTTTGCCTATATTTGGGCATCCGATTGACGTCATGAGCAAAACAGCCAAAAAAACCGCAACAGACGCCCACATCATCCGGCCGTCGGTGGAAGCCGTGTACGCCCGCGAGCTGGCTGCCCTGGCCGAAGCCGATACCCACCCGCGGCCGGAGGGCTGGCGCCTGTCGCCCTGGGCGGTGGTCACCTACCTGGTGGGCGGGCAGGCCGGCAAGGTCGCCGTGGAGCCCAAATACATCGGCGCGCGCCGGCTGATGGAGATTGCCGTGGCCACCCTGGCCACCGACCGCGCCCTGCTCCTGCTGGGCGTACCGGGCACCGCCAAAACCTGGGTGAGCGAACACCTGGCGGCGGCCATCAGCGGCAACAGCACCCTGCTGGTGCAAGGCACGGCCGGGCTCAGCGAGGACGCCCTGCGTTACGGTTGGAATTACGCGCGCCTCATCGCCGAAGGCCCGTCGGAGCAGGCGCTGGTGCCCAGCCCCGTGATGAAGGCCATGCAGGCAGGGCAACTGGTGCGGGTCGAAGAGCTCAGCCGCATTCCGAGCGACGTGCAGGACACCCTGATTACCCTGTTGTCGGAAAAAACGCTGCCGGTGCCGGAACTGAACACCGCCGTGCAGGCCCGACGCGGCTTCAACCTGATCGCCACGGCGAACGACCGCGACAAGGGCGTGAATGAACTCTCCGCCGCCCTGCGCCGCCGCTTCAACACCGTAACCCTGCCCTTGCCGGCTACGCTGGACGAAGAGGTGCACATCGTGCAAACCCGCGTCGCTGCGCTCGGCGCCCCGCTGCGCCTGCCCCCGGAATCGGCCCCTCTGGATCAGATCCGCCGCCTGGTGACCATCTTTCGCGAGCTGCGCGAAGGCAAAACGGCCGACGGCCGGGCCAGGCTCAAGAGCCCCGGCGCCACCCTCAGTCCGGCCGAGGCCATCTCGGTGATGCACCAGGGGCAAGCCCTCGCCCTGCATTTCGGCAACGGCGTACTGCACGCCCGCGATCTGGCCGCCGGCCTGGTCGGCGCCATCGTCAAAGATCCGGTGCAGGATAAACCGGTGTGGGATGAATACCTGGAAACGGTGTTAAGGAAAAGAGAAGAATGGGCCGACCTCTACCAGGCGTGCAAAGATTTGGGTTAATTGCGTTTTTTTTCAGACTTCACGAACCAAATGTCAATCCACATGCGTGTCGCCGGAAAGTACTTGCCCACCCTTCTGTTCCTCACGGCTGTGCAGGCCCTGCCAGCAGCCGTCGTCACCGGTTCGTTCGGGCAGGATGTGCCCGAATTGCGGGTAACCCTGCAGGCTCCGCACCATTACCTGGACGGCAGGGCCGACAAATACACCGTTCAGCCCGATGCGCAGGGGCGTTTCCGTTTTGAGTTGGACCTTCCGGAACCTCAGATCGTTTTTTTGCACGCCGACAACGCGTACCTGCCGCTATTCCTGGCGCCCGCCGACACCGTCGACATCCGCACCGGTCTGTTTGATTTCCCCCTGCGCGTGGCGTTTGAAGGGTCTGCCGCCGCCAACAACCGCCTGCTGCAGGCCTACCTGCGCCTGGCCAACAAGGACTTCAGCGATTTCAACAACACCCGCTTCAAGGTCGGTCAAACGTGGTTCTCCGCCGAGTCCGATATGCAGTCGTACATGGACAACCTGCACCCGGAGTCGTACCGCAGCTTCCTCGACGACCGCAAGCGGCGGCTGACCGAGCTGACAGCGAACACCGTGGGCGCCGACCCGGGCGCCTTTTCCGACGCGTTCAAGGGCTGGCTCGAGGCCGACATACAGTATGCCTGGGCGTATTACCTGCTTTTGTATGGCCAGGTGAATGAACGCCGCCTGAACATACAGCCCGGATTTTTTGCCTTTACCAATGAGGTGTCGTATTTCTGCGACTGTCTCAACAACGAACCTTACCGCCATTACCTGCACCTGCTGATGGCCCGGCAAATGGCCAAATCGGGCAACACCCAATCGTTTTATGCCGCTGAGTACACCTACGCGGGTCAGTTTCTCGACGGCAAACCCCTCGCCTACCTGCGCTCGGAGATCATCTACCAGGCATTTAACACCGAGCGGTACCGGGAGATACTGCCCGCCTACCTCGATTTTTTGCAGACCAATAAGTTCCCGCAATTTGAACCCAAGGTGACCGACCTGTATGTCAGGGTAGCCCGGAATGCGCCGGGCGCATCGGCGCCGCCGTTTTCCGGCCCCGATGCCGACGGCACCTTGCTGTCGCTCGACCAGTTCAAAGGCAAAGTAGTCTACCTGAATTTTTGGGCAAGCTGGTGCGGCGCCTGTCTCGGCAAAATGAATTATTTCGACCTGCACGCCGCTGAACTCGCCCAAAACGGCGTGGAAATAGTGAACGTGTCCATTGACAGCGACGCCGAACGCTGGCTCCTGGCGATTCGGGAGCACGCCTTTCAGGGTCGCCACCTGCGGTCGCCGACAGCCGCCGGTCTGGATGTGGCCAGGGCGTACGGCGTGGAGGCCATCCCGCAGTATTTCATCATTTCCCGCGATGGCGCTTTCGCCGAAAAGCCCGCGCAACACCAGGCCACCGACATCCGGATGCACCTCATGAACCTCGTCAAAAACCACTAACCACTCCGCATGCAAACCACCGACAACAGGATATACGCAGACATGGTGGCCGCCCGCAGCGCAGGCCGGAAAAAACTGGCCGTGCTGCTCGACCCCGACAAGCTGCGTCTGCAACACCTTGACAACACCCTTTCTGCAGCGGTGGAAAACGCGATCGACTACTTTTTCATCGGCGGCAGCCTGGTGGTCAACGACATGCTGGACCAGTTGCTTGCCGAGGTGCGGCGCCGGTGCCATATTCCCCTGGTGCTTTTTCCCGGCAACTCGTTCCAACTCAGTTACCGGGCCGACGCGCTGCTGCTGCTCTCCCTCATCAGCGGCCGCAACCCGGAGTTGCTCATCGGGCAGCACGTCATCGCTGCGCCATTCCTGAAAATGTCGCCCCTGGAAATCATCTCCACCGGGTATATGCTCATCGAGGGTGGCGTGCAAACGTCGGTGCAGTACATGTCGAACACCTACCCCATTCCGGCCCGCAAAACAGACATTGCGGTGTGCACGGCCATTGCCGGAGAAATGTTGGGCCTCAAATTACTGTACATGGACGCCGGCTCCGGCGCCCTCAACCCGGTGTCGGTCGACATGATTGCGTCGGTTCGCGGTGCGGTGAGCGTTCCCCTCCTCGTGGGCGGCGGCATCCGCAGCGCCGAGCAGGTGGCCAGGAACTTTCAGGCCGGCGCCGACGTTGTGGTGGTTGGAACCGCTTTTGAAAAAGACCCTTCGCTGATTCGCGAAATGGCGGCTGCCAGGTAAAAACAAAACGCTACCTTGAAGCCCAATCTGACCCTTATTTTGACAGGAACCGTTATTAAATCCACCGGCAGTTGGTACAGTGTGCGCCTCGACGAGGCGCATGGGGCAACCGTGATGCAATGTCGGATTGTGGGCAAATTTCGTCTGGAGGACGTGCCGCTGACCAACCCGGTGGCCGTGGGCGACCGCGTGGTGATCAGCCCGGAAGCATCCGAGGAGGCAGTGGGCTCCATCACCGGTATTTTGGAACGGCGCAATTACGTCGCCCGCCAAAGTCCGCGCAGCAAGCACGACCTGCACCTGATGGCCGCCAACATCGATCAGGCGGTGGTGATCGTGACCGTGGTGCACCCCAACCTCAAACCCGGGTTCATTGATCGCTTTTTGCTCATGACCGAGCAACACGAGATACCGGTGACCATCGTATTCAACAAGGCCGACCTGTACGACGAAGAAGACCTTGCCGTGTTTCTCGCCATGCGCGACGTGTACCGGTCCATCGGTTACGGCGTACTGCTCACCTCGGTGAAGGACAAAGCGGGGCTGGACGCCCTGCAGGAGGTGTTGCGCGACAAAACGACGCTGATCAGCGGGCAGTCGGGGGTGGGCAAAAGCAGTCTCATCAATGCGATTCAACCGGAATTGCAGTTGCGCATCGGCGACATCAGCGGGTACTCCGGCAAAGGGCAGCACACCACCACGTTTGCAGAAATGTTCGAGCTGGATTTTGGCGGCCGCATCATTGATACCCCTGGCATCAAAACGCTTTCGTTCAACAATCGGGATGCGGCAAACGTGGCCCACAGTTTCCGCGAATTTTTCGCCTTGTCGGATCAGTGCCGTTTCGGCGGCTGCCTGCACCGCAAGGAGCCCGGTTGCGCAGTTCAGCAGGCCTTGCGCGAGGGCAAGGTCAGTGAACTGCGCTACATGAATTACCTGGATTTACTTCAGGAAGCGGAAGACCAGAATTACTGGGAGCGGAGAAGGGAGTTTTGACGCCCGTGGGGCCTCGTTATAAAAAGCCCAGCTGATTGCGCAAGGCCGAGCTGAAGATCAGGTAGATTTTTCGTTTGTCCGACAAGCGAAAGCGCTGTTGGGCTACCCGCTGGGCGGGCGCCTGCCGGATTTTATCGAACAACTGGATATAGTATTTGTAAGCAAGGTAGACCCCGAACCGGGCGCCGCCGGGCAGTTGCCGGATGCCTTCCAGGGCAGCCTCGAAATCGAGGTGGATGTCGGCCTCAATTTGTCGCTTTTCTTCGTTGGTAAACTGCACAAAGTCGACGCCTGGAAAGTACACACGGCCGCGTTCGTCGTAATCACTTTTGATGTCGCGCAGGAAATTGATCTTTTGAAAAGCGGCGCCCAAACGGCGGGCGGGCGCTTTCAGGTGCTGGTACATCTCTTCTTTGTTCTCTGCAAAAACACGCAGGCACATGAGTCCCACCACCTCAGCCGAGCCATAGATGTATTCGTTGTACCCATGGTGGTCGTAAGCGTCTTTTTCCAGATCCATTTCCATACTGCGCAAAAACGCTTCGATGAGCTCCCGGTCGATGTTGTAGGCGTGTACGACCTGCTGGAAAGACTGCAGTACAGGATTGAGGCTGATGCGTTCGTCGATGGCTTGCCAGGTGTCGCGCCGGAATCGGTCGAAGAGTTCGCGTTTAGGGTAGTTGTGGAAGGTGTCGACGATCTCGTCGGCAAACCGCACAAACCCGTAAATGCCGTAGATGGGTCTGCGGAACCGGGGATGGAAGGCCCGGATACCCATGGAGAAGGAGGTAGAATACCGACGGGTGATTAGCCGGCTGCATTCGGCACACGTATTGTCGTATAGAGTAAGGTGATTCATAAACAGTCTGTTGTGGTCTGTATCTTTTAACGCAAGGCTTTCGCCACCTCCCGGGCCACCACTTGCCCGCTGATGAGGGAAGGGGGCACACCGGGGCCGGGTACGGTTAGTTGTCCGGTGTAATATAGGTTGGCTACAGAACGGCTTTTCAGGCGCGGTTTCAGGAAAGCGGTCTGCAGCAGCGTATTGGCCAGTCCGTAGGCGTTTCCTTTAAACGCGTGGTAGTCGCGGATAAAGTCGTCGTGTGCATAGGCGCGTTTGTACACCACCGCGTCGCGTATCGATTGATTGGTCAGCCGCTCCAGTCGCTCCATGACCAGGTGGTAATAGTGTTCGCGGATGGACTCGTTGTCTTCAAGCCCGGGCGCTACGGGAATCAGCACGAACAGGTTTTCCATTCCGGGCGGCGCCACCGACGGATCGGTTACGGAGGGGGCGCTCACGTAGAACAGGGGTTTGGAGGGCCATTTCGGCGTTTCATAGATCTCTTGCGCGTGTGCACCGAAAGGTTCGTCGAAGAAAAGATTATGGTGTAGCAAGTTTTGAAGGCGCTTTCCGACCCCAAGATAAAACAAAAGACTGGAAGGCGCCATGGTTCTTTTTTGCCAGTAGCGCTCCGAATAGTTTCGATGGCGGTCGTCGAGCAATTTTTCCTCGATGTGGTGATAGTCGGCGCTGCCCACCACGGCGTCGGCGTCGAAAGCGCTGCCGTTTTCGGTGTGAACGCGCGTGGCGTGTCCGTTGGGGGTTTCAATGCGGGATACTGCTTCGTTATAGTGGAAGCGGACACCCAGTTCCCGGGCCAGGGCCGTCATGCCATCCACGATCTTGTGCATACCGCCTTTGGGATACCAAGTGCCCAGCACCATATCGGCATAGTTCATCAGGCTGTACATGGCCGGCGTTTTCTCGGGTGTTGCGCCCAGAAACAAGACCGGGAATTCCAACAGGGAAACGAGTTTCTCGTTTTTGAACAGCGTACGGATCTGTTTGGAAATCGATGAGAACATTTGCAGCCTGAACATACTGGAAACGATGCGTCGATCGGCAAACTCCATCACGCTGAGGCTGGGTTTGTGCACAAAGTCGCTCATGCCCACCCGGTACTTGTACTCCGCTTCAGCGAGGAAACGACGCAGTCGGGGCGCGCTGCCCGATTCGTAGCGCTCGAACAGGGCCTCCAACGACGCCATGTCGGCGGGTAAATCCATACGGTCATCAGGGCCGTAGTGCACGCAATACGAAGGGTCAAGCCTGATCAGTTCGTAGTAGTCCGAAGGTTTTTTTCCGAAATGGGCGAAAAACTGCTCAAACACATCGGGCATCCAGTACCAGGAGGGGCCCATGTCGAACATAAATCCGTCGGAAGTGGTGAAGTGGCGGGCACGGCCACCGGGTCCCTCGTTTTTTTCGAGCACGGTCACCTCAAAGCCCTCTTTTGCCAGGAAACAGGCGGAAGACAGGCCGGAAAAACCCGAACCGATGACCACAATTTTCTTTCCCATTTTCAGTTAACTGATTTGGAGGTAAACGCAACACGCCTATTCTTTGTTTAATAATTTGTTGATAACGTTAAACAAAACAACAATAAGTACAGGGATGCTGTATCTTTAGGTCTTGTATGTTGGACATTTACGCCCGAAAGTCACATTGGAAATGGTATCTGGCAGCTGCCGGGGTGGCCATTGTGATCATTTCTCTCTTGTACACCAAATATTTGGCAGACCGGTTGGCTGAACGGGAGAACCAGCAGGCCGAGCAGTTTGCCGAGGCCATCAAGGCCGTCACGCGCATGGGCAACGATACCCTTGGGCTGAATTGCGATGTGACCCTGCACAGTAAGATCATCACCCAAAACAACACGATTCCAGTGGTTTTACTCGATGAGGCAGGGCGGGTGGAGGCTTATCGGAATATTGACGACCGGAATCTGGACGAGATGGACACCGCTTTGGTGCGCAAGGCATTACAGCGTATGGTAGACGGCGGGGCTGATACAATCGAGATCGTGGAGCCACCCCATTACAGCAAGAAGCTCATCTACACCCACTCCTCCTTGTTGGCCTTGCTCAACTGGTACCCCTACATTCAGTTGGTGCTGATTGCCGCCTTCATCGGCTTCGGTTATATGGGCTTTTCTGCCGCGCGGCGCGCAGAGGAAAATATGGTTTGGTTGGGCATGGCTAAGGAAACAGCCCACCAACTGGGTACGCCCATCACGGCCATTCTGGGGTGGATCGAAACGCTGCGCAGTGTGAACGAAGACAGTGAGACGAACCTGGAAATGCTCGACGAACTGCGCAATGACGTCACCCGCCTGGAACTGGTGGCCGACCGCTTCTCCAAGATCGGCGCCACCCCGGAATTGATGCCTGTGAACCTGTACCAGCAGCTCGACCAGTGCCGCGAATACATGCAGCGTCGGGCGCCCCGGCGGGTAGCGTTCGTTTTCCCCGCAGTGGAGGACCATCCGCCCCTGATCGTCCGGGTGAACGCCCCGCTGTTCGACTGGGTGGTGGAAAACCTGCTGCGCAACGCCATCGACGCCATGGAAGACGGGTCGGGGACCATCACCGCCACCGTGTATACCGATAACCGGTGGGTCTGTTTCGACATTGCCGATACCGGCAAGGGCATCCCGCCCAACCGCTTCAAAACGGTTTTCAAACCCGGTTACTCAACCAAAACCCGCGGCTGGGGGCTGGGGCTTTCGCTGTCCAAACGCATCATCGACCAATACCACAGCGGGCGCATTTTCGTCAAAGACTCCGAGCTGGGCAAGGGCGCCACATTTACCATCCAGCTGCCTAAAGGGTGAGGTGTCACCACAGTAAATAAAACTTCGTTCGTTAAATGTATCCTAAAACGGACAATAATCCGGTTTCTTCATTCGTCCTACCACTATACTCGTAGGACGAATAAAATTTTGCCATGCGCCTCTCTGTTTCCATTTTTTTCCTGATCGTTTTCCCACTGCTCGCCAGCGCACAAGCGCGGCTCAACCAAGTAGCCCATCTTCGTTACGACTCCGTTACGCTGGCTGGTTGCGGCCACTTTGTCGCAGAAAACGGCAGGGAATACGCCCTGGTCGGCACCAGTAAAGGATTGAGCATTGTCGACCTGAGCAATCCCGCCAAACCCTTTCAACGCTTTTTTGTGCCCATGCCGGCTGGCAACTGGCGGGAGGTGAAAACCTGGGCGGGATTTGCATACGTGGCCACAGAAGCGCCCAACAGCGGTTTGTTTATCGTTGATTTGCGCGCCTTGCCGGATACCGTTTACGCCAAATGCTGGAAGGGGGACGGCCTGTACGCCGGCGAGGTGGTCACCAACCATGCGCTTTGCGTGTCTGACGGTTATCTGTACCTGTTTGGCGGAAATTTTGTGGCGCAGGGTGCGGTTATTTGCGATATCGCAGACCCGTGGAACCCGCACATTGTGGGTCGATACAACACCAACTACATACACGATGGATTCGTGCGCAACGATACCCTCTGGGCGGCAGAAATTTACGCCGGCCAGGTCAGCATCATCGACGTGAGCGACAAGTCCTCCCCCAAAGTGCTCGCCACCCAGCCCACGCCGGGGGCTTTCAGCCACAACACCTGGCTATCCGACGACGGCCGCACCCTGTTCACCACCGACGAGGTGCTGAACGCACCGCTCACCGCCTTCGACGTTTCCAATCTCAACAGCATCGCGCTGCTCGACGTTTACTACCCCAGCCTCGACCCCAGCAGAGAGGTGCACAATGTACGGGTGCTCAACAACTACCTCATCAACCCGTCCTACGGAGGGCAGCTTAGCCTGGTGGATGCCCAATTTCCCGGTAACCTCATCGAACTGGACATTGTACGTCTCGGCACTTCCCTCGTGTGGGATGCCGATCCGTTTCTTCCCTCCGGACTTGTTATCGTCTCCACTAAAAACGAAGGGCTTTTCCTCTTCAAACCAACGTACCAGCGGGCAGCTTACCTGCATGGGGGCATTACTGATGCCGCTACCGGACAGCCGGTTTTCGACGCCACCGTTACCATTCTGAACACACCGGCTTTCGACCAGAGCAAGCCCGACGGGCAGTACCACACCGGCATCGCCGGCAGCGGCCTGTATACCGTGGAGGTCGAAAGGGCCGGTTACGAACCGATCACCCTGAACAACATCGCGCTGACCAGCGGGCAGGTCACCCGCCTGGACCTCAAACTGACACCCGCTGGCGCCATCGCGGGAGACCCGGTGACCAAACCCACTTTCAAAGTTGTATCTTCACCCTACCAGAATCAGCTTCAGGGCAATGTGGCCGCCGCTCCGTCTTCCCGGGGCGCGCAACCACCCAGCGGCTTCGCCCGCACAACCTCGCCTGACAAACTGGAAATAAACGACATCGACCACCTGCCCAACGCCATGTACCACCTGCAACGCGCAGGACGCGCCGAAAAAGTGGTGAAAAACGAGTAAGACGAACCGCTCAAAACACGCTGCCCATGACCGTATTGCACCCGAACCAACCCTTTCCCGACCCATTCCCCAAGGGCGCCGTCCTGCTGGTCGACAAACCGCTGGGCTGGACGTCCTTCGACGTGGTCAACAAAGTACGCTATCACCTGTCCAAAAGACTGGGCATGAAGCGCGCCAAAATCGGGCATGCAGGAACACTCGATCCTTTGGCTACCGGACTGTTGATCTTGTGCGTGGGCGACTACACCAAGCGGATCGAGACATTTCAGGATATGCCCAAGACGTACGCCGGCGTCGTCACTTTCGGGGCCACCACGCCGTCGTACGACCGGGAGAAAGCAGTAGACGCTGAGTACGAAACCGGCCACCTGACGAACGAGGCCCTGCAGGCTGTGATACCTTCTTTTTTGGGGGAGAGCGCGCAAATACCGCCCGTGTTTTCGGCGGTCAAGGTCGACGGCAAACGACTATACAAAAATGCCCGCAGCGGAGCGGAAGTCGATATCCAGCCCCGCACCGTTCAGATAACCCACCTGGCGCTGGGCCCCCTGCTCCCGGTACCCCAACAGGTTTCGGAAGGCGTCAACATCAACGCCAAAGGGGCGCCCATCATGCTGTACCCCGACCACGCCGAGGGCTTGCAGGCCGAATTCCAGGTGCGTTGCAGCAAGGGGACATATATCCGGTCTTTGGCTTATGATTTGGGACGGGCGCTGGGCACGGGCGCTTACCTGAGCAGTTTGCGGCGCACCGAAACGGGCGGGTTTTCGGTGGAAGGGGCTTGGGCGCTGGATGTGTTGGTGGATTGGGCGAAGGGGTGAGGGAGGCGATATACCTCAATTTTTTGCCTGTCCCCAGTGCCATTCAGGTATCCAATTTTACCCACCTTCCCCCGAAACCGGTATCTCGTCGCTAAAAGGATCCGGCGCAAACTCCGCCTCTTCGTCGCGTATGGCGGGGCCTATGCTGTCGTACGCTGCGCAGTTGATCTCAATGCCGAGTTCGCCGGGCGGCCTGGTGAAGCGGGCTTTTGCGTCGTAGCCCGATTTGGCGTCGTTTTCGAGTCGTTTGATGAAATCGGAAAAGATCGGCCTGGACAAACGCGAGCCCTGCCCGTCGGCAATGCTCAGAAACCGGATCCAACGGTCTTCGCCGCCGACCCAGGTGCCCACCACCAGGCGAGGGGTGACGCCCATGAACCACGCGTCGGAATAGTCGTTGGTGGTGCCCGTCTTGCCGCCCGTGTCGCTCTGGAGATCCCGGATGCCGGGTGCGCCTTTGACGTTGTACCGGAGCATGTCGAGCATCACAAAATTGGCGTTGGCGGGTAAGGCGACCTTTTCTTCGGGCATGGACTGGTAAATGACGCGGCCGTTTTTATCCTCAATCTTGCGGATGTAGAGCGGCATGGCGTATACGCCGTTGTTCGCAAAGGTGTTGTAGGCGCCGGTCATCTCCAGAACGGTCAGGTCGGCCGCGCCCAGGCAAATAGCCGGCTGCTTGGGGATGCGGTAGTCCCCGTTGGGATGGCGCGCGGCGGAGTCGATGCCCATGTTGTTCAGCAGGCCCCGCACCGGCTCGGTATCTCCGAGTTGTTTCATGATGAAGGCGCTCACGCTGTTGACGGAACCTTTAAGCGCTTCGCGCAGCGTAAGCAACCGGCCCGAATAGGAGCCGGTAGAATTTTTGGGCGTCCACGCAGTCGGGTTGGTGAAGTTCTGGTGCCGGGGCGGTATCGTCACCGCCTGGTCGTACACCTTGTAGCACGGACTGAAGCCCTGTTGGGCGATGGCGGTGCTGTACACGAAAGGTTTGAAGGTAGAACCCACCTGCCGCTGCGAACGCACGTGGTCAAACTTGAAGTGCCGGAAGTGGATGCCACCCACCCATGCTTTCACCTCGGAAGTGACGGGGTCCATGGCCATGATGCCCGTTTGCAGGAACATACGGTGGTACTTGATGCTGTCCATGGGCGTCATAAGGGTGTCTTTCTCCATACCCGGCGTGTCCCAGGTGAATACTTTCATGCGGATTTTGGTGTTAAACTGCTTGCGCACGTCGCCGTCCAGCGCCATCCATTGCCTTTTTATCTCGCGCCACAGATCGCCGTTGGAGAGCAGGCGGCGATAAACGGTGGCTTGTGCCGGCGTAACGATCGACTCGCGCACCATGCGGTCCAACGCTCCTTTCTGCTTTTCTTCGTCCAGCATCCGGGTGATGTCGAACGGTCGGAGCTCAAACTGGTAGTTTTCCTGAATTTTATTGCTCAGGTCATCAAAGTACCGGTTCCAGGTCGCCTCAAAGCGTTCGCTCTCGTACAGGTGCATCTGCAGGGTCTGACGGCGGTAGATGATCTCCTCGTCGGTGGTGGATCGGGACTTGTAGGTCCAGGGGTCGAGTCCGCGCCAAACCTCGAAAAAGCGAGCCTGCATTTTTTTCAAGTGCGCCGCCATAGCCGCTTCGGCGTGCGCCTGGTACACCGGATCGATGGTGGTGTAGATGCGCAGACCGTCTTTGTAGATGTCGTACTTGCTGCCGTCGCTCTTGCGGCATTCGGGCCTGTTGAGAATGGCCGACAGGTCTTTTTTCATCTCCGAGCAAAAATAAGGGGCGATACCGTCGGAAAAGGTAACCCGTTTGAAGCGGCTCATGTCCAGCGGAAGCACCTTGAGGCTGTCGTACTGCGCTTCGGTGAGGTGTTTGTTTTGTTTCATCTGATACAACACGACGCGCCGGCGGCGGATGCAGCGCTCGGGGAAACGCATGGGGTTGTATCGCGACGGGTTTTGCAGCATGCCGATCAGGGTGGCAGACTCCTGCGTGTTGAGGTTTTTCTGGGACTTGCCGAAGTACACCTCTGCCGCCGCCTTGATGCCCTGGGCGTCGTTGATGAAGTCCACTTGGTTGAGGTACATGGCGATGATCTCCTCCTTGGTGTAGCTGCGCTCGAGCTTGACGGCGGTGATCCATTCCCGGAATTTGCGGTAAATCAACGCGAACAACTTCTCCACCTTGTTCATGCCCGCGAAATTCCGGTCCGAATACAGCATTTTAGCCAGCTGCTGGGTGATGGTGGAGCCGCCGCCGGCGCTCTGGTCGCTCAGGAGTATGGTGCGCACAAACACCCGCAAAATGGCCCGCTGGTCTACGCCGCAGTGTTTGTAGTAGCGCTCGTCTTCGGTGGACACCAATGCGTGCACAATGTGCGGGCTGAGGTCGTTGAAGCCGACCGGCACCCTGTTTTCGATGAAATAACGATCCAGCACCTCGCCGTTGGCGCCCAGCACCTCGCTGGCCAGGGCCGACTTCGGGTTCTCCAGTTCCTCAAATGAGGGGATGGCGAACAGGCTGATGCCGACAAAAAACACGACCCCCCCAATCAGGGCGGCGTAAACGGCGATCCAGGCCCATCGGATGATCTGGCGGTACACCGGCGCTCTTTTTTCCTGCAAAATGGCTTTTTGGTGAATGAGTCGCTGCGGTTCGGACATGACGGTGGCGTAAATTGGTTCGGTTGCACACAAAGGTACATGAAATGGCCAAACACCGCAGCTTTCGTACCTTTCGCTCAAATGCTGTTTTTTGCGTCTTCCTTGCTCGCCTTCCTGTACGCTGCCGTGGTGGCAACAGCCGTGTGCCATTGGCGCCGCATGCCGGTGGTTTCCGGAGGCGCGCCAGGGGCTCCGGCGCCTTCCCTAACGGTGGTGATTGCCGCGCGGAACGAGGAAAAACGCATCGGCGCCTGCCTGCACAGCATCCTGCAAAACCGCTACCCGACCGGCCGGCTGGAGGTGCTGGTGGCCGATGACCACTCTGCCGACGGCACCGCCGGCATCATCGGGACGTTTGCCGGTCAGGGGGTGCAACGCCTTTCACTTCCGGAGAGTGTTTCCGGCAAAAAAGCGGCCTTGTCCGCCGGTATTGCTGCTGCCCGGGGGGAATGGATCGTGTGCACCGATGCCGACTGCACCGTGCCGCCAGGCTGGCTCCGGGGCATTGCGAACGAGATACAAACCGCCGCCACCGCTGCGCTGGCCGGTCCGGTGCTGCTCGATCCGGCAAAAACCTGGTTTGGGTGTTTTCAGGCCCTTGACTTCATCGGTACTATGGTCATCACCGGCGCCGGTTTTCATTCCGGCATCCTCCAATTGGGTAACGGCGCCAACCTGGCCTTTTCTAAAAAAGCATTCGAAAATGCCGGTGGCTATGCGTTTGGTGCTTCATACGCGAGTGGCGACGACCTGTTTCTGCTGCACCGGATCGCCCGGAATCATCCCCGAGGCGTATATTTTCTGAAAAACGCTGCGTTGGCGGTGCGCACGGCGCCGGAACCCACGGTTTCGGCGTTCGTCCGCCAGCGCCTGCGTTGGGCCACCAAAAACGCGGCGCTGCCCCACGGCCCCACCAGGCTGGTGGCTGCCGTGGTGTGGCTTTTCTGCTGGCTGCTGCTGGTACTGCCGGTCGTCGCGGTATGGTACCCTGGTTGCCGGCTGCCCGCAGCCCTGGCCTGGATGGTCAAAATGACAGCCGATTTTTCCCTGTTGTACACGGGGTGCCGTTTTTTTGGGCAGAAGAGGCTGCTGCGCGCCTTTTTTCCGGCACAGCTGTTGCACGTGCTGTACATCGCCGGGGTGGGCACGGCCGGACTGTTCGTCAGACGCTACTGGTGGAAGGACCGAAAAGTGCGTTGACGGCCAACGCACCGCGCAAGTTTTTGGCGTTATCGGCGCATGCCATTAGCCGCTTTGCATGCTACCTTTGCCGCCATGAAACAGCTCCTAGAATGCGTGCCCAACTTCTCCGAGGGCCGCGACCCTGAGATCATCCGCCAGATCACCGACGCGATCGAGAGCGTGGAAGGCGTACAGTTGCTGGACGTCGACTCCGGCAAAGCCACCAACCGCACGGTGGTCACCTTCGTCGGTGAGCCCGAGCCCGTGGTGAATGCCGCCTTTCTGGCCATCAAAAAGGCGGCCGAGCTCATCGACATGAGCAAGCACACCGGCGAGCACCCGCGCATGGGCGCCACCGACGTGTGCCCGCTCATCCCCATCGCCGGCATATCCATGGAGGAGACCGTGGCCTGGGCGCGCAAGCTGGGCGAGCGCGTGGGCCGCGAGTTGCACCTGCCTGTGTACCTCTACGAAGCCGCCGCCACCCGGCCCGAGCGGCAGAACCTGGCGACCGTCCGCGCCGGCGAATACGAAGGGCTGCCCGAAAAACTCGAAGACCCGACCTGGAAGCCGGACTACGGTCCCGCCCGTTTCAACGCCAAAAGCGGCGCTACGGTGATCGGCGCGCGCGACTTCCTGCTGGCCTACAACATCAACCTGAACACCACCTCGGTGCGCCGGGCCAACAGCGTGGCGTTCGACGTGCGCGAAAAAGGCCGCGTCTTGCGCGAAGGCGACCCCATCACCGGAAAGATCGTAACCGACACCGACGGGGAGCCGGTGCGCGTGCCCGGCCTGCTCCAGGGCGTGAAGGCCATCGGCTGGTTCATTGATGAATACGGCATCGCGCAGATATCCATGAACATCACCGACATCCGCGCCACGCCCCTGCACGAAGCGTTCGAAGCTTGCGTGCAGCGTGCAGACCACCGCGGACTGCGCGTGACAGGCAGCGAGCTGGTGGGCATGGCGCCCCTGCAGGTGATCCTCGACGCCGGACGCTATTTCCTCGAAAAACAACAACGCAGCGCCGGCGTGAGCGAGTCCGAGCTGATTCGCATGGCCGTCAAATCCATGGGCCTCGACGAGCTGGGCCCCTTCGACCCCCACCAGAAGATCATCGAATACAAAATGGGCCTGGCCAACGACGGCCCCCTGGTGCGCCGCACCCTGCGCAGCTTCGCCGACGAGACGGCCGCCGAAAGCGCAGCCCCCGGCGGC
>JBGSTG010000121.1:0-3655 GCA_041736625.1 Saprospiraceae bacterium | reverse complement strand
TGCTGGTGGTGGGCGACGTGAACGCCGGTCTCGCCGGCGCGGTGGCCGCCGCTGCCATGCGCATACCGGTCGCGCACTACGAAGCGGGGCTGCGCAGCTTCGACCGGCGCATGCCGGAGGAACGAAACCGCACGCTCATCGACGCCCTGAGCAGCCAATTGCTCTGCACAGAAAACGCCGGATGCGCCAATCTGGCAGCCGAAGGGCGCCAACAAACGGACATGCGCCTGGTCGGAAACCTGCTGGCCGACACCCTGCGCCTGTACGACGCACAGATCGGGCGGCAAACCATCCTGGATGCGCTGGATGTCCAGGCCGGCCGCTACCTGCTGGTCACCTTGCACCGGCCCGCCAATGTGGACGACCCCGACGGCCTCCGGCGTTTGGTTGCCCTGATGCGTGTGCTCGCCGCCATGGCGCCCGTGGTCTTTCCGGTGCACCCGCGTACGCGCGACCGGCTGGAACGGTCGGGGATGATGGCCTTGCTCCGCGGTTTGTCCAACGTCAGGCTGTTGCCGCCGCAACCGTGGACGGCGTTTCAGGCCCTGCAGCGGGCGTGTGCGCTGGTGGTCACCGACTCCGGATGCGTGCAGGAGGAGACGACCATCACCGGCACCCCCTGCCTGACCTTTCGGGAAAACACCGAACGGCCCGTGACCCTTGAGCGGGGAACCAACGTGCTGTTGCCCGGCCGCTCGCCGGAAGCGGCCGGCCGATGGGCAGAGCAGGCCCTGTCCGGAACCTGGAAACGGGGAGAGCAGCCGCCTTTGTGGGACGGGTACGCTGCCCAGCGGGTATGGTCGGCCGTGCTGGAACGTTGAACGACGATCCGCCTGTTATTAAAAAATTGTAATCTCTCCCTTATTTTGGCGTTTAAACGCTGCAATCTGACGCGGACGCCGCATTTTTGCACGCATTTTCGCGCCGACGGTGCGCTTTAAATTGACTACAGCATGATCGAAGCCCCTTATACCCCCCGCGACATATCCTGGCTCTCCTTCAACTATCGCGTGCTGCAGGAGGCCAAAGACCCTGCGGTACCCCTGTTCGAACGCCTGAAGTTCCTGGCCATCTATTCGTCGAACCTCGACGAGTTTTTTCGCGTGCGGGTGGCCAACATCCGCAACCTCAAGGAAATCAAGCGACAAACGAACACGGAGATGGATTTTGAGCCGCGCGACCTGCTCAAGGAGATCCACCGCATCGTGAACCGACAGCAGGAAGAGGTTTCGCTGATCTTCGACCAGCAGATTGTGCCCGAGCTGGCCCGGCACAACATCAACCTGTTGCGCCGCCTCAGCCTCAACGAGGAACAAAAAGCTTTCGTGGAGAATTACTTCCACGAAAACCTGCTCCCCTTCGTTATGCCCGTATTGCTCGTGCGGCAGCGCATCCGCCCTTTCCTGGCCAACGCGAATCTGTACCTCGCCGTACACCTTCGTCCCAAAAAACGCCCCCTGGGCGAAAGCGAATACGCGCTGGTGCGCATCCCCACCGACCAGCTTCCCCGCTTCATCGTGCTGCCCTCCTCCAACGAAAAGCACGACATCATCATGCTCGACGACATCGTGCGGAACTCTGTTTCGTGGCTGTTTCCGGGCTACGACATCCAGGATACCTACTCCATCAAACTCACCCGCGACGCCGAGCTGTACATCGACGACGAGTTCAGCGGTGATCTGGTGCAAAAGATCAAGGACAGCCTCCAGAAACGCCTCGTCGGGCCTCCCAGCCGCTTTGTGTACGACCGCGAGATGCCGGGCCACCTGCTCGAATACCTGCAAGATACGTTCGACCTGGGCAAGTACGACATCCTGCCCGAAGGGCGGTACCACAACAACTTCGACTTTTTCAAGTTTCCCGACTTCGGGATGAACCACCTGAAAAACAAGTCCCTGCCCCCGCTTCACCACCCCATTCTGGACACCGCTCCCGATCCGTTCGCCGTCATCCGGCACAAAGATTACCTGGTTCACGCTCCGTACCAGAGCTACCAGGCGGTGATCAACTTTTTTGAACGCGCATCGGTAGATCCCGCCGTTACCCACATCAAAATCACCCAGTACCGCGTAGCCAAAAACAGCAAGATCCTGCACGCGCTCATGGACGCCGTGCAACGCGGCAAACAGGTGTCCATCTTTGTCGAGATCAAGGCCCGCTTCGACGAGGCCGCCAACCTGGAATGGGGTGAAAAGCTGGAAAAAGCGGGCGTGCGCGTCCACTACTCCTTCCCGGGGGTGAAAGTGCACGCCAAACTGGCCCTCATCCGCCGCCTCGAGGACGGCCAGTCGCGCCTGTATGCCTACCTCGGCACCGGAAACTTCAACGAAGACACGGCCCGGGTGTACTGCGACATCGGCCTTTTCACCGCCTACACCGAACTGTGCGAAGAAGTGAGCGCCGTTTTTACCTTTCTGGAAAACGTCAAACCGCCGCGCCAGGAATTCCGCCACCTGCTTGTGGGCAAATTTAACCTGCGCCCCCGCCTCCTGGAACTCATCGACCGCGAGATCAGTTCGGCCCGCAGCGGCAAACCCGCCTCCATGCTCCTGAAGATGAACAGCCTGGAAGACAAGGTCATGATCGACCGGCTGTACGCAGCGTCCAAAGCCGGTGTTCGCATCAAACTCATCATCCGCGGCATCTGCTGCCTGGTGCCCGGCGTCAAAGGACTGAGCGAAAACATTGAGGTGTTCAGCATCGTTGACCGCTTTCTCGAACACGCCCGCGTGTTCATCTTTCACAACGAGGGACACCCGGAGTACTTCCTCTCCAGCGCCGATTTTATGGAACGCAACCTCAGCTTCCGCATCGAAACGTGCTTTCCCGTGTACGATCCCGACCTGAAAAGCGAGATACAGGACACCATCGACTTCCAGCTCAACGACAACGTGAAAGCCCGGCTCATCGACCGCTCCGAACAGAATATCTACCGGCGCACCAACTCCGACGTGCCGGTGCGCGCCCAGATCGACACCTATTTCTATTACAAACGAAAACTGGACCAACTCCGGCAACAACTGCCCGACGAATCCCGGGAAGGACACGCCTGATCAACACGCGAAAATTTTTTTTCAAAAAAACTTGCACAAGTTTACCTGCCGACTTTATCTTTGCATCCGCTTATCAACAAAATGCGGAAATAGCTCAGCTGGTAGAGCGCAACCTTGCCAAGGTTGAGGTCGCGAGTTCGAATCTCGTTTTCCGCTCCAAAGCCGCTCCGGATTCGGGGCGGCTTTTTTCATTCAAAGGCAAAAACCTACCTTTGCCTTCGCTGCAAACAGCATTAGCCCGGATGGTGGAATGGTAGACACGAGGGACTTAAAATCCCTTGACCCTCAACGGTCGTGCAGGTTCGAGTCCCGTCCCGGGCACAAAATAGCCGGATTGCCACAAGCAGTCCGGCTTGTTTTTTGGGAGAAATAAAACGTTTTGTTCCTTTGCAACACTGAAAAAATGCCTGCATGAATACCGCCTTCTTCCGCCAAATTGCCGACAGCCGTTGGTTCAATCATTTTATACTTTGGGTAATTCTGGCTGCCGGCGTCCTGGTCGGTATTGAAACCTATCACCAGGATGAATCGCCCCTGCGCAATACACTGGAAGGACTCGATCTGCTCATCCTGCTGATATTCACCGCCGAATTTGCTGTAAA
>JBGSTG010000113.1:0-19787 GCA_041736625.1 Saprospiraceae bacterium | reverse complement strand
GGGCTGGTCGCCGGCGCTGGCGCCCCGGCGCTCGTCGCGGCGCTGCTGTTGGCGCATGGACTGTTCGATCTGTTTGTTGGTTTCGGCCACCAGCACCTGCTCGTCGACGCCCACCAGCGCGGCACACTGCTGCACGTACACGCTGCGTTTGATGGGGTCGGGGATGCGGGCGATGCTGGCGACGATGTCCTTGACCAGGGAGGCGCGGCGGATGGGGTCGTGTTTGGTTTCGGCCAGCATCAGGTCCGTTTTGAACAGGATGAAGTCGCGCGCATGCTCGCCGATGTACGCGCGCAGGGCGTCCCCGCCGTGCTCCTGCACGTAGGAGTCGGGGTCGTGGCCCTTGGGCAGCAGCACCATGCGCACGTTGAGGTCTTGCTCCAGCGCCAGGTCGAGCCCGCGCAGGGCGGCGGAAATGCCCGCTGCGTCGCCGTCGTACAGGATGAGGAGGTTGGCGGCGTTGCGTTTGATGAGCTGGAGCTGCCCTTCGGTGAGCGAGGTGCCGCTGGAGGCCACGGCATTGTCGATGCCGGCCTGGTGCAGCGCGATCACGTCCATGTACCCCTCCACCAGGATGCACTCGTCGAGGCGGCGCATGGCGCGGCGCGCCTGAAAGGCGCCGTACAGGGTTTTGTTCTTGACGTAGATATCCGTCTCCGGGCTGTTGATGTACTTGGGCACGGTTTTGTCGGCCGACATGGTGCGGCCGGCGAAGGCCGCGACCTTGCCCGAGAGGTTGTGGATGGCGAACATGACGCGGCCGCGGAAGAAGTCGCGCGTGCCGTCGGTGCTGCACAGGCCGACCTTTTTGAGCATGTCCAGGGCATGTCCGGCGGCGACGGCGCGGCGCAGCAGGAGGTCGCGCTGGTCGGGGGCGTAGCCCAGGCCGAAGTTGCGGATGGTCTCCTCGCGCAGGCCGCGTTTTTTGAAGTAGGCCAGGGCGACGGACTTGCCTTCGTCCGACTCGAACAGCTGCTCCTGAAAATGCCGGAGGGCAAAGTCATTGACGATGTACAGCGAGTCGGTCTCCTGCTGCTCGGCCACCTGCTCCGGCGTGCGCTGGGTTTCTTCGATCTCGATGTTGTACTTTTTGGCCAGCCAACGCAGCGCGTCGGGGTACGAAAAGTGCTCGTGCTCCATCAGGAAGGTGATGGCGTCGCCCGCTTTGCCGCAGCCGAAGCACTTGAATATGTTGCGGGCCGGATTGACGTTGAAGGAGGGCGACCGCTCGTGGTGGAACGGGCACAGGCCGATCAGGTTGGATCCTCGCTGGCGCAGGGATACGAACTCTTCTATGACTTCTTCAATGCGAGTGGCATCTACAATGGCGTCAACAGTAGCGCGGGTAATCAAGACAAGTCTGGTTTGATGTGCGAATCACCCCTCAAAATGCAACGACAGGGTAAACGTCCGCGACAACACCTTTTCCAGCACATTGCTCTGTTCCAGCGCGGGGTTGTACAACAAGACATTGTTCAGGCCGTTGGAGACTTTGATCTCGGGCGAAAAGACGAAGTACGGAAAAAAGATCTGCACACCAGCGCCGTACTCGAACTGAAAGTCGGTGGGCGCAATTTTCACCAGCGTTTCGGCCTGCCGGGTGCGCGAGTCGCTGGCCACGTCGAAGGCGTATTTGACCCCGGCAATGACGAACAGGCGCATATCGCGGTATGGGGCGGACTTGTACCGCACGTGGAAAGGCAGCTCGACGAAAACGGATTCGATGGAGCGCTGCAGGTATTGGTTGTTGTTGTCCGGCAGGGTGTACTTCAGGTTCCGGGCGGCAAAGGAAAGGGTGGGCAGGAACCGGAGGTCGAAGTAGTTGCCGAGTCGCAGGTTGGACACGATGCCGAGGTTGAAACCCGGCCCCGTGACCGACTCGACGGTGGCGAACGAGTCGTTCAGGATAAAATCCTCGGAGCGGTTGATCCGGTAATCGCTCCGGTTGATGCCCAGGGTGATGCCGAAGTAGTAGGGTTTCTGCTGAAAGTCCAGAAAGTTGTAGTTTCCCTTTGAACTTTGCGCGCACAGGGCGCCGGTGAGCAGGAGGAAAAAGCCCGAAAGGACTATTTGACGGCCGTGTACAAGGAGCATATGCCCAGGGTTAATGGTTTGCAAGTGGATTGCTTAAATCCGGTTTTGGATAAGATGCGGACGAAGTCGGCGCCGTCCGGAAACGCCTGAACGCTCTCGAACAGGTAGCCGTATGCGCGCGGATCCTGGCTGCTTAAACGTCCGATCAGGGGTAAAACGTATTTAAAGTACGCGTGGTATAGTTGTTTGAAGGGGAAAAGGGTGGGCCTGGAAAATTCGAGCACCACGAGTTTTCCGCCGGGCTTGAGCACCCGGTGCATTTCGGCGAGGCCTTTTTCCAGGTTTTCGAAGTTGCGCACGCCAAAGGCGACGGTGGCGGCGTCGAAGCGGTTGTCTTCGAAGCGCAGGTGCTCGCTGTCGCCGGTTTCGAGCACGATGCGCTCCTGGAGTCCGCGCTCGCGGATTTTCACCCGGCCGATGTCGAGCATCTGGTTGGCGATGTCTACCCCGATGAATTGTGTTTCCGGCAGGACGCGGGCGGCCATGATGGCCACATCGGCGGTGCCGGTGGCTACGTCGAGCACCTCCCGGGGCTTGCTTTCGGCCGCCAGCGCACGGATGGCGCGTTTGCGCCACTGCACGTCGATGCCGAGCGACAGGACGCGGTTCAGCAGGTCATATCGCGGGGCGATGGTGTCGAACATGCGTTCGACTTGGGCTTTTTTGCCCTCCTGGGCGTTATATGGCTTTACGATACCGGTATTTTTCATGTCGGATGTGCAAAAGTATGAAAAGGGCGCTGCTGCGCGCGGGGTTATCCCGGGTGTTTTTCGGGTCAGGCTTCCTGGAGTTTGATGTTCTCCACGATCTCCAGACCGTAGCCGATGAATCCGGTTCGGGGTTTGGGGTGGTTGGTGAGCAGGCGGATGCGGGAAATGTTGAGGTCGCGCAGGATCTGGGCGCCCACGCCGAAGTCTTTTTGCCCCAGTTTGGAGTACAGTCGGAAGCGTTCCAGCTCGTGGTTTTCGGCCAGTTGTTTGTACTGCTGGAGTTGTGCGCGGAGGTTGCTTTTGTCGCTCTGACGCAGGTAAACGAACGCGCCCTTGCCGGCCTCCGAAATGGTTTTCAGGGCGCCCTGCACTTGTGCGCCGTAGTCGGACAGCAAGGTGCCCAGGATGTCGCCGGTTTCGGTGGAGGAGTGCACGCGCACCAGCACGGGCTCGTCGGCGCCCCACTCGCCCTTTTTGAGTACCAGGTGGCAGTCGCCGCTGGTCTCGTCTACGTACGCGATGGCCTCGAACTCGCCGAAGCGCGTGTACAGGGGGGTGCGGATGTCGGGGCGCACGAAGCGCTCCAGGTTCATGCGGTAAGCCACGAGGTCGTCTATGCTGATGATCTTGAGGTCGAACTGTTGGGCGACGTCGAACAGCTGAGGCAGGCGGGCCATGGATCCGTCGGGGTTGAGGATTTCGACGAGCACGCCGGCGGGGTAGCACCCGGCGAGCCGGGCCAGGTCGACGGCCGCTTCGGTGTGTCCGGTGCGGCGCAGCACGCCGCCGGTTTTGGCGCGCAGGGGAAAGATGTGGCCCGGGCGCGCGTAGTCGGTCGGTTTGGCGGCCGGGTTGGTCAGGTGTTTGATGCCGGTGGCGCGGTCGTAGGCGCTGATGCCGGTGGAGCACCCCTGGCCGATGAGGTCGATGGAGACGGTGAAGGCCGTTTCGTGCAGGGCGGTGTTGGCGTTCACCATGAGGGGCAGATCCAGTTCATCGGCCCGTTTTTCTTCGATGGGCGTGCAGATGAGCCCGCGGCCGTGGGTGGACATGAAGTTGATCATTTCCGGGGTGGCCATTTCGGCGGCGGCGATGAAGTCGCCTTCGTTCTCGCGGTCTTCGTCGTCTACCACAATGATCACTTTTCCTGCGCGCAAGTCGGCAATGGCTTCGTCTATGGTGTGTAAAGGCATATGTGGGCGTGGGTTTACCTGGCGCCGGGCAAGTTTGCCGGCATTCAATAGCGGGTTGTTCGTTGCCAGACGCTGCCCCGGATGCCGCGTTTCCACTGCAGGTAACCGGCGACGAGGGCGGCGTTCATGGAGATAAAATAGGCGAGATGGCGGATGGGGCCTCCCGGGATGCGGAGCCGCTCGAGCAGGGTGTGGAGCAGCGGTAATCCGGCAGCGACGAGGATCGACACACAAAACACATACCACCAAAATTGGTTGTAAATGCCCATGACGCCGGCCGAACCGATGGCCAGCAGCAGAAAAAAACCGCCCAGCCAGCGCAACACCTTGTGCGAAAAAAACGCGAAGCCGAGGGTGGTTGCCGGCGGCAATACCCAGCGCCTGAACTGCGCGAGATTCTGGAAACTGCCGGCGGCTATGCGTTTTTTGCGCCTGAATTCGTCCTGCACCCGGTGCGTGGCGCCTTCGGTGCACACGGCATCGAGGTCGTTGATGGCCTTGAACCCTTTTTCGAGGACGCGAAAAGCGAGGAAAAAATCGTCGACCAGGCGTTTTTCCGGAATGGGCTCAAACAGGTCGGAGCGCAGGGCATAACACCCGCCGAACGGCCCCATCATCTGGCCCCAAAGCACGCTTTCCGCGTGTTTGAGCCGGGTCTCGCCGCCGATGTAGGTTTGTTCGCTCATGCTGATGCCCTGGCGGTTCAGGTTTACATTTTGCATGCGCGCGTCGACCAGTCCGATCTGTGGATCCCGAAAATGCCGGACGAGGGTGTGAACCACGTCGGGCGACAGCATGACGCTCGCGTCGGTCAATATAAACACATGCCCCGGGCCCGCCGGATGGCGCAACAGCGCTTCGCGGGCCAGGTCGTTGATCACCGGCGGCTTTCCTCGCCGCTGGGCGAACGGAAAAAAGAAAAACCCGGAACGGCCGGCTGCGGCTTCCGTTACCAGCCGGTTTGTGGCGTCGGAGGAGCAGTCAGAGCCAATAAAATACCACAGCTTTTCGGTCGGATAGGTTTGCGCGAACAGGCTGGCGAGCTTGTCGGCGATCACTTTTTCTTCGTTGTACAACGACATCAGCACCGACACCACGGGCAAGTCCGGATCCCCCTGTGCGTACACCAACCGGTGCGCCGGAATCCCCCGGGCAGCCCGGTGCATACCCAGCGGATACAACACATAGGTGTGCAGCAAGGCACAGGCGCAGGTCAGAAAGCAGAACAGGGCAATCCAGAACATCGGGCAAAAGTACGGCGAATGTGGAATGTCGAGTGTCGAATGTCGAGTTCGTGCGTTTGAGCAGTAAAAAGTTCAATTAAGGCACGAAGCGAAGCCATATTTTTCTAGGCGCGGCCGGTAACTTTGCAAAAAAATTAACCCAAACATTTGTTTATGGAAAATACCACTTCCGCCTATCCCATGCCCCGCATCGGCGATCAGGCGCCCAACTTCCAGACCATGACCACATTCGGCATGATGGACTTCCACGATTACATCAAAGGGAAATGGGCCATTCTGTTCTCTCACCCGGCCGACTTCACCCCGGTGTGCACCACCGAAATGAGTGGTTTTGCGCTGGACAAGCCTTTTTTTGATCAGCACGACACCACGCTCGTCGGCCTGAGCATCGACAGCATTCACGCGCACATTGCCTGGGTGAACAACGTGCGGGAAAAAATGGGCGTTCAGTTCAACTTCCCCATCATTGCCGACATCGACATGCACGTGTCCAAACTCTACGGCATGCTGCAGCCAGGCGAAAGCGAAACGGCGGCCGTCCGCGCCGTATTCTTCATCGACCCGGGCAAAAAAATCCGCCTCATTATGTACTACCCGCTCAACGTGGGTCGCAATATGGAAGAAATCAAACGCGTACTGCACGCGCTGCAGACGGCCGACAAGCACAAGGTCTCCCTTCCGCTCAACTGGAAAGAAGGCGACCAGGTGATTATGCCGCCGCCCAAGACCATGAATGAACTGGAAGAGCGCCTGAACAGTGGCCTGGAGATGAAAGATTTCTACCTGGCGAAGAAGAATTTGTAAGCGTCGGGGTTTCGCTTATTTCAGTATCTTTCCGGCTGTTTCCCTTTTACCCGATACCCGATCGTATGAATTATTATCAGGAGTCCCTTGATTTACACAGGCAGCTGCGCGGAAAGATTGAAATCAGAGGCAAGATCATGGTGCGTAACCGCGACGACCTGTCGCTGGTGTACTCACCGGGCGTCGCCGAACCTTGCCGGGTCATCGCCGCCAACCCGGCAGAAGTATACGAGTTGACCATGAAGTCCAACACCGTCGCCGTCATTACCGACGGTTCGGCGGTGTTGGGCCTGGGCAATATCGGGCCGCTGGCGGCCATTCCGGTGATGGAGGGCAAGGCCATGCTTTTTAAAAAATTTGCCAACATCGACGCTTTCCCCATTTGCCTGAACACCCAGGATACGGAGGAGATCGTGCGCACCATCCGGCATATCGCGCCGATTTTTGGGGGCATCAACCTGGAAGACATCGCGGCGCCACGCAGCTTTGAGATAGAAGCCAGGCTTCAGGATCTGGGTATCCCGGTGTTTCACGACGACCAGCACGGTACGGCCATTGTCGTGCTCGCCGGCCTGATCAACGCTTGCAAAGTGGTGGAAAAAGATCTGGCTTGCCTGCGCGTGGTCATCAACGGCGCCGGCGCCGCTGGCATCGCCATTGCCCGCCTGCTTCGGGGTGTAGACCTGCCGGAGGCGCCCATTTGCGTCGAAGACCTGATCCTTTGCGACTCGCACGGCATTCTGCACAGCAGTCGGACCGACCTGAACGACACCAAACGTGCAGCACTGACCTACACCAACCGAAACAACCTCAAAGGAGGTCTGCGGGAAGCACTGAAGGGAGCGGATGTGTTCATCGGCGTCAGCGTATCCAATCAACTCAACACCGAGGACATCCGCACCATGGCGCCCGACGCCATCGTTTTTGCCCTGGCCAATCCCGACCCGGAGATTATGCCCGATCTGGCGTACGCGGGTGGCGCCGCTATCGTGGGCACCGGACGAAGCGATATGCCCAACCAGATCAACAACGTGCTGGGTTTCCCCGGCGTGTTCCGGGGCGCCCTGAACGCGCGCGCCACCACCATCACACCGGCTATGAAACTGGCAGCCGCACAAGCCATCGCCGGGTGCGTAGTCAAGCCCCGCAAGAACTACATCATTCCGGCCACGCTCGACCGTATTGTGGCCTCCACCGTGGCAGAAGCAGTGTACCGGGCCGCGAAATTGTAAAGCGCCGGTTTTTCGAATGCCGCATGCAGCATAAAGTTTCGCTTGACCCAACGAAAAACCAGGCGTAACTTTATTCCGCATTCCGCATTCCGCATTCCACATTCGATCATGGCTTCTCGACGTTCCTTTCTCCACCACGCCGCCGCCCTGCTGGGCGGGCTGGCCCTGCACCCTGCCGCCGCTGCTGCCTGGCCTGGCCTGACGCCTCTGGCCGATGGCGGCCCGGAGGATGACTTCTGGCGGCAGGTGCGCCTCGCCTATGCCGCCAGCCCTACCCTCATCAACCTCAACAACGGCGGGGTGAGCCCGGCCCCCCGGGCTGTGATGGACGCGCTGGACTACTACAACCGGATGTGCAACGAAGCGCCCACCTTTTACATGTGGCGCATCCTCGACCAGGATCGCGAGCCCCTGCGCGCGGCACTGGCGGCGCTGGCCGGCGTGTCGCCCGAGGAGTTGGCGGTGAACCGAAACGCCACCGAGGCGCTCAACAGCGTCATCTTCGGACTGCCCCTGCAGGCGGGCGACGAGGTCGTGCTCTCCCGGTTCGACTACCCCAACATGGTCAACGCCTGGAAACAGCGCGAAGCCCGCGAGGGCATCCGTCTGGTGTGGGTCGAAGACCTGCCCTTGCCGACCGACGACGCCGAGGCGCTCACCCAGGCCTACGTGCGCGCGTTCACCAACCGCACCCGGATCGTACACCTCACCCACGTGATCAACTGGTGCGGACAGATAATGCCCGTGCGCCGCATCGCCGACGCCGCCCACGAACGCGGCATCGAGGTGCTGGTGGACGCCGCCCACTCCTTCGCGCTCATTGACTATACCATACCCGACCTTGGGGCCGACTACTGGGGCACCGCCCTGCACAAATGGCTGTGCGCGCCTTTTGGCAGCGGCATGCTGTACGTAAAAAAGGAGAAAATCGGCAAAATATGGCCCCTGCTCTCCAGCGCAGACCCCAAAAGCGAGGACATCCGCAAGTTTGAATCCATCGGCACACGAAGCCTGCCCATCGAAATGGCCATCGGGTATGCGTTGGACTTCCACCACCTGATCGGCACCCGACGCAAGCAGGAAAGACTTTTTTACCTCAAAAACTACTGGGTGGAACAGGCAAAAAAACTCCCCGGTTTCCGCACCTGGACGCCCCACCATCCGGACTTCAGCTGCGCCATCGGCACCATCGGTTTTGAAGGAAAAAAACCGGGCGACCTGAGCGCCTTCCTTATGGACAAGTACAAGATCCACACGGTGCCCATCGAATGGCAACAGATCAGCGCCGTGCGCATCACACCGAATGTGTACACCATGCCGGCCGATCTGGATAAACTGGTGCACGGGTTGCAACAATTTGCCGGCCAATGACCTTGTGTAGCAGCGACAACGCTCAACTGTTAAGACTGTAAAATATGCGGACTGTTTTTCTTTTGTCGGGGCTGCTGATGACCCTGTCTGCACTGCCGGCCCAGGATAGGTACACCGGACGGCTGGTGGACTCGGCGTACCTGGAGGCCATCCCTTACCGGTATGTGGGCGGCAAAATGCTGATTCCCGTGACCATAGACAGCATAACGTACTGGTTCATGCTGGATACGGGCGGCGAGTTGATCGTTTCGCCCCGGGTGCGCGACGCGCACAGGCTGGCGCGGGTTGGCGAGAAGTCGGTACGCGGAACAGCCAACGACCGCAGCCGCCTTGAAAAGGTGGCTTTTCCCGACATGCACATCGGAAACCTGACGTTTTCCGGGTACCAGGGGCTGGTGACCGATTTTTTTGACCGGTATCCGGTTGTTTGTTTCGGCGCCGACGGCATGCTCGGTCGCGATTTTTTAAAAACCGGCTGCCTACGGTTCGATCATCCCAACCGGCAGATCATATTCGCCGATAAAATCGAGAAGCTGGACACGAGCGGGCACCGGGCGACGGAAATCGAACTCGGGGCGAGCGGCTCTCCCTACATTCCGGTGCACGCCCGGGGCGGCAAACCGGAAATGGTGCTTTTTGACTCGGGCTCGGACGATCTGTTCAGTTTTCAACGCAAAAAAGCGGAAAAATGGTCGGCGCCGAACAAGTCCGACAAGCAAACCTGGGTCGGCGTCTCCTCCCTCGGCATTACCCTCAAACCGGCGAAACACAACAAACAGTACCGGATTCGGCTCGACTCGCTGACCATTTCCGGCGTTGCCTTTCAGGATGTGCGCACCGATGTGTCGAAGGAAAGCCGGAGCCGTGTGGGCACCCGGTTTTTGCATTACGGGTTGGTCACGATTGATTTTTCCAACAAGCAATTTTATTTCAAACCGTTTCCGGATTCGGTGTTTCAGCAGGCAGGCTCCCATTATGGTATGGCCGTGGCGATTACGGACAGCGGCTACCGGATACGGGCTGTGCTGAAGGGCAGTGAAGCCGATCGGGCGGGCATTTCGGAGGGAACGGTCATTCGAAGCATCGACGGGTACACACCGGGCAAAAATCGCGCGGAACATTGTGAACACTATCTGAACGGGCATCCCTGGGATGGAAAGCCCGCGGTGGAGGTAATTTTTGTCGACCGGCGCGGGAAAGAGAAAAAGGTCGTTTTGAACCGGCGGACGGATTGAATGGGTTGCCTACATTTGCCGGGCGGTTGCCAGGACGCATCCGGCTAACCACTCTTCCCGTACAAACAGCGATCACCCATTCATTTTTTTGAAAACATGGCTACTCTGCAGGACAAAACGGCCAACAACGTCCGGAACATTTCCATTGTCATTTTCATCATTTTCATTGTGTTGACTGCCTTGTCGGCGTTCTACCCTTCGCGCCACCCCGAGGGCGGCACGTTCGACACCGGCACCCTGGCGTTTATGCTCTCTGCTTCCGGTCTGGTGTTGCTCATGACCCCCGGTTTGTCGTTTTTTTACGGCGGCATGGTCAACGCGCGGAGTATCATCTCCACCATGCTCCAGAGTTTTGTGGCGCTGGGCATTGTGAGTCTCCTGTGGTACGTGGTGGGGTTCAGCCTGGCCTTCGGCGACGACATCGGCGGCGTGATCGGGCATCCCGGCACCTTTTTGTTTTTCGACAACGTCGGTCTGGCCGCGCACGATCGCCTGGGCACCACGCTGCCGTTTGTGCTGTTCGCCGCGTTTCAGCTCAAGTTTGCCATTATCACGCCGGCACTCATCACCGGCTCTTTTGCCGAGCGCGTGCGGTTTTGGGGATACGTTATTTTTATCTGCCTGTTTTCGCTGCTCATCTACTGTCCGTTGGCGCACATGACCTGGCACCCAGACGGGCTGTTTTTCAAAATGGGCGTGCTCGATTTTGCCGGCGGCACCGTGGTGCACATCTCGGCGGGTTTTGCGGCGCTGGCCGGGGCCATGTTTCTGGGTCGCCGCAAGTCGCACCTCGAAGACAAGGGCCACACGGTGGTCAACGTGCCCTACGTGATCCTCGGCACCGGCCTGCTGTGGTTCGGCTGGTTCGGGTTCAACGCGGGCAGCGCGCTGGAATCGAATGCGCTGGCCGTGCTGGCGTTCATCAACACGAACCTGGCCTCGGCGTCGGCCATGCTGGCCTGGATGCTGTTCGACATTGTGCGGGGCAAAAAAGTCTCGGCCGTGGGCGCCTGCGTGGCGGCCGTGGTGGGCCTGGTGGCCATCACGCCGGCGGCGGGCTTCGTCAACTTCGGCGCCAGCATATTTATCGGTGTGGTTGCCGCCATCGTGTGCAACCTGGCGGTGCACTGGAAGTCGAAATCGGACCTCGACGACACCCTCGACGTGTTCCCCTGCCACGGCGTGGGCGGCATTGTGGGCATGATCCTCACGGCCGTGTTTGCCAGGCAGGGCGGACTGATCACCGGGCAAACCACGCTTTTCCTGAACCACCTGCTGGCGCTGTTGATCGTCAGCGTGTTTACCTTCTTCGGTTCTTTACTGCTGTACCGGCTGGTGTCGGTCTTCACGCGTATGCGCGTGTCGGAAGAGGAGGAGGCGATGGGGCTGGATATATCGCAGCATGAGGAGTCGGTGTTGCTGCAGGGGAAGAGTTTTCGGCGGTAGGGGTATTCAAAGGTTTGGCGGTCAAAAAAAATTACCCAAAATTTGTTAATGTCGCACACTGATTTCCAAAAGTCCAGTATATTTGTAGGCATTAATGCGGCGTTTTTCTGCGTATTTTCGAAAATATATTGTTGAAAACGCCGTTCATCCCGAATAAACCACATTTAACCAATGAAAGCCCCTCCAACCCGTTCCACAAGCGGATCTGCATCCCATGCAGCCTCTGTCGCTTACCCTGTGCGAAAGAAGCGCAATCGCCCTCGTTCAACGAACCGCCTGCACACCGAATTGGCCCGATACCAGGTGGATGACGCATTTAACCTGCACCCGGTAAAACCCGACTCCAATGCGCCCCCCGGCAAGCGCGGTTGCCGTTTCAGCTTGTTGATCAAAGGAAACGCGCAGGAAAACGGTGAAGCGGCCTTTCGGGTATTGCACCACGGGGAGACGCTGGACTTGAGGCAGATTGAGCCCTCGCTTTTACACCTTTTAAAAGACTTGTTGTGCAAACTGGTGCACCTGACCACTGAGGAACAGCAGCAGGTGTTGTTCCTGCGTTGGTTGAGGACGCACGTCCTGGAGAACTTGCAGACCGAAGGGTTTGGCGCGGAAGCCCTGGGGCGGCTTGTGGGCTTCGGGCCTGCGCAACTGACCCGGAAGATCCAAAAATACGCGTGTATGCACCCGAGCGCATTCATCCACCAGGTGCGGATCGAGGAGGCTTGTCACTTGTTGAAGACAACTTGCAAGCGCGTCAATGAGGTTGCCTATGAAGTTGGGTATCATTACCCGGCCAATTTCAGCAATAAGTTTAAGGAAGCTGTGGGGATAACCCCCAGGGAGTTCGTCCGTAAATGTCGCGCTTAGCTCGATTGCGGTAAGGTTGTTTGGATTGTTTCCTGGACGATGTATTGGCACTGCCTCACAATCAATTACCGCACTTTATTGCCGGCAAAAAAGTGTTCCCTGCTGCGTGCTTTGGCCGCGTTGATTCTCCAAAAAAAACCAATGAAACAGCTTGAAGTCCTTATCTTCCATCCAGATACCGTAGTTGTCAAATTCGACGAATTTATTCCTCAGCATGCAGGATTTACCGCTTATGTATTGGATGGAGCGGTCATACCAGTCGAATGCACGATTGGGCCAAAAACGATTGTCCTCATTTGGGACACCCTGCATGACCAGCAGGGCATTCTTTGTCTGGAGGCCATTCGACGAAAAAACACGACGGTGCCTGTTTTTATGGTCGCCGAAAACCCGACGGAAGCGTACATCCTGGCAGCCCTCCGGCTTCATGCCCATGACTTTTTCCGCTTGTCAGACACCACAAACGCCGACATCCGCAAGGCCATTCAGAAAATCATGCAGGCGTCGCATCAAACATGGATAACAAGGCAGGGGCGCCGGCTAAACTTTATTACACGCCGTACAGCCGAATTTTGGCAGTTGTTTGTTCAATATGCGCAGCTTAAGCATAGCCCACAATCGCATAACGTGTTGGGCGTCAAGTCGCCACAGGTATCCCTGTGGTTCAATGACAACCACGAAAAGGAGTATGCCTCCGATATTGCGGTGCAGTTTTTTGGCGCCTTTCGCCTCAGAATAAAAGGCAAAACCGTACCCGAAATCAGGGGGAAGAAAAACGCGGAAGTGCTGGCATACCTGTTGTACAACCATGAAAAAAGTGTTCATAAAGATGTGCTGATGGAAAAATTTTGGGGACACGTCAACAGTATTTCTGCCAGAAACTCGCTTAACGTAGCCATATGCAACCTCCGAAAGTACCTGGCCGGAGTATACCCCAATGGCGAAATCATCCTGTATGACAGCGACAGTTACAGCATCAGCCCTCATCTGGAGGTTACAACCGACATTGACAAATTTCAATACCTGTGGAATAAAGGACGCGCCATTGAAGCCGCCCAAGGGCTTCAGCAGGCCATGGGGCTGTACCAAAAAGCCACAGAGGTATATAAAGACGAATTTTTGACCAATAATCGTTACGAGGAATGGTGCGAATCGGAGCGGGACAAACTGAAAGAGACCTATTTGTTCATGCTCAATCGGTTGAGTACCCACTTCTTTAAACAAAAAAACTATAATCAATGCGTGCACATTTGCCAGCGCATGCTGGAAAAAGATTCCTGCCTCGAAGAGGTGCACCGTAAGTTGATGGTCTGTTTCCACCTTCTTGGCCATCACGACCTTGCCCTCAAACAATATTTTAAGTGTGAGAAATCACTGGATAAAGAATTGGGCCTAACCCCATCGGACGTCACCAGAACGATGTTTTTGCAAATTAAAACGGGCAACCTCGAAGTCATCTAACCACAATCAATTGGGATGCGTAATAATTTAAAGGGGGAAAATCTGGATCAATTTGACTAATAAAAGCGGTAATAATGTACGGAGATGCAACTAAATTTGGCAGGCCTGAAACCGATATAAGCAGGCTGTCGTCGTGCGGAATAAATGCGTAAGAAGTGCTCAACACATGTTTCTCGGGATGGTTAACCGATTTGATTGTAACATGAGCGTTATAAGTACCCCTTAACGGTGTTTTATTTGATTTTACAGATATTTTCAATAGATTCAGCGAGGAGGCGTGAACAGAAAGGCCTAATGGCTGCCCTTTATTGTCGAACAGTTGAAGTTCCAAAACCTCGATATCCATCGACGGGCGTGGTTTGGCCTCAGGTTGAACGGGCTCCGTTTTTGCAGCCTGGGCGGGTAGCTGGGCTTTCAAAAAGCGTTCAATTTGAAGCCCGTCGCACGATTTTAATTGCTCGGTCACGCTGGTAAAATCATGTTTTAAATTCCAGATGTCGGAATCAGGATAGTAGATGATAGAGAATTTATAACGCAACATCTGGTCGGTATTCTCCCGCTTTTCCGGCTCCGGTGTCTGCATTTTAGGTATTGGTTGAACAATATTTTGGGGCGACGTCAAATCGAATGGTGCAGTTTCGGATGTGGCTGGTTTGGAGGAATCAGGCAGTGTGAGTACAGTGCTGGGACTGAGCGTTTGCAACCGTTTTAGCTTTGCCTTTAAGGTATCCAATGAATCAAAAATCGGGCTACGACCTATTTCTTTTTTATTTTGCGATTTTAAAATAAAATAATGTGACCCATTCTTGGTTTGCTTAATTTCGGCAATGCGGGCTCGGGGCTCCATCGACATCAGCTGTTGCGCCGATTCGATGCACTGAGCATCGCTTTTAAATCCTTTGCTGAAAAGCAAGGGTTCATTGGTCGAATCCAGCACTATAAAATAATATTGGCCGTCGTCTTTAAAGAGGATTTCGACCATACATGAAGCCGTTTCGTTTTTGGAGTTGTCGGTTTGTTTCATCTTAAATTTGGGTTTGTGGGGAGTTGTTTGCATTGCTGATAAAATAAACACGGCAAGCGCAACCCCGATACCGGAAACCGGCATCGGGGTATTGTGCTAAACGCTAATTGGCAATGTATTAAGCCAATGGCAGTTTAAACGGTCGCCTGGTAAACGTTGATCATCGGGAAGCGCACATAACCTGCAAAGTACCGCTGTCCGGAGCCGCCGATTTGCAGTTGAAATATTGCGGCACAGGAATAGGCGCCAACCGGAATGGTGTTTGGATTAATGATAATCCGTGTGGAAGGCGTGGTGGAAGGTTCATAAGTAAACCCGTTACCAACCACGTATGGCACGCTCTGTACCAGATCCAACAACGGCGACACTTCACCCGAACCCATTGCCTCCAAAAGGAACTTGACTTCAAAGGAAAATGGCAAAGCAAAGCCGGAGAAAAAACCAGTTTGTTGCCAGGTGAAATCCACCCAGATGGGTTGGTCCGCTTGAACATTGAAGGGAGCGTCACCTGTGCCGCTTATTTGAGGTGGTAAAACCCAATTGGGCTCCGTCTGTTCGCGAACGGTGCAAGCCGCATTGACAATGTTGTACCATGGGTTCATTGGTACGGGGTCCATAATTAAGTTTGGCATTGTTGAGGAATTTAAAGCACCTTCACCTGTTAAGGCATCCGGTACGTGGGTTAGGAAATGATTTTTTATGCGCTTTTTTATTGGCAGTCGGCATAACCCCAATAAATTTGAATACGACACAAAGTTGCTCCCCCATACTTAAGCAACCATTAATCTGAGCTTAACTACCACTTAAAAGATAATTAAACATGTATTAATGCCGTTAAAAAGACTTGTCCTTAAGCCCCCTATTTTAATTTGGATACAAGGCAGGATGAACATGCCGTTCAGAATTGGTCTGTGATAGGTCAGTTAAATTTTCGCTGGTTGTAACTTAAAGTATGTAGGTTGTAACCGGGGCCGACTGCAGGCGCTTACTTTTGTACCAGATACGAAAAGTTGTTCGTCTAACCCATGCCAAAACAAACCATGTGGATCAACGCCGAATTCCCGATCTCCAGACACCGAGCCTTTCCGCTTGCGCTGTTGTTGGTTGGTGTGCTGGTTATGTGCGGGAAGCAGCCGTATGGTGGGGGCGCTCCAAGGGCCACGCAGGTGGATTCAATCTTCGGGACGACCTCTGATACAACCAGCGGTCGAAGCAGGATGGATACTGCGGTTTCGGACACGAACCAGAAAGACATCCCTTTGGGCGTTCCGGTTCAGCCGGAATCGTACAGAGGGCTGAAGGAAGAGGCGAAGCAGCCGGATCGGACACAGGAAAAAAATAAAAGCAACCACTAATACAAAACGCTGGAGCATGGAACCGAAAAAGGAGGACAAGGAAAAGTTGTCTGAAGAGCAAGACGTCAAACAAGGAGGAAGTGGCGCAGGTGGCGTTTGACCACTACGCCAAACGGTGGATCGTGGTGTTGGCGGCGCGCCGGGATTCGCCCCGCGGCTCCTGGTGCCTGTTGGGTGTTTCGAAGACAAACGACCCAGGCGGTGCATGGTACACCTGGGCACTGGACGCATCCGTCGATGGCAGTGCGCCGAGCAACAACTGGATGGACTACCCACAACTGGGCTTCGACACACAGGCCATCTACATCAGCATGAACCAGTTCAACTTCAGCAGCCAGTTTCAGTACACCAAGGTTCGCATCCTGAACAAAGCCCAGGTGTATGCCGGCGGCTCCATTGGCTGGTACGACTTCTGGAACATCAACAACCCGGATGGCTCCAAGGCGTTTACCGTATTGCCTTGCCGGCACTATCGCGGAACCGGCGGCAATCCCAACGCCTACCTGATCAACGCCCTGTGGCCCGGAGGCCGCACCCTGACCATGTGGACGATCACCGATCCGATCGGGTATTGGTCCGGCAGAACACCGGGACTGAGTAGGAAGTCTGTTGACTGTGCTCCCTATGAGTTGCTGCCGGATGCCTTGCAAAGAGGCGGAAGTGCCACTCAACGCATCAACACCAACGACTCCCGCCTGATGAATGCCGTATTTCAACACGCGGGCGGTACGCAAAGGATATGGTCCTGCCACTGGATAAAGGTTCCTGGGCCGGTGACAGCGAGGCCAGGTCGGTCATCCAATGGTATGAAATTGATGTGCCGACCGCCAGTGTGGTGCAGCAAAACGCTTTTGGCGCTCCGGGAGCGTACTACTACTTCCCGGCCATCCAGACCGATGTAAGGCGAAATGTGCACCTTGTTTTCGGCAGAAGCAGCGCTACGGAGTACGCAAGCCTGCGCCAAACGGGTCGGAAAGTGACGGCCGCCCTTGGGTCTATGGAATCAAGCGTTCAGGTAAAAGCCGGAGAAAGCACCTACCTGGGTGGCCGGTGGGGCGACTATTTCGGCATTTGCCGCGACGGCTCCGATGCGAACCGGATTTGGGGATACGGCAAGTACGCCGCCGTCCGCGGAAGCTGGGGCACCTGGGTGTACTCCGCCAAATACTAGCTCCAGAGGGCAAACCCTTTTTCCATCCACTATTAAACCTTAAACACCATGTTAACACTCCTTGAAAACCTCAATGCCCGGGTACTGACGCATGAAGTACCTGCATTTGGAATCGCGATGCTCCTCGCCGAATTCTTTTACAAATTCCATAGTTTCAGCCTGGAATGCGTGGCCTTTTGCCTCACCTGGGGCGCGCTGTCCTTCATCATTAAACAGCTGAAGTAGAAAGTGTAAGGCCCGTTGACGTGTTTCTTTAAAACGTTTGAGCCTGAAAAATGAAGGGGTGGCCTGAGCCACCCCTTGGACCAAGAGTACATTTATTCCGCATTCCGAATTCCGAATTCCGCATTCGCCAGCCACCGGCACATCACATGCACCGTCGCTTCCGCCCCTTCCTCCATCGGCACGTGCCCCAACCCCGGCAGCACCACCAGCGTATCATTTGGCAGGAGCTCCTGAAAAACGGCCGCCGACTCCGGCGGGATCAGGCGATCCTCGGCACCCCAAAGCAGCAGCACGGGTTGCCCGATTTCGCGCAGGCGCGGATAATAGGGCAGGGTAGGGGAGGCGCTCCGGAACCGGTCGCTGAGCGCCTGCCGGTTGCCGGCGCGCAGCAACAAGTCATAATGCCGGTCGATAAGCGGCCCGGTCACTTTCGACGGATCGCCGTATACTTCCCGGGTGCTGCGCGCCACGATGGCGCGGGGCGTGAACCAGCGCAACAACGGGCGCGCCCAGGCGCTGCGCGCCATCTGAAAGCCCATCGGCACGTGGCGTGGCGCAAAAGGTGCGCCAGCCGGGTCAACCAGAATCAATCCGGCCACGCGCTCGGGAGCCTCCAGCGCGGCTGTCCAGGCGATGGCGCCGCCCAGGGAGTTGCCGGCCAGAATGCAGCGCTGCACGCCCAGGCTGTCGAGCAGGGCCACCAGGGTGCTCGCATAAGTCTCTACGGAATAGTCGCGGTCGGCGCGAGGCCCGGTGAGTCCGTGCCCCGGCAGGTCGAGGCGGATGCAGCGGCGGGTATGGCGCAGGCTGTCCACCCAGCCGTCCCAGGTGTGCAGGCTCGAAGCCGTGCCGTGCAGGAGCACCAGGGGCAGGGAGTCGGTGCGCGGGCCTTCGTCGCGGTAGTGCACGGGCATGCCAACCAGGGTCATGAAACGAGAGGCCTGGTTGGCATACCGCGGCATCAACTTCGCTACCGGCCGGTCGTTTTGAAAAAAGAAGGCCGGTGAAAGGGTCAGCATCAGGCCGCAAAGGAGGGTGAAGCGGCGTGGCCATCGAAACATCAGGCTCATGGCGTAACCCAGCGGGCGTTTATGGATTGGTCTTGGTAGTCAAAGATGGCTCGGCAGTGGCCGTCGCGGCCCAGTTGAAGCCAGTCCACCGAGCTGACCCGGGTTTCGACGATGGCGAAATGCGCCATGACCAACACCTCAGGATCGTCCGGCGCGTGCGTCTCCCCCGTACGAAGGGGCGCGCCGGGCGCCGCAGGCGCGGCATAATCTTTTCGGCTCCGTTCGGGCAGGCGTTGCCGGTGCTCGCGGATCATCTCCGGATCAGCGCACACGTGCGCCTCCCCGCGGACGCGCAGTTGCTGCTGCCTGCGCTCGTCCCAAAAAACCCAGGTCACCTGTGGGTTGAGCGCTATTTCACCGACCTTTGCCGAGCGTATGTCGGTGTACAGCAGGAGCTTCCTGGATGCCGGATACGCCGCCCGGAGTACAACCATACGCGCGTTCGGCCCCTCGGTCGCCAACACGCCGTTGCGCCAGGGCTGCCTGGGGCGCTTGCCGGCGTCGGCCAGGCGGGTCCAAAGCCAGGCCTCCAACTCCGGAAGCGTGTAGCGGATACCATTGAGTACGATGAAGTCCATTTTTACAGAACAAGCGACGCATTCGAGTGTTTAAGGTGACGTTATGACTACGGAAAAAGAAAAGGAGATCCAACAAGAGCAAGCCTTCGTAAACCCCATCGATAAAAACAAGGTAGCCGAAAACCCGGGCCTGCTGCCTTATGCGCACACGGTGGGCGGCGTAGCCATCCGGCCCGAGGATAAAGGCCAAATCCGTGGCAACGCCATGACGGCCATGTACGACCAGACGGACCGGCAGATGGAGCAGTTGCGCCAACAAATGGAAACACTGGTCGACCAGGCCCAATCGCTCCAGAAACGCATGGCGGTGTCGGAACTCATCTACCAGGCCGAGGTCAACTTCCAGCCGGTCATCCACCACATCTACCATTTGTACCAGCGCAAATCCGACGGCGGACACGTGCTCTCCATGGTCGCCCCGCACGAATGGGGGCGCAAGCAGCCGTTTGAGCACCTGGCCACGGTGCGCCTGCTGGGCGATCATACCTGGGAGGTGCTGGCGGGTGGGGTGTAGCGGCAGTCATTGGACATTGTACATTGAAAATTGGTCATTGAACATTGAAAATTTGTGTGTTCCTAAAATAGGTTGACAAGAATTAGTGAATTGTTAATTGAAGTCGAGTTTTAATTGGCGATCATTTTCAACATTTTGTTTGTATGAAAATATCTCCAACACGCCTCTCTTGTCTTCAGAAAGTTCATTGACA
>JBGSTG010000112.1:0-8839 GCA_041736625.1 Saprospiraceae bacterium | reverse complement strand
CGGCGGCGAGCGCCAGCGCGGCCCAGAGGGCCGGGGTGAAAAAGGGTTTGGGGGCGGGCACGGTGAGCCAGCCGTCGAGGGTATGCGGGGTGTCGGGCGGGTACTCGTCGTCGCGTATTTTCCGCTCCACCACCTGCTCCAGCTCGGCGCGCTGGCTGCCGGTGAGCAGGCCGGCGGCTTCCAGCTCGCGGATGGTGTTTTTGTGGCCCTCGTCGCGCGGGTTGAGGGCGAAGTACTGCACGGCGAGGTTGGTGCGGCGCTCGGTTTCGGCGAAGCCCTTTTCGGTTTTGTCTTTTACGGCTTCGAGTTCCCGGGCCACGGCGCGGCGGGCGGCCGTCTCGTTGGCCTCCGGCAGGGCGCGCTGGAGCGCCAGGCGGAGGGTGTCTTCGGGCTGGTTTTCGCTGAGCCAGGGTATGCGGGTGAGCTTGAGCAGGCGGTCGTGGGTCACCTCTACGCCGATGGCGCGGCCCACGGCGATGGTGAGCGCCCAGTCGGGCTGCACGCACACGGCCAGGGCGCAGAGCCATCGCCAGGCGTCGGGGTCGTCGAGCAGGTAGAGCTGGTGGTCGAGCGGGGTGCGGAAGGGGTTGTAGCGGTGGTTTTGGTCGCTGCGGCGGCTGCGCAGGTGCTCGGCCCAGCGGTCGAAGGTGGGTGGTTCGTACTCGTCGGTGCGGTCGAGCAGGTCAAGCCCCTCGGCCATGCCCTCGGTGTCGGCGGGGAAAAGCAGGAAAGCGCGGTTGAGCAGTTTCTCCTGGAAGCTCCAGGCCACGGGCGGCTCGGGGGTGAGCAGCAGGCGGCGGGGGCGGCGGTGCAGGAGGGCATCGGTCACCGTCGGGTTGAGCCGGGGCGGGGCGTCCTTGGGCGTCAGTGCCAGGGCGTGGGCGCTGCCGATGAGCACTAAGCGGTGGGTGGGGTACCGGCGCAGGAGGTTGTTGAGGTCGAGCCCCTCGGGGTGGTTTTTGTTGAAAAACCGCGCGAAGCTGCCGTCGTGGGTAAAAAACACGGCGGGCGCCTCGCGGCGCTCGAGGAAGGCGGCGAGCCGGGCGAACAGGCGCCCCTGCTGGTCGCGCGGGCTGTGCTGCTCGATGAGGAACAGGTAGTCGCCCGGCAGCGTATCGCGGCGCTCCACTAAGGTGGGGTACCCGCCTTGCTCAATGGTGGCGCGCACGCTGGCGGGCACGTCGAGGCGGGTGCGCAGGTCTGCCTCGCGGCGGTGCAGCAGCTCGGCGATGCGGAAGAAGGCCGGAGGCACGGTGATCTGGTGCTCCTGGGGCTCGTAGGGGATGTAGTAGGGCGCGTCGTCGATCACCGGGTACGCCGCTTCGAGCTCGGCCGGCGTTTTTGCGGCCGGTTTTTCAGTGCGCCGCCGCCACCAGCGCCACAGAAAATACGCGGCGGCTAAGAGGGGCAGTATGGCCAGCAGCCAGGCCCACCAGCGCAGGCGCCATTGGGTCGGGAAGGTGTCCTCGCGCAGGGGCAGGGTGGCGAGGTAGGGTTTTTGGTTGCCGACGCCGACCCTCGCTAGGCGCTCCGTGAAGCACCATTCTTTTTTATCGGGCCGGTACACGGTGGCTTGCACGGTGTGCTCGCCGGCTGCTGAAAAGCTGTGAACGGCCTTGGCTGTACGGGAATTGGTATCCACCACCCCATCAAATCGCCATTCGATCAGGCAGCCGGGTTCGGGTTCCAGTACCTCAAAGGCGTACTGCTTGCCGGCTAATACGTCGCCTTCGGGTGCACGAAGTTTACCCGCGTTGGGAGGTTCCTGACACAGCACAAGCATCAGTTGCTGCTTGCGCAAGGTGTCGCCAGCGACGCTAAGCACCACGCGTTTGTATCCACCGGTAGTAGCCGGTATCGGCCACACCAAGTGCGGGGTATCTGAGGTAAACTCTATTTGTTGGGTACGGTTGTCGACGACCTCCCAGCGCAACAGGGCGCTGTCCACATTTTGGCTGTAACTGAGCGCTTTCAGCGTATCCACACCGGGCCACCAATGGTTGGCGGTTACGATGCTGAAATCCACAACTGTCGTTCGCGGCCGAAAGTACCATACGGCCCAGGCGATGGCAATAAGGCTGACCACGACCCAAGGCCACCAGATGCGCTTCGTGGCGGGAGGCACTGTTGGCGGTTCGACTGTTGGGTCAGGCAGTTCGTTGAGCATTTCATCCCACTCCTTTTTCCAATCCTGATAAAATGCCGCCCAAATCTGGTAAAACGCCTCCTGCTCAGCGGCAGAGCGCGCCAGCAGAGGCGCCAGGCCGTACCGGAGGTTGTTGAAGTTGTCTTTGTCCAGGAATCGCCGCCCATCCTCGTCCAAGTACCGCCATACCCGCATCCGGCGCCCGGTGTCGAGCGCGAAGCCTGCCTGTTCGAGCCGGAGGAAGAGCTCGTCGAGGGGTAGCGGGATGGGGGCAGGGTGCACGATTGGCGTTTTTTCAGATCAGTTTTTTCACCGCTTCGAGGTCTTCCTGGGTTTTCACGAGGAAGGCGAGGTTGTTGAGCAGGCGTTTTTGTTTTTCGGCTTTGGACAGCCCGGCGTAATCTTTCAGCCCCAGCAGGCGGAGCCAGGCAATGAGTTCGGCGGTGGCGGGTTTTTTGCGCACGGCTTCTTTGCGAATGACTTCGAAGAAGGGCAGCAGTTCCTCGAGGGCGGCTTTGGTTTCGGGTGTAGGTTGGCCGAGCTGGTTTTCCACGATTTTGCGCAGGTCGTCGCCTTTGGGGAATTCGATGTGAAAAAACGCGCAGCGGCGCAGGAAGGGGTCGGGCAGGTTTTTTTCGGAGTTGGAGGTGAGGATGACCACGATGTTGGCGTCGGCCGCTTTTTCGAAGCGGCTGTGCGCGTTCAGCTCGCGGATGCGGAACCGGTATTTTTCGATCTCGTCGAGGATGTCGTTGGTGAAGTCGCGCGGGGCCTTGTCCACCTCGTCGATGAGCACCACCGTGTTGCGGGGCACTGTGGGCAGGTCTTTGAGAAAAGGCGGCGGGGTTTCCGGGCGTCCTTTGCTGAGGGCGATGGCCAGTCCGAGGGCTTGCAGGGCGATGTAGTTGGCCGGGTCGGCTTTGGTTTCGCCCTTGAGGTTGGCGGCCTGGAAGTGGGCCAGGGCGTCGTAGGTGTAAAACAGGTCGCTGGCCCGCGAGGTGGTTTTGGTGTGGAACACCAGGGGCATCTCGTGGTAGCCGGGTTTGGTTTCGCGTAGGTGGTGCACCGCCCAGTCGGCCAGCGTGGTTTTGCCCGTGCCGGGCTCGCCGGTGAGCAGAAGGGGCTGGTGCAGGGTGATGGCGCCTTCGAAGGCGTACTGCAAGCCGGGGGGCATTACGTAGTTGGCGTGCACTTTTTTAGAGCGTTCGAGCTCTTCGGGGGTATGGAGGTTGGTCATGGTGTTTGTTTTTGGTGGGTGGATGCCGGGTAGTGCTGGGGTGATACCGATAGGATGGCTTCAAGCCCAATGTCGTCAACTTAAGGTTTTTTTAGTGGCCTCGGAGAGGCCCAACGTTGGTAGAAATGCCAAGCGTATTTCGTTGGGCCTCGGAGAGGCCTAACGTTTGTTCGACATTCCGACCCGCGAACAAACGTTAGGCCTCTCCGAGGCCCCCAAAACATATCCAACGTGCTACCAACGTTGGGCCTCTCCGAGGCTTTTGCGCTTAAGTTGACGACATTGGGATTCAAGCCATCCTGTCGGTACTGCGTTAGCATTCATTTTTATTGAATTTTTCGATGATTTTTTTAAAAATGGGTTCGGCGTCAGACATGTCCATCTCTTCGAAATCGCCGAAATAGACCAAGCGCATGTATTTATCGTCGGTGCCCTCTTCCAAAAGCCGGTCTTCGCGGGAGAACCACGCTTCCACATCGCTTTCGGTGACGGGTTTCAGCTCGGGCAGGCGGATGCCGTGTTCGCTCTCATTTATGGCTTTTTGCACCTGCGCGCGCTTTTCGGTTTTGTGCTTATCGTATTCGATGCCGAAAAAGAACAGCATGCGGGGGGCGTCGGGCGGACATTCGCATTGACAATATTCGGTCACAAACTGGCGCACGACGGCCGGGGTATGCTCCGGGTGCCAGTTTTTTTCATCCATGGTGAGTACCACCACCACCGTATCGTTTGCCGTGTAGTGCCGGAGCGCCGGGCTTTTATACAGGTCGGCCACCCGGCGTTGAGAAACCGGCCCGCTCAGGTCGAGGTCAAATTTTTCGTACAGCTCCTTGAAGAGGTTGATGCGGTTCATGTCGAGCCGAGAAGAGAGCTGCGGTTTTACCCGGCGCATGGTCCACTTTTTAGTATGGCGGTCGGCTTCCGCCGCGGGGTTCTCTTCCCAATGGAAGTATTTACCGGCGACTTCGTGGCCGAAGCGTTTGGCGAGGCTCTTGTGGGCCTGTTTGGCGTCGCCGTAGAGGTAGAAGAACAGGTGCTGTGGGGGTGGGGGCTGGTTTTCGTCTTCCGGAAAGAAAATGGGTATGAATACGTCTGTTTGCTCTACCCGGTTGCAGGTGAAGGCGTACCAATCGGGGATGGATTTGCCGGTTTTTTTCTTCGATTGCCTGCCTGATGCGGTATTTTCCGAACCGCGCTGCCTTTTTTTGATAATGTTGGTGAGGGCGCTGCTTACCTTCATGGCGAGGTTGTCCGGGGTGTCGAAGGTCTCGCGGACCAGTTCGCTTACCCTGCGCTTGAAATCAGCGAGTTTTTGTTCTGCGGCGCCTGTCTCGACAAACTTGCGAGGCCAGGGATGCTCCTCGTCAATAATGTAACACAGGCAATCTTTTCCGAGACTTCGGGCATAGTCGAACTCCATTTCCGTAATGGAGCGGGTTTCGCCGTCCGGCACCCATCCGTAGCGCCAAGCGTAAATGCCCACCAGCACGTCGGCCTCCTCAATGGCCTCGCGGCAAACGGTAACCGGATCGTCGGGGCGGCTGCCGAAGTACCGCATGTCGATATCGTATTCCCCTGCGCGGCGGATCACGTCGGATACCGCCTGCCGGTGCTCCTGCAAGTCAACCGAGGTGGAACTGATGAATATCTTTAGTGGGCGGTCGCTCATCCTGGCTCTCCGGGTACTCCGGCAATAGTATATTGGTTTTCGTGCAAATGTATGGGAATTTTTATATTTTTGCTGTTTCGGGATTTCTCGGTTTCCGGGTGACGGCAGTGGGCCAATTATTCGTCCTACGAGTATATTCGTAGGACGAATTTTGTACTTTTGGCACGATGACGATCCAACCTGACCACACAAGCGACATCCTGGCCCAACAAGGTCCGGTAACCACCTTCCCGCTCAGCAGGCGCGATCAGGAATTCATGCGCGCGTACGAGGCGTTCTCCTTTGGGTTTCCCTCGAACGCCGAGGCAGATCCGTATGTCTGGCTGAACCGGTTTCTCTTAGCCGCTTTTCCATTTTACAAGGTTTATTTTGTGTACGTGGAGGCCGGTTCCAGGCCCAAAACCGCCATCCGATCACACCGCAAGTATTTTTACGCGCACCGCTCGTGGTTGTCCCCGAAGGCTTGTGCAGCGGTGGAAATCGATTCGGGTTCGAGCGAGTCGTTTATGGCCGGTTTGGTACACGTGGAACCGTCGAATCTGAATGCTGTCTGGCAGCATTTGGGCGCCTCCAATCTGCGGTTTATTTATTTGGTTAAAAAGGGCGCGCGCAGTTTTTCAGAGAATACCGGACAATTTTTGCAGGCGGTCGGCAAAGCTGCGGCTCGTTCCGGGAAAACGAACCGGTTGGACGTGTTGGAGGTTATCGCGCGATGGGGCGGCAAAAACAAGCACGTATTGCACATGCGCCACACGGGGAACGACGCGGTGGTGGTTCAGTTGTACGCGCAAAAAGAGGATAAAAATATAATTGGTTTGGTGTCGGGTATACTTAAGGGCCTCGTTTTCATGGGCGTTGGTGTGTGGCATACCCTGTTCATTCCGCAAGCACACCGGATTCCCGCCGCGCGTAGAGACGTTGCATGCAACGTCTCTACATGCCGTGTATGGCTATTTGTTTTGTTGCAAACCTGCCATCAGGGGTCGTCAGCTGCAGGAAATAGACGCCGGGCCTCAGGCCGACCAGGTCAATCGCATGGGAAAAAGGGCCCTCTTTTACCCTTTTTCCAAACACATCAAATGCCGCCCATCGGTCGAAGGTGTGGCCCTGCGGTCGGATGTACACCAAACCGGTGGTCGGGTTGGGACCGATGTCGATCGGGACCAACGATGGCGCTCCGGTGAAGAGCACCGTGCTGCAAAACGCGTTTCCGGGCTCAGGAAACTGTATCGAGTCGCTTGTGTGGCACAGCAGATAGCCTCCGGGCGGTGGATCGACGGCAGCAAACGCGGGGAAAAAATACTGCGATGCCCCGATGCTTTTGTAAATGACACCCGAGAACCTGAACTCGGGCAGGTTAACGCCGTTGTCAAGCGTATGTACGTACTGAACAGGCCACTCCCGCCCCCCGCGCAGGACTGTACCGGTGGAGTCCACATACACGTCAATGAATGCCCTTGACCCGAACCCGGTTTCACCGACCCAGATGGGGATCGTGTCGCCTGCTTCGGCCGCAAAATTGTACAGCAGGTGCAACTGCTGGTCCTCGGGGTTATATATGAATACGGAATCCCCAACAGGCTTGATCAGATGCCTTCTCGGGGAAAGGAACTGGAAGCCGGAGCCGCCGGGATTTTGGAGCACGTAGTTCGAACGAAGCAGCAGGAGGGTATCCGCGCCAACTATGCTGTCGGCATCGATCCTGAGAAACATGAACTCCACATCCGGGTCCGGCATAAAATCATCCTGATCGTACAACCACGTGGAGCCGACTTCCCAGCCCTGCGCAGTTAGCGACAAGCATGAGGCGACCATCAACAGAACAAGAAAGGTTTTCATACGAATGGAAATGAAGTGTATGCACAGAGCGCGATGCTTATGTTGCCAAAAGTATATATTTTATTGATCGACCGCTATAGCTTGTTCAAATTTCCCAGCGGTTTCCGGCTATGCTTTTCCGCATAGGTCTCCGTATGGTGGTCAAAAACGCCATCACAGCCCAAACACCCCCACCTCCGAAGTCCACCGCTTCACCCGGTCCGCCCCCGCCGTCCCCGTGACCCGCACATACCACGTCCCCTTCGCCAAACCCTTCACCGGCAACCCGACGCGCAGCGCGCCCCGGTTCCGGTCAATGCCATCGGACCAGCGCAGGCTTCTGTCCAGCACCGGCAGTGGTATGGTGAACCCGTTTTGTTCGGCGCCCGCTTCGTCCAGCTGATAACACGTGACGGTGGGCTGTTCATATAACGCGTCCGATCCGTTGTTTTGGTACAGGTAAAACAGCACCCGCCCGGCAGCGCTGTCCAGCTCAAAACCGTACAGGGCGAAGAGCAAGCCGTCGTCGTTGCCGGAAACGGATTTCCACTGTGCTGCGCCGGCGTTGACGGCAATCACCCTGGCCAGATAAAGCCTGGCCTGCCCCGGGGGGGCCTGTCGGTACATGTCCATAAAAAATTCGACGGCTCCAGGCACGGGCACCGTGCCTTTTGCGTACCCGAATGCCAGGTATGCCCCCTGATAAATGATGTATTCCGTTCGCCGATGCTCGGAAAGCGTCGGAAAAAACGCCCGAAAAGCATCGAACATGGCTTCTCGCCCGGCAAGATCCGATTCGCGTGTACCGCCCTGCAACCCGGCAAGGCATTGCATCGCTAAAAACCGGGAATAGGCGTCTGTTCCCGCATCGGCAATTTTTTCCGCCAAAAAGCGCCGCCCGGAATCGCTGTCGAAAGGCCGGTAGGACTCGCCTGTTTCCGGGGAGGCGGGCTCTTCGGGACAACGCACGTGCTGGCCCGGAAAGACCCGGTCGTACAGCAGCACCGCCGCCCAGGCATCAAAATCGATACCATTGCACAGGATCCAGGAAAAAGGCAAATCCGTGTAATAAGACCAGGCGTTCGGATGCCGGCTGTCCGCCAGTTCAGCGCGATGGTCGTTGATCCAGGCAAACAGGGCCCTGTTCTGGTCCTCGGGGGGCCAGATATTCCGCAGGCCCATCAGGGTATCCACCCGGCGGATGTCAAAACGGGTGCGTTCAATCGTTTCCGCCCAGCGGTCGCGGGCAGGGTCGTGGGTGCGGTAAAAGTTGTACCCGCCCGGGTTTTCAGGCTGAAACGGCCACCACAGGCCTCCTCGGTTGTCCTGTAAACGGATGCCGGACAACAGCGGCCCAGCCACCGGGTGCGCCCGGGTGGTTTCCGGCCATTCGCCCCGGTTCAGGTCGTCCTCCCGAAACACCTGCCCGTACACCAGCAGTCGGGTGATGGTGTCCTGCATTTGCAGGTATTGCAGCCCACCCAGGGAGTCCCGTCGCGCGTTTGGCCAATGGTACGGGCCGTTTGCCGACACCCAGACGGTATCGCCTGCCGACAGTGTGGCGCTCCGGAAAACCCGCGTAACGCGCACCAAAAACGCTTTGGCATCGCGGTTCCAGACCACCCGCCACGAACGGTGCGTATCGAGAAACACCGGCTCCGCCTCCCAGATTTCGCTGCTCTGCATGGCCAGTTCCAGGGTAGACCACATGGGCAACTCTTCGGCGTGCAGGGCGACCGTTAGCAGGGATAGGAACAAGAAAAAAAGAGGCCGTCTCAAAAGACTTGAAAATTGGTCATTGAACATTTTAATTTAAAAATTTTTAATTTTGTGTGTTCCTAAAATAGGTTGACAAGAATTAGTGAATTGTTAATTGAAGTCGAGTTTTAATTGGAGATCATTTTCAACATTTTGTTTGTATGAAAATATCTCCAACACGCCTCTCTTGTCTTCAGAAAGTTCATTGACA
>JBGSTG010000091.1:0-37511 GCA_041736625.1 Saprospiraceae bacterium | reverse complement strand
CGACCTGTGTTGACCATTCGCAACGCTTCGGTTTTGAAGCCTTCGTCGTACTTCCGGCGCGCCATTTTGATCTTTGTTTGCTTTTCCATCTTGACACAAATTTAAGAGAGTTTTGTGTGCGGAAAAATTAGACCATCTCAGTCTGCCTGTTTAGATTTGGTACCAGTCGAATGCCTTGGGTACATAATATATCCTGAATTGATCACTTGGCAACGTTATCCTGGCCAGTAACTTGAGCTATTCCTCGTGGTGACCAATGATTCCATTTTCATCATAGGCAATATATTGCCCCCTGTATGGTCGGAGGTTGGGATAGTTTTGATACAACCACTGTGTTTTTGGATCTTGCATACCCTACTTTGTTTCAAAGATAAGGGAAAACACATTCACGGACAAGTGGAAGCAGCCCATCACCCCACATACCCCAGGTACCACGCCACAAACCGCCCGATGCCGTCTTTGAGGGTTGTTTGGGGCCGGTAACCGGTGACGGCCTCCAGGTCGGCCACATCGGCGTAGGTGGTGGTCACGTCGCCGGGTTGGGCGGGCACAAGTTCCTGGATTGCCTTTTTGCCCAGGGCCTCTTCGATGGTGCGGATGAACTCGGACAGGGCGACGGGGCTGCTGTTGCCGATGTTGAACAGGCGGTAGGGGGCGGTGGAGCGGGCGGGGTTGCCCTCGGCTTCCTCGCGCGACACCGGCTCGGGCCGTATGGGCAGCAGGCGGGCCATGCTCTCCACGATGTCGTCGATGTACGTGAAGTCGCGCGCGTTGTGGCCATAGTTGTACACTTTGATGGGTTCGCCGGCGAGGATGGCCTGGGTAAAGGTGAAGTAGGCCATGTCGGGACGCCCCCAAGGCCCGTAGACGGTGAAGAAGCGGAGTCCGGTGGCGGGCACGCCAAACAGGTGGCTGTAGGTGTGGGCCATGAGTTCGTTGCTCTTTTTGCTGGCGGCATAGAGCGACACGGGGTGGTCGACGTTGTGCAATACGCTGAACGGCTGGGCGGTGTTCATGCCGTACACGCTGGAGCTGCTGGCAAACACCAGGTGCTGCACGGGGTGGTAACGGCACGCTTCGAGCAGGTTGAGGAAGCCCAGTATGTTGCTCTCTACGTAGGCGCGCGGGTTGTTCAGGCTGTACCGCACACCCGCCTGGGCGGCCAGGTGCACCACGGCGTCGAACTGCTCGCGGGCGAAGAGACGCTCGAGGTTACCGGCGTCCTCCAACTGGAGCTGGATAAACCGGTAGTTGGGGTTTACAGTGCTCTCCACCAGGGTGTTGTACGTGCGTTTTTCCCTGGAAATGCCGGCCGACTTCAAGCGGTCGTACTTGAGCTGAACGTCGTAATAGTCGTTGATGCTGTCCAGACCGACCACCTCATGTCCCTCCCGGACCATGCGGTGGGCGAAGTGGAAGCCTACGAAGCCGGCGGTGCCGGTGATGAGGATTTTCATATCGAATGCGGAACGTTACGAATGCGGAGTGCGGAATGCGGAATGCGGAATGCGGAATGCGGAATGCGGAATAAGCGGGCTCTTGGTTTTTCGGTTAAACTTGGTGAGCAAATATGCCGACTACCGACTACCGACTACCGACTACCGACAGCCGACTACCGACTACCGACAGCCGACTACCGACTACCGACTACCGACAGCCAATTTTCCCGTATATTTATGGTTACTTCATCACAAACGCGCTTTATTATGGATATTGATGGACTCAAATCGAGATTTAAGCGATTTGCCCTTGCGGTAGTCAATTTTTCAGAACAGCTTCCGGATTCGTTGAAGTTCCGGATTATACAAAATCAGATCATTCGAAGTTCAACCGCATCGGCGGCCAATTACAGGGCTGCCTGCAGAGGAAAATCCGGTAAAGACTTTATTGCTAAAATGGGCATCGTCGAAGAAGAATTGGATGAAACCATGTTCTGGCTCGAGTTCCTGGTGTCCATTTCAGAGGAATGGCGCATCCCCATAACACCGATTTGGAAGGAAGCAGATGAACTGTTGTCAATCACTGTTGCCTCCATTAAAACTGCCCGAAACAACCAAAAGCGTCGGTAGCTGGCTGTCGGTAGTCGGTAGTCGGCTGTCGGTAGTCGGCTGTCGGTAGTCGGCATTCGGTAGTCGGCATACCTACTAACCAGGTTCAACCGCAAAACCAAGCGCCAACTTATTCCGCATTCCGCATTCGCCATTCCGCATTCGTAACGTTCCGCATTCCACATTCCACATTCCGCATTCAAAGCACTGGCCGTCGCTGCTTGTATCCCTTCTCTTTTTTGGCCACAATCACATTTTTCGGCACGGGTCGGCGGTTGAGCAGGGTAGCGCGGAGGTAGTGGATGGGCGGGAACATGATTTTCCACAGGCGCAGCGGGTTGGTGAGCAGGCTCCACTGCACAAACTTGGACGTGGTGCGCAGCATGAGGGGCAGGTCGCGGCATTTGGCCGATTCGACCATGAAGAGTTCGTAGTAGAGGGTTTCGCGCCGGGCGATGAGGGGGCGCAAGCGCGCATTGGAATAGTATTTGTCGAGGATGATGTTTTCGGCGACGTGCGAGATTTGGTAGCGTTTGGCGACGTTGGCCATCGACCACACACCGCCGGGGTGTACCCGGTAAGTGGCCATAATTTCGGGCAGGTAGCGCCCTTTGGAGCCGTCGCTGAGCAGGAGAGAGAAGAGGGTGATGTCGTTGTATATCCACTCGTGCGCCTGGCTGCGATCGACGGCGAACAGGGACGCCGAGCGAAAGAGGATGGAGCAGGTCTGGAAGTAGTCGTGCTGAAAAACATCCTCTGCGTTGATGGTTTCTTTGCGCGGGCCGGGGTAAACCTGTCCGGTGATGTGGTCGTCCTGCAGGATGTTGACGTTGTGGAAGCTGAGTACGAGTTCCGGATTCTGCTCCAGCACTTCCACCTGTTTCTGGAGTTTGTAGACGTCGGTCCAGAAGTCGTCGCCCTCCAGCAGGGCAATGAACTCGCCGCGGCAGCTGTACAGGGTGCGGATGAAGTTTTTTTGGAAGCCCATGTTGGGCTCAAGCGGCAACAGGCGAACGACCTCAGGGTATCGGTCGGCGTATTCCTGACAAATTTCGCGGGTGTTGTCCGGGCTCCGGTCCTCGCTGATCACCAGTTCAATAGGGTGATCGGTTTTTTGCATGAGCACGCTTTCGATGGCCTGGGCAATGTAGGGTCCGTGGTTGTAGGAAATCATGCATACGCTGATCAACGATTTTGTATTGTTCATATCGCGTCACGTTTGGGGGAGGCTTAGTCGCATGGCGACCGATGTGGGGGTGGACGCCACCGCCTCGAACCCGCATTTCTGATACAGGCGTATGGCGGATACACTTTGCGGGTGCACCTCGAGTTGTATGTCGGAAAAACGGCTCTCCTTGCCGAATTGAATGCATTGCGTCATCAGGGCAAAGCCGATGCCCCGGCCGCTGTAGCCGCCCAGGGTGCTGACGTTGGTGATGAAGCCGTGCTGTTTGGCCGGGTCGTTGAAGTAGGTGCAGACCAGTGCGACTGGGATGTTTTCCGTCGGATCCCACGCTTCAAACCGCTGGGCGTGGCGGGCCATCTTGTCTGCGTACGCGTCTATGTCCACCTTTTCGTGGAGCGGAGGCAGGAACAGGTGGCTGCACGCGCGCAGATGTTGGGCGATCTGTGCGCTGGTAGCCGTGTTCAGGCGATAAGTGATGGCGTTTTCCGTCGCTTTCATGAGCCCGGGGGGCGAAAGGTTAGTTATCGTTGATCAGGCGGGCAGCACCGAAGCCTTGTTTGCCGAAGGCGTTGCCGCTGTAAAGCAGGTATATTTCGTCTTGCATCGAAAAGAGGTGCGGGTAGCACATCATCTCCGAATCCCAGCCGCTGTCCGACAAGCCGATGCCGCTGTTCTGATCGTCGCGCGTCCAGTGCTGGAGGTCGTCGGACCACGCATATCCCAGGCGATAACCGCGTTTGGGATTGGTGCGGAAGTCGGTCGCGTACCGGAAACAGAAGTACATGTGGTAGCGACTTCCGATCTGGATGACGGTGGGCAGTGCCTGGCATTCGTCTTCATTCAGTACGTCGGTGATGATCTGCACGCCTTCTTCTTTTTGCCAATGGATGCCGTCTGCCGAGGTGGCGTGGGCAATCTTGTAGACCCGAACCGGCGGCTCTGTGCCTTCCGCTTTTCCCCACTTTTTACCAAACATGTACCACATGTGGAAAACGCCGTCGTAAACACGCACAAAGGAGTCGCCCACCAGCATCGGTTCGTGCAGAGAGGAACTGAGCACCGGTCCTGTACCATATTTTTCAAAAGTCGTGCCATTATCCCGGCTGAACGCCAATCCGGTGGAAATTTCTACCGACACCGACACGCGGCGGCTCCAGCCGCAGGTGTAAGCCCATATCTGGTCGTTGTGCTGCAACGGGCTGATGGGGAAAATGCCGTGCTCGTCGAAGGCGCCCAGCCCGCCCAGGGGGATAACGGTCCCATTGGAGTGGCCGGTAATGGCAGAGAGGGTGGTGTCCATGTCAATGTAGGCGATGTCGCTGAAGAACTTGCCGTTGGACGGGTCGACGCGCCGGGTGGAAAAGTAGATGCGGACGAAGTCGTCGAACACGACCGTCTGGGGTCCCTGCGCAAAGAGCTTCACGTCGAAGTCCAGCGCGTGATCAGTAGGGTCGAAGCATTGATGGAGTTTCTGCCAGCGCATATTGGGTTTATGGTTTGTTTATTTCGTTTTTTATGAAAAATTAACCTGGAAGTGGTCAACGCACCCATTTGGCGGCGCCGAAACCCACGCGCCCCACGCCGTTGCCGAGGTAGAACATATAGGTTTCGCCGTCGAGTTCGAACACGTGCGGGTACGACACCATCTCGGAGTCCCACCCTTCGTCGGACACGTCGAGGTCGGTTTGGCTGTCGTCGCGTGTCCAGTGGAGCAGATCCTCCGACCAGGCGTAGCCAATGCGGTACCCTTTTTCGCGGCTGCGGTACCCGGTGCTGTAGCGGTAGCAGAAGAACATGTGGTAGCGGCCGTCGCGGTAGAACACATCGGGGCTGGCCTGCGCTTCATCGGCCTCCAGGCGGGTGGAGATGAGGTCGCGGTTGATTTTGGTCCAGTTGTACCCGTCGTCGGACACGGCGAGGCGAATGCGGTAAACGGGTTCGGGACGACCGTTGTCGACGATCCACTTTTTACCGGCGATGTAGAAGAGGTACCAGCGGTCGTGGAAGCGGCGGATCTTGGGTCCGCTGATGACGAACGGTTCGTCGGGCGAATAGGAGAGCACCGGACCGTGGTCGACGCGGTGGAAGGTTTTGCCGTCGTCGTCGCTCAGGGCAACACCGATGGCGGTGTTGAAGGGAACGGATTCGCAGCGGGTCCAGCCGGCGTAGTAGGCCCGCGTCTCGCCGTTGTGGCGGATGACGGACACCGGATAGGTGCCGAACTCATCGAAGGTTCCCAGTTCTCCCAGGGGCAGGATGGGTTGTTCGGCGATGCGCAGGATGTTGAACAGATTCTTGCGGTCGAGGTCGAGCCACGTCGAGTAGCTCACAAACTGCCCGTGCTCGTCTGCGGGCGGGCGGCAGGAGAAATAAACGCGCAGAAAGTCGTCGAACGGCACTACGTGCGGCGCCTGCGCGAATTCGCGAATGAACGGCCGGTCGGTGACGGTGCCGGGGTCGAAGACGCGGCCAAGTTTGGTCCAGTGGAACGACATTTGGATTTTTGTGCTTATGACGGTTAGTTGCTTACGATCGTGTACTCTTTTTCCAGCATGGTGCTGATTTGGTCTGCGGAGTTGAACATCATGACGTCCAGAATGGAAAGCCAGGGTACAAACGGGTGGTTAAACTGTTGGTATTCGATGGGGTTGGCCTTGAGGAACCGGAGTTCAATGCCGTTTTGGGCAAAGTCCTCCCGATCGTACAATTCCGTGCCGCCGATGGGGTTCACGTACGCCCGGGCGCCAAGGGCCCGGCAGAGGGCTTTTACTTTCTCCTCCGCCCGGAGTTTGTGATCGATGTCCACGGTGGAAGACACCACGAATTCCGTACCAATTTCCAGGTAACGGCACACTTCTTCGAGGGAATGGAAAATAAAACGGAATAAGTTGTGGTCTTCAAACTGGTAGATGCGTTCCAGCAGGGGGAAGACCGCCTGGAAATGGGGCGCTTTTCGGTATGCGCCGGCTATTTTTCGAAGGGTGGCCTGGCTGTCTTGCGCAAAGGTGTCGGCCAGCACGCGCTGATCGACGTGCAGGTAGTCGGAGTCTTTTTTAAGGGGTAAGGTGATGTACTCGTCCTTGCCGTTGGCCAGGATGCGGTTTCGGTTGATCCAGCCTTTTTTGGTGAACTGGATGTTGTCGTACACGACAAACCGGTCTGCCGCGCGCACCAGCTGGAAATAGCCGATGTAGGGCAGGAAGTACGGCTGCATGATGGCGATCGTCATTTGTCGTATCGGGAGGCTCGGAGGATGACGCGTGCGATGAGCTCCTGCTCGGCTTTGCTGAGCTGGTGGAAGAGCGGCAGGCACAGCACACGGGTGGATACGTCTTCCGACACGGGGCAGGGTCGGTACGGCACGTAGTTCAGCTTGTTCAGGGAGGGGTAGAAGTATCGCCGGGGGTACACGTAATGGGTGTTGAGCACTTCCATGGTCTTGAGCAGCTGCGCTTCCGTTTCGAAGATCATGGGGAAGTAGGCGTAGTTGAATTCGGCGTTTTGCCGGTCTATTTGGATGGTGTGCAGGGGCATACCTTTGAGCAGTTCGTAGTAGAGCAGCCACTGCTCCTGGCGGTTTTTCCGGATTTCGGCGATTCGGTTGAACACAGCGAGGCCCATGGCGGCGTGGTACTCGGAGTTTTTGGCGTTGATGCCTACGCCATCGAAGTCGACCGGGCTGGTGTGCCCGAAGTTGCGCAGCAGGGCCAGCTTGCGGGTGATCTCTGCGTCGGGTGAGGAAACCGAGCCGCCTTCAATGGTGTGAAACAGCTTGGTGGCGTGGAAGCTGCACGTGCTCACGTCGCCGTACGACAACACACTTTTGCCTTTGTACAGGCTGCCGAAGCAATGGGCGGCGTCGTAAATGACCTTGAGCTGGTGCTTGTCGGCGATGGCCTGGATGGCGTCGATTTCGCAGGGGTTGCCGTACACGTGGGTGGCCATGATGGCCACCGTTTTGGCGGTGATGGCCGCTTCAATGAGCGCAGGGTTGATGTTCAGGGTCTGCGGGTCGATGTCGACAAAAACGGGGGTGCAGTTTTCCCAGGCGATGCAGCTGGTGGTGGCCACGTAGCTGAACGGGGTGGTGATGATCTCGCCCTGCAGGTCGAGGGCCTTGATGGCCATTTGCAGGGCGATGGTGCCGTTGCTGACGTACAGAAAGTGGGGCAGGTCGAGGTACTCCTTGAGCTGAAGCTCCAGCTCGTTGACCAGCGGGCCGTTGTTGGTGAGCCAGTTGCGCTGCCAGATGCCCTCCAGAAACTCCTGGTACTCGGAAAAAGGCGGCAGATAAGGTTTGGTAACGTTGATCATGGTTTACCGGGCGGCAAATCGCCCCTCTATTTGGTTTTTAAGCTGAAAAAATTGGTCGCGCGTCAACTGAAAGGCTTCGGGAACCACCAGGTACATGGCGCCAACGTAGTAGGGCACGAAAAGCAGGCTGACCGCTACCGCCGCCAGGAAACGGTGCTCGCTGAGCCCCAGTGCCGGCATGCCGGTGTGGTAAGCGCCCAAAAAACACGCTAAAATGAGGGTGTATTTGAGCACCATGGCCCGGTACGGTGCAATGGCAACCGGTATGGAGCGCGTCAGGTAGTGGAGGTTGACCCCAAAAGCCAGAAAACTGGCGCCCACCCAGGCGTAAAGGAATGCCTCGACGCCTATCAAGATGAAAAAAAACGTGGGCAGAAAGATCGTTTTCTTGACGATCTCTGCCCGGAAAAAATCCTTGCTGTTGCCCCTGGCGCTCACCACGCTGAGGATGAGCGCGCTGAGCGGAAAAACAAACGCGCTCAGCGCCAGAATGCGGTAGTAACCCGCCGATACGCTCCATTGGGCGCCGAACAGCAGCTCAAACACCCAATAGGCGTTTACATAGGCCAGTCCGGTAAACAGGAAAATAACGGTGGTGATGATGGCAAAGAAGCGGTGAAACAGGCCCCTGATCTGCCGCTCGTCGTGCTGCATTTTGGAAAAAAACGGGAACATCACGGCGTTCAGGCTGGCGGTGGTCACCCCCTGCACCATGTTTTCCAGGCCCTTGGAGCGGGTGTAAAAGCCGACCGTGTGCACGTTGAGGGCCTTGCCGATGATCAGGGCGTCTACGCGGGTGAACAGGGCGTCCAGGGTGGTGGAGAGAAACAGAAACTTGCTGTAATGAAACATTTCTGCGACCGAGCGGAGGTCGAACAGCCGCCTGGGCAGCCATTTGGTGAGCCACAGGTTGATGAACACCAGAAAAAAGGCGCTCAACAATATTTGCAACACCAGCGCCCAGACGCCCCAGCCCAGCCAGGCCATGGCGATGGCCGCGATGCCGACGGCGACGGTGAGCGCCACGTTGCGGATGCTCTGCTGCTTGAACATCATGTTGCGCATGATGAGGGCGCTGGGCACCAGATTGAAGGCGTTGATGAGGAAGCTCAGGGCGCTCACCCGCAACAAGGCCGTCAGGTTGGGCAGGGCGTAAAAACCCGCCACATAGGGCGCCGCAAAAAATACGGCCGTGTAAATTACCGCACTGCCCAGCAAAACCATGTAAAAAATGGTGCTGAGCTGCACCTCGTCAATTTCGCCCTTCTGGATGATGGCGGCCGTAAAACCGAACTCCAGCAGGATGGCGGCCAGGCCGCTGATGGCAATGACAATGCCCACCTCTCCGTATTCGGCCGGGGAAAGCAGCCGACTCAATACGCTGGTGACCGCCAGGTTGGCGAACAACAAGCTGAAGCGCCCCACATAATCCCACAAAATGTTCTTGATCAGCAAAAGAGAGGTGTTTTTCCTGGTTTCGGTTTCGGGCAAGCTACAGCAAGTCCTATGCCGAAAATGGTAGACACGGACAATTCACCGGTTATTGTGCAAAAAAGGAGCGCACCCCTGCTACCACCCGTTCCAGGGTCTCCGCTGTGTGCTCGCTGTGCATGGGCAGCGAGAGGACGGAGGCGCACAACTGCTCGGTAACCGGCAGCACGCCGCCCTGCCCAAAATCGGCAAAAGCACCCTGCGCGTACAAGGGCACGGGGTAGTAAATCATGGCCGGAATGCCCAGCTCGGCAAGATGGAGGCGCAGGGCCTCGCGCATGTTGCTGTCGCCCGACGCCAACCGCAAGGTGTACTGGTGAAACACATGGGTGCTGAAAGGGGCGCGGACGGGCGTGACCAGCGCCGATATGCCCGCAAAAGCGGCGTCGTAGTGGTCGGCTGCCCGGCGCCGGGCGTCGTTGTAGGCGTCGAGGTGGGGTAGTTTTACGTTCAGAAAGGCGGCCTGAAACGCATCGAGACGTGAGTTGACGCCCAGGCGATCGTGGTAGTACTGCCTGGACTGTCCGTGGTTGGCGATCATGCGGGCGCGGGCGGCCAGCTCGTCGTCGTTGGTCATCAGCGCGCCACCATCGCCGTAGCAGCCCAGGTTTTTGGAGGGGAAAAAGGAGGTGCAGCCGAAGTGGCCGATGGCGCCTGTTTTGACGCGTCGCCCGTCGGGGTAGATAAAATCGGCGCCGATGGCCTGGGCATTGTCCTCGATGACGTACAGGCCGTGCGCCCGCGCGACGTCCATGATACCGGCCATGTCGGCGCTTTGCCCGAAGAGGTGCACCGGCACGATGGCTTTGGTGCGCGGCGTGATGGCGGCCTCCACCAGCGCAGGTGTGATGTTGAAGGTTCCGGGGTCTACGTCCGTCATCACGGGCGTGAGCCCCAACAGCCCGATTACCTCGGCGGTGGCCACGTAGGTGAAGGCGGGCACGATCACCTCGTCGCCCGGTTTGAGGTCAAGCGCCATCATGGCGATTTGCAGGGCGTCGGTGCCGTTGGCGCAGGGGATGACGTGCCGGACGCCGAGGTAGCGCTCCAGACCTTCCCGAAAGGCGTTCACCTTGGGGCCGCCGATGAACAGGGTGGAATCGAGGATTTCGGAAAACTCCTGATCCAGTTGCGTGCGGATGGTCGCCATCTGGGTTTTCAGATCGACCATCGGCAGGGGGGTGGGTGATTGTGTGCTCATGATTTTATTTTATGGTGTGGTGGTGGCCCCACCCGGGCTCCCGCCCGGGGTGTGCACGCAGCTCCCCGGGCTCCCGCCCGGGGTTATTCATGTTCAACCGCTACGCGGTTGGTTGTTGTGCGAAGTAAATAATTTTGGGTTTTAGGCCCCTTCGTGGTACTCAGGGTGACATCCTCTTCATCGCGCTCAGGGTAAAATTCCGCATTCCGCATTCCACATTCCGCATTCGACAACGGTTCCCGCTTCATAAGTGGGCGGCACTTACTTGCGGTGTGGCGCTCCATGGCGCGTGGGTGGGCGTAAGGCGTGTCCAAACGCATATAAGTGACCATGCCTGCGCCCTGGGTGGGGGTCGAAGGCGGGAGTGGCAAAGGTAATCAAACGGACATCAAGGGCTGAGCACGGGGTTTTCGGGGAATCCGTTCCAGAGTTGGAACGGCTTGGGGTCGTATTGGGTCCAATCGACATGGCGGGCTTCATCCGGGGTGTAGATGAGGTATCGGATTTTTCGTTTGACGAGCTTTTCTGCTTTTTCGACGAGGTCGAGCAGGTAACCTTTGTCGATGTTGCCTACGAAGATGAGGTCAATGATGGGGCTGTCGAGCCCGCGAGAAAATTCACCGATGAGGTACACCTGCCGGATGTCGCCGAGGCGTTTGATCACGTCCTCCACGATACGGTCCAGGCCGATGTGTTTGAGCAGGATGCTGTGGATTTCTGCAAAGAGGGGATGCCGGGTGTTGGCTCGAAAGATTTTTTTGTTGCCGTCGGTTTCCGACAGCAGCATGGCCGCATCTTCCAGCCGGTTGAGTTCCAGGCGGATGGAGTTGGTGGAGTCGCCAAATTCGCTTTCCAGGTTGCGCAGATACGCGGTTGTGTTGCTGTTGAGGAAGAACTTCAGCAACAACTTGATCCGGGTTTTGGAAGAGATCAGGGCATCGATCATGCGCAAAATTGAGTAGCAAAGTTACTCAATTTATAGAATTGCCCCCAGCCATTTCTCCACCTCGGCAGCATCCCAGTCTTTTTTTTGCGCGTAGGCTTCGGCCTGGTCTCTTCCGATCTGGCTGATGCCGAAGTACCGGGCTTCGGGATGGGCCAGGTACCAGCCACTGACCGAAGCGGCGGGGTACATGGCGCAACTTTCGGTGAGCGAAATGCCCAGCCGGTCGGGCTGCAACAGGCGCCAGAGGGTGCGTTTTTCGGTATGCTCCGGACACGCGGGGTAGCCCGGCGCCGGGCGGATGCCGCGGTATTGTTCGGTGATGAGCGCTTCGTTGGAGAGGTTTTCGTCCGGCGCGTAGCCCCAGTATTCGGTGCGTACGCGCTGGTGCATGCGTTCGGCCAGCGCCTCGGCGAGGCGGTCGGCAAGGGCTTTGAGCAGGATGGCGTTGTAGTCGTCGTGGGCCGCTTCGAAGCGGGCTACATGGGCCTCGATGCCGATGCCGGCCGTGACGGCGAAGGCGCCGATGAAATCGGGTTGAGGGTTCTCTGTTTTGGGTGCGATGTAATCGGCGAGGCTCTGGTTGGGTTGGCCTTCGGCCTTTTTTACCTGTTGACGCAGGAAGTGGAGCGTTTCCAGGGGCTGGCGGCGGTCTTCGTCGGCGTAGAGGGTGACGGTGTCGTTCTCCGTGCTGTTGGCGGGGAAAAAACCGATAACGGCGCGCGCGGTGAGCCACTTTTCCCGAACGATCTTGTCGAGCATCGCCTGGGCGTCGTGTAAAAGCTGCGTGGCCTCCTTGCCCACCACTTCATCTTGCAGGATGGCGGGATACTTGCCGGCCAGTTGCCAGCTCTGAAAAAAGGGCGTCCAGTCTATGCACGAAATGAGGTCGTCGAGCGGGTAATCGTCGAACGTGTGCACGCCAGGTCGGTTGGGGCGGGGCGGGGTGTAGGCGGCCCAGTTGAGGCGCAGGCGGTTGGCGCGCGCATCGGCGATGGGCAGCAGCGTTTTGGCCGATTGTTTGCCGGCGCGGGCCTCCCGGATGCGGACGTATTCCGCCCGGACTGCGTCGGTAAAAGCTTGATTTTCAAAGCTATTTTTGGTCAGCAAACTACTCACCACGGCAACGCTGCGACTGGCGTCGAGCACGTGCACCACGGGGGCATTGGCGTATTCGGGCTCTATTTTGACGGCGGTGTGCGTCTTCGAGGTGGTGGCGCCGCCGATGAGCAGGGGAAGGCGCATGTTCCGGCGTTGCATCTCGCGGGCCACATACACCATTTCGTCCAGTGAAGGCGTGATGAGGCCGGATAGCCCGATGATGTCGACCTGGTGTTCGACGGCGGCCTGGAGGATCTTGTCCAGTGGAACCATCACGCCGAGGTCGACGATCTCGTAGTTGTTGCAGCCCAGCACCACACCCACGATGTTTTTGCCGATGTCGTGCACATCGCCTTTGACGGTGGCGAGCAGTATCTTTCCGGCAGCCTGGCGAACGCCTCCGGATTTCTCCGCTTCGATGAACGGGGTGAGGTAGGCTACGGCGCGTTTCATGACCCGGGCGCTTTTGACCACCTGGGGCAGGAACATTTTGCCGACGCCAAACAAGTCGCCCACTACGTTCATGCCGTCCATCAGAGGGCCTTCGATGACGCGTAGCGGGGCGGGGTATTTTTGCCGCGCCTCCTCGATATCGGCTTCTATGAAGTCGGTGATGCCCTTGACCAACGCGTGGGTGATGCGCTGCTCGACGCTGCTCTCGCGCCAGGCGAGGTCTTTCTCCACGGAGCGCCCGCCTGTGTCTTTAAAGCCTTCGGCGAGTTTGACGAGCGCTTCGGTGGCGTCGGGGGACCGGTTGAAGAGCACGTCTTCGATGCGCTGGAGGAGCTCTTTGGGGATTTCTTCGTACACCTCGATCATGCCGGCGTTGACGATGCCCATGTCCATGCCGGCGCGAATGGCGTGGTACAAAAACGCTGCGTGCATGGCTTCGCGCACCTTGTTGTTGCCGCGGAACGAGAAGGAGAGGTTGCTCACCCCGCCGCTTATTTTGGCGCCCGGGCAGCGCTCCTTGATTTGGCGGGTGGCCTCCAGGTAGTTGATTGCGTATTCGTTGTGTTCTTCGATTCCGGTGGCTACGGCGAAAATATTGGGGTCGAAAATGATGTCGTGGGGGGCGTAGTTGAGCTGCTGGGTGAGGATGCGGTAGGCCCGCAGGCAGATGTCCACCTTGCGGTCGATGGTGTCGGCCTGGCCGGCTTCATCAAACGCCATGACGACTACGGCGGCGCCGTAACGGCGGCAGATTTTGGCCTGGCGGACGAACTCGTCCTCCCCTTCTTTGAGGGAGATGGAGTTGACAATGCTCTTGCCCTGCAGGCATTGCAGGCCGGCCTCAATGACGCTGAACTTGGAGGAGTCCACCATGATGGGCAGTTTGGCGATGTCGGGCTCCGCCTGTACCAGGTTGAGGAATTCGACCATGGCCTTTTGGGAATCGAGCAGGCCCTCGTCCATGTTCACATCGATGATCTGGGCGCCGCCATCCACTTGCTGACGGGCGACGCTGAGCGCCTCGGTGTAGTTGCCGTCGAGGATGAGCTTGGCGAATTTGGTGGATCCGGTGACGTTGGTGCGCTCGCCGATGTTGACGAAGTTGGTGTCTTCGCGGACGATGAGGGGCTCCAGGCCGCTGTACATGGAGTAGGGTAGCGGTGCGGCGGGCAGACGGGGGGGGGCCTGTTCGACGTGCCGGGCGATGTGCCGGATGTGCTCGGGCGTGGAGCCGCAGCAGCCGCCGACGATGTTGACGAAGCCTGAACGGGCGAAGTCTTCCACGAAGGTGCACATGGCGTGGGGCGTCTGGTCGTATTCGCCAAATTCGTTGGGCAGCCCGGCGTTGGGGTAGGCCGACACGTAGCAATCGGCCAGCCGGCTGAGTTCGGCGATGTAGGGCCGCATCTCTTCGGCGCCGAGGGCGCAGTTGAGGCCTATGGAGAAAGGTCTGACGTGCTTGACGGCTATCCAGAAGGCTTCGACGGTTTGTCCGGACAAGGTTCGGCCCGACGCGTCGGTGATGGTGCCGGAGATCATGATGGGCAGCTTGACGCCTTTTTCTTCAAACACCTCGTCGATGGCGTACAGGGCGGCTTTGCAGTTCAGGGTGTCGAAAATGGTCTCGACGAGCAGGATATGGGCGCCCCCGTCGATGAGCCCGCGCGCCTGCTCAGCGTACGCGTCTTTGGCCTCCATGAAGGTAAGCGCCCGGTACCCGGGGTTGTTCACGTCGGGGGAGAGCGACAGGGTTTTGTTCAGGGGGCCCATGGCGCCGCACACGAACCGGGGTTTTGCCGGGGTGCTGAAGGCGTCGGCTGCCCTGCGGGCGATCTGTGCGGCGGCCAGGTTGATCGCGTAAGCCTGACCGGAAAGGTCGTAATCATCCAGCGAGATGCCGGTGGCGTTGAAGGTGTTGGTCTCGATCAGGTCGGCTCCGGCCTCCAGATATTCCCGGTGTATGGACTCGATGACGTCGGGCCGGGTGAGGGAGAGCAGGTCGTTGTTGCCTTTCAGGTCTTTGTGGTGGTTGGCAAACAGGCTTCCGCGGAAATCGGCTTCCTCCAGCTTCTGCCGCTGGATCATGGTGCCCATGGCGCCATCTATGATCAGTATGCGGTTTCGGACGGCTTGTTCCAGGCGATCTAAGATATCGTTCATGCAGTTGGGTGGGTTCAGTCGGATAAAAACACAAAGGTAGGGATGAAGGTTTTAGAAGTGGGAATATCATAAGTCATTGAAAATTGGGCATTGAACATTGAACATTGAACATTTTTAATTTATAAGTTTTGAATTTTTAATTTTATAAAAAATTAATTTTCAATGTTCAATGCCCAATTTTCAATGACTTATGCAACCGCCTCCGGTTTTTACCGCACCACCACCATTTGGCTCATCACCGCTCCCCCGGCCTGCAAACGCACCCAGTACACCCCCGCAGGCAGCGCACCGGCATCAAAGAAATAGCGGCTGGTACCCGTGGGGATATCGCCCCCGTGCAGGGCGATCACCTCTCGACCCAGTGCGTCGAAGAGGCCGACGTGTCCGCGGGTGCTGCTTGTGCACGTCACCGGTACGCAGGTCATGGCCGAGGCCGGGTTGGGGAAAACGGTGAGCAGGCCTGCGCCCGCCGGTTCCGGCGCGTTGGAAACTGGTGAAGCCTCGATGTTGAACCGCCACCAGCCGCGCGGAGCGGGCAGGGGGCGCACCTGGGATTTGCCGCTAAACGCGTTGGCTTCGATGTAGTAGAAAACAGGCTGAGTGGAAACTACGTTTTGGCGCGGGATTTCGGCTACCCACAGGTTCAGGCTATCAGAGGGGACGGGAACCATGTCCACAAACTGCCAGGCAGCAGCGGTATCCAGGGTGTACCAGACGCGGGCGGACTGGATGCCGGAGCGGTGTTGCAGGGTCGCAAACACCGGATAGCCCGAAGGGTTGAGCGGGGTCTGGAGCACGTCCGAAAGGGGGCGGTGTACGATGCGCAGCGGGTCGGCAGCGCCCACCTCCTTGGTGATGCAGTGAATGGCGCCCAGGGAAGGTATGATGGCATTGCAGTCGATGCCCACGATGCGGTACCCGGGTAGTGCTTCCTGCCAGATTCTGCGGGCGATGGTGTCGTATTTTTCTTCATAAAAAGGCACCAGCACCGTTTTATTGACGAAAATGGCGTTGGCATAGGTGCGATAATCGCCTCCGGTGTTCGGGTACTCGCCCAGCGCGTCGGGCGGCATGGGCACCCGAACCACCTCATAGGGCGATCCGAAGCTACTGGGGTGATTGGCGAGCACATATTGGATGTTGGCCTCGATCTGCGGACCGTCGGCGGTACCGGGCGGGTACTCACCCACCAGCAGGGTCTGCTCGTCGAGCAGCTTCATGTGCATGTCGATGTGGTGGATGACGTCGAAGGGCAACTTTTCCATGAGGATGTACCGGTTCACACCCATATAGTTGCGCAGGATGCCTTCGATCTGTTCCCTGTTTTTAACGCTGGCGCCGTAGGGGTTGCCGGCCTGGTTTTCCTCCAGGATGAGGTCGGAGGAAAAGGCGGTCCCCATGCCGTCGGACATGAAGTTGCCGCCGGTGTGCACCAGGTCGTTGGGCGCAACGGAGGTGGTGTACAGGGGTGCGCCGAGGTAGGGGCCGAGGGTGGTGGACACCGTGTCGTCGCGGCGTCGGGTGGTGCGGTTGTAACGCCAGTCGACGAAGTACAGGGAGTCTACATCGTTGGCATACACGCAATTGGGGCCGTAGTCGCGCACCCAGATGGAGTCGTTCGGGGCCAGCAGAAACGCGACATTGGACGTGATGTCGACGCCTGCAGCCACCAGGGTATTTTGGGCGCTGGTAATCGTACTGGCATTGTTGCAGAGAATAATCACCCGGCATTCCTCGCGGGCGGCGCGCACGATTTCGGTCAGGATGGCAGGATGTGCGCGCCAGGTAATGACCAGGGCCTGCAACTCTTCCCACTCGGCCATGGCGCGCACGGGCAGCGCCGGCGGGTCGGATAAGGCAGATGTCGGGAGGACGGGCCGCGCATCAAGCATCGACGCCTGTTCGAGGGGCGTGGCAAAATGGGGCAGTTCGGTTTCGGGAATTTGGGCGAACGCATTCGCTGAAAACAACAGGACAAACAGGAGCAGGTGTTGGCGCATGAGCAGGTTGAGGTGTTGCGTTGAGGAAAAAACAGGGATACCCCTGCGAGGCAGGCGCTTAAGGCGTTTTCAAGGAATCCCGAACGGCTTTTACCTTTTCCTCGGTAGCGCCGGCCAAGGTAGCAATCTCTGCGTCACTCCATTCCGGGAATTTCCGAATGCAATTTATGATCAATAGCCTGATGGTTTCTTCACGTCCTTCATGCAGCCCTTCTTGTCTGCCTTCTTGTCTGCCTTCTTGTCTGCCTTCTTGTCTGCCTTCTTGTCGCCCTTCTTGTCGCCCTTCTTGTCGCCCTTCTTGTCGCCCTTCTTGTCGCCCTTCTTCTCTGCCTATTTGTCGACCTTCTTCTCTACCCAGTTTTAGCCCTTCGCGGCGTCCTGCTTTTTTCCATTTTTCAAAGAGGACTTCCGGAATGGCGTCAATCCAGCTGTGTTCCGGTTCCGGTAGTTGTTGGCCAAGCTCTTTTATTTCTGTCTTTGGCATGTCAAACAAATTTACGAAGTAAAGAGTGAGGGTTTGGAACAATATTCTTTCGCGGTCATCCCTGTAAATCTCGACACCAAAAGTAAATATTTTTTTCCAGTTTTCAGCAACTTTTTGGTGGTTTCGGGCAAATTTTAAAGCCAAAAATAGATTTCTGAGATACCCGCTGTCCGGTTTGTTCTGTATAAAGTCATCTGATATGCGACTCAAATCCGTCAGGAGGTAATAAAAATCAGGGATGAAAGCACGCCAGTCATCCGGTATGTTGGGAAAATAGTCTTGAAAAGACCTGGGTTGCCACCCTTTTTCACCGTGATAAACGACCATGGGAATGACCAGTGAGAGCGGGCGGCTGTTTTTTACATCGTCTTCCCAAATTTGCAAAAGGTAATCTAACAATTGAAGATGAATCGGCTGATTGGGCACATAGCTTTTGTGTTCGAACAAAAACAACAATCGCGCGGGGACACCTGTCGTCAGCCGGGTTTCGTACACCATATCGCAGAACGAAGTGCCAAATCGACTACTGATGAACGCCGTATCGCTTTTCCGGAAAAACGAAAAGTCAATTTGGCCATGGATGAAAACAGGGGTGTAATGCTCAAGGTATTTTTGTGCAATGCGGGCGTCGCCAAAAAATGTTTTGAACACAGCATCGTGCGGTTGGTCTTTCCGACGGGAGCGGGGGCGTCTTTTGGAAGGCATGTTTGCAGAATTTGGACTGCAAAAATAACACTTCCGCCTTTATAAAACAAAATGTTTATAAAAATAATTTACCTTCTTTTTCCCTCAATATCTGCTCCTCCCGCATATAATTCAACACTTTGGCCACGGCCTCATGTCGTTTTTGCGGGAATTTGCCGAGTAATTCGTTGAGGTCCATCGGGCCATTGCGCAGCAATTCCCTTACTTTTTGTTCCAGGGCGGCGAACAGGGCGTCGGGCACCTCCGGATCATTTCGTCCGGTGCACACGTCGCAAATACCACACGGTTCGGCATTTTTTTCGCCAAAATAATCCAGCAGCAGTTGGCTTCGACAGCTCCGCGTTTCGGCGTAACGCACCGAGGCTTCCAGGCGCTCCAGGGCGCGTTGTTTCCGCCATGCGTACCGTTCGGTGCTGAGGACGAGCTGGTCGGCGGGCAAAATCGGCTGGAGGAAGGTGAGCTGGGGTTTGTCGGTGCGGGGCAGGTAAGTGAGGATGTCGGCGCGCTGGGCGGCTTCGAGGATTTGCACCACGGTGGCGACCTCCATTTTGGCGTGTTTGGCCACAAAGTCCTCGTTGATTTCCACCAGGTCGTGGTGGATGCCCGGATAGGCGCGCAGCAATATTTTGGTGATGGCGTCGGCCTGAGGGTTTCGGAGCTGGTAGTCGTAGAGGGTTTCGCGGGAGACGTGAATGTGCGCGCGGGCCATTTGCAAGGCGGCGTCGCTAAGGGCGATCCAGCCGTCCAGTTCGAGCAGGCGAAGGGCGGCGAATACGAGTCCATGTTCCAGACTGAAAGCAACGGAAAAGGCGGACAAATCGAATCCGACCGATTCACCGGCGCCGGCGCCCACCGCGATCTGGGCGTAGCTGGTCAGCGCCTGGTACACCCGCCGGATCTGATCCAGCGGCGGAAATGCCGACTCCCAGGCGCGTCGTAGGTTGTCGGCATCCACGGGCGCGTACAGCAGCACGGCGTATGCCTTTTGCCCGTCGCGTCCGCCCCTGCCTGCCTCCTGAAAATAGGCTTCCAGGCTGTCGGGCAGGTGCATGTGTACCACGGTGCGTACGTCGGGCTTGTCGATGCCCATGCCGAAAGCGTTGGTGCTCACCATCACGCGTGTGCGGCCCTGTATCCAGGCGTCCTGGCGCATGTTGCGTTTTTCGGGCGGAAGGCCGGCGTGGTAGAAGTCGGCCGACAAGCGTGCGCGCTTCAGGAATTCGGCCACCTGCTCGGCCTCGCCCCGTGTGCGCACGTACACCACGCTGCTGCCGGGCACGTTTCGGAGGATGTCGATCAGCTTATCCCGTTTTTTGGCTTCATATAATACGGCGTAGGCCAGATTGGGCCGGGCGAACCCCTGCTGAAAGACATTTTTTTTGCGGAATTGCAGCTTTTCCTGGATGTCCTCCACGACCTCCGGCGTGGCGGTGGCGGTAAGGGCCAGCACGGGCACGTGGGGGATGAGCGCGCGCAGTTCGGCGATTTGCAGGTAGGGCGGGCGGAAATCGTAGCCCCATTGGCTGATGCAGTGGGCTTCGTCGACCGCCAGCAGGTTGACCGGCATGCGGCGGATACGCTCCCGGGCGAGGTCGGTCAGCAGGCGTTCGGGGCTGAGGTAAAGCAGCTTGTAGCCGCCCTGCACAGCGTTGTCGAACACGATGTCCAGCGCGCGCCGGTTCATGCCCGAGAACACCGCTGCTGCCGGAATGCCCCTGCGTTGCAGGTTGTACACCTGGTCTTTCATCAGGGCGATGAGGGGCGAAACGACAATGGTGACGCCCTCGCGGCACAAGGCCGGCACCTGATAGCAAAGCGACTTGCCGCCGCCGGTGGGCAGCAGCGCCAGGGCGTCGCGGCCGTTCAGCGCGTTATCAATGATCTCGCGCTGCAGGGGGCGGAACTGTGTGTAACCCCAATACTGCCGTAGGATGTCGAGCGGGTCGGACAAAACAATGAAGGCGTTGGTTGGTCAAAGGTAGCATTATTGCCCTGGATTTGTTGCCCGCTGTTCGAAACTAACGCGCAACGCCGGTCGTGTTTTTAATTCAAAAAGGTAACATTGGGTTTACATTAGATTTGCAATAAAAATTTATAAAAACTGAAAAACAAAAAATTCTTGTTCGTTAATAAAACTTAACCTAAAAAATTCATCTAAGTGGGTGGCATTTCGGACGTTTGCGCTGTTAAACAACCAACGTATGATGAAGTCACTTTTACCCTTGTTGTTGTTCATTTGGGCAGCAATCTTTTCCACTGCCTGGTCGCAGACCACGGTCAGCGCTTTTGTCGTCGCCCCTACAGACGACATGGAGGAATACCTCAACTCCGGTATTCATGATGTCGGCTCCAGCGACCTGGAGCTGGTGCAGGAAAGCACGTCGGACCCCACCTCCAAACAGATCGTGGGTCTGCGCTTCGCCTCGGTGAACGTGCCGGCCGGCGCGATCATTCTCTCCGCATACGTGCAGTTTACGTACGACAACAACAAAACGGTTGACCCTTGTGTGTTGTATTTCAAGGCGGAAAAGTCGGTGAACCCATTGACCTTTAACGACAACCTGGCCTTCGAACTGGCCAACCGCCCCAAGCTGGACGACAGCATCGAATGGGTGGTACCCACCTGGGCAGGCGGCGCTACCGGCACGCGCGGGGCTGCCCAACGCTCCAGCAACATCGGTGCATTGGTGCAACAACTGGTCAACCAAAGCGGCTGGCAGGCCGGCAACGCCATGGCCTTGTACCTCACCGGCGAAGGCACGCGCGAAGCCGAATCGTATGAAGGCGCCGAAGGGCACAGCAATACACAGTACGCCGCCGAACTGATCGTCACCTACCTGCCTGCCCTGAGCACCTCGAGCTTCGTGAGCAGCGACACGGATGACATGGAGGAGTACCTGAACAGCGGCACGCACGACATCGGTTCCAGCGACCTAGAATTGGTGCAGGAAAGCACCTCCGACAATACCTCCAAGCAGATTGTGGGTCTTCGGTTCAGCAAGGTCGACGTTCCAGCCGGCGCAGCCATCCTTTCGGCCCGCATCCAGTTTACGTACGACAACAACAAAACACTCGACCCTTGCGTCCTGTTTTTCAAGGCGGAAGACAGTGGCAATCCCGCAACATTCACCGACAACCTCAACTTCGAACTGATCAACCGCCCGAAACTGACCGACAGCGTTCAGTGGACTGTGCCCAGCTGGGCAGGCGGCAGCACGGGCACCCGCGGCCCGGCGCAATTGTCGTCCGACATCTCCGCCCTGGTGCAGCAGCTGGTCAGCCGCCCCGACTGGGCTTCCGGCAACGCCATGGCCTTTTACCTGACCGGCGAAGGCACACGCGAAGCAGAATCGTACGAAGGCGCCGTTGGACACAACAACCCGCAGTACGCCGCCGAGCTGATCGTTCAGTACGCCAACGTCGTGGGCACGTCCAGCTTCGTGAACGGCGACACCGACGACATGGAGGAGTACCTCAACAGCGGAACACACGACGTAGGTTCCAGCGACCTGGAGCTGGTGCAGGAAAGCACCTCCGACGCCACCTCAAAGCAGATCGTCGGCCTCCGCTTCAACAGCATTGATGTGCCCCAGGGGGCCATCGTGCAAAATGCGTACATCCAGTTTACATACGACAACAACAAGACGCTTGACCCTTGCATCCTCTTTTTCAAAGCGGAGGACAACAGCAACCCGCAGACGTTTAGCAATAACCTGAACTTTGAACTGGTCAACCGCCCCAAACTGGTTGACAGCATTCGTTGGGACGTTCCCAGCTGGGCCGGCGGCAGCACCGGCACCCGCGGCCCTGCCCAGCGCTCCAGCGACATCGGCGCACTGGTGCAACAACTCGTCAATCGCCCGGACTGGAACCCCGGCAACTCGATGGCCTTTTACCTGACCGGCGAAGGCACGCGCGAAGCCGAATCATACGAAGGCGCCGTCGGACACAACAACCCGCAGTACGCTGCCGAGCTGGTCATCCAGTACCTGGGTGGCGGCACCCCCGTTGCCCCTGTCGGCGATTTTCCGGTAGACAAAGGCGCCGTGTGGAGCTGGTACGCCGACGCGGCAGCCCCTGCAGCCAACTGGACGGAGCTGAACTTCAACGACACCACCTGGGCCTTTGGTCCCGCCGAGCTGGGTTATGGCGACGGCGACGAAGCCACCGTGGTTCCCTTTGGCGCCGACCCCGACAACAAGTGGCCGGTATCCTACTTCCGACACAAGTTCGTGTACAATCCCAACCAATACGGGGTGGACTCCCTGGTTTTCCTGCTCAAGCGCGACGACGGAGCCGTGGTGTACCTCAACGGCACGGAGCTTTTCCGCGACAACGTGACCGCCGGCCCGGTCGGGCATGCCACCCTTGCCACTTCGGCAGTTGACGGCACGGCCGAAAACGAATTCATCCGCATCGCCGCTCCGGCCACGGCCCTCAATAACGGCCAAAACGTGCTCGCCGTGAGCGTGCACCAGCATACCGCCAACAGCGACGACCTGAGCTTCGACCTCGAAGCCACTGAGAAAAAGCCGGCCCTCGATGCTGGCGTGTTCCCGCTCTCCAAAGGATCGGTATGGTCATTCTGGGATAAAGGCAGCGTGGATGCCAACTGGAACCTGCCCGCTTTTGACGCCGGCAGCTGGGACTACGGCCAGGCGCCCCTGGGCTACGGCGACCCGATGAACACCACCGTGAGCTTTGGCCCCGACCCGGGCAACAAGTTCATCTCCACCTGGTTCCGCAAAGACATTGATATCGACAACCTTGCGGCGTTGCCGGATACTCTTGCTTTTAACATCCGTCGCGACGACGGCGTTATCGTATACGTGAACGGTACGGAGGTCATCCGCGACAACATGCCCGCAGGCGCTATCACCGACAACACGTTCTCTTCCACCATCGTCGACGGCGCCAACGAGACCACCTACTTTACCTTCGCGCTGCCGAAAACGGTCTTTCAAGCTGGCTTGAATACCATCGCAGCCCGTGTACACCAGCGCGACGGCACCAGCTCCGACCTGGGCTTCGACCTGGAGATCACCGCAGCGCCCAAAGCGCCGGCCGTCGCCAGCGGCTGCCAGGGCCCGAACGACACGCACATCGGCTGCTTCACCTCGGTGTCGCCGGTGGGCCCTCGCCCGACCGACCTGGTCATCCCGTCCTCCCACCGCTTCCAGAAACTGATCGAGCAGGGCGACAGCTACACCAAGCAGGTGCCGGGCATCCCCTTCACCACCATTCCGGGCAACAACGACTTTACCGCCTTTGTCGGTAAAAACGGCTCCAGCACCGAAGGCGTGGTGACGGTCAACCACGAAACAGCGCCCGGCGGTGTAACCATCTGCGACGTACGCTACGACGACGTAAACCGCCGCTGGATCATCGACACCATCCAGCCTGTCAACTTCTACGACAACGACCTGGTGAGCACCAACCGCAACTGCTCGGGCGGTATCACACCGTGGAGCACCATCCTGACCTGCGAAGAGACGTTCATTGCCGGCGACGCCAACAGCGACGGCTACATGGACCTCGGCTGGATCGTGGAGATTGATCCGTGGACCAAACAGGTGAAAGAGTACGGCAACGGCAAGAAAGAGAAACTCTGGGCTATGGGCCGTATGTCGCACGAAAACGCTGCCCCGCACCCCGATGCCGTGCGTGTGTACTACGCCGAGGACGGCGGCACTTCCTGCGTGTACAAGTTCGTGGCAGATCAACCCGGCAACCTGTACAGCGGCAAACTGTACGTGCTCAAGCTCAACAACCCGCTTCAGAACGGTGCCCCCGCCGGCACCACCGGAACGTGGGTACTGGTGCCCAACACCACGCAAAACGACCGCAACAACACCAACTCCATTGCGGCAGCGCTGGGTGGCTCAGGCTTCAACGGACCGGAAGACGTGGAATACAACCCGCTGGACGACCGCATCTACTTCACCTCCAAGGGCAACAACCGCGTGTACCGTTTCAAGGACAACGGCGACAACATCACCGAGTTCATCGAGTTCGTCGGCAACGCTACCTATCTGATCAACCACGGCGACGGCATCACACCCGTGCCCTGGGGTGGCGGTAACGACAACCTGACCGTAGACGACCGCGGTAACCTCTGGGTACTCCAGGACGGCTCGAACGACCACCTGTGGATGGTGACGCCCAACCACACGCAGTTCCAGCCCGATGTGCTCCTGTTCGCCCGTACACCCGCCGGAAGCGAGCCTTGCGGATTCCACATGACGCCCGACTTCCGTTTCGGGTTCCTGTCCATCCAGGCGCCCAGCGCAGCCAACGCCAGCACCTTCCAGCTCGACATCAACGGAGACACACTGCGCTTCGACCGCAGCACCTCGGTGATTGTTGCCCGTTCGGAGTGGCTCAACGGCACGGTGGGCATCGCCGACGTACCCGAGATGAACCTGGACATGCAGGTCGTGCCGAACCCCAACAACGGCAACTTCAGCCTCGTGTTTGAACTGGAAGAGGCAAGCCCCTTCCAGGCCAACCTGCTCGACCTGCAAGGCCGTCTGGTGCATCAGTTCAACAACAACCTGCCTTCGGGCGCACACCGCATCGACCTCCAGCTGGAAGCCGCCGGCCTTACCGACGGCGTGTATTTCCTCCAGGTGATTGCCGGTGATCGCCGGACGACCGAGCGGATCGTGATCCAGCGCTAGTCTGTAAAGTGCCGAATAGCACAGAAGACAGGGTGGACGGGATGATCGCGACAGGATGCCTGAATAAGACATCATCTGTCCGTCGCATCCCGTTCATCCTGTCTTTTTCATTTTTTACCTTGTGCCTTTTACCAATACATTTTTCGTAATGATGAAAAAATCATTCCTGACCGCGCTGTTCATTGGGTCGCTTCTGTCGGCCCACGCGCAACAAAGCATGCTCGAGCTCGAATCCGGCAAGCACAAAATTTACCACAGCATAGCAGAAGGGCTTGTCGAGCCCGATCAGGTGATCATTCTCAACCTGCGCCAAACCGAACTGACGTATTTGCCGGATGAAGTCGGACAATTCAAAAACCTCCGCTTCATTAATGTGATGAAAAACGGCATGACCGGCCTGTCGGAGCAACTGTACACCCTGGAGGCGCTGCGCGAGATAAATGCGCGCGAGAATAAAATTCCTGTGCTGAGCAAACGGTGCGCCCGGCTGAAACAACTGGTTTTTCTCGACCTTTCCAGAAACGCCATTGCATATTTACCCAAGAAAATCAAGGGTCTGGAAAAATTGCAGATGCTCAATGTGTCGGAAAACAAGCTCACCGCACTCCCCGCCCAGGTAGGAAAGCTTCGATCGGTGCGTACCCTGAATGTGGACAAAAACCAACTCGAAGCCCTGCCGGCATCGCTCGCCGGTACGCAAAGCCTGGAGCATTTTTCTGCGGCCTACAACCGACTGCATGCCGTCGACGGTTTGTTTAAAAACGCGCACGTGATCTCCATCAACCTGCAGAACAACGCGCTGGCTGCCCTACCGGATGTGTCCGGCGCCCGTAACCTGGAAAGTTTGTTGCTGGCTTTTAACCAGTTGACCACTCTTCCGGAAAGCTTATGCACCCTAGACAAGCTGGAAACCCTCGTCGTAAGCTACAACCCCCTGACCCAACTCCCCGCCGGATTGGACAAGCTCACCGGACTGAAAACCTTCATCGCCATAGAAACCAAACTCCCGGAATCAGAAAAGGAGCGGGCAAAACGCCTGCTGCCCAAAGGATGTGATGTGCGTTTTGAATAACGACTGGGAAGAAAAAAGCGTTATCTTTGCACCCGCCTGAAACAAACGGAGGAGTGGCAGAGCGGTTGATTGCATCCCGATTTGAATCGGGACGTACGTGATGAGCTGAAAGGAAATAAACGGAGGAGTACTAAGAAACAAACGGAGGAGTGGCAGAGCGGTTGATTGCAGCTGTCTTGAAAACAGCCGTACGTGATGAGCGTACCGGGGGTTCGAATCCCTCCTCCTCCGCAATCCGGTGTGGGTGTGGGTGTGGGTGTGGGTGTGGGTGTGGGTGTGGGTGTGGGTGTGGGTGTGGGTGTGGGTGTGCAAAAAACAATTTTGATGGAACAAACCACCATCCTGTTCATTATTCTCGGCGTGCTGTCCATCATCGTCATTTTATTGCTTCTGCAGCGCACGAACGGGGGTGAAAATGTAAGCCGCGAGCTGCTGGCGAAGGAGGAAGCACGCGCCCAAAGCTTGCAGGCGGCATTGGATGAGCGGGAGAAGATGCTCCGCGAGGCCCAGTCCCTGCTGGCTACCCGCGAGGAGCAATTGCGCCAGCTCCAGTCCCGCAACCAGGATTGGCAACAGCAACAGCGTCAATTGCACACCGAATTCGAAAACCTGGCTAACCGCTTGCTCGAGGAAAAATCGCGCTCCTTTACCGAGCAAAATGCCCGGCAGTTGCACGCCGTGCTCGCGCCGCTAAAGGAAAAAATTCAGGAGTTCGAGGTCGGTATCGAGCGCAAATTCCTGGAGGAGACTCGCGAAAAAAGCAGCCTGAAACAGGAGATCGCCCAGCTCGCCGCCCTCAACCAACAACTCAGCCAGGACGCCCACAACCTCACGGGCGCCCTGCGTGGCCAAAGCAAGGTTCAGGGCGACTGGGGTGAACTCCAGCTGGAGGTGCTGCTCGAAAAAGCCGGACTGGAAAAAGGCACCCACTTCACGGCGCAGGCCAGCTTCCGCGACGAAGACGGCGCTGCCAAGCGCCCCGATTTTATCATCCAGCTCCCCGAAAACCGCCAGCTAATCATCGACGCCAAGGTGTCGCTCACCGCCTACGAACGCTTTTACGCCGCAGAAGACACCCAGCAACGCGAATTACACCTGCGCGCGCATGTCTCCAGCATCCGCAGCCACATCGACAACCTGAGCCGCAAAAACTACCAGCAGCTCTACCAGATCAACACGCCGGATTACCTCCTGCTGTTCATCCCCCTGGACAGTGCCCTGCACACCGCAGCCCAGGCCGACCCGCGCCTGTTCACCGACGCGCTCGACCGCAACGTGGTGCTCGTGAGCACCGGAAGCCTGCTGGCCACCGTGCGCACCGTGGCCCACCTGTGGAAACAGGAAAAGCAAACCCGCTCGGTGCTGGAGATCGCCCGCCAAAGCGGGTTGCTGTACGACAAGTTCGTCACCTTCGTTGAAGACCTCCGGGCCATAGGCGCCCGCCTCGACGCCGCACAGGGCGCCTGGTCCGACGCCATGAACAAGCTCAACGATTCCGCCAAATTCGGCGACACCCTGGTGGGCAGGGCCGAGCGCATCCGGCAACTGGGCGCCAAAGCGAGCAAGCAACTGCCCGAAGAACTACTGGGGGACGACACCCCGGCGATGTAGGAAAGTTCTCCGAAAAAGCTTATTTTTGTTGCCTGATTTCCAAACATGACCCATTTGCCCATCACCAGCATAGATCAGCTCGATCCGACGGCAACCTACAGCTACGCAGATTACCTCGCCTGGCAGTTTGAAGAAATGGTGGAGCTCATCAAAGGGAAGGTGTACCGAAATATGTCGCCGGCGCCGAACAGGAGGCACCAGCGCATCGCCGGCAATTTGTTCCTGGAACTGGGTCCGTTTTTTAAGAAAAACCCTTGCCAACTCTATTCGGCCCCTTTTGACGTCCGTTTGTTTGACCAAAAGAAATCTTCGAAACAAAACAAAGACATCTACACCATCGTACAGCCCGACCTGTGCGTCGTTTGCGACCTGAACAAACTCGACGACCAGGGTTGTCTTGGCGCACCGGACTGGATCATCGAAATCGCCTCGCCCGCCACCCGCCACAAAGACCAAAAGGTCAAACTGGCGCTGTACGAGGAAAACGGCGTCCGGGAGTACTGGATCGTTTTCCCGGAAATCAACAGCGTAGCCGTGTATGAACTGCAAGCAGATGGTCGTTACCGGTTGCGGTCCCTGTACAACGAAACGGATGTAGTGCAGGTTGGAATTTTTCCCGATTTATCGGTCCAACTGAGCGAAATCTTTCAGGAAAATTGAGATGCCCATCATGACAAAGGCGCCCATCACTCATGTTGAGCAACTGAATGCAGAAGCCGTTTACAGCTATGCAGACTACCTCACGTGGCAATTTGAAGAAATGGTGGAGCTGATCAAAGGCAAGGTGTACCGGAACATGTCGCTGGCGCCGAACAGGAGGCACCAGCGCATCGCCTTAAAACTTACGCTCCGGATCGGCAACTTTTTTGAAAACCAGTCGTGTCAATTGTTCCCGGCTCCCTTCGATGTTCGTCTTTTTGACAAAAAGAAATCCACCAAACAGAACAAGGACATCTACACCATCGTGCAGCCCGACCTGTGCGTGATCTGCGACCCGAAAAAGCTCGACGATCAGGGCTGCCTCGGTGCGCCGGACTGGATCATCGAAATCGCCTCGCCCGCCACCCGCCACAAAGACCAAAAGGTCAAACTGGCGCTGTACGAGGAAAACGGCGTCCGGGAGTACTGGATCGTTTTCCCGGAAATCAACAGCGTCGCCGTGTATGAACTGCAAACAGATGGTCGTTACCGGTTGCGGTCTCTGTACAACGAGGCGGATGTTGCTCCCGTCGGAATTTTTCCCGAATTGGCGGTCAATCTGGCAGATGTCTTTGAAGTAAAGTGAATGCCGAACAATTTCAGGCAGGATCGAACCGCCTTCTTTCACCATAAAAAAAGCCGCTCCGAAGAGCGGCCTGTGTACCCCGTACGGGAATCGAACCCGTGTTTCATCCGTGAAAGGGATGCGTCCTGACCCCTAGACGAACGGGGCGTTTGCCGAAGCGGGTGCAAAGATACGATATGATCAGTATTGTAAGCAAGTGTTGAAAAATTTTTTTTCAAAAACGGTAACGACTCAACAACGCCTCGACCCGCGTTTGGGTTCCCGGGTCAGGAACGAGTTCGGGTGCATGGTGGGGTTTCTTCCGTATATCCAGCACAAGAGGGCCTTGGCAGCCCCAGTGTTTGTGATCGGTAAAGGCGCGTATGCCGTAGGTGTCGTGGCTGGGATTGGCCCGGGTGAACGTGGCCCACACGAAATTATTCAGGCTGGCCGACAGGAAACGGCTGTCGTCGCACAGCAGGATGAGCGGGATGCCATCGGATGGAACGTGTTCCATGTCCCGGCAAAAGCGCTCTGCCTGCGCGCGCGCGGGTTCCGAGGCCTCGAAAGGCGCGGCGTCTACGGCCAGCACCCCCGGCAGACAAAAGCGGGGGTTGCTGAAGCCCTCCGGCAGTTGAAACCCGTCGGGGAGTCGGGTGGCGAGGGTGCGGCGCTGGTCGCCCCGGCAGGCGACCACCACTTTAGAGCCTTCGTTCCAGCCGCTGCCGGAGTAGTCCAAGGTATCGATGGTGGTGCGGGTGTGGAAGTGGAGGTCGCGCGTCCAGTCTACCCGTTCCAGCACATGCTGGAAGAAATGGGCCATATCGTGGGTGTCGAGGTTCGGGTTGTCGTCGGCAGCGGCGATGAACAGGAATTTGGCCAGGGAGGTCTGCCCGCTGCCGAGGATGCGGTTGGCAATGGTGAGGATTTCTTCCGGTTTGCGCTCCCGGAACGGCATGTAGCGTTCGTGGCCGATGGCCAGCAGCAACGGGTGCACGCCGGCGGCGTCTACGGCGTGCAGCTCTTTGAGTCCGGGGAATTCCTGCGGCGCCAGCGGCGCGACCAGTTCGTGGATCATCCAGCCGAAGCTGCTGTCCTCCGCCGGCGGACGCCCCACCACACTGAAGTGCCAGATGGCGTTTTTCCGGTGGTACACGCGGTGCACTTTCATCACCGGGAAGTCGTGCATGAGCGAGTAGTATCCCAGGTGGTCGCCGAAGGGGCCTTCCGGTTTTTTGGTATTTTTCAGGATTTCGCCGGTGATCACAAAATCGGCGTCGCCGCTCAGCACATGGCCGTTGCGACGGGCGTAGCTGAACCGGCGCCCGCCCAGCATACCGGCAAACGTAACCTCCGAGAGCCCTTCCGGCAGCGGCATGATGGCCGCAAACGCATGACTGGGCAGCCCGCCGATGAACACGCTGCAATGGAAAGGCTTGTCGTTGTTGTTGTACTTGGTGTGGTGCACGCCAATGCCCCGGTGCAACTGGTAGTGCATGCCCACTTCCTCATTGAGCACGTATTCGTTGCCGCTGAGCTGTACGCGGTACATGCCGATGTTCGACTGCATAACCCCCCCGCCGTTGTCCGGATCTTCGGTGTACACCTGGGGCAGGGTGACGAAAGCACCGCCGTCCATGGGCCAGCTTTTGACCAGCGGCAGCTGGTCGATGGTAGTTTGCCCGAACTCCACGGGTGTTTTGAAAAATCGACGCCGGGGCAGTGCCGAAACGGCCGTCAGGGGTGCGTTGAGGTAGCGCAAGGGATTTTTCAGCGCTACCGTCGGGTCTTTTTTCAGCTCGACGACCTTTTTCACCGCGGGCAGGGTGTGCCGGAACAAAAAAGCGGTGCGGTCGAAGGTGCCGTACAGGTTGCTGAGCGCCTGAAAAGGACTTCCTTTCACCTTTTCAAAGAGAATGGCCGGGCCCTGGCGGTCGAACACCTGCCGGTGTATTTCGGCGATCTCCAGATTGGGGTCTACCTCCTCGCGGATGCGGAGAAGCATGCCATGTTTTTCGAGGTCTAATGCTGCGTCGCGCAGACTTTTGTATGCCATTCAATCAGTCCTTGATGTAAGCCAGTCGGGTCGTCTGGTAGCGCGGGTTTTTGACCTGCTTCCGAACGCTTTTGATGGTTTCTACCGGGCCGCTCTCCAGTGCCATGTTCACCGCCCAGTCGGGGATGTTTCCACCGGGGTCGCTCTTCAGATAATACTCTATGTACAGCCAGCCGTCTTTTCCCGGATACATTCTCCAGTTTGTTTTGGTCTCGCGGATGCGCACCACACCGGGAACCTCCGGAATGTAATCGGGTACGGCAACGCTATTGGTAAACACCGACAGATCTTTGTTTTGGTACAACGTCGCGTGCATAATAACATCGCGGTCGCTGAGTGGCCAGGGGAAGTCAAGCAGCGCATAATAATAAAAGTCGGTCTCGGAATTTTTATGAAGCATGCGCGATTCCGTCACCTTGTAAGACCATTGGTTGTATGTGCCGGCGTCTTCAAACAGGGAGATGAGTCCGTGTAAGTTGGTATTGATGGAAGTGGTTAGTTTGAGTTCGAAAATACCGGTAGTTTTTCGGTAAAAAACCTTAACGCCATCTTTTTCAGATTTGAAAATCCATCCGTCGCCGGCAGTATTTTGTGCAAAAATTTGGACTGCAAAAAGCAGCGAGAGGATGAAGCAGGTGAATCGAGGCATGGATGTGTGTTTAACCGGGTTGTATTGCTATACTTAACGGCAAGGTGGAACAGTTGTTTTAAACCATTGCAGAAACCTTGCCAATTGATGCGTGTTGCCGCACCATGCCGGCCACCACGCGCGCCCATTCAGGGTCGTCGTTCAGGCTGGGCACCAGGTCGATGTGCCCCCCGCTCCATTTTTCAAACGCCTCGTTGTACTCCTCCCCGATCTCGATGGTGGTCTCCAGGCAGTCGGACGTAAACGCCGGACAAAACACCAGCAGGCGTTTGGCGCCCTTTTCTTTTGCCAACTGTTCGATCACTTTGATGGTGTACGGCTGGGTCCAGGGGTCGGCGCCGAGGCGCGACTGGAAGCACAGCGTGTAGCGGTCTTTCGACAGGCCCAGCTCGCCGGCAATGGCCCGGGTGGTGGCATGGCACTGGGCCGAGTAACAAAACTGGTTCTTGTCGGTCAGGGTCTGGCAGCAATCGGCTGCCCGGAGGCAATGGTTGAACGCATCGGCCTTCCGCAGCTGGCGCTGGGGCAGGCCATGGTAGCTGAACAGGATGTGGTCGTATGCATCCAGGTCGAATGCGCGTGCATTGCGGGCGTACAAACGAACCATTTCCGGCAGGGTGCAGTAGGAGTTGATCAGCTCGACGTTCGGGATATTCTGCTTTTTCGACAAAACCCGCATCACCTCCTCGTGCACCGAACCGGTAGTCGCGGAGGCATACTGGGGAAAAAGCGGAAAAACAACGATCCGGCCCACCTTTTGGGCCACCAGCTTGTCGACCGCCGAGGCAATGGAAGGGTTCTGGTAGCGCATCGCCAGCTCCACGCAGAAATCATCGCCGAGCAGTTCGGGCAATTGGGCCACCAGCCGCTCGCCGTAATATTTCAGCGGCGAGCCGTCCGCCGTCCACAGTTCCCGGTAGGCTTTGGCCGACTTGCCGGAGCGGAACGGCGCAATGATGCCGCGCACCAGCAGGTTGCGTGCGATGGGGTTGATGTCGATCACCCGGGGATCGAGCAAAAACTGGGTCAGGTAGCGGAATACGGGAAAGTAGGTCGGCGCATCCGGGGTGCCGAGGTTGACGATGAGGACGCCGGTGCGGGCAAACGGCGCGTGGTTGTGTTGATCTGCTTGCATGGGTATAGCCTGAAACAACAGAGGCGGCTTCCGGTTTACCGCGCAAACAATCAGTGCTGGTTTTCGCTACTTTCTGCCCAGGCAGATAACAGTTTTTCGGCGTCGCCAGGCTGAACAATGTTTTTACCCCGGAACAGGATTTTACCTTCAGGGTCGATCAGGTACACATAGGCCAGCTGGTCGTTGTCTACGCCAAGTCGGGCCTGGTGGTCTTCCAGCGGGCCGTAGTAGGTGGCCACATAGGGGTGCTTTTCGGCCGGAATGCCGCTGCGCATGCCGTTGTCAATCCAGCCCGACACCAGATTCCAACTGCCGGAGATCATGGGAATTTCATAAAAAACGACGCCTCGACTTTGCAGGGAATCCTGGTACAGGGCGTACCAGGTGTCGATCTGCGATTGGGCCTTTTGCTTGAAAGCGACGGCAATAAAACCGTACTTCCCCTGGAGCACGTCCGGGAAAACAACATCCTGCCGGGAAAGCGTTTGTGCCGGTATGGTGGGAAAGGTGGCCATGACGGAGGAAGATTGTGTTTGACCACAAGCGGAAACGCAAAGGGCCATGGTCAGCAAGGTAAAATACTTCACGATATGTTTTTTGTTTAAAAACATACTAAAAAAATAAAAGTTGAATATTTTAAATCAAAACTTGGATAAAAACGCCAGAATAACCTGTGTAGCGCCTTTGTTTTCTTCCAGGAATTCCGCGACAGCTTTTTGTGCGTGCTGATGAACGGCAGGGTTGCGCAGGGATGTCAGCGCCGATTCCATTTCCGTGGCGTTCCGCACCGGGAAAGCGCCACCGCGTTCGACCATTTGCACGGCTTCTGTAAAGTGTTGGTAACGGGGGCCGAACAGCACCGGCAAACCCCATGCGGCGGGTTCGAGCGTATTGTGTATGCTTTTGCCGAATCCTCCGCCGATGTAGGCCGTCCAGCCGTATCGGTAAAGGGCGTTCAGCAGTCCGATGTTGTCGATGACCAGCCAGCGGGCCCGGGCGGCGTTTTGCGGGGTAGCCTCCGAGTAGCGCACCGTACGTTCCGGCTCGCCGATGCGTTGCACCAGTTCCTGCACGTTTTTTTCCGACACGTCGTGGGGCGCAAACAACACCGCGACATCCTGCCATTCGGGCTTGCGGAGCACTTGCAGCAGCCGTTCTTCGTCGGGCGCCCACGTGCTGCCGGCCACCAGCACTTGCTTGCCGGCAGCGAAGGCGGCGACCACGGTGTTTTCCGGGGCTTCGCGGGCCAGTGCCAGGACGCGGTCGATGCGGGTGTCGCCGGCAAAGGTGAACCGCTGGGGATCGACGGGTGGGCGCGCGCTGCCATGCTGCAAAAACAGGTGGGTGAAACAACCCAGCATGCGGCGCCAGAACCCGCCGTACCACTTGAAAAACAGCTGATCTTTACGGAACAACGCGGAGATGAGCAGGGTAGGGGTGTGGCGGGCCTGGAGGCCGAGCAGGTAGTTGGCCCACAGGTCGTACTTGACAAAAATGGCGACCGAGGGCTTGAGCCAGTCGAGCAAAAAACGCGCGTTGGCGGGGGTGTCGGCGGGCAGGTAGGCGATGAAGTCGGCTCCGGCGTAGTTTTTCCGGATTTCATAGCCCGACGGCGAAAAAAAGGTGAGCGCAATTTGGCGTTCCGGATGTGCTTTCCGGAAAGCCTCGAGTACCGGCCTCCCCTGTTCAAACTCCCCCAGCGAGGAAACGTGCATCCAGAGCAACCCGGCGCGCGGCTCGAACGCAGCCGGGTACCGGGCCTTCCAGTGTTTACGGCCCTGCACCCACTGTTTTGCCTTGTAGTGGCCGAACAGGGCCGCCAGTCGAATGCCGAGGGCATACAACAGGACGCCCAGGTGGTAGAGCAGGCGCACTTAGTAGTAAATTTTTTCGGCTACTTTGAGGAACCAGGGCAGCGTCCAGTTGGCGCGGAGGCCGAACCGGAGATCGAGTCGGGACTCGTCGATCCTGCCCCGGTCGTTGAAGTCCCACTCCCGCAGGGAATGGGTGAATCCCTGGTTGAATTCCAGCCCGACCACAAAATTCCAGTTTGAAGAGGTGCTCAGCTGTTGCCAGCCGATGAACTGGTTGAGGGCGAGGCCGCCGCAGCGGCGGTCGTAGCCTTTTTTGTAGTCGCCGGTGATCTGGTTGACGGTGCGGGTGTCGTCCTGCACCCGGATCCACTGTTCCATGTAACCGGCGCTGAGGGTGGTTCGGATGCCCGACCGGCTTTTTTTCGCCACCGGGAACAGTTTGCCTACGAGTGCGCCGGCGTAAAAGCCGCGCTCCCGCGAATACACTTCTGCCGCCAGGCGGTCGTTGCCGATGATCTGTCCGTATTCGTTGCGCAGGATGGCCAGAGGGTCTTCCTTGACGTCCGACCCGAACAGGTAGTGCCCTTCTACGCCGAAGAGCCAGTTGGACTGCGACATGTATTCCACGCCGCCGCCGAGGAGCCCGTTGTTGCCGAAGCGGTCCGCCAGGTCGCCCCCCGGCGTCTGAACGCCGAAGCCCAGGTGGAACATAATTGCGCTACCTTTGTAGGCCTGTTTTTCCTCCTGCCGGGGCGGTTGGTTCATTTTTTCCTTGGGAAGCTCTCCGACCTGCCCTTGCGCTTCGGCCGCAAGGCACAATAATAAAGTGGCGAACAAAACTGATCTCATGTGTTTTTGTGTTTCTGGCCAGGAAGGACAGGTTTAAACAAGAATTTGGACAGCCATGAACATTGCCGACAAAGGTACGCCCTTTAACCCCATTACGCCGTCTGTTGCCGCCGAAATACGCGCCATAGTCGGTGAACAGCACTTTTCCCAGTCTGAAGCAGTCCTGCGGGATAGCGGACACGACGAGACGGAGGACTTGCTTTTTTTGCCCGAGGCGGTGGCCGCGCCGGCCAACACTGCCGAAGTTGCCGCCCTGATGGCCTTGTGCAGCCGCGAGCGCATACCGGTGACGGTGCGGGGCGGCGGCTCCGGACTTGCCGGCGGCGCGTTGCCGGTGCACGGCGGGCTGGTGGTGCACATGCGGCGTTTCGACCGTATTCTGGAGATCGATGAGCGCAACGCGCAGGTCCGTGTGGAGCCGGGCGTTGTTACGGAGGTGTTGCAACAAGCGGTTCGGGAAAAAGGGCTGTTTTACCCGCCCGACCCGTCGAGCCGGGGCTGGAGCTTTATCGGCGGAAATGCAGGCACCAACGCCGGCGGCCCCAAGGCGGTCAAGTACGGTGTGGTGAAAGACCACGTGCTCAACCTGCAGGTGGTGCTGCCCACGGGCGAGGTGATCTGGACCGGCGCCAATACGCTCAAGAATTCCACCGGGTACAACCTCACGCAGCTGATGGTGGGCAGCGAAGGCACCCTGGGCGTCATCACCCAGCTGGTGCTCAAACTGCAACCCCACCCCACGCACAACCTTGTGTTGCTGGCGCCTTTTTACACGGCCGACAGCGCCTGCGCAGCCGTGGCGGCCATCTTTCAGGCGGGCGTTACGCCGAGCGGGCTGGAGTTCATGGAGCGCAACGCCATCGACTGGGTGCTGCGGTACCTCGGCGATGTGGCCATTGAAGTGCCGTCCGACGTGCAGGCGCACTTGCTGATCGAAGTGGACGGGTTTCACCCGGACAGCCTGTACGCCGACTGTGCCAAAATTCAGGCCGTCCTCGACCGGTTTGGCTGCGGCGAGGTGCTTTTTGCCGACGATGAGGCCACCAAGGCCGATCTGTGGCGCATGCGCCGAAACGTGGCCCACGCAGTAAAGAAAAACTCCGTGTACAAGGAGGAAGATACGGTGGTGCCGCGCGCCGAACTGCCGCAGTTGCTCCGGGGCGTCAAGGAAATCGGTGCGGTTTACGGCTTTGAATCGGTGTGTTACGGACATGCCGGCGACGGCAACCTGCACGTGAACATCCTGCGCGGAGACCTGTCCGAAAAACAGTGGCAGGAAGACGTGCCCTGGGGCATCCGCGAAATTTTCACCCTGGTGAAGTCGCTGGGCGGCACCCTGTCCGGCGAGCACGGGGTAGGGTACGTGCAGCGGCCGTATCTGGACGTGTTTTTCGACGAGGCCCAACTGCGGCTGATGCGGGGCATCAAGGCGGTGTTTGATCCGGCAGGGGTGCTGAACCCGGGGAAGATCTGGTGAGGGGGGAAATTCGTCCTACGAGTGAACGCTGCTACCATTTCAATGAACTTGTGTGTAATGGACAACGTGAACTCACAATACGAATTTCCGCAAACCCAAGAGCCCACAAATTCCGCATTCCGCATTCCGCCCTCACTCCACAGCCACCACCTTCCCGGCCTTCACCACCTCGCCATTGGCCTCTACGCGCCAGAAATACAGACCTGCGGGCAGACCCACCGTTTCCAGTTCATTGATGCCCAATACCAGCCGCTCCTCCAGCACCAGACGCCCGGCAGCGTCGGACAAGCGGAACACCGGACTGCGCAGCGACGCGTTCAGGGCCACCGAGAGCCGGTTGGCAAACGGGTTGGGCGACACCGTGATCTGCGATTGCAGCACGGGGTTATCCTGGGCCGATACGCCGAGGTACAATTTTTTGCAGTGGGTGTCCGTACCGTTGACATTGCTCACGGTCAGGCACACGTCGTACACGTCGGGCCCGGGGAAGGTGTGCCAGGGGTGTCGTTGGGCCGATGCGGGCGAGCCGTCGCCGAAGTCCCAGCGCCAGGTGGCGGGTTCGTAGTGCGACAGGTCGCGGAACTCCACCAAGAGGGGGTCAAGCGTATCCTGCTGGTAGCGGTAAAAAGCGCGGGGGTGGTTGTTGAGGCCTAAGGTGTCGCAGGGGGAGCCGTCGAGGGGGCCGAGGCGGAAATACGGGAAGTTGGGCACCGAGTTGGAGTTGCGCGCAGGCAGCTGGATGCCGTGCTGCTCGAATTGACAGGCCGCGCCGGGCTCGTCGGGGTAGTGGATGACGTGTAAGTACTTTGATTGCTTTA
>JBGSTG010000061.1:0-8734 GCA_041736625.1 Saprospiraceae bacterium | reverse complement strand
CCGCCGAAAATACCATTTCCCGTGTCGGCGTGACTTTGAGTCACGCCGACACTATGAAAAAGAAAAAGGGCATGCATCGAGGGCTCGAACCGTGTTGTCCGCGGCGGGAGTTGGAACAACAACCCGGAGAACTGCCGGGTGGCGAACCGCAACAGGAACAACCCCGACAACCGCAACAACAATATTGGCTTCCGCCTGGTCTTCGTCCCGTAGCTCATAAGTAAAGCCGGATGGCTGCCGCTGAACAGATGCATGACCCTGTCCTTGTCTCTCGGGATAAGGCGAATAGTAGTAAGACACCCGGCGCCGGTAGGGCGTGTGGGATAGCCGCTTCGAGGGTTCCGGGTGTTTTTTTCTAAAACGATATATTACCCTATATTTACCGGCCTATGCCCTACGATATCTTCATCAGTTACCGAATTGACGACACCCTGACACAGGCAGGCAGGCTACACCAGTCATTGGAAACCTATTTCGGGGCAGACACCGTTTTTTACGACAAAAAAAGCCTGCAGGCCGGCATGAAATGGCCCAAGGAACTGGAGGAAAAGGTGCAGCAGGCGAAAGTCGTATTGATGTTGTACAAAAACGGGGATAAATGGCTCGGAGTAGGCCAATATGGCAAACGCCGGATTGACAATGCCGATGATTGGGTTAGGAAAGAAGTAACCTGTGCTTTACAAGCTGGCAAGGTTTTGATCCCAGTTCTGTTCGGACAAGAATTATTACTGCCGCCTCCGGATTGCCTGCCGGATACTTTGCAAGCGCTTGAAGACTGCCAGCCACAGCGCCTGCGCGAGGCGGCTTGGGATGCTGACTTGGCACCGTTATTGAGCGTAATCGAACAGCACGTTCACCCTCGAATTAATGCCCCCGCTCCTGCTCTCCTAGATCCGTTGGAAGACCTCCCGCTGCCGGACTCACTGCCACTGCCCCGTCTGCCTTACAAAGGCCTTACCTGGTTTGAAGAATCTGATGCCCGTATCTTCTTCGGCCGGGAAATGGAAATCGCCGAGTTATACAAGGCCAAACTTTGCTCTCCTTACACCCGGGTAGTACTTTTTTATGGTCAGTCCGGCGCAGGCAAATCTTCCCTATTGCACGCCGGCCTGACACCTCGACTAATCCGACAAGGCTGGATGCCAGAATACCGCCGCCGCACCCGCGACGGCACGGCTACCGGCATTGCCGGGCAATACCTGGAAATACTCAAAAACCTGCCACCTGAGGTACGGCCCCTGCTCATCCTGGACCAGTTGGAGGAAATGTTCACCCACCCACTCGACGGGAAACGCATGGAAGAGGAACAGGCGGAATTTCCCGGCCTGATGAGCAGTCTGCTCAACGCTCATCCGCAAGTGCGCCTGCTGCTGGGATTCAGGGAAGACTACCTGGCGCCCGTCAGGGAAATACTGAAGGATGTCCGTTACCTGGAATACCGCCTGAATGTCATGGACCGTGACGGTCTTCGCCGGGCTGTGGCCGCCATCCCAGAGAGTCCGCTGAAAAACGAATTCAAAGACCTTTCCTTCGCTCCGGGCGACGAAAACCTGCCGGCCCGCATTGCCGAGGACATGTGTGCGCCCGAAGACAGTCGCTCCAATGCCGCCCCGCTGCTCCAGTTTGTGCTGCGAAAAATGTGGGATGAACTGGAGCCGCAGGGGCCACAAGTGGCGTTTTCCTGGGCGCTGTACCAACAGCACCGCAGGCGGTCTGCCACTGAACTGCTGCAAACCCAGTTGGAAACGCTGCGCAATGGCCGCGCGGAAGCGCTGGACAGCGGCCTGGTGCTTGATCTGCTCCGCGAATTCGTGACCTCTGATAATACGGCCGGCCAGCAATCGCTCGACGCCCTGACCCAGCGCTACCGCCATCTGACAGCCGCTGAAATAGAGGAACTTTGCCAGGCGCTGCAGAGGAGCTACCTGTTGAGCGATACGACCGTTGGCGACCAGTCGGGCTACCGCCTAACCCACGATGCGCTGGCGCCTGCCGTGGCCAGGTTGTTTACGGAAAGTCCGGCGCCAGGGCAGCGTGCCCGATTGATCCTCGAGAGCAAATTCGGCAAGGGCGCTGCGGCCTGGTCGGCACAGGAAATCCCGTTCAGTCCGGTGGACCTGGATATCCTGCGCCAGGGCGAAAACGGCATGTACACCCTGCCCGATGCATGGCGCGTGGAAGTAGAAAAAGCGGAGCGGCATTACCAGGCTGAGCAGGAGAGAGATAAACAGCAGCGCCTGGGTATTGCGTCTTTTTACCTGAAAGAGGCCCGGCAACGCTTGTATGCGCTGCAATATGAACAAGCCTATGCATCGGTAACCGAAGCGCTCCGGTTCGACTGCCTGCATCGGGAACTGCTTGAAGTACTTGCAGAAATCGCCTTTGTCGAAGCCGAAGGCACCAACCGATCCCTTGTGTCGGACTGCTTGGCCCGTCTCGGCGAAACAGGCGGCGCTCTTCCGGATGCCGGCCACCTGGCTTCGCTGGAAGGAGCTGCTTTTGCCGATGCCGTCCATGCCTTGCTGACAACCCTTGATGAGTCGCTGGCGCAATCCCTGCGCATACGCTACTACCCGGATATGGTGGACGTGCCTGGAGGGCAATTTAACATGGGCGAAGACAAAGAAGCCCAACCAGCCGCCGTGAGCGCCTTTGCTATGTCCCGCACACCGATTACTTGGGAACAGTTTTACTTGTTTTGCATCGCCACCCAACGGCCTTTGCCGGACTCGCCCTCCTGGGGGCGTGCAGCAGACAACCCGGTAGTCAACGTCAATTGGTATGACGCCGTTGAGTATGCCAACTGGCTGAGCGAGCGTTTGGGGTGGGCGCCGGTTTACAATAAAAAGGGCGATACTGTGATTTTACGCGCCGGTGCGAAAGGATACCGCCTGCCTACCGAGGCAGAGTGGGAATACTCAGCCCGGGGCGGCGAGCAGGGCGCGATAGATGGGTTTGAGTACGCCGGCAGCAACGAAATTGACGAGGTGGCCTGGTATTTCAATAATGCTGCCGCCCCGGACGGCATCCGGCGCACCCGGGGCGTTTACGGCACTAAACGCCCAAACCAGTTAGGACTCTTGCACATGAGTGGAAACGTGTGGGAGTGGTGCTGGGACTGGTACGGTGATTACCCGAGCAACCCTGAAAAAGACTATGCCGGGCCTGAAGAGGGCTCGGCCCGTGTTGTCCGCGGCGGGGGTTGGAGCTACTACCCGGGGGACTGCCGGGTGGCGTACCGCGGCGGGAGCAACCCCGACAACCGCAGCAACAATATTGGCTTCCGCCTGGTCTTCGTCCCGTAGTCAGTTGGCAGTCCACTCCGGCTTTACTTATGAGCAAAGCGCGTGGCAAAAAAAATGTGAGTCGGGGGGAGGGACGACCCCCGGCACGCATTTTTTGAAGCCACGAGCGTTTTTTTTACCAGACCGCCTGTAGGCGGTCGAAATTTTTTTTCGGCGTCAGTGTCGGCGTGACTTTGAGTCACGCCGACACTTCGTCCTCTCTGTCCATTACACACAAGTTCATTGAAATCGTAGCATGTCGAGAATTGACGGCGTGTTTAGGTGAAGATTTCTTATGCTAAGCGCTAGGGTGTTGCGGTTAGCTTTTACAAATGCTCGACCTCTCCGAGGTCGCAAAAACGTTGATAATGCACCATCCTACAAAGGTTTGACCTCTCCGAGGTCATTCTGTTTAGGTCGTTTCCGATAACCTTTGCAGCACCACGGAGAGGTGCTGCATTTGTAGATTCTGGCAGCCCTCGGCATCTCTATCATTTTAATGAACTTGTGTGTAATGGACAGAATATACTCGCAGGACGAATCCATGGCAGGCGCTTCATCCAGTACAATTACTTTTGCCCCGATGGTAGGTCGTTTTTATGCACAAAATGGACATAAAAATACGGCTTATTCAAAAAATTAGCCGTATTTTTGTGTCCATGAAAATACAGCATATCCATATCGCCGAACTTGCCAAACGGCACAATGGTATACTGAAAGCAGCCGACCTGACGGATGCAGGACTGAATTTCAAACAGATTCGGCAATTGACCTTGTCAGGAGCCCTGGAGAAGATCGGGCGCGGTATGTATCGTGTTCCACAGCACCCTTACGATGAGCGCATCGAAATCGCCAGACGCATTCCAAACGGTATTTTTTGTCTCTTTTCCGCTTGTTTTTTGCATGGGCTGTCCGATTTTGTACCTGCTGAACAACATGTAGCAGTGCCCAAAAAATCGCGCTATGTGCTGCCCGATTACCCACCCGTCAAATTGTATTTTTGGGAGGAAACCGCATTCCAATTGGGGGTGACGACCTTCGATTTGGACGGGAGTACCATTAAGGTTTACGATCCGGAGAAAACCGTCTGCGATATATGCCGCCTGCGCGGGAAAATCGGCATGGACATGCTGAAAGAGGTATTGAATAACTACCTGCGACGCCCCGACCGGGATTTGGCAAAACTACATGAATACGCCCGTCAATTACGGGTAGAAAGAACGTTGAACCCTTATCTGACTATGTTGCTATGAGCATTTCAATTCCGTCCCTCCAGGACAAACTGCGAAACATCGCCAAAGGGTCCGGAAGGGATTTCCAACTCATCCTGACCCGGTATTTTCAGGAACGCCAGCTGTTTCGCCTGTCGAAATCGGCGCACGGTGATCATTTTTGTCTGAAAGGCGGCGCCTTGTTGTACGCGCTCGAACGCGAAACGAGCCGCCCAACGCTGGATCTTGATCTGTTGTCCCTGAAAATTCGCATGGACAAGGCGCGGTTCGCCGATATTTTCCGGGAAATATGCCAAGTTGCTTTCCCGGACGACGGGGTGCAATTCGATTCCGAAAAAATCAGTGTTGAGGAAATCATGGAACAGCGTCGTTACGCAGGTCTGCGGATCAAAATACCCGTTTCGCTTGGCAACATGAAGCAAGTGATGAAAATTGACATCGGTTTTGGCGATGTGATCACGCCGTCGCCCACCAAAATGACTTACCCCACTTTGCTTGACATGGCAGCCCCGGAAATCAAGGCCTACTCACCGGAAACGATCATCGCTGAGAAGTTTGAAGCGATGATTGACCTTGCCGAATCGAACAGCCGGATGAAGGATTTTTACGACGTTTATCAATTGCTTTCTAAAAAGCGATATGACCCGGCAACCTTGGAATTGGCGGTTGCCCAAACTTTCCAAAACCGGCAAACTACGCTGCATCCCGACCATCCACTCTTTTCCCTCGATTTTGTTCGCGACCCAAGTCGAAAACAACTTTGGGCGGGTTTCTTAAAACGCACGAAATTGGACGAAGCACTTGGCTTTGAAACGGTGGTCGAGCTAATTGCAGCAGTTCTGAAGCCGAAAGATTGACCTGCTTTGTGACTTTGAGCCACGCCGACACTTCGTCCTACGAATATACGCGTAGGACGAGTTGCCCTGCCGTATCTTTGCCCCTCTAACCACCACCAAAATTACATGGAGCCCAAAGACTTTCTCCGCAAACTCGGCCTCAAACAGAAAAACGCCGGTACCTCCACCGGCCTGAACGACCTGAGCGGCAGCGCCCGCTCGCTGCAAAGCCACTCGCCGGTGGATGGCGCCTTCATCGGCGCGGTCACCATCACCACGCGCGACCAATACGAACAGGTAATCGCCCGCGCCGAGGAGGCCTTTGCGGTGTGGCGCAGCATGCCGGCGCCCAAGCGCGGCGAGATCGTGCGCCAGTACGGAGAAGTCCTGCGCGAATACAAGGACCCGCTCGGCCGGCTCGTGTCGTACGAAATGGGCAAAAGCCTGCAGGAAGGCTGGGGCGAGGTGCAGGAGATGATCGACATCTGCGACTTTGCCGTGGGCCTCTCGCGCCAGCTCTACGGACTCACCATGCACAGCGAGCGCCCCGGCCACCGCATGTACGAGCAGTGGCACCCGCTGGGCATCGTGGGCATCATCTCGGCGTTCAACTTTCCGGTGGCCGTGTGGTCGTGGAATGCCATGATCGCCCTGGTGTGCGGCGACGTATGCGTGTGGAAAGCTTCCGAAAAGGTGCCGCTCTGCGCCGTGGCCTGTCAGAACCTGTTCCGCAAGGTGCTCAAAGCCAACAACCTGCCCGAAGGCATCAGCGCCATCATCAACGGCGACTACCGCGTGGGCGAGTTCATGACCAAAGACCCGCGCGTGGCCCTCGTGAGCGCCACCGGCAGCGTGCGCATGGGCAAGATCGTGGGTCAGGCAGTGGCCGCCCGACTGGGCCGCAGCCTGCTCGAACTCGGCGGCAACAACGCCATCATCGTCAGCCCGTCGGCCGATACCAAGCTGGTGCTCACCGGCGCCGTGTTCGGGGCCGTGGGCACTTGCGGACAGCGCTGCACCTCCACGCGCAGGCTGATCGTGCACGAAAGCCTGTACAACGACGTGAAAAATGCGCTGGCCAACGCCTATAAACAATTGCGCATCGGCGACCCGCTGGACCCGAACAACCACGTCGGCCCCCTCATCGACCAGGACGCCGTGAAGCAGTATCTGCACGCCATCGAGGAGATCAAAAAGGCCGGCGGACGCTTTGTGGTGGAAGGCGGCGTGCTCGAAGGGCCCGGCTACGAGAGCGGCTGCTACGTAAAACCCTGCATCGCCGAAGCTGAAAACCACTGGCCCATCGTGCAACACGAGACCTTTGCGCCGATCCTCTACCTGCTGAAGTACCGCGACATCGAGGAGGCCATCGCCCTGCAGAACGGTGTGCCCCAGGGCCTGTCGTCGGCCATCATGACCACCAACCTGCGCGAGGCGGAACGCTTCCTCGGCGCTGCCGGCTCCGACTGCGGCATCGCCAATGTGAACATCGGCACCTCGGGCGCCGAAATCGGCGGCGCCTTCGGCGGCGAGAAGGATACCGGAGGCGGCCGCGAAGCCGGCTCCGACGCCTGGCGCGCCTACATGCGCCTGGCGACCAACACCATTAACTACTCACGCGATTTGCCGCTGGCGCAGGGCATCGTGTTCGACGCCGGAGCCTGATATCGTCAATCGGCGCGCCACGGAGTGGCGCCAGGGACATGCCACACACCGACTGGTCTTGAGGAGCGCGGCCCATGGCCACATTGACCATCGACCACCAAAAGATCTGCTTTCTCATCATCAAGGCGCGAGAATTCGACGCCAAGATGGAGGTCGAGACCCCGGAACCGGGGAGCAGCCCGGCCGACGACGACGAACGCGAGATCCTGTTCGATTATCCCGACGACCCGACCGCGGAAGAGATTCGCGGCCTCATCGCCAACCTCAACGAAGACGAGCTCGCCGAACTGCTGGCGCTGACGTGGGTAGGCGGCGGCGACTACGATGTCGACGAGTGGGACGACGCGCTCGCCGAGGCGCGGGACAATCCCGACGCTCTGCGTCCGGACTCCTTTCTCGGCGTTCCCCTGCTTGGCGATCTGCTCGAAGAAGGGCTGGCCGAACTCGGCCTGTCGTGCGCCGACGTCGAGTTCGACCGACTGTAGGCGGGTTTGGGTCTGGGCCGCGTCGACGCCGCGCTCAGGCTCCGTGGACGGTCCCCATCCGGGCACGGGCGAGATCGACCTCTTTTTCCAGCTCCCGCTCGCTGCAGATGCCGAGGCTGACGGGATTGCGCGGCTTGATGTTGGCCGAGTTCCAATGGGTGCGTTCGCGCACCTTGTCGATGGTTGGCTTGGTCGTGCCGACCAGCTTGCACACCTGGGTATCGGAAAGCTCGCTGTAGTTTTTTAACAACCAGGCGATGGCGTCGGGCCGATCCTGCCGCTTGGATACCGGGGTGTAACGCGCGCCCTTGGGCCGGGCCTCGGGCAGGGGGATGTTCATTTCCGTGTGCTTGAGGCGCAGGGTCGAGTCAGCGACGCAGCGATCGATTTCATCCTGGCTCAATTCGCCGGCGGCCAACGGATCGCGGCCCTGCATGCCGATGGCGACCTCGCCGTCGGCGATCGCCTGCACCTCGAGCGGGTGCATCTCGCAGAATTCCGCGATTTGATCGAAGGTAAGCGCGGTATTCTCGACAAGCCATACGGCGGTTGCCTTGGGCATAAGCGGCCGTGACATCAATACCAGGTCCTTTGACGTTAAGCGGCCGTCCCCCGCCTCGAGCGTCGGTCGCGGCGAACGGTGCAAATGAAGATTGGTCCGTAACATAGGTATAACCGCCGCGCGTTCACGGTTAAAGCGGGTTGACGGCCAACATGATCTTGCCGAGGTGGGCCGAGGACTCCATGATCCGATGCGCCTCGGCGGCCTCGGCCAGCGGCAGCGTCCGGTGGATGACCGGGCGAATGTCTCCCTTGGCGATCAACGGCCAGATCCGGTCCTCGAGCGCAGCGGCGATCTCGGCCTTGCGGGCCAACGACTGGACGCGCAACGTCGAGCCGGTCAGGGTCAGACGTTTCAGCATCACCGGCATCAGGTCGATCTCGACCTTGGCGCCCTTGCGGAAGGCGATGTTCACCAGCCGGCCGTCGCGGTTGAGGCAGGCGATGTTCTTCGCGACGTAGTCGCCGCCGACAATGTCCAGGATCACGTCGGCGCCCTTGCCTCCGGTCGCCTCCTTGAGCACGCCGACGAAGTTCTCGGTGGTGTAGTCGATGGCGCGCTCCGCGCCCAGGCGCGCCAGGGCTTCGCATTTCTCGCGCCCGCCTTCGGTCGTGAACACGCGCGCGCCCAGACGGCTGGCGACCTGGATGGCGGTCGTGCCAATGCCGCC
>JBGSTG010000055.1:0-35845 GCA_041736625.1 Saprospiraceae bacterium | reverse complement strand
GACATCAGCCAGCTCGACCTGGAAAACTCCCTGCGATTCAACAACCGCCTCTCGGTACTCGAGCTCTCCGCAGCAGGCCTCGCCGCCGTCCTTGAGCACGGCGTGCGCGCCACGGCCCCCGGCATCACACCCGGACAGTTCCCCCAGGTGGGCGGCGTCCAGTTCAGCTTCGACCCCGCACTGCCCGCCGGCGACCGCCTGCGCTCCGCCGTCATCACCGACGACCTGGGCAACACCCTGGACACCCTCGTCAAAGACGGTGAGGTCTTCGGCGACACCGGACGCGTGATCCGAATCGTGACACTCAACTTCCTCGCCGGCGGTGGCGACAGCTACCCCTTCCCGGCACTGGGTAAAAACCGCGTTGACCTCGACACCGTACTCGCCGCCATCCCCGGACAGGCCACCTTCACCGTGCCCGGCTCCGAGCAAGACGCGTTCGCCGAGTACCTGCTTACCTTCCACCCGGATGCAGCATCGGCTTACGATGTGGACGACACGCCGGTGGAGCAGGATCAGCGCATTCAGCAGCTTAACCGACGCAAGGAAGGCATTTTCCCGATCGGCAACTTCGGATTGTTGACCCCGCCGGATAACCTCCGCCTCGTGACGAGTCCCCTGGACATCGTGCCGGTAACCATCTCCTGGGAGCAGGCGGAAAACGCAAGCAATTACGAATGGGTGGCCGACTTTCCGGGCGGCAACTTCAGTGCACCCATCCTGATCTCCCAAGCCAATGACTCGGGCCGCGACACCACGCTGACCCAGACACCCTCGACCATCGACGGCATCCTCGCAGGCTTCGGCCTGCCGGCCGGCGACTCCACCGAGATCATCTGGACCGTGCGCGCTTTTGCTTTTGACAACCGCGACACCCTGTTTGCCGACGACGTGTACACCCTCAAACTGGTTCGCGACGCGCAGATCCAGCCGTTTAACCTGCTGACGCCGACCAACAACAGTACCGTGCCCGTAGGCGGCAACCCGAACACGCAAATCCAGATCACCTGGCAGCCGACGACCACCGCTGCCAACGGCCCGATTCGTTACACCTGGCAGGCAGGCTTCGACAGCTTAACCGCCATTATCGCCCCCCTGGCAGCGTTCCCAGCCGACAACGGCGGCTCCGCTACAACCCTGACCTTTACCGCGCTTGCACTGGACCAAATTCTGGAGAGCGCGGGACTGCCCGTAGGCGGTTCTGCAACCGTCACGTGGCTGGTGAAGGCGGAAGTGGGACAATTCAGCCGCATCTCGAGCCAGGCATTTGGCCTGACGCTGGTGCGCACCGGCATCATCGGCACGTACGAACCCGGAAACGACGTGGTACGCCTGTACCCGAACCCGACTTCCGGCCTGATCACCATCGAACTGACGCAACAACCGGCAGGCGATTACGAGATTTTTGACACCGAAGGCCGGCTCGTGCAACGCGGCCGCCTGAGCGGAACGAAAGAGAACATCAACGTTCAAACGCTTCAAAACGGCGTGTATAACCTGACGGTAAAAACAGAAGGCGGCTTGTTCGCCACTCGATTCACCGTTCAGCAATAGAGAAAACATCACAACAACCCAGGAGCCATCCCATACCGGGGTGGCTCTTTTTTTTTCATCAACACCGCCCCCCGCCGGCATCTGGCATCTTACAATCTCCGTATCTTACCTCCGGTAAACGTAAACTGGTTGTTATGCGTCTTTTAGCCTTTGTCCTGTCCTTGTTCCCGGTCATCCTGTCGGCTCAGATCGCCGATGATTTTTCCGACGGTGATTTCCTGCTGAATCCGACCTGGGAGGGCTCGGTCACCCAGTTTGTCGTCAACCCGGCCCTGGAGCTTCAGCTCAACGCATCGGCAGCCGGTACTTCCTTCCTGGCGACACGAGGCAACATTCCCGACAGTGCGCGCTGGCGATTCGACGTGCGCATGCCTTTCGCCCCTTCGGCCACCAACCGCGTGCGCATTTACCTGATGGCTACGACGGCCGATTTAAGCAGCGGAAACGGTTATTTTTTCGAGATCGGCGAAAACGGGTCAAACGACGCGCTGCGGTTTTTCCGCCAGGATGCCGGTGCCGCCACGCTCCTCGCCACAGGCGTGCCGGGTGCGGTGGCCAATTCGGTTGACCAGACCGTTTTTGCCGTCCGGGATAAAAATGGAACCTGGTCGGTAGATATGGCCACGGTTTCCGGCGCACCGGTCTTCCAGTTTGAGGTGACCGACCCCACCTACCCCGCCGGTATCGACCTGTACTTCGGCTTTTATTGTGTGTACACCGCTTCGCGGGTGGATCAGTTTTTTTTCGACAACATCCTTATCGAGGAAGACATTCCGGACAACACACCTCCTGTACTGCTTAGTGCGATGGCCCTGGACGCCACCACCGTTTCGGTTCTTTTTAATGAAGCATTGGATTCGGTTTCCAGTCAAAACACGGCCTTTTACGACATTTCGGGCATTGGAGCGCCAGCGACAGCCACCTTGCAGCCTGACGGGGTGACGGTGCTGCTGACCCTCCCCGCTGCGCTGAGTAGCGGCCAGAATTACACCGTGACTGCCACACAAGTCCAGGACGCAGCCGGAAATGCGGCGCCTGCCCAACAGCAGACATTTTTCTTTTTCCAGCCCGACCAGGCAGAGCCGTACGACGTGCTGGTGAACGAGTTTATGGCCGACCCTTCGCCTTCGGCCGGCCTGCCCGAGGTCGAATGGGTCGAACTGTACAATCGCTCCTCCAGATTCATCAACGCCAACAGCCTCACCCTGCGCGACGCCACCAGCGCGCCAATACCCCTGCCCGATTACGTGATGGCGCCGGGAACACACGTGGTGCTGACCACAGCTGCGGGCGCCGGTGTTCTTCGGCCGTTCGCCGCCGATACCGTGCTGTCCATCGCCCTGCCTTCGCTGAACAACGATGCCGATGAGATCATCCTCGAACGCGCGGCAGACAACCTGCGCATCGACCGCGTCGCCTTCGCCTCAATCTGGCACACCGACACCCTCAAAATTCAGGGCGGCTGGACCCTGGAGCGCATCAACCCGAATCTGGTGTGCAAAGGAAAGGACAACTGGCAATCCTGCCCTGTTCCGCCCGGCGGCACCCCGGGAGCAGCCAACGCTTCGCTCGACAATACGCCGGACACGCAGGCGCCCCAACTGCTCGACGCGTTCACCCAAGGGGGGCAGACTTTGCTGCTCAACTTCTCCGAAGAGCTGGACGCCGCTACGGCCATCAATCCGGCCGCGTACAGCCTGTCGCCCGCCATCGGAATCACCTCGGCTACGCCGGACCCTGACAACCTGACGCAGGTGACGCTCACACTCGACGCACCCCTGCAAACCGGCGTTTTTTACCAACTGACCGTTGCGGCAAGCGTGCAGGATTGCAGTGGAAACGGCGCCGCCGGGCCGCCGGTTACCGTGGTGCTGCCCGACGTTCCGGCGTTGTTCGACGTGATCGTGACAGAATTCATGTCCGACCCGGGCCCCAACGTCGGACTTCCGGAATACGAGTGGATTGAATTGTACAACCGCTCCAACAAACTGTTCAACCTGAGCAGCTTGACCTTCCGCGACGAAACCAGCGACCCCGCCACCCTGCCCGACTACCTGCTCGCGCCGGGCGAGTACGTGACGCTCACCTCGCCCGACGGCGCAGCCGCCCTCGCCGGACTGGCCCAAAACCTGCTGGCGTTCAACCTGCCCTCCCTGAACAACAGCACCGACTTCCTGATCCTGGAGCGGCTGACCGACGGGGAGCGCATCGAACGGGTCGCCTACAACGTCAACTGGCACGCCGAAACGGGCAAGCGCGACGGCGGCTGGTCTCTGGAGCGCATCAACCCCGGACTGCCCTGCCTGGGCCGCGACAACTGGCAGTCGTGCCCCGTGCTGCCCGGCGGCACCCCCGGACGCCTGAACGCCTCGTTTTCGGACGCGCCCGACACCACGGCGCCCTTCCTGATCGATGCATTTCCTACCGACGCGCAGACGCTGGAACTGCAATTTTCCGAAGGGATCGATGCAGCCACCGCCGCCGACCCATCGGCCTACTCGGTGTCGCCCGGCATCACCGTGGCAGACGCCGTGCCCGACGACATCAACCTCACGTACGTGACCCTGTACCTCGACGCGCCCTTGCAGGCGGGCGCCTTATACCAGCTCGCCATCTCCGGCGCGGTGCAGGATTGCAGTGGAAACGGCGTGACCAACGGATCGGCCACCATCGGACTGCCAACCGACCCGGCGCCGCTCGACGTGGTAATCAACGAAGTGATGTTCAACCCGGCTAGCGGCGGCGCGCGGTACCTGGAAATGTTCAACCGAAGCAACAAAACGTTCAACCTTCAGGCGTTCTACCTCGCCGAGCTGCTCGACACGCTCACCGTTGTCAAACCGGTTGATCTGCAAAGGTTGTTCCTGCCGGGACAGTACATGGTGCTGAGCGCCGACGCGGAGGATACGCGCACGCGCTACCGCAACATCGAGCCCCTGAACGTGATCGACATGGACTTCCCCACGCTCGACGACAAGACCGGAAACGTTACGATCATCTGGACCGGCGCCGGGGTGAGCATCACCCTCGATTCGTTCGATTACGACGAAGACTACCACAACGCCGTTTACAGCGTTGCCGATCGGGAAGGCGTTGCCCTGGAGCGCATCCGGACCGACGACCCGACCAACGCGGCCGCCAACTGGACGTCCGCCTCCGCTCTCGTCACCGGAGCGCCGGGCACCCCTACCCTGCCCAACTCCCAGGCGGAAAATCCGCTGGCAACCGGCGGCAGCGACAAAGTGCGCCTCCTCAACCAGCGCCTCTCTCCGGACAGCGATGGATTTGAAGATTTTCTGGAAATACAGTACGACCTGCCCTCCACCGGTTACAGTGGGGAGGCGGTGATCTTCGAGTCGGGCGGCCAGCCCATCCGGCGCCTCCAGCGCCAGACCCTGTTGGGCACCTCGGGCACGCTGCGGTGGGACGGCGACACGGACGAGGGCACCCTCGCCCGACCCGGCATCTACATCCTGTACTTTGAATTGTTTGACCCACAGGGCGACGTGGAGCGGATAAAAAAGCCGTTTGCCCTGGTGGCGAGGTGGTAAGTATCAGCCGACTACCCCCGACGGGTATTGCATGGTGATGCAGTGCAGCGAACCATGCTGTTCGATCAGAGGCCGGCAATCGATCCCGATCACTTCCCGATCTGGGAATACTGCCTCGAAAATGCGCATGGCGGCTTCATCCTGCGCTACGCGGTACAGCGGCACGAGCACGGCGCCGTTGACGATCAGGAAATTGGCGTAGGTAGCCGGCAGCCGGTGCCCGTCGGCAGCGAAGCAGGCATCGGGCCAGGGGAGTGGCACCAGCCGGTACGGTCGGCCGTCGGCCTGCGTAAAAGCGCGGAGTTCTGTCTCCATTTGTTGCAGGGCCTCAAAATGCGGGTCTTGGGGGTCGTCGCACTGCACGTAGGCGATGGTATCGGGGGAGCAGAACCGCGCAAGGGTATCGATGTGGGAATCGGTGTCGTCGCCTTCGAGAAATCCATGATGCAACCAGAGCACCCGGTTCAGGCCAAAAAGGGTTTTAAGTGCTTCCTCCGTCTGCAACTGGTTCAGGTGTGGGTTCCGGTTTGGAGAGAGCAGGCATTCGGCAGTGGTGAGCAGCGTGCCCTGCCCGTCGGATTCGATGCCGCCGCCTTCGAGGGCGAGTCCGCCGGGCACACAAGGGGCACGGAAAACGCGGCGGCGACTCAGCTCGCCGGTGATCAGGTTGTCTTTGTCTGCGGGGAATTTGAGTCCCCAGCCGTTGAAGACAAAGTCCAGGATCAGGGGCTGCCCATTTTCCAGGACGGTGATGCCGCCATGGTCGCGCGCCCAGGTGTCGTTGCTGGGCAGTTCCACCAGCAGCAGGCGTTCTTCCGGGATGTTCCGAAGCAGTTGCCGGGTGTCGGCGGCATGGCTGCAAACGATCAATACCCGTTCGAAGCGGGCGAGGGTCTCCGCAATTTCAACAAAAACGGGCAGCACCTCGTCGAGCATGTCGGCCCAATCGGTGCCTGCGTGGGGGAAGGTGAGCTGTACGGCGCTCTGCGGTTCCCATTCGGCGGGGAGTCGGCGGTTCATAGGGGTGAAGGTAGGGGAATTTGGAATGCGGAATGCGGAATGCCGCAACGCTTGGTTTCAACGTGCAACCAAGCGAAAATATATTCCGCTGGAGCTTCTCACAAAAGTAGACACACAGCTTTTTTTAAAACTTACCTGTCTGACAGCAAGTTGCAACCAAGAGCCCTTGCATTCCGCATTCCACATTCCACATTCCGCATTCGAATCACCCGTTTCCCTTCTGGTGGTCTGCCAGAAATTTGGCCAGCCCGATGTCTGTAAGCGGGTGGTTGAACAGGCCCATGATGGCCGGCAGGGGGCAGGTAACCACGTCGGCGCCGTTTTTGGCGGCCTGAACGATGTGCAGGGGATTTCGGATGCTGGCGGCCAGAATGGCGGTTTCGTAGCCGGTGACGGTGTAGATGTCGAAAATTTCCTTGATGAGGGCCATCCCATCCCAGCTGATGTCGTCGATGCGGCCGATGAACGGCGACACGTAGGTAGCGCCGGCTTTGGCGGCCAGGATGGCCTGCCCGGCAGAGAACACCAGGGTGCAGTTGGTTTTGATGCCCGCTTCGGTGAAGTAGGCAATGGCTTTGATGCCTTCGGGGATCATGGGCACCTTGACCACGATGTTGTCGTGCAGGTCCGACAATTTTTTGCCCTCTTCCACCATTCCTTTGAAGTCGGTGGCGATCACCTCTGCGCTCACGTCGCGCCCGTCGCCCACAATTTCACAAATTGCCCGGTAGTGTTTGAGGATGTTGGCCTCGCCAGTGATGCCTTCCTTGGCCATGAGGGACGGGTTGGTGGTCACGCCGTCGAGAATGCCGAGTTCTGCCGCCTCGCGGATGTGGTCGAGGTTGGCGGTGTCGATGAAAAACTGCATAGTGGAAAGGGGGAATGAAAAAAAGAAAAAAGCGCCAGACACACCGCTACGACTACATACCCTTGCTGCGTTTCCGCCCTGGGGGAGTTTTGCAGGAGCTGGTCGCCCGGCGCCGGCCGCAAAGATACATCCGTTTTACCTAAATTTCAAACATCGTTTTTTTTCTTTAATAAAGCCCGGCTGCAAACTGGGTTTGCTGGAAAAAATGCTGTTCTTTTGCAGGCTAATCTTGTGCTTAGGTATGGAAGACCACCTGTTGAAAACGACCTTCACCATAAACGAACCGGGGGCTGTAGCGAAAAGCGCCTCTGCTGAATACAGCGGGGGAGCCCTGTTATGGCTGAACGCCTCCCCTACCCCGCCGGATGTGGCCGACCTGTTTGCGTTGAATGACGATGCCGATTTTGCCGTTCGTTGCATCAAGGTGCTTCCCGACAACAAGCCCTTCACCCTGGAGTTGACCACTGCCCACCAGTCGGCCGGGTGGATCAACCACTTTTTTTTCGAAGCCCGCAACCGCGAAAAGGTGTTCGGCACACGCAACCTGGGCATCGGCTACCCCATGATTGAGGGCACCATCGGCAACACGCCCGTAACCGCTCCGCTGTGGGTGTATCAGGTGAACCTGGAACCCGACGCCCAGCATCCGGAAAAATGGAGTGTGGTGCGTCACGAACGCCATCGCGTGTTGCCCAACTACCCGCTGCTGCACCTCATCGACCGGCACCATGCCACCGAGTATAGCAAGCGGGCTCAACTGCTCGCCGAAGGGCAAAACCTGAACGCCCGGCAGTTGCTCGATTTTGCCGAACAGGTGCAGCGCATGCTGAACTTCGAAACAGAAGGGCTGCCGCTCGGCATCCAGCCCTTTCCGGCCCAACCCTCGCTGTCGGAACGCGGACGCGTACGCTGGTCGGCCGTGGCCGGCATCTTCCCCACCCTGCCCCGTACCACGCTCACCGAGCCGCCTGTGGTGGCGCCCAACCTGGCCGGCGACGTGGAGTGGAAACACGCCTTTTCTTTGCTTGCACTGGACCCTTCCCAACGAAGCGCCCTCGTCGCTACGCAACGCAATGCCCTCACTGCTGTGGTTGGCGCATCGGGCTCGGGAAAGACCTATCTTATATCGGCACTCATCATCAACGCGCTCTCCAACGGCAAGAAATGCCTGGTGGTGTCTAAAAGCATCAACGCCCTGCGCCGTGCCCAAAAGTTCGTGATTGAAAAAGGGTTCGGCGACCTGTCGTTCATCCTGCGCGATTTGCACAGCGACCACCTCATGCTGGCGGATATGCTGCGCGCCGCCGCCGACAACAAAACCCTCGCCCGCCTGGACGACGATAGCTACAAAACGCTGCTCAACAAGGCCCTGCGCGAACAACGCAAGCTCGATAACGCCTGGGAAGAGTTGCACACACCTATCTTCGGAGACCAGCACTTCTCCGCCCTCGTCGGCCGCTTTCTGCACGCCAACCGCCGCGAAGGCAAAGAACTGCTCGTCAGTCAGCTCAACCCGGCAGATTTCGCGTTCAACCTCGATGAGTTCGAACGCATCACCAAAGCCATCCGCACCAGCCGCCCCCTGTTCGAGCGCTTCCCCACCCTGCAGCACCCGCTGTCGAACCTGAACAGCACCGTGTTCCTCGAGCACGAGACCGTCGCCGGACTGAAGTGGACCGAAAATCAGGTGGAACTGCTCCTGCAAAAAGCTACCCAGGTATTCCATCGGTACATTGCCAAAACCAACGATTACACCGAAGCCCTCCTCGAACACTTCGAACAACATTTTACCGATCTGTCGACCCTGATCAAACGCATTCGCGACGCGTTTGAGGACGGGCAACACCGCTTCGGTGTCGATTTTGAAAAACCGGCCTCTGTCACCGAAAAACTATACGGCGTATTCTCTGAACGTTACAAAACGATTGTTCAGGCCAAGGAAAAACTGGTATCCGACTTCGACACCCTGCGCAAAACGCACCAGCAGTACAAGTACTTCGAATTCGACATACCCGCCGGGTTCGACGCCCGCAACATCAAAAAAGTGGCCGAACTGACCAAAGACCTGGAAGCCTCCCTCCGCCTTTGGCGCCGGCGCATCCCGGCCCTCGTGCGCGAGGAGGTCCGGCGCCTGAATGCCAAGAGCATTCACGGCGATCTGGACTTCGGCGAGCAGATCAAAGAGCTCGAATACGCCATGGACGTGTTTCTCGAAGAGTTCAACACCTCCGGTCTGTACGATGCCCCGCTCCGTCACGAAATGCTCACCATCCCCAAACGCCAGGAGTTTCTGGAAGAGATGATCGCCCGGCTGGAAGACACCCGCTTTTACCTGCGCGATTACCCGGATTTTTACATCTGGCAAAAACACTGGCTGGGGCTCAAACCCACCGAACAAAAGGTGGTGCGCGCGTTGTGCAAAATCAAACCCAACGACTGGGAGTGCGCCTTCGAAAGCTGGTACCTGCACCACCTGCTGCAGAATGAGTACCAACCCGGACTGGAGTGGGAAGAAAACACCGTCCAAAATTTCCACGACAGCATACGTCATCTCAACAACATCCTGCCCGAACAGATCAGCGCACATTGGCAAAACCGCAAGGTGAGGGCCCTGCGTGAACTCAAGTCGGCCAACAGCACCGCCTACAAGACCTGGTTCGGTAAAAATAACCGCACCCTGTCGTCGGCCGAAAAGATCGACGAGCTGTTCCGCAACCACATGCACGCACTCACCGAAACGTTGCCCGTTTTGCTTGTTACGCCGGACGTGGCCCTTGACGTCGTGCAGTTCTCCGGCATCACCTACGACCTGGTGCTGGTCGACGAAGCGCACAACATCCCTAAACAGGAAAGCTTCCACCTCTTCCAAATGGCCAAAAACCTCGTGGTGCTGGGCGACCCCAAACAGGATATGACGCCCTTTGCCGAAGACGACCTCCTGGAGTTTTCTTCCGGCCTGAACGCCCCGGTCGTCCGACTGGAGTATCAGCACCACCATGCGCCCGAAGAGTGGGTGCTCTTCAACCAAATCGCGTTCAACACCCCATTCAAGCGCATCCCCACCGGGCTGAACGCAGCAGAAGTGACCACCGTCGCCAACGTCGGCGGCCGCTACGACGAGGCCACCCAAACCAACGACGCCGAGGCCGCCCAAATCATCGACTGGCTCAACCTCATCGAGCAAACACCCGCCAAAACCTACCCGGCCGTGGGCATCGCCTGCGCCTCCATCAGCCAGCGCGACCTCATCGCCGGACAATTGCTCCGCATCCGACAGCGAAAAATGCCGGGCTGGGAAAAAATCCAGCAACTACACCTCAACGGTTTGGGCGTATATCAATTCTCCGAATTGCAGGGCCAGCACGTCGACGTGCTCATGGTCTCCCTGACGCACGGAACCACCGACGCCCGCGGCGCGCTCACCCAGCACCTGCACTTTTGGAACAGCACGCTGGGATTCAATCAATTGCACGTAGCGCTCACCCGCGCAACCCAACGCATGTTCATCGCGCATTCCATCCCGCCGGGGCTGCACACGGTGCTGGCGGCCGACAAATCGCATCTCGGAACCTGCGTGCTCTCCCACCTCGTCACCTACGCCGACCTCATCCAGCACAACGACGCCGAGGCCGCACAAAAACAACTTCAGCAGATGAAAGCGCTGCTGCACTACGCAGAAAACCGCTTTCCCGAATCACAATTCATGGAAGAGGTGTGCTTCGCCCTGCAACCCTATTATGAGTCCGGCCGACTGAGGCGCAACGTGAAAGTCGCCGGCATATTGGCCCCCCTTGCCGTAGAAGCGCCCCACATGAACGTGTTGCTTGAAGACGGCGTGCTTGCCCCCGCCGGTATGCCCTCGTTCGAATGGGAGCAACGGGTGGTACGCCATTTTCGCAAACACGGCGCCGAAGCCGTACCGGTGTACGCCGTGCAATGGTGGAAAAGTCCCAAACAGGAAGCGCGCAGGCTGGCGGGCAAGCTGATTCGAACGGAAACAGAAGAACACGCATCCCCGGCAGCCGGTAAAAACGAAACAAGAGAAGGCGCATAGTACCAGAATACGGTTATTGGTATCCTTTTTGCTCATGCATTCGATATCTTTAAATCCGAATCATGATGACAAAACTTCCACTCCTGCTTTTTGCCCTGACACTGATTTTTTTGCAGCCCACTTTCGCCCAGAATAAAAACCACCCGAACGCCTTAAATGCAAAACTGGTATTCAACGATTTCGGAACGCTGAATGACGAAGATTTCCACATCGGGCAGGGATTCGAGGTCGGTTATTTCCGAAATATTGCGCCTTTTCTCAACCTCGGCGTGCCTCTTAAACTAGGCCTGGCCAACATCCCCGGGGTCGACGGCAATACGGTGATCAGCAGCGCGGACCTCGTCGGACAGCTCGGCAACATGAACCCCGACGCCAAAATTTCGCCCTACGCTTTCGGCGGTATCGGTTATTTTCTGGAAGATTTTCAGGACGGACACATGCAGTTCCCTTTCGGCGCTGGCGCCAATTTCCGCATTTCCCGGTACGCGTTCATCAATACGCAAATCGAAATGCGCATCGCACAGGAGGAACTGCGCGACAACCTCCAGCTCGGCGTCGGATTCGTGTTCCTGTTGCATAAATCGGAACCCAAAGTGCTGCCGCCAACCGATACCGACGGCGACGGCACGCCCGACAGTTTTGACCAATGCCCCACCGCAGCCGGACCGGCCACCACCCTCGGATGCCCCGACACCGACGGCGACGGCGTGATCGACGTCAACGACCTCTGCCCCGATCAACCCGGCCTGGCCGAGTTCGCCGGATGCCCGGACACCGACGGCGACGGCGTGCCCGATAAAGACGACCCCTGCCCAACACGCGCCGGAAGACTCAACGGATGCCCCGACGCCGATAACGACGGCATTGCCGACGACGACGATGCCTGCCCCACCCAAGCCGGACCAGCCTCCAATAAAGGGTGCCCACAAAAGGCAGACAAAGACGGCGACGGATTTTCCGATGAAGAGGACGAATGCCCCGATCTGCCGGGCCCCTTCGGCGGTTGCCCCGACACCGATGGCGACGGACTGGCCGACAACCTAGACAAATGCCCCACTACCCCTGGATCAATGGATAACTTCGGCTGCCCCGAAGTGAAAAAAGAAACCAAAGAGCGACTCGCCTATGTCGCCAAAAACGTGCAGTTCGAAACAGGCAGCGCCCTGCTGACCCGCAACTCGTTTACCGTGCTCGACGAGGTGTTTGCTATTCTCCAACAATACCCGGATTACAAAATGTCGATATCCGGCCACACCGACTACACCGGAAACACGGAGAAAAACCTGAAATTGTCGCAAGAACGCGCAAAGTCCTGCAACGACTACCTCATCGTCAAGGGCATCGCTCCCGCCCGGCTCCGGTATGCCGGTTTTGGCGACACCCGCCCCGTTGCCGATAACGCGACCGCCAAAGGCCGTGAGCTGAACCGCAGAGTGGAATTTGAACTGACCCTGGAGTAATGATCAAAAAACAAAAACCGGCGCCTGGAAACAGGTTGCCGGTTTTGCCGTACTTTAAAAGTGGTTGGAGATTAAGACGGTCCCCAAGAGGGACACTATTCTTTAGGGTTCTGGTCTGATCGGAGAAAATGGATTTCTGCAAAGATAGGACTGTACTTCCATATAATCAATTTTTTTTTGAAAAATTGGATTGTTTTTTGAAAATGTCGCGCAATTGACCACCCAGCAAACCGCCGGCAGCTCCCAAAAGCCCGCCCAGGAAACCGGTGAAAGCCAGCAGCTGCCAGGGCTTTAGCCCTTTAAACAGGGCGCCGACACGTGCGGCCAATATGCCGCCGTTCGGTATATGTTCGACCAGGGCAGCAGACAACCACAACAGGGAGCCGGCAACAAACCCGATGGTGAAGCCTGAACGCGGCGATAGCCGAAAAAGCCACGCAGCGAGTAAGCCGGCGAGCGCCGTATTCCACCAGGGCAGCCCCAGATAGGAGGCAGCTCCCCAAAACAAGATAAAAAGACCGGAAAACGCTATCTTTTTCATGAAAGGAAGTCACTTTTGAGATTTTAGCCGAACGCGTCCCAGTACGCGTGTGGTGGGGATGGAAGGAGAAGACAGGAACAGGAGGTCGAAATATTGCCCTGCGGCCCAGGCATCCACCATATTGTCGTAATAGGGGCTTCCGGGGTTGCCCGATTGTCCGCCCGGATACACACCCCGCGCATACACGCTGTCGTCTAGCGCCACCAGCATGCGCCAGGAGGGTCCGTGCGTGTCTTTTTGGGCATTGGGGGCGCTGCCGTGCCCACCAACAGTGGTGAGGGTGCGCCCAAATCCGTCGATGCGCCCCATGTGCTTGATCTCAACCGGCCGGTACTGCCCCCATGTGTACAGCAGGAGATCCGGGTTGGCGGCAAAGTGCGCCAGGGTGCTGTCGTAAGCTGCGCGCACGATATCGCCGGCTGTTTCTTTCGGGGGTGTTTCGCGGTTGTCGAAAAATACATTCAGGGTGTCGTGCCGGAGCATGTCGATGAACCGCCACGAATCCGGCAATCGCGGTTCAAAACCGATGGCGTCGGCGCGCAGCTCATCCCAGGTGGCGTTGTAACACGCGTCAAACCAGTACTCGAAGAAGATGGGCGCCCGCTGGCCTGCCTCATAACGGAAGTTCCAGTTGTGCAGCACGTCGACAATCTGCCGGTCTTCCCCGGTTGCCCGGCTGCCGAGCAAGTGGAGCATGGCCGGCAGGGCGTCGGCGGCCCTGCGGCTGAAATTGTCCTGCTGCATGGCCGCCAGGGTATCCAGGGTAGCGCCCTGCAGGGTGTTGAGTCGCTCGTGGATCCGTCGCCCGCGGAAGTCCTCAAAATCGCCGTGGTAATAATACGGATAGGTTGGCGACGTGGAGTGCTGGTTGGCGGAGAAAACAAATCCCTGCTCCGGATTTTTCAGGGCGGGATTCATGCCTTGCGGTATCCGCCCTTGCCAGGCGTTTTCGCTTTGGCTGCCGTCCTGCACAAATTTTCCCTGCCCGGGCCGTCGAAGCGGGAAATGCCCTTGCACCGTGATGCCGATCGAGCCGCTGCGGGTGGCCATAACCATATTTTGTGCGGGCACATCGAACGGAGCGATCGCCTGTCGGTAGTCGTCCCATCCGGTGCTTTTAGCAAGGTTCAGGAATACGAGCGGGTACATAGGCGCCGACTGGTCGTGCACCAGCCATCGGAAAGCGCAGTCCCGCAGCGGGTGTTCCAGGTTGCGCTCATGTACCACCGGGCCCCAAACGGTATAGGTCACGGTGTCCAGCACCGGCGCCCGGCCCTTCACGCCGATGGTTTCCACCCGGTATGTTACGGGACGGTCGGCGCCGTCGTAGCGGTAGGATGTGCGTTGGTCGTTGCTCCATTGTATCCGGTACCAGTCGGCCACGTCGTGGCTGGCGTTGGTGATGCCCCAGGCCATGTGTTCATTAAAGCCTATGATGACACCCGGCACCCCCGGCAACGATACGCCGTAGCAATTGAACGCCGGGGTGTGGAGCTGCATCTGGTACCAGATGCTGGGCAGGTTGAGCGTGAGGTGGGGGTCATTAGCCAGCATGGGTTTGCCGCTGCGGGTGCGGGCGCCGGATACGGCCCAGTTGTTGCTGCCGTCCTGGTAATCCTCCGGCGCGCCTGGGCGGCGGCGCGTCATTTGCTGCCCATGACTTAGGGGAGCCAACAGGGTGTCGCGCAGCGGCGCGGGGTTTGCTGCCAAGCCGGCCCACTGCCCCTGATCCGGCACAATGGGTTGCTGCTCGGGGTTCCACTCGGGGAATAGCGCATCATACACCTCCTGCCCCAGCAGGTCGCGCGTTTGGGTGGAGGCCAGGTCATATTCGCGGCGGACCAGCGTTTCGGCCATGCTTTCCGCCATGAGCGCCGACTTCAGGGGCGTCCAGGGTTCGGGGGCATAGCCCATAATTTTGAATTCAATGGGGTAATCGGCCGGGCGGAGTGACGCGATGTAAGCGTTGACACCTTGCGTGAAAGCATCCATCACCGCCCGGGCTCGCGCATCCTGCTGCCAGGAGGCCAGGTCGCGCTCGGCCGCCCAGCCCAGGCCCTGGCGTCGGGTCATGCGGTCGATCTCTAGGGTGCGCTCGCCCAGCACCTCCGACAGCCGCCCGGCAGCCTTCCGCGTGGAAATGTCCATTTGCCACAGGCGGTCGCGGGCCACCAGGTACCCCTGCACACGCACGGCGTCCAACTCGTTTCCGGCAAAAATATGCGGCACCATGAGGTCGTCGAAGAGCACCTCCACCTCCCCGCCCAGTCCTGAAAGAGTCCATTCTGCTGATGGCGGAAAAACGGCAACGGACGGCTCAGCATTCCGCCAGAAACCCGAAAAAGGGTTAAAAAAATGCCCAAGCGCGGGCAGTTGCTGGTTGCCTACCGGAATGCGTTGGTGCAAACCCCATATCAACCCGCACAAGAAAAAGGATAAAAGAAAGCCCAGGAACTTCATCATGGCGAAAAAATTAGCTGGCTGCAAAATAACGCGAATACGCTTCTTCACCCGTTTTTTTTAAAACCTTCCGTGTGGCCAATCTTTTTTTACTGCCCAAATACCTCATAATTTGGCCATTTACCCTTCCCACGGGCAAAATAGCGCCGGTATAAAATTTTTTCAGGAAAATATTTCACAATCCGGGCATAATTGCCCTAATATTGCACCAAGTAGTTTTTGTGTTTATTTGTTTGGGTTAGAATCCCTCGCCGTACAGGCGAGGGATTTCTATTTCTGCGTTGCATCTTTAACCCAAAATTTAGACCATGGCTAAACGCGACATACACCTGCACCACGACCCGCAACCACACGACCACCACCACCACGTAGAGGAACATTTCATGGCCTCTGAAAGCGTGGAGGATGTTGTGATCGGCATGGCCGACGGGCTCACGGTGCCGTTTGCGCTCACCGCCGGACTAAGCGGGGCGGTATCGGCGACGTCCATCATCATCACCGCCGGGCTCGCCGAAATCGCCGCCGGCAGCATAGCCATGGGCCTGGGCGGGTATCTGGCCGGGCGTACCGCCGTGGAGCACTACCAAAACGAATTGAAAAGGGAGGCTTACGAAGTAGAAGCCGTGCCGCACATTGAGCGCAAAGAAGTCACCGACTTTTTTGCCGGCATCGGCCTCAGCAAGGAAAACCAGGAGCGCATCGCAGATGAACTCTGCGCGGACAAAAAACGGTGGGTCGAATTTATGATGCGTTTCGAACTGGGGCTCGAAAAACCAGACCCCAACCGCGCCACGCGCAGCGCCCTGACCATCGGTCTGGCCTACGTCGCCGGTGGCATGGTGCCCCTGAGCCCGTATTTTTTTACCGAAGACGTCGAAACCGGACTGTTCTACTCCGCCGGGCTGACCGTGATCTTTCTCTTCGTTTTCGGATGGTTCAAAAGCAAAGTCACCGGTCAACACCCGTTTGGGGGCGCACTGCGGGTCACATTCATCGGTGTAATCGCCGCCGGCGCAGCCTACTTGATCGCCAAAGTGATTGAATCCGGCCTGTAAACACCTCGTTTACAGGCGTTTCAGCGCACCTGCCAGCGACGTGAACAGAAACGGGAAAGCCACCCAAATCCATTCCGTAGCGAAGACATACAAAGCGGCAGTGAACACTGCGCTGGCCCCGAAAATCATCCAGTCGCGGGGAACGTTCAACTGATATTCTTCATTTTTTTTCATGAAAACAGTCTTTTTTAAGTAACCGCAAAGATAAACGAAATCGCTCGAACCCGACACCCAATTTCAAAACCTTTCTTTTGCCTATGCAATCGTCCGACGCCATACAGGTATTCGTCACCGGAGGAACCTTCGACAAAGAGTACAACTACATCACCGGCGAACTCTATTTCAAAGACACCCACTTGCACGAAATGCTCGAAAGAGGGCGCTGCACACTGGAGGTTGACCTGAAAACCCTCATGATGATGGACTCCCTGGAGATGCAGGAGGAAGACATGGCCATCATCGTGTACAGCTGCCGGAAAACGCCCTGCCGGCGCATCGTGATCACCCACGGCACCGACCGCATGGCCGAAACCGCCGCACTGCTCGCCAAGGCGGACATTGCGGGCAAAACCATCGTGCTCACCGGCGCCATGGTGCCCTACGCGTTCGGCACCTCGTCCGATGGCTTCTTCAACCTGGGCAGCGCACTGGCGTTCGTGCAAACGCTGCCGCCGGGGGTGTATGTGGCCATGAACGGCCGGTATTTTGCTTGGGACGACGTGCGCAAAAACCGGCAGACCGGGTACTTTCAGGACGCTTCCGGGTCATAATCCGTCCAGAAAATCAAGCTGTGCGCCCATGATCCAAACGTACAGCGCACCCACAGCCAGCGCCGTCAGCACGAGCACCAACGCCATATAAAAATACCGCCGAGGCACCCGAGTGGGCTCCAGCCACTCGGATATGAACGCGAGCACCAGGGCTGTCAATACGATGCAGACCCAAACCAACGTTAAAAGGGCCGCCGTGTAGTCGCTCCACAACCACACAATCAGCACAATCACGGCTTCCAGGAGCGCCACCTCACCGTAAGACCACGGTCGAACGCTTTTTTCGGTACTCATTGTAGATAATTTTTTTAAACATGCCATACGCAGCACTGACTGTCCTGCTCCTCCTCACCGCCGCCACCTTGACTGCCCAGGACGGCCCGGCGAATACCGAAGCCGAATTCCATCAACAATATCAGGAACGCATCACCAAAGAAACGCTGAATGGCGTATACATCCCCAAAAATCTGGACGACGCCATGATGGAACTCGACAAACGGATCAGTCCGGAGTCGCAAGCGGTCTTCAAAGCCATTCCCGAAGACTCCGTTTGCCTGCGCTTGCACCAGCGCCTGGGCACTTGGATGATCCTCAACTGGGGCTTCTACGGCGGCTCCCGCCTCTCCCACTACCTGCGCAGCGCCGGGGTGACCTTTCCCGACGACATGGCCGACTTCCTCATCATCGCCTACCACAAACGACTCAACGGCAAGCCCATTCCGGTGAAAGATCTGGCACTGGAATTCCAGGCAAAAAGACGCAAAGAACACCAGGAACGCCTCAAAAAAGGCGAAGTGCTGTACGAGGAGACGCGGAAGAAAAATTAGAAGAATCGCGCCCTTGACACATTCGCCGTCATTTCCCTTACCTTTGTGCCCCGGCAACCGACGATTGTACAGGCGGATAATCGAATTTTACATCATCAAAGCGCCGTGCGTTTATGGGAAAAAAATTACTGATTGTAGAATCTCCGGCGAAAGCCAAAACCATTGAAAAGTACCTTGGCGAAGACTTTACCGTAAAGTCCTCCTACGGTCACGTGCGCGATCTGGAGAAAGGCAACGACCTCGGCGTGGACGTGGAGAACAGCTACGAACCCAAATATGTGGTTTCCGCAGAGAAGAACAAGGTCGTCCGCGAACTCAAAGACGCCTCCAAAAAAGTGGACGAAGTGTGGCTCGCGACCGACGAAGACCGGGAGGGAGAGGCCATCTCCTGGCACCTGTGCAAGGTGCTGGGCCTCGACGAGCGCACCACCAAACGCATCGTTTTCCGCGAGATTACCAAACCGGCCATCCAGAAAGCGGTCCTGCAACCCCGAACGCTCGACCTCAATCTGGTGGACGCCCAGCAGGCCCGCCGGGTGCTGGATCGCCTCGTGGGCTGGGAACTCTCCGGCATCCTCTGGAAAAAAGTCAGAACCCAACTCTCGGCCGGCCGCGTGCAGTCGGTCGCCGTCAAGCTGATCGTAGAACGCGAACGGGACATCATGGACTTCCGCCCCCAGCCCTACTTTCGCCTGGTGGGTGATTTTGATGTTGCCCAGGACAATGACAAATCCGCAACCCTCAAAGCCGAAAGCCCCGAGCGCTTCAACGACGCCGGCGGCGCCGAAGCATTCCTACAAAAATGCATCGGTGCGCGCTTCAACGTGTCCGGCATCGACGTGCGCCCTACCAAACGCCGCCCCGCCCCGCCGTTCACCACCTCCACCCTCCAGCAGGAAGCCAGCCGCAAACTCGGCTTCTCGGTGAGCCGAACCATGTCGGTCGCCCAAAACCTGTACGAACAGGGGTTCATTTCCTACATGCGGACCGACTCCACCAGCCTCAGCGAGCTGGCGCTGCAAGGCATAGGCGACGAGATCAACAAACAATACGGTGCGCGCTACCACCAGCTTCGCCGCTACGCCACCAAAAACGAAAGCGCGCAGGAAGCCCACGAAGCCATCCGGCCCACCTACGTCGAGCGCTTCAACGTGAGCGGCAACCGCGACGAGCAGCGCCTGTACGAGCTCATCTGGAAACGCGCCATGGCCAGCCAGATGGCCGACGCCGAACTGGAAAAAACCGTCGTGGACATCAGCATCTCCACCCTGCCCGACGCCCGGCTGGTCGCCGAAGGCGAAGTGCTCAAATTCGACGGGTTCCTCAAGGTGTACCTCGAAAGCACCGATGAGGAAGAGGAAGAATCCGCCGGCATCCTGCCACCACTGACCGTGGGCCAACAGATCGACCTGCGGCAACTCACCGCCACCGAACGGTTCACCCGCCCGCCCGCCCGGTACTCGGAGGCCGGATTGGTCAAAAAACTCGAAGAACTCGGCATCGGGCGCCCCTCCACCTATGCGCCCACCATCTCGCGGATCATGGAAACCAACCGCGGATATGTGACCAAGGAAAGCCGCGAAGGCGAAACGAGGCAGTTCCAGATCCTCACCCTGAAAAACGGGGCCATCGCCAAAAGTACCAGCAAAGAAGTCACCGGCGCCACCAAAAACGTGCTTTACCCCTCCGATATGGGCATGATTGTGGTGGACTTTCTCGACGAGCACTTTGGCGATATTATGGAGTACGACTTCACCGCCGAGATAGAACAGGAGTTTGACCGCATCGCCGAAGGCAAAATACGCTGGGTCAATATGATCGACCGTTTTTACAAACCCTTCCACCAGACGGTCGAAAAAACGCTTAAAGAGGCCGACCGCGCCAGCGGCGAGCGCATTCTGGGCGCCGACCCGGCAACTGGTCGGACTGTTTTGGTGCGCATGAGCAAACTCGGCAAACCTGTCGCCCAGATCGGCACCGGCGACGAGCTGCTTAAAGACGAAAAACCCCGCTACGCCAACCTGCCCCAGGGCGCCCGCCTGGAGACGGTAACCCTTGAGGAAGCCCTTGCCGGGTTCCAGTTTCCCAAAAACCTGGGCGAATACCAGGGCGAAACCGTGGTGATCGGCGAAGGCCGCTACGGTCCCTACGTGCGCCATGGCGAACTGTTTGTTTCCATTCCCAAAAACGAAGACGCCCTCGAAATCACCCTCGAACGCGCCGTTCAGCTCATCTCCGAAAAACAGGCGGCCGACCAACCCATCGCCCACTTTGAAAACGTACCCATTACCAAGGGTAAAGGCCGATTCGGCCCGTTCATCAGGTGGGCCGATCTGTACGTGAATGTGCCCAAAAGCATCGACTTCGAGCGCATCACCGAAACACAGGCCATCGACCTGCTGAAAAACAAAATTGAAAAAGAAGCCAACCGATACATTCACCACTGGCCCGAACTCCAGCTCAGCGTCGAAAACGGCCGCTGGGGCCCGTTCATCCGATTCAAGAAAAATCAGATCAACTTCCCCCGCCGCGACGACAGCAGCAAGGTAACCACCGATCAGGTGCGTACGTACACCCTGGAGGACATCAAAGCCATCGTGGAGAAGGAGATTCCCAACGCTTTTACCAAAAAAACAAAAAAGTAAAAAAGTAAAAAATACCCGCCATGCACACCTCCGACATCACCCTGCGCGTACAACTCGATGATGAACGCGTGCCCGTCAAGATCGAATGGGCCGCCAGCGACATGCACCCCCAGGGCGTTATGGATGAGTGCAAAGCCATGTTGGTAGCCCTTTTTGACAAAGCCCATCGCGATACCCTGCGCATCGATTTGTGGACCAAGGAAATGCAGGTGATGGAAATGGATCGTTTCGTGTACCAGACCCTCAACTCCCTGAGCGAATCGTACCTGCGCGCTACGAATAACAAGGAGCTCGCCGAAGCGTTGGCAAAATTTGCCCACTTTTTCGGAGAAAAGACGGAGATCATTCCCAAGGATCAGGGTTAAGTTTTCCTGTGGGCGGCATAATCAAAAAGGCGCCCAGAACCTCCCCGCCCAGTCGTACCGCTCCAACTGCTGAAATCTCCGTTTGTAGTCAAACTGAGAAGGCAGCGAATGACAATACCCGTGATAGTAATGTCGCTTGCCCATGCGCTGCGCCCACGCCATTTCCAGGAGCATGGTGAAGTGTCCCAGGCTGCGTTTCGTCTCGCCTGGATCAAAAAAACAATACGTGGCCGATACGCTCTGCTTCCCCACATGCAAATAACTGCACGCCAATAACCGGTCTTCCTCAAACACCTGAAATTCGAGCCCGGGCACCGGCAGCCGCGCCGAATCCGGCGTGAGGAAGGCCTCCATCGAGGTATACCCGCCACTGCGGAAACGAATGGCGTGCATTTCGCACAGGCGTTCCTTTTCAGGCGTGAGGGTAATGGGCCCGGTGGTTACCCGGAGGTCGGCATGGCGACGCAGGGTGCGGCGCTGACTTTTGGTCATGGAAAATCCATCAAGACAGATACGCAGCGGGATGGTGCCCACCAGTTGACCGTCCCACGATGCAAAGTTGTGCCTGAGTAAACAATACCCCAAAACCCGCCAACCACCTGCCAACAAGTGATCAAAAGCAGTTCCGCTCATGGGAACCAACGGCAGCCTGTCGTCGAGCACGTGCTCCAACATGTGCACAACCTGCGGGGAAGGCATGGCATTCGTATTTCGCACTCACAAATATAGGGAAAAAGCCGTTGGAAATAACTTGTAGCGCGGACGAGACTTGAACTCGTGACCTTGCGATTATGAGTCGCACGCTCTAACCAGCTGAGCTACCGCGCCTGACAAACAGTACTTTTGAAAAGCGGGGCAAAGATACAGCGAATTTTATACTCGTCCTACGACTATAGTCGTAGGACGAATAAAAATTTTGCAGCCTTGCTTATTCAAGGGTCAACAAAGCGCTGCCTGTACCCAGGTCCGTGGCCCACTGGAGATGATATACGGACGGCGGCAGCCCTTCGGGCAGCTTCAGGGGCACGACTTGTTCTCCGGGGAGCAGGCTTTGCGACGGCCAAACGTGCACCAATCGTCCGTCGGCGGCGAACAGTCTAAACACAATGGTTGCCGGCCGGGTGAGCGTGCACCGAAAATACGCCGTTTCTCCCGAGGCGGCCGGGTTGGGATACGCCACGGGCTCCTGTACCGATGGATCCGGCGTTTGGGTGCCCACCATCAAACCGGAATGGTATCGCGCGGCGACAAACTGCCGGAGGTTGCTGATGTCGGCATATCCGCCAACGGCGATTTTGCCGTCGGCCTGTAGCAGGGCCGCCTCACCCCAGGCACGCGTGCCGACGAGCGTGGTTGTTTTGCCCGCAGTACCGAAGGTATTGTCCAGGGCGCCCGTAGTGCTCAGTCGAGCCAGCGCAATGCGGTTGGCCGTGCCGGAGAGGCTGGAGCCGACGACTACGATCCGGCCGTCGGGTTGGACGATGACCGCCTTGGCTTCGTCGTTGTCGCCGAATTTGATAGTGGTTGAGCCGTTTGTGCCGAAGGTATTGTCTACTGTACCGCCGGAATTGTAACGAGCAACCAGAAACACGGTGGGTCCGGCGTTGGCCAGTCGACCGGCGACCACGATCTTGCCGTCGGGCTGAACGGCAATGGAGGCGCCCTGTTCGTATGCCGAATTGGTGCCAAAAACAGAGGAAACCTTGCCATTGGCGCCGAAAGTATTATCGGGCGCGCCGTTGGCGGTGTACCGGAAGAGGATGAGATCGAATAGGGTTGTGTTGTTGTATGTGGTACCGGTGAGTAAAATTTTGCCGTCGGGCTGTACGGCCATTTTGGTCAGGGTGGGTTGAGACCCCACGTTGGTGTAGGTAAAGCCCGAGGCGCCGAAGGAGTTGTCGGGGCTGCCGTCGGCATTGCGGCGAAATACGCAAAAAACCCTTCCGTTGCCTTGGTCGGCGATGCCGCAGCCCACCATCTTGCCGCCGACGATCATCAAGTCGTTGATACCGAGCAGATCGTTGTCGAAGGTCACCACACCGGCAGTGCCGAACGTATTGTCGGGCGTGCCGGCAGCCGTTAACCGGAGCAGCGCCGGTTTCCCATCTGAAACCCCGGCAGCGATGATCTTTCCGTCGGCGAGTACGTGCACGGCGGTAACGGTGATGTTGGCATTGTTAAACTGGATGGCCGCTTTGCCGGCGGTGCCGAAGGTATTGTCCAGCACGCCGTTTGTATTAAAACGCGCAAAGGCCATGTAGCCCGCACCACCGGAGGTGTACTGCCCGCCCATGATCAACTTGCCGTCCGGTTGTCGGGCCATGCAACGGCTCACAGAGGAGGAATTCAGGAAAGAGACGTTGGACACGCCGGAGGTGCCAAACGATACATCAAGGGTGCCTGGCGCCTGTGCGAACGCCAATAGTGGCATCGCCGACATCAGCCAGCAGGCCATGCGTAACTTGAATACCATAACAAATGGATTTATTCAGGTGAACAATACTGCAATTACGCACAAAAGTAATCCTAAAATCAAGGGTTTACTTTGTTTTTCACCTGTTCCGCTGAATTTTGCTGATAAATTTCTTCCTGTGTGCGATACGAAACTTCGTTCAGCAATAACAGGAGGCTGTCACGCTTGGACTCGAACGCCGTCAACGCATCATCTTTGAGCGGTTCGGGGTTCGGCAGGTTCAGGCGCAGGTGGTCGACCTGGCGTCCGTTTTTCCAGAACCGGAAACAAACGTGCGGGCCGGTAGCCAGCCCGGTAGAGCCCACGTAACCAATAGTTTGTCCCTGAACTACACGTGTGCCGCGCTGAACGCCACGAGCGAAACCTTTCATGTGCAGGTACTGGGTTTCATAGGTTTGGTCGTGCCGGATCTTTACGTAATTGCCGTTGCCACCTTTCCGTCCGGCTTCCGTCACCACACCGTCGGCCACCGCCATGATCGGTGTTCCGTAAGGCGCAGCGTAGTCGGTGCCGTAGTGGGCCTTGTTATACCCCAACACCGGGTGCAGGCGGTTGTGGCTGTACCGGCTGGAGATACGGGAAAATTTGACCGGCGCTTTGAGGAAGGCCTTTCGAGCTGGCCGGCCGGAGTGGTCGAAATAATCCACCCGGCTGTCTTGCCCTGGATGGTAGAAAGCGTAAAATTCTTCGCCTTCGCGCTCGTACACCGCCGCCAGAATGCGTCCCGTGCCAACTTCCTTGCCTTCGGCGATGTGCTTCTCGTAAACGACCTTGAACCGGTCTCCTTTGCGTTGGCGATAAAAGTCCACCTGCGTAGCCAGCACGTCGATCAGGCCGTCGGCAATGGCGTCGTTGAGCCCGTTGTCTGTCATGGCTTGCCAAAAGCTGGTTTCCAGCACACCTGAAGCGGAAACGCGCTCCACCTGCACCTCTCGCTGGATGCGCTGCACGGTGTACGGCGGATTCAGTTCAAACCGAATATACTCGTAGGCTGATGGCTCGTAGATCATGAACTCAGGCGTCTCTCCCGCCATAGGGGTGAGGAAATACAGCATTTTGCCCAAACGCATGGTGTTGACGTTAAAAACGTCCTGGGTGTTCCGGACAATCTGCTGCACCCCTTCCGCCGAAACCCCTTGTTCGATCAACACCGTGCCCAGCACATCGCCCCGCTGCAACTGATCTTCAAAAAGGTGAAAGGCATCCATCGAAAAGCCCCAGCGGGTGTTCACCGGCTGCACCGGCAGGGCACTGAGGGCCGGATCGGCCAGGGCCAGCGCAGCCGCTTCCCGGGTTTGCTCGTTTCGAAGGGGGGCGATTAAAATGCCCGCGGTGAGCGCTGCGGTTCCGGCCATCATCCACCCTCTGCGCAAAACCGGCCGAAATCGCTTCCGCTGCTGCGGCGTTGTATCTTCCATGTTCAAATGTTCGTATCTATTGCCTGATTATAACAATCACCCAAATGGGTGAGGGCAAAAATAGAACGGCATTTTGTGAATATTTCCCACGGGCCGGCATTATGTGGAAAAAATATTCCATCCATATACTACATTTTTTGGGTAACTTGTTTTATCGTTTAAATAAAAACTTGATTGTTAATGGCGTTTAAATACAAATTAAATTTAAATTGAATTTATATCCATGTGTTAAAATGCAAAAGCTTATTTTCCACTACCTTCGCTACCACAATGAATCAAGTATCCATCACAGCGATCTTCCGGGAAATGGAATTGTTCCGGCAAGTTCCGCCGGGCGTGTTGGCAGACCTCACCGCCCGCTGTCAGATTCGCGCTTATCCGGCGGGCACGATCGTTTTTCAAAAGGGAGAGCCCGGAGACGCGCTTTTTGTCCTGCTTGGCGGCGCCGTCAAGATACACGACGGCGACTACACCGTGGCGGCGATGGGCAAGGGGCAATGCATCGGTGAAATTGCCCTGGTGGACGAAGGCCCGCGCTCCATGTCCGTCACGGTCACCGAAGAAGCCACGCTGGCGCGGATCATTCGGGAAGATTTTTTTGCCGTATTCGAACAACATCCGCAGATCATGCGCCAGCTGGTGGGGTTGCTCACCGGTCGGCTCCGGCTGCAGACCGACCAATTGGTCATGCAACTCAAGCGCCGGGAGGATGAACTCAACCAACTGGTGGAAAACCGCACGGCCGAACTGCTACAACAAACCGAAACGGCCCGAAACCTGCGTATCCAGGCTGAAGTACAGATGCAGGAGGCCGAACGGCAGCGCCGGCGCGCCGAACAAAGCGAACAAGCCGAACAACAATTTCTGGCCAATATGAGCCATGAGATTCGCACCCCAATGAACGCTGTCATCGGCATGACCCGCCTGCTGCTGCTCAAGTCGCCCCGTCCCGATCAGCTGCCCTACCTCACCAACATCCGGCAGGCTTCCGAGTCCCTGCTGGTAATCCTCAATGACATCCTGGACATCTCCAAAATACAGGCCGGCCGGATGGAACTGGAACGCACCAGCTTTTCGGTGGCCGAAGTGCTCGAGCGCGTCGCCGCTACCCTGCGCTTCAAAGCCGAGGAAAAAGGGCTGGAGTTCCGCATCACGGCCGACCCCGATATTCCGGCCTTCCTCACCGGGGATCCGGTGCGACTCCAGCAGGTGATCACCAACCTGGCCGGCAACGCCATCAAGTTTACCGAGCGGGGCAGCGTCGGCGTCCGTGCCGAGCGGCTGCCAAACGACGGCGCAGATTGCCGCCTCCGCTTTTCCGTACAGGATACCGGCATCGGCATGACCAACGAACAATTGAAAGTGGTATTCGAAAGTTTCCGCCAGGCATCCGGCGAGACCACCCGCAAATACGGGGGCACCGGACTGGGGTTGAGCATTTCCAAACAACTCGTGGAACTCATGGGCGGAAACCTAGTGGCTACCAGTACACCTGGAGCGGGATCTACCTTCCTCTTTGAAATCGTCCTTCCCGCAGGCGCCGCCGCCATGCAGCGGGACGAAGCGCCTGCAGACCACACCGAAAAACTGCGCGGTCTGCGCATTCTGGTAGCAGAAGACAACGCCATGAACCGTATCGTTGCCGAAGAAACGCTGGCTTGGCTGATCCCCGATGTGCAGGTGCAAACAGCCGAAAACGGGCTGGAGGCCGTCAACATGGTGCAAAACGGGCACTTCGACGTCGTGCTCATGGACGTGCACATGCCGGAAATGGACGGCATGGAGGCTACCCGGACCATCCGCCAATTGCCCGCGCCAGCAAACGCCATCCCGATTGTCGCCTTCACCGCCTCGGTGACCCGCAAGGACGTCCAGCAGTGCTACGACGCCGGCATGAACGGATGCGTGCCCAAACCATTCAAGGACGAGGAATTGCTCAACGCCCTGCTCGACCTTTTCGACCCGGGACGGTCGGCCTCTTCGTCGACGCCCACCCCGGAAAACGACCCGCTCGCTCTTTTCAGGAAACAAGCCGGCGACAAACCGGAACGACTCAAAAAATACATCGACCTGTTTCTGCAGTCGGCTTCCGCCAACCTCGCCGCCATCCGCCAGGCGCGCCGGGACAACGATACCCTGACCTTGCACCGAGCCGTACACACCGTGAAACCGCAACTGAAAATGCTGAACCAAACGGCGCTGGCCGACCTGGCCCAGCGCCTGGAAGACCGTTTGAAGGCCGGAAACGAACCCGCCGGTTTGGATGCCGACCTCGACGAACTCATCGCCGGCCTGGAAAACGCCATGGCATTGCTCACAACGCTTTCCTGAGCAACCAAATGGAATAAATGCATACTTTTGCCGACCACAACCCTTGCGCTATGGCAACCAACAAAACGATTTTCCTCGTCGACGACGACCCCCTCTATGTATCCATGCTGGCCGATCACCTGGAAGATCAGGGGTATACGGTAAAATCCTTCGGCACCGGTGAGGCGTGCCTCGAACACCTGCACGAAAACCCGGCCATCGTCATCCTGGATTATTACCTGGACAGTAGCGTACGCAACGCTCAAAACGGGTTGGAAATCCTCAAAACCATCCACAAAGAGAGCCCAAACCAAAAGGTGATTATGCTCTCCGGGCAGGAGCACTACGGTGTGGCCTTGCAAACGCTGGCCAAAGGGGCCGTGCAGTACGTCATCAAAGATCAGGAGGCCTTTGGGGAGATCGACAGGGCGCTGGAGGCTTTTGTAGATTGATGCAAGTCGGCACTCCGGCCGCCGAATAAACCGAAAAATCAAAATGAAAGCCCGTTTTACTACCATTCTGTTGGCACTGGGTGTATTCTTCCCTGCAGCGGCACAGGACAACCATTATGAGGGGCTGTTGATGGGCTCCAAAAACGCCATTCTGAGCGGAGCAGCGGTGTCGAAATGGCTGGATCAAACAGCCGTGGTTGTCAACGCCGCTACCATGATGAGCGCACAAGAACAAGGTTTTACCTTTAACTCAACTGCGGGCAGCTACGACAAAATTTACATATCTGACGCATTCGGGGAGGGCCTTGACCTGTCGTCCGACGATTTTTACCTTTACCCTGGCCTGGTTGCCGCCGACCTTCCTGTGCTGAAGAATCAACAAAAAAATCGCCTGGGTATTGCCATTTTTTCCCGTTTGGCCGACCGAACGCGCTTCGCCGGCAACACCACCGGTGTACAAAATATTGTAAACGACGCCGAGGCGCCCGGCGCCGAAACCTATCTGGGCCAGTACGTGTTGGACATCGAACTAAAAGAAACGACTGGGGCGCTGGCCTGGTCGCGCCGCATCAGCGACCACCTGTCGACCGGACTGACCCTGATGGCCATTTTCCGTAATCACCGCTACCGGGAGGGGTTCGACATCAACATCTTGCCACAACCGGAAAACAATCCTGCGGTGGACCTGGTGTCCGTAGAATCCGACATCAGCCTGAAAATGAACGTGAATATGGCGCAACTCCGCGGCAGCCTGGCCTGGAACCAGGGTCCATGGAGCGCCGGCCTGGTGCTTACCCTGCCCAGCATTCGTCTGTGGAGCTCCGGCAACATGTTGGCGGAAGCCAGCCTGGTCAACATCAAACCGGCCCCCGACAGCACCCGAAATAGCTACTTTTTGAGCGTGCACCAGGAGAAACAGAGACCAGTGTTCAAGTACCCGATGTCGGTCACTGCGGGCGTGTCGCGCCAGGTCGACAATGCCGTGTTATATGTTGCCTGCTCCTGGTATAGCGCACTGGACCGGTACGTGGTCATGGCGCCTGCCAACGAACCGATTTTATACCCCCCCAATGCGGAGAACATTGCTTACTCCAAACAGGCATTGGAGGTGTGGAGCAGCAACCGTTCGCTGTTCAACTTGCTGTTCTCCACCGAATGGAATGCAAAGCCTAACCTGGCCGTCATGGGTGGGTTTCGCACCGATTTGCATTACGCGCAGTTTCCGGACCCCGAACCGGCGGGGTTCCAACTGCCTAAAAAGATTTGGAACAGGTACCACGTAAACGTCGGCGTTGCCTTGCAAAACAAGTTCAGCCGCTGGATCATCGGGTTTGAGGGCACCTGGGGCGGCGCCGAAGACTATCGCCAGCCTTTCAGCTTCGATGGCATCAGCGACATTCCCCCGTTTGAAGGCAAAGCAGGAAATAGCGATGTGCGACAGTTCGGCCTGACGGGCAACATCAGCTTCCTGTTCTTTGTGAACAGGGATAAAGAACAAAACAAAGAATAATGTTGTCCCTTACTGCTGCTCGTCTCCGGCCTCTGCATTGGGTGTGGCGCTGCGTTTAAAAAACACAAACCCGTTTTTCCGCCCGATCTCGACCATGCCGGGAATGTCGGCCATTTGTTGCGCCTTGTGCACTTTGGTGCACACGTACACGTCCTTGTCCACCGCCCCACGCAACAGCCACTCTTTGTCGTAGCTCTTTTCATTGGCCGGCGGCTGCTTGTCTCCGTAAAAAAGGTGAACGTACGACTTGTACCCGTGGGGTATGAGGTAGGCGTCTTCCGTAGATTTTTCCTTGAAAAATTCGACGGCCGCCCGCTGCGAATACGCCTCGACCCGGCCGATGATGAAGTACAGGGTAAGCATGACGAAAATACCCATACCCCCAAACAACTGCGCGAAGGCCTGATTCTTTTTGCCCTGGTGGTACGTCCAGAAAAACCAAACGAGCAAAAAGAGCAAAAAGGCGCCAGGCAGCAGCGTCCAACCCGACCAGTCGACGTCGGCTTCCAGCGTTGCTTGCGCGAACGGATCCTTGAACACCTGGCTGAGCGACGCTGCGTGCGGCATCACCAGCGGCAAGCCAAGCGTTGCCACCAGGTAGACACCGCCGATGAGCACCATCAGCACCTGGAGGGCCGGGTGGAAGGGCACCTCCCGGCGGGAAATCCGGTACACGGCCAGGGCTGCCAGAAACGTGAGCGGGAAGTAACACATCGACGAGTAGTGCACGATCTTCGACTTTACGATGGTGAACAGGATGAGCACCACCCAGAAGAGCATCTTCATCCAGCGCCTGAAATCGGCGCGCTGCTCGTTCTCTTCCGCTGGCATGCGGAAAAACGCCCGCACTGCAAAGACGGAAGCCGGAAAGCAGCCCAGCAGCAGCACGACAAAATGGTAGCCCGGAAACCCCTTGTGCCCGGCGTCGGGGGTGCTGAACAGCCGGTATTGGTAGCGGTTGAACTCGTTGATGAACCAGGGCCCATGGCGCAGGGTCTCCAGACCATACCAGGCGAGGGTGACGAGCGATGCCGCCACGGCAAACACCAGAAAATGGTGGACACCCACGTAAAACCGAAAACGCCGGTATATCCAGTACACCCCCATGGTGAGCGCCGCCAGCAGGAACGCCACCGGCCCCTTGGTCAGCACGCCCATGCCCACAATGAGGCCGCCGGCAAACAGGTAAGACCAGCGGTTCCAGGTGAGCGGCATGCCTGTAAAACCGTCCTTTTTCCAGTAAAAAAGGATAAAATAGTAAAGACCCAGGAAAATGAACAGGTTGAACCAGGGATCAATGATGCCCGATTTAAAATACAGGAACGGCAACACCGAGCCGAAATACACACCGGCCCAGATGATGCCGAAACGCGTGTCGTACAACTTTCGGCCTATCTGGTACAGCAAAGGCAACGTGAGCACCCCGCACAATGCGTTGGGCAGCCGCGCCGCAAACTCCCCTATCCCGAACAGATGCATCGCCATAGACTGCATCCAAAAGAAAAACGGGGGCTTTTCCCAAAAGGGCTTGAAATTGACGTGCACACGCAGGTAGTCGTCCAGCACCAGCATTTCGCGGCTGATCTCGGCGAAGTTGACCTCGTCCCAGTCAAACAGGTGCACGCCGCCCAAACCCGGAACGAAAAAGACCAGGGCGAGCAGGGCGAAGAGGAGGGGGTAGCGTTTGTCCATAACGGAATGATTCGAATGCGGAATGCGGAATGTGGAATGCGGAATTTCGCGGGCTCAAGTTACCAAGGTACAACCAAGCGCAAATTTATTCCGCATTCCACATTCCGCATTCCACATTCGAATCACGGTTTTACCTTTTTCGCTACCTGGTTGCCCTCGGCGTCGATCTGGATGATTTCCATGTTCAATTCTTGCAAACCGCTCATGATTTTCTGGGCGTCTCCGGCGAGGAACCAACCCATTTTTTCGGGTTTTACCATGGACTTGGCGGCCTTTTGGGCGTCTTGCAAGGTGAGGCCCTGGATGGCGCCGCTGTATTTTTTCCAGTAGTCGTCGGGCAGGTTGTAGCGCACCAGCTCGCGCGCGCTGGCGTTCACGCGGCCGTTGGTTTCCCACATACCGGCCATGCCCATGACGGTGTTTTGCCTGGTTTTGTCAAACTCGGCCTGGGTAATCGGGCGGGCGCCGACGTAATCGCGCATTTCCTTTTGCACTTCCAGGATGCTCTCCTTGGTTTTGTCGGTCTGCACGGGTGCGTACACCAGGTAGGGGCGTTGTGCGCCGGTGTTGTACATAAAGGCGCGGGAGCCGTAGGACCAGTGTTTGTCTTCGCGGATATTCAGGTTGATGCGGCTGGTAAAGTCGCCACCCAGCACGTTGTTCATTTGCTCGGCAGCGTTTTCATCGTAGCTGCCGTAGGGGTCGATGAGGTAGCCGGCCATGATGAGGCTTTGCTGGCTCTCCGGGCGGTCGATGACGTAAATCTTGTTGCTTTGATCCTCCTTGACCGCCGGAATGGTCTTTTTGGGTGCATTGCCTTTGGCCCAGGTTCCGAAGCGTTTTTCTAGTTTCGACACGAGTTCGGGCATCGTGATGTCGCCCGTGACCACGATGGTGGCGTTGTTGGGGCGCACCCAGGTGTTGTAGTGGTTGCGGACGTCGGTGAGTGTCATCGCTTGTACCGACGCCTCGTCGCCCGTTCCGGTGAACGGCATGCCGTAAGGGTGGTCTTTGCCGTAGAGGAGTTCGGGCATGACCCGCATCACCATGGACTGCGGGTTTTTCATTTCGTTCTGGATGCTGCTGATCTGCTGGTTGCGCAGGCGGGTGAAGTCGGCCTCCGGGAAGGACGGGTTGAGCACCACGTCGGCCATGAGGTCGAGGCTGGGGTCCAGGCTCTGTTTGAGGGCATTGAGGGTGACGTAGGCGTAGTCCAGGTCGTTGCCCGTGCTGAGTCCTGCCCCCAGGAGTTGCATTTTTTCGTTGATTTGCAGGCTGTTGAGCGATTTGGTGCCCTCATCCAGCATGTTCATGGTCATGTAGGCGAGGCCGGGTTTTCCGCCGAATTTATCGGTGACGTATCCGGCGTCGAACATCAGGCTGGCCACCACGGTCGGGCTTTCGGTGCGACGGGTGAGCACCACCTTCATGCCGTTTTTAAGGGTAGCGCGCTCCACGGTGGGAAAGGCGGCGTTGAGGCTGCCCTGGGGCTCGGGCATTTTGCTGCGGTCAGCTTCAACGCCGGTGGTGCTGTACTCGGGGAACGGGGTGCAGGTCATCACAAACTTGCCGTCGCTGAGCCACTGTTGGGCAGCGCGTTGCAGGTCTTTGGCGGTGGCATTGTGATAAAGGTCGAGCATTTCCTTGTAGAAGTCGGGTCGGCTGCCGTACACCTCATTTTGGGCCAGGATGTCGCTTTTGCCGCCGAAGCCGCCGATGCGTTCCAGGCCTTTGATGAAATTGGCAAAATAGGCGGCCTTCACGCGCTTCATCTCTTCCTCGGTGGGGCCGTTGGCCAGGAAACGGGCCAACTCTTCGTTGATGGCGGCCTCCACTTCTTCCATGGTTTTGCCGGGTTTGACCTGGGCGGAGATGTAAAAGTTTCCGGAAATCTCCTGGAGGCTGTTGAAAGCAAATGCCGAGGTTGCAATCTGCTTGTCGTACACCAGCGCCTTGTACAGGCGGCTGTTTTTGCCGCTGGAGAGCACGTCGGACACCAGGTCGAGGTACACACCGTCTTTGGAGCCCCACTGCGGGGTGTTCCACACCATGTTTACCTGGCTTTCGGGAACACGGTCCTGGTAGGTGGCACGGGTTTCGCCGGTGCGTTTGGGTATGTTAACCGTAGGTCGGGTAATGGTGGGTCCGGCCGGGATGTTGCCGAAATACCTGAGCACTTTTTCGTACGCGGCTTCGGGGGTGATGTCGCCGGCAATGACGACCACGGCATTTGCGGCGCCGTAGTATGCTTTGAACCACTCGTGCACGTCGTCGAGACTGGCGGCGTTCAGATCCTCCATTTCACCGATCACGGTGTGTCCGTAGGGGTGATGCGGTGGGTACATTTCTTTCTGGGCAATGTCCCACCCTTTGGCGTAGGGCTGGTTTTCACCCTGACGCTTTTCGTTCTGCACCACGCCGCGTTGCTCATCGAGCTTGGCCTGGTCGATGGCGCCGAGGAGGTGGCCCATGCGGTCGCTTTCGAGCCAGAGCACCTGGTCGAGGGCCGTGACGGGTACCGTCTGGAAGTAGTTGGTGCGATCTTCGTTGGTGGTGCCGTTCAGGTCGGTGGCGCCGATGGCTTCGAGGGCCTGGAAGTAGTCGGTATTGAAATTTTCCGATCCGTTGAACATGAGGTGTTCAAACAGGTGGGCGAAGCCCGACTTGCCGGGTTTTTCATTTTTGGAACCCACGTGGTACCAGACGTTCACGGCCACAATGGGCGCTTTGTGGTCTTCGTGCACGATGAGCCGAAGTCCGTTGGGCAAGGTGTACTTCCGGAAGGGGATGTCAATGTCCTTGGGGTTGTAGGTGGGGTAGTCGGATTGGGCGGAGAGGGTGGCGCACAAGCCGAGGAAGAGCGCAAAAAGGAGCAGTTTTTTCATCTGAAGGATCAATATTTTTCCAAAAAAGACTACAAGCATGGCGTGAAGATGCGCAGGTTGTGGTAAAACGCGCAAAAAATTGGATGAATTGTCCGGATTGATCTATGAAAGCGGGGCCGCCAACCGTAAGTTTGCCCCCATGCACACCCTCCGCAAGCTCCTCCCCCACCTGCCTGCCGTACTCCTCCTGACGGGCGCCCTCGTACGTTTCGGGGTCTGGATGCAGGATCGTTCCCTGTTCATCGACGAGGCGAGCCTGGCGCTGAACTTTTGCGAAAAGACCTTCGCCGGGCTGTGGGGGCCGCTTGATTATCAGCAGTACGCACCCCCGCTGTTCCTGATGCTGGTGAAAAGCGCGGCTTCTTTTTTCGGAAACACGGAGCAGGCGCTGCGTGTCGTCCCTTTGTGGAGCGGGCTGCTGGCCCTGGGCCTTTTCGGCGCGCTGGCGCGCCGGTACGCGATGAACCTTTGGGTGCTGTTGGGCACCGTCTGGATTTATGCTTTTTCCGACCTGCACATCCGCTACGCCACCGAGGTGAAGCAGTACGGCACAGACGCGGCGGTAGTGCTGGCGCTGGTGTGGATGGCGCAGCGGCGGGTGGGGGCCGGCCTGTGGGCGGTTGCCGGGGCGGTGTCTGTCTGGCTGTCGATGCCGGCGGTTTTTGTGCTTTTCGGCGTTGGGTTGGAAGGGTTGTGGGCTGTTTTCAATAGATCCGATGGATCGAGGGCATACCGAACAAACCTTAGGCCTCTCCGAGGCTCATACAATTTACGCCTGGATATTCTACCAACGTTGGGCCTCTCCGAGGCCACATCAGGCATCAAGTCACCGGACAGGTACAGATACCTCCGATGGGCGCTGGTCGTGGGCGCCTGGCTCCTGAGTTTCGGGGTGTACTTTTTCTTTTTCCTGAAGCCGGCCATGGGCGGACAGGCATTGCTGGACTACCACCGCGCTTATTTTTTCCCGGTTTGGCCCCTGAGCCCGGAAGTGTTTGCCCGGCAGCTCGATCTGCTGCGCACCATTCCGTACTACACGGCCGGCCATACGGCGCTTGCCCTGGCCTTTGGGGCAGTGGGGCTGCTCACCGCCCTGGTGGTTCGCCTGCGCGATGCGCGTTTCCGTCTGTTGGTCTGGCCGCTCGTGGCCTGTTTCGCTGCCTCGGCTGCCGGTGCGTATTCGCTGCTGCCGCGTATGCTGGTGTGGCTTTTCCCGCTGATGTTACTGGCGCAGGCGTGTGGCTGGGACTGGCTGTGGGCAAAAACAGGCAGGTACGGGCGCATCGCCCTGGCGTTTCTGATGGTGGCCACCGCCGGGCTGCACGACGGCCTGCGATTCCTTTACGCGCCGTTGGTGGTGGAGGAAGTCAAACCGGTGCTGGCCCAGGTGGCCGCACAACGACAGGCGGGAGACCTGGTGTGGATCGACCACCAGGCGAAGGCGCTGGTGCAGTGGCACACCGGGTGCCGGGATCCGCAGTTCGACCTGGGTGAACATATTTACCGCGCCGGCTTTGATGAGATGCCCCGAAAAGAGGACTTCGCCGGAGCGGCGCGGGTGTGGGTTTTAAACGCCCATTTGTCGAATGACGCGGCGCAGGCGCGCGCGTTGGCGGCGGTGTTGGACGGCGTTCCTGCGGGGTACCGCGCGGGCGCCAGGGTCGAGACCAAAGGGGCTTTTGCGGTGGAGATGGTTCGGGAGTGAGCTCGAAGCGGTGGGAATCAGTAGCATTGAAAATTGTACATTGAAAATTGGTCATTGTACATTGAACATTTTAATTTATAAAATTTTAATTGTGTGTGCCTAAAATAGGTTGACAAAAAAAGTCAATCAAAAATGGCAAAGACAGCGCACAAAAAGTTTCAATTATCGACAAGTCGTCAGCGGACGTTCAGTGAAGCTTTCAAAAAAGAAAAAGTGTCGGACATAAAGAA
>JBGSTG010000054.1:0-54093 GCA_041736625.1 Saprospiraceae bacterium | reverse complement strand
ATTGATGCCGTCGATCAGATTGAAGGAATTGGTGATGACCAGCACCGTGAATATGGATAACGGAATGCTGGCTGCTGCTGGCAATTCAGCATGGAACCCCATCACACCATAGAAACTGTGCAGTTGTACGTCGGACTTGAGTACCACAATGGCCGCAGCCATTACCTGTGCCACAATTTTCATCATCGGGCGGGTGGCCGATATGTCGTCTTTGATGCCCAGTAGGAACAAGATTTGTGCAGCACACAGCACATACTGCCAGCGGGGCTGCCCCGTATCGGGCATCCAAAGCAGAATGGCAAAAATGGCTCCCGAAAAAATGCCAATCCCGCCCAGTGAAGGTGTCTGCTCCCGGTGGGAGCTGCGCGCCACAGGCACATCGTACAACTGCTTGGCCCGCGCAATGTGTATGATGGACGGCAGCGCGAAATAAGCAACCATAAAAGCCGTGATGAAACAGAGGACAATCACCAACATACGCTGTTTGGTTTTATCCGACGAAGGTAACTAAAATTGTGTATTTTGACCTACCTTTGTGGATGATACAGCAATCGACAACAGCGTTTTCAAAGCACAACGGGATGAAGCAAGGATTTTTACTATTGAGCCTGCTCGTGGCACTGTCCATCGGGCTACAGGGGCAAGGTGGCACCTATTACGGCCTCAAAGGTGGCCTGACGCTAGGTACGCAGCAGTGGAACGGGTTCGACCGCGCACCACTGATTGGCTACCACGGCATCGCTTCCATCGAAAGCTATTCGCCCGATGCCAAGTTTTCGTTGTTCGCCCAGCTGGGCTACCACCTCAAGGGCAGTGCCATACGGCGATCTTTGTTTGGCAATCCCTTCAATGCCGGTTTTACAACGTTCCCACCCCAAAAGTTTGAGTTCCACAACGTGGGGCTGACCGTGGGCGCCAAGCAGACGGTGCAGGAACTGGGCCGTGCCAAAGTATATTATATGTTCGGTGTGCGCGGCGATTATACCCTGACGACCAACTTGGATGAGTATGAATCGTTTGTGGCACTAAACCCCAACTTTGCAGGGTTCTATCCGCTCAATGTTTACTACAACAGCCAGACGCTGATTGGCATCCGCCGCCTCAACTATGGGTTCACAGCAGGCGGTGGGTTCTTGTTTCCTTTCTCGGACTTCATCGAGGGGGTGTTAGAGTTCACCATCAACCCGGATTTCTCGTTGCAATACGAGCAGCCCTCCATTCCCAATGTACGGGATCCCTTCACGGGTCAATCCCGCACCATTTCAGAACGCAAGATTCGCAACCTCACCTTTGAGGTCAGCGTAGGCGCGCGATTCCTCCGCAAAATCGAGTACATAGATTAACACAGCATAATGGTATTACGCAGCGAGAATCTGGTGAAAATATATGGCCGCCGCGAGGTAGTCAAAAATGTGTCCATCGAGGTACACCGGGGTGAAATTGTCGGCCTGCTAGGCCCCAATGGTGCCGGCAAGACCACGACGTTCTACATGACGGTGGGCTTCATCCGCCCCAACCAAGGCGATGTTTACCTCGATGACGAGGTCATCACCAACCTGCCCATGTACCAACGCGCACGCCGGGGCATCGGCTACCTACCCCAAGAGCCGTCCGTGTTTCGGAAACTCAGCGTAGAGGACAACATCAAGGCCGTACTGGAAATGACCCAACACTCGCCCGAGGAGCAGCGCGAAAAGCTGGAGTTGCTCATCGAAGAGTTCCGTTTGGAGAAAGTGCGAAAATCCTTTGGTGATACGCTCTCCGGTGGGGAACGCCGCCGCACGGAGATAGCCCGTGCCTTAGCCACCAACCCCAGTTTTATCCTACTCGATGAGCCGTTCGCTGGTATCGACCCCATCGCGGTGGAGGACATCCAATACATCGTGGCCAAGCTGAAGACCAAAAACATTGGCATCCTCATCACCGACCACAACGTGCAGGAGACCCTCAGCATCACCGACCGGGCCTACCTCATGTTCGAAGGGGCCATCCTCAAAGCCGGCACCGCCGAAGAGCTGGCGGCCGACGAGATGGTGCGCAAGGTTTACCTCGGCAAACACTTCGTGTTGAAGCGCAAGGTGATTGATTTGTAGCCTTCCAGGATAAAATATACCTCAGTTGCTCCTGTTAAAATGCAGACTAAAGGTTGTCCCTTTCCCAGGATAGCTCTCCACACTAAGTTCCAAATCTTGTAATGTTGTTGCTTTGTTTGCCATGAAAAGGCCTAGCCCAGTTCCCGGAACGCCGGCGTTCTGGGAGGTATCTACCCGATAAAAACGATTGAAAACATATTGGATTTTATCGGGTTCAATCCCTATTCCCTGATCCGTTACGTATAATATTTGCCGTGTCTCATTCCAACTTAATTCGAGGACACTGCCACTTGAACTATACTTCAGGGCGTTACTGATTAAATTGGATACAATTACATCGAGCAAAAAGGGATCGCACCATACGGTAATTGGAGTTTCGGGGATGTGCAGGCAAGTTGTTATTTGTTTTTTCTCGATTTCCCCTTGCCATTTTTCCAAATGTGCCTGCAAAAATTGCTTCAGGTTAATGGCAATTTTCTCAACGGCCAAGGCGCCTGACTCAATTCGCGAGATTTGGAGCAGTTGTTCGATCAAATGGTTAATTCGATCTGTCTCAAGGATAATTTCCTTGATTTTTTTTTCATATACAGCGGGTTGTCGGGGTTTTCGGATGAGCACCTCCAAGGTTCCTCGGATACCTGTCAAAGGAGTACGCAATTCATGAGACAGATTGGCGGTGATTTCTTTTTCCCGTTGGAAGCTGTCATCAAGTCGTTTTAACAGGTCATTTATCGTGATGGCCAATTGGTATATTTCATCGTTGTGGGAAGGAAGCGGTAGACGGGCTTCCAAATGCTGTTCATCAAGCTGTTTAGCAGCCTGTATCAAATGATGAATGGGTGCAATTCCGTGCCCTGCGGAAAAGAAGGATGAGAGGAAAAACCACAGGGAAAGTAAAGGAAACAGAAGCACCAAAGCATTTTCCAGATTATTCAACACCACATCATAAGCTTTGCGCGGCATGCCCACCTGTAAATAACCCAATATTTCTCCGTGCTCGTCCAAAAGGGCGAATTGCCCTTGTCGAATGGGTTCACCGTTTAAAAAAGAATTAAAGAAGATTTGCTTTGCATCCGTGTCTTTGCTGCTTAAGCGTGCGCTCCTCAGATTCAGGGAATGAAAAATCAGGTTGTTGTTTTGATCCACAATCTGCAAGAAAATGGAGAAGCCGGTTTTTTCCCGGTGTTCCTCCTCAAGCCATTCGTTACCGGGCAACTGACGGATGTGTTGGCCGTCCGACACCAGATGGTTGGATATCTCGCGTTGTTCATGTAAAAGGATACTATCCATGTGGTGGAAAACAGACCAATGAACCACCGAATACAATACAATGAACGCAATGCCGGTACTTAAGGACGCTGTGAAGGTGTTGAACAGGGCGATCCGGGTTTGAAAAGCGGATTTCATGATTCTTCCTCTATGCGGTATCCGATACCTCGAACGGTGGTGATAAAAGAGCTGTTGGTGTCAGGGTCGTCGAACTTTTTGCGCAAAGAATTGATATACACATCTATAACAGCAGTGCTGTGACTAAATTGAATGTCCCAGATTCTCTCCATTATCCGGTTGCGTCGACAAACTTTCCCCCGATGACGCAAGAGATACTCCAGCAAGGCGAATTCCTTTTGGGTAAGCGGGATTACCTGGTTGTTCTTGGTAGCAAGGTGCTTTTCAAGGTCCAATTGGATATTGTTACAATGAAAAACGGTTTGTTCTCCTGTTTTACTGCGTAGCAACACACGGATGCGTGCCAGTAATTCTTCAAAAACAAAGGGTTTTCTGATGAAGTCATTGGCCCCGGCTTCCAACGCAAAAACAGCCTCATCCGCAGTATCTTTTGCCGTCAGAAAAATGATCGGTATCAGCCTGTTTTCCCGGCGAACAGCCCTGCAAATATCAATGCCACTCGCCCCTGGAAGCATCCAGTCCAAGAGAAGCAAATCATACTCCTCTGCATTACAGAGCGCCATCTCTAGTCCGGTCTTGCCGTTCAGGGCCGTTTTCACTTTAAAGCCCTCTTCCTCAAGACCTTCCCGGATAAAATCCGAAATAGCGATTTCATCCTCAATCAGAAGCAATTGCATGTCTCTAAATAATATTCAGTCGTCATTCTCATCAGCATTTCCGCCACCTACTTCGCCTGTTTCACCCGGCACCAGCGTTTCACTTTGCCCCTTTCGAATTTCTGTGTGACGAATTTGGCCACCCAAATATCCGGTCCTTGCCATCATTCCAAAGGTGATCAGGCTCAGCACAAGTGCAATGCTTGTCATTGTTTTAGTAAATACTTCGTAACGGAAACCAGCGAAAAGAGCGACCAAAGAGAATACGCCCAAAGCTTCCATGAGCCAAATCGCAATTTGGGCGGCTTCTTCATGTTGTTCGATCATGGTTTCCGACACCCCAGCCAACCCTTCCACGGTTTCCTCGGCCGGTTCGCCTGTCAGAAATACAGGAATGGCGATCACAGCCATGACCACCCAAATCCATAAAGCAGCTTTTTTGGTTGGTTCGGCATGGTATAAATATGCAAAAACCATGACACCGGTTCCAATAAGGGTGCCGATAATGGGAAAATGGTTCAGGATCAAATGCAAATGTGTACTGTCCATCTTTGTAATATTGGTTTGTTAAACAATAAGACAAAGGTGCAGGCGCCAGTATTCAGGATTCCTTCGACAATTCTTAAAATTGTCTAAAAAAGGATTATTTCAGACAGACTAGTCGGGATATTACACGACCGGGATCGCTTTTAAACACCAGCATATAGGTTCCTTTAGCGCCTTCCGCAATGGGAACGTCAATGGGGTCCCGCCCCTCGTGTTCGTCAATATTTCTGGAGAAAACCAATTGCCCAAGCGCATTGTACAACTGGAGGGTGCCATTCGGGATTTCCACCGGTAAATAGACGTGCATTTGCGTGCCCTGTACCGGATTGGGAGCCACATACAGGCTGCCTTCAATCGCCGCAACCACCTGTCGTATGCCTAGGTAGTGGACCGTGCCATCGAAGTCCACCTGCTTCAGGCGGTAATAATTTTCGCCGGGAAACGGGTTGGCGTCCGTGACCTCGTAGGTGTTTGGCGCATTTAGTACGGCAGGTGCTACACGTACCATGGGTACAAATCGAGCCCCGTCGGCCGACTTTTCCACTTCAAAATATTGGTTCTGGTACTCCAATCCGGTTTCCCAGAAAAGCTGTACCCCGCCGTTTGGACCGGCCTCGGCGCGGAAGGCGATCAGCGTCACCGGCGCCGGAAAGGCATCGTACACGTAGTCCATGCATTCCTCGTCTTTTACGCCGATGGCATTGCAGCAAAACGGGTACATGTTCTGGTTGTTATACTGCGCCGGGGTGAGGTGGCCCATGCAGTGGGCATGGGTAAGCTCGTGGGTGAGCAGGCGTTCGTAATTGACGGCGCTCAGGCAATTGGGGTAGATGGTGTCGTTCACAATGGTAAACCCGTATCCGGCGTCCTTCCAGGTGTCGCCCTTGTACGAGTGGGTGCTGGAGAAGTAGTAAAAGCCGCCGATGGCCAGCGTGCCGGCGCAATTGTTGACGTCGGCAATCTGCCCGCAGGGATCGTTGAAGATGACCAGTATGTTTTGTGACCCGCCGGGCAGGTCGTCCATGTAATCAGTGAAATTGCCGCCCTGTGCCTGCCCTCCGACACAGTTGGGTACATACACCGGACTGGCAGCGCCGGCATAATTCATATCGGTGCCCTCGTATTCTGTGGCGTAGGCCGAGGTTACGGCCGTCAGGCGCGCCACGATATCCGAAGGGGCGCTGGTAGGGTTGTGTCTCAGGTTGAGGGTCTGGTTTTCCCATCGCACCAGATCTACTCCCCAGGTGAAATTGCAGTCTGTGGGCAGGGCTCTGTCCGATGCTTGCATACCGGCGGGCGGAACAACGGCGAGCAACTGAACCCCTGGCCACGGGGTAGCGGGCGCCGCTACCTGCGCTTTGAGGGCGGCTTCCAGCGTCTGTTGCCGGTACACGCCCAAGGGTTCGGGCGCCGGCCCGTCGGGACGGGGCCATGCGTGGATCTGTCGCGCTGCTTCAGAGGGCATCCAGTAAGCTTCGCCGTCGTGGGTAAACTCTTCGAGCACATAATACGAGAGCATGACAGGCCGCCAGGCGTCGCCGGCGGGCGACAGGTACAGCAGGTAGGTTTTTCCGGGCTCCGGCTCAAAGTCGCCTTCGATGACCGCGTGCATATCGCCCTGCCGGAAGGCGTAAGGGCGCACGGAAAAAGCGTCGCCGGGCTGCAAGGGGCCTTTAATCGTGCGCACGACGCTGAAACGCGTGTCGCGAAACACCTGTCCGTCTGCGAAAGCCGTTTCCTGCGGGCTCATGGCGCGGGCGGCCACTACTACCGGACTGGCGTGGGTCAGTTCGGCGAGGTTGACAAAGGGAATGACGGTGGTGCTTTGGAGGGGCGCGCCAAACAGGCAGGCCAAGGCCAAAATGGCCGGGTAAAAGAAGGGGGGGCGTAGCATAGAAACGAAGATTAAACGCAGCAAAGATTAAAAATTGCCCTGAAAAAACAAAAAAGACCCCACCGAGGTGAGGTCTTTTTTTTGTGATCCCGCTGGGACTCGAACCCAGGGCCCATACATTAAAAGTGTATTGCTCTACCAACTGAGCTACGGAATCAAGCATTCTGAAAATGCGGGGCAAAGATACAGTCATTCACATGAAATATGCAAATCTGTTCCGCGTTTTTTTTCCCCGATACTTTTTATGATCTTTGGGGCACCAACAGCCGAGCTGCGGCGTTTACCGTTAGGTTTTTTTTCAGACGATTAATCAACGACGACCATGGAGACCATTCGACAAAAGCAGATAGGGGAGCAAATCCGGCGCTATTTCAGCATGATTTTGATGCAGGAAGGAAGCAACATCTACGGAAACGGCAAACTGGTGACCGTCACCCACGTCAAAATGACACCGGACCTCTTAAACGCCAACATATACATCAGTGTTTACGGAACGGAGAACAAACAGGAAGTCATCCTGGAACTGGAAGACAACCACCAGCGCCTCAAACAGGCTTTGGCCGGCAAAATCGGGAAACAAATGCGGCGCATCCCCGAAATCGCTTTTTTCCTCGACGACACCATTGATGAAATGTACCGGGTAGAGGCCCTGCTGAATCGCATCAGCGACGAAGACCAGCAGTTGCATCAACCATGAAGATAGGCCTGTTCTTCGGCTCTTTCAACCCCATACACATCGGTCACCTGATCATCGCCAACCACCTGGCGACGCACACCGATTTGCAGCGCGTATGGCTCGTGGTGAGCCCGCAAAACCCGCTCAAGCCCAAAAAAACGCTGGCCAACGACTATGACCGGCTTCATCTGGTGCGCTTAGGCATCGGCGACAACCCGCTGCTGGAGGTGTCCAACATAGAATTTAGCCTCCCAAGGCCGTCGTATACCGTGGATACCCTGGCTTATCTGCGGGAGAAGTACCCTGACCATACCTTTGCGATCATCATGGGCGCCGACAGTCTGGCCGACATCCACCGCTGGAAAAATTACGAGCATCTGGTGGCCAATCACGACATCTACGTGTACAATCGCCCGTCGGTAGACCTGGGTGAGCGGGCCCGGTGGCCACGGGTACACCTGCTGCAGGCCCCGTTGCTCGACATCTCGGCAACCTACATCCGCGAGTGCATCCGACAGGGGAAATCGGTTCGCTATCTGGTGCCGGAGGCGGTGTTTAACTACTTGGAAAATAGTAGTTTGTACCGTAATGGTTGATATAACGAGTTGATTGCCAGTTACCCCGTTCATATCAGCCAGTCCAGTACAAGTCACGGAGAGTCCGACAGTCGCCCCGTTAATATCAGCACGGAATTTAATCGGTCAACCCCGGGCAGGCAACCGTATGCCTTGTCCAAACGCCATTACAGCGTACAACCCGCGTGTTATGCTGAAAAAATACCTCTCCGCTGTTTTCACCCTGGGCGCCCTGTCCCTTTCCCTGGCCCAGGAGCCTGCCAACGGCTTCCCCGACCTGATCATCGGCGAGTGGCGCCAGCACCTGCCGTGGCAGCGCGTGTCCTACGTCACGCAAAGCGAAACCAAGGCGTACTGCGCCACCGAATGGGCGGTGGTGGAGGTGGATAAAGCCGATCGCTCCCCCCGTTTTCTCACCAAAGTGGAGGGGCTGAGCGACGTGGGCGTTCAGCTCGTACGCTTCAACCAGGCCGCCGGGGTGTTGCTCATCGCGTACGCCAACAGCAACCTCGACCTTTGGTACCCGACCGACGGCCACACCGTAAACCTGCCCTTTATTTTCAATAACCGCAACCTTATCGGCGACCGAACGGTGTATGATGTCGCCTTCGACGGCGCCTTTGCCTACCTGGCCTGCGGGTTCGGACTCATCAAGCTGGACCTTAACCGCGCCGAAGTGGTGTATACCACCTTCACCGATATTCCGGTACGCGCCGTGGCCCGCTTTCAGGGCAACCTTTACATCGGTACCGAAGAGGGTTTGTACGCCCTGCCCGAAAACGACCTCAACCCGGCCGATTTCGGTCGCTGGTCGGTGCTCGACCCTCAAACCGGCTTTCCGGGCGCCACAGCCGTCACTGCCTTGTGCAACACCGGAAGCGAAATGCTGATCGGCGCCGGCCGAAGCCTGTATCGCTTCGACGGCGCCCTGGCTACCCTGCTCGAACAGCACCCCAGCCAGGAAGTCGTATACATCACCCACGAAGGCCCCGGTACGGTGATCGGGTGGCGTTTGAACTTTAACGGCCGGGTGGTGTACCGCGAGCCCGACGGCGCCCAGTACGAGATCATGTACGCCTGCGACGCCATCCGTCCACTGTACTGTATTGAGGACGGCGCCCGGCGCTTCTGGTTCGCCGACTTTGCCGATGACTTTCGCTTTTACGACCACAACACCGGCCAGTGCGACCGCTTTCGATACGATTCGCCCTATACGCACCAGAGTTCCGAAATTGCCATGGCCAACGGCCGCGTGCTGGTCAGCACCCCCGGATACGACGTCAACCTCAACCCCACCTACTCGGCCGACGGCATCTATATTTTTGAAAACAACACCTGGCGGCGTTTCTCCGTGGTGAGCAACCCCGAGTTGCTCGACGGCGATTGCGGGAAAAGCATGTGGCGCGTGGAGCCCCACCCGGTCGACAACACCTTTTATGCCGGCAGTTTTGTGGGCGGACTGGTGGAGGCAACCGAGGGCGGCGCGCAGACGAAATGCTACAACCAGTACAATTCCACCCTGCAAAACGCCGGCCTTTCGGGGGCCAACCGGACGGCCATCGGCGGAATGGCTTTTGACGCCCAGGGCAACCTGTGGATCTGCAACTACGACGCCGCTTCGCCTATTGCGGTGCTGAAGCCGGACGGCGTTATGCGCCATTTCACCGGTGCACCCGTGAATGAACTCCTGCGGGTGGTGATCGACGCCAGCGGCTACAAATGGTTTGTGCCGGCGTTCAACACCGGCGTACTGGTGTACGACAGCGGCGCCGATTTGGACGACCCTTCCGACGACCGGTACCGGCTCATCAACACCTCCAACAGCGTGTTGCCCACCAACACCGTCAACAGCATCGCGGTTGATCTCGACGGCGACGTGTGGGTGGGTACCCAGCAGGGCGCCGTGAGTTTTGAATGCGGCAGCAATGTGTTTGACCCCAATTGCCGTGGAACGCGCCGCATCGTGACGGTTGACGACTTTAACGGCTACCTGCTCGAAACGGAAGAGGTGCGCGCGGTGGCCGTCGACGGGGCCAACCGCAAATGGTTCGGCACCAACAACGGTATTTTTGTACAATCGCCAGCCGGCGACCAGCAGATCGCCCAGTACACCGCAACCAACAGCCCCTTGTTCGACAACGCCATCACCGACATCGCCATCGACCCGGCCACCGGAGAAGTGTGGATAGGAACCGAGCGCGGCCTGCAAACCCTGCGCGGCGAGGCAACCGCAGGGGGGCGCATCAACTCGACACAGCCCTATGCCTATCCGAACCCGGTGCGCCCCGATTACGACGGCCCCATCGCCATTTACGGCCTTGCGCGCGACGCCAACGTAAAAATAACCGACATCGCCGGCAACCTCGTGTACGAGGGAACGGCACTGGGCGGTCAGGCCATCTGGAACGGCCGCGACTATCTCGGCCGCCGGGCGGCCAGCGGCGTTTACCTCATTTTTGCCACCAGTTCAGAGACATTCGACAACCCCGACGCCGTCATCGCGAAAGTGGTGATTTTGAACTAAGAGCTTGTTCGGATTTTGATTGCTGGGCTACAACCGGCTAATTTTATTTTTAACTGCGTTAAATTTTTCGCCGAATTGCCCGTATTCGACTGCAAAATTTGCCTTGTTAAAAATAAAATTTTCCCGGTTTCGCCTCAGCATCAAAATCCGAACAAGCTCTAAAATTCACCAATTTTAACATTCATTAAACAATATTTCGTAATTGCCCGCTGTTTTATCACCATTCCAATTTGCGAGCTAAACCATTACTACCACCTTGGCCTATGTTTGAACAATACACTTCCGACGATCTGGTACAAATGCTGTACCTGGAACTTCCCCTGGAGGCTGCTGCAGCACTCAGGCAGGCAATGGCTGCCGACCATCGGCTCGCCGCCCGTTTCGCCTCCCTGCGCAAAGCCAAACGCGCCATGCCCAAGGTGACCTTCGACCCTTCACCTGCCGTCCTCTCTCGCATTTTGCAGTACAGCGCCGAAACCGCCGTGTGAGTCCGGTGCGTTTCCAAAGTCCGGTCTTGCGCTTTTTTTGCAAAAGCGTTTGGCTTTTGTTCCCGCAGTTGCGTATTTTTGGGGAATAAAAACCCCACTGTTGAAAACTGCTTTTTCCATTTCCATCGGCTGTTTGCTTCTCCTGCCCCTGTCGTCGCTCCGCGCAGGCGAGTATTTCCTTTTCAGCAACTCTGCCCGCGACGCTTACCACAGCATGATCAGCCTCCGGTTTGAAGAGGGGCATCTGCGCACCGCCCACCTTCGGAAGGAGGAGCCGGGCAACCTGATTCCCATTTTTCTGGACAACTACGCCGATTTTCTTACCGTCCTGTTGTACGACAACGAGGGGGAGTACAAACGGTTGTCGAGGCAAATGGACGCCCGACTGGCGCGGGTGGCCCAGGGCGACCGCACGTCACCCTACTACCTGTACATCCAGGCGGAGATCCGCTTGCAGTGGGCGGTGGCGCACGCCCGGTTCAACCATTGGCTGGCCTGCATGTCGGACATCAAACTGGCGTACGCCCTGCTTCTGGAGAATAAGAAGCGCTTTCCCGAATTTAAGGCCAACCTGAAAAGCCTGGCCATCATTCACGCCATGACCGGAAGTGTTCCGGAGGAATTTCGCTGGACGCTCAAGACTTTCGGCGGCATCGAAGGTTCGGTGGACCAGGGTTTGCGCGAGATCGAGGAGGTGCTGTCGTACGCGCGCACCCACGACTATGTGTTTGAAGAAGAGGCCCTGGTGTTGTACGCCTACATGCAAATGTACCTGAACAACCGGAGCGACAAGGCCTGGGCAACGCTCAACTCCGGCAGGCTGAACCCCCGCAGCAACCCCCTGGCTGCCTATGCCTTGGCCAACCTGGCGCTGCACACCGGCCGAAATGAGGAGGCCGTCCGGCTGCTCGAACAGTGCCCTTCCGGGCAAGGTTACGCGCCGCTGGCCCACCGGTATTTTCTGTTGGGGGTCGCCAAGCTCAACCAACTGGACGCCGACGCCAACAAGCCCCTGGAAACTTTCGTAAAAACGTACAAGGGAAGCATAAACCTCAAAGAAGCGTATCAAAAGCTCGCCTGGCATCACCTGATGCACGGCAATGTGAGCGGCTACTGGCTCCACATCAGTTTCGTCAAAACGGCCGGCTCCGAACGGGTGGAAGGCGACAAGGCCGCCTTGCGCGAGGCCCAAACCGGCGAAATGCCCGATCCGCTGCTGCTGAAAGCCCGGCTCCTGTTCGACGGCGGATATGCCGGCCGGGCATACAGCCTGCTGGACGGCAAACAAAAGATGTTCGAAAACGAGCTGCGAAAAAGCCTGGAATATACCTACCGCATGGGGCGCATCACCCACGCCCTGGGTCGGCACGACGAGGCGCTTCGGCACTACCAGAACACCATAAAAAGCGGATCGGAGGCGCCCTGGTACTACGCGTGCAACGCGGCGCTGCAAACAGGTTTGCTGTACGAAGAAAAAAAACAGTACGCGCCGGCGCGGGAAGCCTTCCAACAGTGCCTGCGCATCAAACCTAAAGAGTACGCCACCAGCCTGCACAACAAAGCCAAAGCGGGAATCAATCGACTGCGGGGAAAGTAAAAGGGTGTTCAAATATTCCCGTTCTTTGCAGCATCACGTAAAACAGTTGATTTCACCATGCGCAAATTTGTTGTTCTGTTCCTGCTCGCCGGATTGGCGGGCGCCTGCGGCATCAAGCCGAAACCCGAGTTCAGTTTTCCCGTCAGAAAATACACGGCTCCCGCCGCCGTTCCCTTCGAAAATACGTCCCAAAACGCCGAGCAGTACCTGTGGGATTTCGGCGACGGCGCGACGTCCACCGAGCCCAATCCCACACACCGGTACTACGGCTCGGGCAACTACACCGTCACCCTGACCGCCACCAAAGGCAATAAAAAAAACGTTTCCAAACAAATGATCCAGGTCACCGCCCCCGATAAGTGCCTTATTGCCATTGAGACCAGCTTTGGCACCATGATCGCCGAACTGTACGGCAGCACGCCCCAGCACCGCGATAATTTCGTCAAACTCGCCGACGAGCACTATTTCGACGACCTGCTCTTCCACCGGGTCATCAAAGGATTTATGATCCAGGGCGGCGACCCCAACTCCCGCGATGCCAAACCCGGCCAAATGTTGGGTACCGGAGGGCCGAGTTACCAGATTCCCGCCGAATTTGTAGACTCACTCGTGCACATCAAAGGCGCCCTGGCTGCCGCCCGCACCAACAACCCGGAGAAAAAGTCCAGCGGCTCGCAGTTTTACATCGTGCAGGGCAGCCCGGTGAACGAAAACACCCTTCGGCAAATGGAGATTTCCAAAAACTTCCAGTATTCACCCGAACAACGGGAGGCCTACCAGAAGCTGGGCGGAACCCCCCAACTGGACCGCGACTATACCGTGTTCGGCATGGTGATCGAAGGCCTTGAGGTGATCGATAAAATTGCCGCCACAGAAACCGCCGCCGCCGACCGGCCGAAAACGGACGTGAAAATGAAAATCCGCGTGATCAAGTAAACCCGTTCCTGCGGCCCTTGTCCATGCGCAAACGAACAACCGTCACCCTTGCGATTTTTGCCGTTTTTCTGCTGCTCACCCTGCTCTTTGTATGGTGGACCCAACAGCGTTATGTCTGGCAGGACTCGGTAACGGGTAAGGCTTACCACGAAAACTGGGAGCAGCCCTACGGTAGTCTTATTTTCTACCGCATGTTGCAGGGCTATCTGCCCGAACGCCGGTTTATTCAGGTGGACAGCAGCCTGGCCAGCGCGTTGCCCGATACCACGGCTGCACCGGCTGCTTACGTGTTCATCGGAGAGGGCATGCACTACGACTCGGCAGAAACGGAACAACTCTTGCGATTTGTCGCCGCCGGCAACACCGCGCTGCTCATCAGCAAGTCCTTACCCCAGCGTCTGATACAGCGACTGCTGGGCGACACCTGCGCCCCCGTTTTTTGGGAAGACTACGAATACTACCTGGACACTTTCGTGCAAATGCAACTGAAGCGAACAGCCGACACGGTGTCGCTCTTTTTCGCCGTTCGCAACGAACCCGTTCTCTACCATTGGTGCCATATCCGGATGCCGGAGGGCTGCGGTGCACTGTCGTTCGATACGCTGGGCTTGCTCGACAGCCTCCCCAATTTCATAGCCTTGCCCTTGGGCATGGGAAAAATCCTGTTGCACAGCACCCCGGTCGCCTTTTCCAATTACCAACTGTTGCGGCCGGCCATGCGCCGGTATGTCGAGGAGGTGGTAGCAGAACTGCCCAACGGCGACCTGTACTGGGACGCCGACAATCGGGTGCCCGAGCGGGAAGCGCGGGTAAGAAACAACTCGTCGCGCAGCCTGCCGGACGATCATCCGCTGGCCTACATCCTCCGGCAGCCGGCGCTGGCCTGGGCGTGGTATCTCCTCATCGGCATGGCGGTGAGCTATTTGTTGTTCCAGGCCAAACGCCGCCGTCAGGTGGTTCCGGTGCTTGCCCGGAACGAAAACTCCTCATACGAATTCATCAGTACCATTGCCAATCTGCATTTTCGGGAGAAAAATTATCGCCAGATCTGTTACCAGATGATGCGCCTGTTTGTGGCCCAGGTACGCGAGCGGTACGCGTTACCCGTTCAGTTTGACCCTGAAACGGGTGTTGTGCAAATAGACAACGCGTTTATTCCCAAACTTGCCCAGCGCAGTGAAACACCGGAGGCCCGGCTCAACGACCTCTTCCGGCAGTTTACCGCCGTCGTGCAGTTTGAACCCGATGAGGACATGATGGTCGAACTCAACCGAAGCATTGATGCTTTTTGGAAACACGCCAAATAATCCGGTTCTTGTACCGGCAAAACCGAATCACGCATGATCACAGCAGAATCAACGCCATTTGAACAGGAGCAGCAGCCCGAACCGGAAGGCGTACCACATACGCCTTCCGTCCATCCGGTCATGGAGCGCGCCGAACGCATCCGAACAGAGCTGCGCAAGGTGATTATCGGCCAGGAGGTATTGATGGATCAGCTGCTCATCGCCCTGCTGAGCGGCGGACATGCCCTGCTCGAAGGGGTGCCGGGCATCGCCAAAACCCTCATCGCCAAGCTGCTGGCCCAATCGATCCGCTCCGGCTTCAGCCGCATCCAATTCACGCCCGACCTCATGCCGGCGGACGTGATCGGTACCCCGGTGTTCAACGTCAAAACATCGGAGTTCATCTTTAAATCGGGTCCCATTTTCTCCAACATCGTGCTGATCGACGAGATCAACCGCGCGCCGGCCAAAACCCAGGCCGCCCTGTTCGAGGTCATGGAAGAATTCCAGGTGACCGTCGACGGCGTCACCTACCCCATGGAATCGCCCTTTTTCGTGGTAGCCACCCAAAACCCGATCGAACAGGAGGGCACCTACAAGCTGCCCGAAGCCCAGCTCGACCGTTTTCTGTTCAAAATTATCATTGACTACCCCAACCTCGAAGAAGAGCAGGCCATCTTGCGGCGTTTCAAAAATGACTTCAGCGGGGCTCTCCGCCAAACGGTGCTTCCGGTGCTGCTTCCCGAAGAACTCGCTGACAGCCGCCGCCTCATTGAAAACGTTTTCATCCGCGAAGAGCTGCTCGATTACATCGCCGCCATCGTCCACCAGACGCGCAACCACGCCGACCTTTTCCTCGGCGCCAGTCCGCGCGCTTCGCTGGCGCTGATGAAAACCGCCAAGGCGGCAGCGGCGATCAGCGGCCGCGATTTTGTGACGCCCGACGACATCCGCTACGTCGCCTTTCCTGTGCTCAACCATCGGGTCATCCTCACGCCGGAGCGCGAAATGGAGGGGTTCACCACGCGGGATGTGCTGAACGAGATCATCGGCAAGATTGAGGTACCGCGGTAGCGACGGTACGGATTTACCAGATCACCTTACTCTTTCCGATAAAGCGCTCCAGATCCCCGCGCAACCGGCAGGCGGCGTCCAGCAGCATGGATTCGCCGGAAGGAAAGGGCAGAGGCGCGTTGCCGATGCGGCAGCGGGAATCGTCGCTCAGCGCCCTGGGGTCGCCGATGAACGTAGAGGCGTAATGCTCGAAACGCACCTCCTCGCTCAGCCGCCGCGTATCCAAACGACTGCCGTGGGCATCCAGCACAACCACCGAGGCGTCGAGCCTCGCTGCCTTGCTTTGAAAAACCTCCAGCACGTCGGCGCAGATGGTGACCATGCGCGGGGTTTTGAGGTCGTTGCCGGACGTATCTTTCCGGACGTTGCCGCGCTCGTCAAGAACGTAATCCCAGCCGTCCTGAACGACCCTGGTATCGGTGTACCTGCGTTCATTCAGGCGTTCGGGGCTCACGTTCACACCTTCGATAAGCACCTGCACGGTATAGTCTGTGTACGATTTTTGGGCGGCATCGAAGGTAAAGTATATCCACTCATCGTCGAGGCGGCTCTTGTTCATAGCCATCAGTTCAGCTTCCATACGGGCGGGCAGGTGGTGCTGGCTCGGGTTGTCGAGTTCGACAAGCACCCGGGTGGTGCCCATGCGCCGCGCTTCATCGAGCAGCTGGTCTTTGTCGCGGTACACCTTAAAGTAGCGCTGTTCCAGTTCGCGCAGTTTGTGGTGGGCCTCGCGCGCGGCGTTTCGGTCGTTTTGGTCGGCCGCGCGCTGCAGCAGCGATTCCGCCTGGGTGTACAGGAAGTCGGCGGCATTTTTCCGGCTGTCATGCTCCAGGTTCGAAACGTCGATGAGTTCAAACTGCGCCCGATAGCCGTCTTTGGACACCAGCGGCATCAACGGGCGCACCTTGCGCTGCCGGTCGCCAATCTGGCGGTACAGGTTGTGGATGCGTGGCCAGTTTTCGGCGTGACCTTCCTGTATCAGGCTTTCGGCCAGGCGCAAATCGCGGTCCTGCGCCTTGGCAAAGGCCGCCTCAAGGCCCTGTACCAGTTCGGTTTTCTTGTTTTTTTTGCCGCGCAGGCGATCCACACAGTAGTCGATGGCTTCGTCGTAACGACCACTTTCGTAAAATTGCCGCGCCGTTTGGCAGGCGGGTATCACAATGAGGGAAAATAAAAGAACAGGCAGGAAAAGACGTTGGAACAACATGGCGCTCGCATTTTGGATTTTGAACAAATAATGCCGCAATTTGCAGGCAATCCTGTTGGATCGTTTCTTAAATCCTGTTACAAGCGAATTAATATTTGTTAAAATCCCCAATGAAAACCAAACAATGTTTAACCATTTGTAAAAAGCATGGAAAAAATAACGGAACAGCCCTCCGCCTACCGGCACCTGGAGCAAATGACCGTCCGGGAAATCCTCTCGAACATCAACCGGGAGGACCAAACCGTGCCGACAGCAGTATCGGCCGCCATTCCTCAGATCGAAGCGCTGGTGGATGCGGTAGTGGCGCGGTTGGCTTCCGGCGGCCGCCTTTTCTACATTGGCGCCGGTACCAGTGGTCGGCTGGGCGTGGTGGATGCGTCGGAGATTCCGCCGACTTTTGGTGCGCCGCCGGACTGGGTGGTGGGCATCATCGCCGGCGGCGACCAGGCCATACGCAACCCGGTAGAGCACGCGGAAGACAGCCCCACCCAGGCCTGGGATGACCTGCGCGCCTGGCACATCGACACGGGCGACGTGGTGGTGGGCATTGCCGCTTCCGGCACTACGCCTTACGTGGTGCACGGCCTGCGCGCCTGCCGGGAACAGGGAATCGCTACCGGCTGCATCACCTGCAACCCCGGCGCGCCGGTGCTGGCCGAAGCCGACTTTCCCGTTTTGGTGGTGGTGGGGCCGGAGTTCGTCACCGGCAGCACCCGCATGAAGGCCGGCACCGCCCAAAAGCTGGTGCTGAATATGCTGTCTACTGCCGTGATGATCCGGTTGGGCCGCGTGCAGGACAACCGAATGGTGGACATGCAGCTCACCAACGACAAGCTCATCGACCGGGGCGCGCGCATGGTCGCTGAAGCCACGGGGTTGGACTACGAGTCGGCCAGAGCGCGCTTGTTGGCCTGTGGAAGTGTGCGGAAAGCGATGGAGGCGTGGCGCGATGGGCGCTGAATCGCAAACCTGCCGGGACGATGTTGTTTGCCTGATGTTTCAAAGACCGAGTGCCGGTGTAAGCACGACCTTACAACCAGATAACGGTTCCGGCAAACACCATACCGTCGTTGGTGTACATCAGGCATTGATACCGACCCCCGGGCAGGTCTCCGCGATTCAAGGTAACATTGCCTGTGGTGGTAAGCTCCCGAACCAACCGGCCACGGCCGTCGAACAGGCGAAGCAGGTCTGACCCCGCTATGGCGCTTTGTGGCCGCTCAATGGTACATTGCTCCGAGGCCGGATTAGGATAGATGGCAAGCGGCAATAGGGTGGCCATCGGCTCAAAAGTGCCAATGGTAATGGGAAATGTGTTGCAGATTTTATCGTCGGTGCGGTCGGAATCGGGTAAACCGTTCGGCCGGGTGGTCCACATGCAAAAACTGAGCGTCTGTGGTAATATGTATTTATTGTATAGGGAGATTGAGTCGATCACAATCTCCACCTCTTCGCCCGGAAAAAGGTTTAATCCGGTATACGTTTGCTGGTAGACAAATTTTATCGGACATAAATCAATCAATTCGCCAAAAAAACCATTCAGCGTAACCTCCTGCAACGGTTCGGTACCGGAGTTCACTACCCTCACGTGGATACTGTCCAGGGTTATGTAGAACCGAGGGCCTTCATCAATCACAACAGCGCCAGCCAGATTAAAGGCTTCAACTCCGGCATTATGAACCGCAACGGGCGCATGAAACGGCTGAATGTTTAACACCTGTGTGTACGTGCCCACGGGGTCTGCTTCCACCTGCACCAAATACAATTGATCGTTCATCGCGGCTATGTGTTGTGTCCGTGCGTAGGTCTCATCAAGTGTGTAGGTCGTATCGTGCTGTAAGTCAAAATCGAAATGCGCCAACTGCCTGTTTGTTGCCCATAACCAGACAGATGAGTCCGCAACCACCAATTCGAGCGCCTCACCCGAAGCAAGGTAGTCGGTGTTAAACTGGGCAGACAGTACATTTAACTGATCATCAAAATGATACAAACGATCGGACAGGATGGCTGCTATCTGCCCATTGGGCAGATAGGCGGCGTCCACCACCGTTTGGTTCACCAGAGCAGAGTCCAACGGTGTAACAGATACAGCGTCATACAGATACAGGCCGGAGCTTCCGTACAGGAGCCACTTGTTGTCGGGCAGGGTCAGGTGTCCGGTAAAAAAGCTGTTGAACGGCCTCGAACCCAGGTAAATGCCGGAAGGATAAGAAATCTGCAAGGCTTCTTTTCCGGGCTGCAAAACGAGGATACTGGTATCGGGCATGGGCAGGAGCTTGAACGGGAGCCAAGGCTTGAACCCGCCGAAATCGTGTAAATAAATGAGGTTGACGAAGTTGCCCGCAGTATCTAAAATCAATATTTTGCTTGAAATGACGTCGCACTCAACACCCACATCCAATGTAAGGTAGTAATCATCGACCGGCAATACCTCGGAGCGAGGGTCAATGGACACACTAGCTAACGTAGAAACCCATTGCTGCCCGTTGGTATCTAATTTGAACAAATACAAGGATTTGCCTTCTTGATAGATATCCTCTTCACAAACCATCATCAACTCGCCCTTAGTACCTGTGACAACACTTGCAGGCTCGTTGAAAAAACCGTGTTGAAGGGTATAATTTACCGTTTGAGCACTTAGAACGCTGATAGACAACAAAAAACAAACAACAATAGCTTTCATGATTGATTCTTTATGTTTTCAATACAAAGTTATCGATTGATAAAATAGATAGAAAATCAATGCGTTGAAATGACAAATCCTGTCAAAAATTGGGTAAACAGGTTCAAGTCGGAGGTCGTTAGCAGGAGGTTTCCTCATGAAGGCAACCTCATTCAACAGACAGCGGAGTGCGCAATCATGCTGAAAACGGCGACAAAGCAATGCTTAGGTGCATTTGTTTTGCCCCTTATTCCACCGTTTGTTGTCGGGCGAGGGCCCCAACAACGGCTATGAAATTGTTTGTAGAGAAACCACATATTTATTTTTTGCCGCGAATTAGCGCGAATTCGCGCTAATTCGCGGCAAAAAATAAGGGATAAAATTGGGCGGGCAGCCACCGCCCGGAAAACCTTCGAGTGGCCCTTAAAACTTGACCACCTGCATAGTAGACACCGCCGAACCGCCGGTCAGGCGAATCACGTAGGCGCCGGAAGGCAAGCCGTTCAGGTTGATGTCGAAGCGGTTTTCGCCAGCGGCGGCGCGCCAGTTTTGGGAGAAGGCAACACGGCCGAGCGGGTCAACGAGATCGACCTGGACGTCCATATCGCTTTGTGCGCGGAAGGAAATGGTAGTCTGGTCGCTGGCCGGGTTGGGCGCTGCGGAGAGGCCGAAGGGGTTGTCGTCGGGCGACACGGTACCGACCATCAGGCTGCGGGCGCCGGTGGCGAACCAGTTGGCCCAGTTGCGGTCGGCGATGAACGTGCTTTCGTTGCCCGTGCTGTTGATCTTGTCGGCAGCCAGGCTGCGGCGATAGATGTTCAGGGGGCTGCTTGGGTTGACACGCCCTTCGTACACGATCTGGTTGTCCAGGCGGTTGTAGCTGGGCCAGCCGAGGTCTCCGTTGTCGGACTGGATGGTGCCGATGGCGCCCGTTTCGGTGTTGGCGGCCAGGATATCAAACCGGTTGGTGGCGCCTTCTTCGATGTAGTCGAAAGCGATCACGTAGGGTGAATTTTTGGCAAAGGTCGGGTTCCCCACGCTCGTATTTTCAGGCAGTACACTGAACAGCTTGGTGATGAAGGCGTTGTCCGGGTCGGTGAACTGATCGTTTTCGGTGAAACGGAGGAAGCTGATGTCCCAGTACGTCTGATTCTGGCTGAGCTGGTTATTGGCGTCGTACATGATGTATTCGCCCGAGTAGTCGAACTCCAGCACGTCGGCATAATTCACGTTGAAGGAGGCCTGTCCGCCCTGGGAAGTAGTCGGATTGTAGAGGTAAAAAGCCTGATCGACAAAGCCCAGGAAGTCGAAGACAAAAATGTAAGGCTCTTCCGTTTCTTTAATGGCGGCAATGTAGCGTCCGGTGACGTCTTTGGAGATGGCGGCGTTGCGCCATTCGGGCACGTCGCTGAGGATGCCCACCGTCGGGGTGATGTTGCCCATGTTGTACACCAATTCGATGTACACCACGTGGCCTTCCTGGTTTACGAACACGATCTGCGTGCCGTTGTCGTTCACGCTGGGTTTGCTGTACACCCCTCCGTCGTACAGCGTGCCCAGGATGGTTCCGCTGCCGTTGGCGAGATCGAGGTTTTGGCCGTTGTTGGATACGACGAGCACCAGGTCGGCGCCCGGGTTGGGCGCCAGATCGCCGAGGTAGTTGCCGCCCGGGTCACTGCCAAGGATGCCGACGGCGGTGAACGCGTCGGCGGCGACCTGGGCGACCTGCTGGCCGTACAGATCCTGCGCTGCCTGTATGACGGCGATGCGGCAGTCGATGAACTGGCTCGATTTCACCAGATAATCGCGCAGCGCCTTGTAATACACTTGTTCGGCTTTGTCTTTACCCACGGCGGCGTTGGAAGCAAACAGGTAGAATGCGTAGTTCGGGATGCCGGAGTTGATGTGCACGCCGCCGTTGTCTGCTGTACCGGTGAATTGCTCACTGGTATTTTTGGGTTGCCACCAGGGGCTGTTGGAAGACGAGCCGTTGTGGGGGTCCGACATGCTGCGGAGGGCGCCCGTTGGCGTTACCCCGGGTTGCATGACGTCTTCGCCGATGAGCCAGTCGTCGCGGTCGATCATGGCGCCGAAGACGTCGGCGAACGACTCGTTGAGTGCGCCGGGTTCGTTCTGGTAGATGAGGTTGGCGGTTTTTTCCACTACGCCGTGGGTCATCTCGTGGCCGGCCACGTCGAGACCGCGGGCGAGTTCGCGGAAGAACTGGTCGCCGTTGCCGTAAAACATGGCTACGCCGTTCCAGTAGGCGTTGCCCATGGAGGAACCGTCGCTGTCGGCCACGTTGATCAGGCTGATGATGTTGCCGCCCTGTCCGTTGATGGAGTTGCGGTTGAAGGTATTGCGGTAGTAGTCGTAAGAGACGCTGGCGTTGTAGTGCGCGCTCACCGCCGTTTTGTTGTTAAAGGTAGCCGTGTTGGAGGTGATGAACACCGGGTCGAAAGTCGGGTTTTGGGAGGATTTGTTTTGCGCGTTGAGCGTCAGGATAACCCCCACCGGGTCGCCGGGCATGTTGGAGGCACCCGCATTGAACATGGGTTTGCTGGCGTCTTCGAGGTAGTAAGTGCTGCCTTGCTGCCAGGCGCCGAAGGTGCGGTTGATGTTGAACAGGTCCTGGCCCTGGCCGTTGACGGGGGGCATGGGGTTGTCGGCTATCGGCTGTCGGTTGTCGGTTGTCGGTTGTCGGTTGTCGGTTGTCGGCTGTCGGTAGTCGGTAGTCGGCATTCCGCATTCGTCATGGTGGTTGAAGGAGCAGGTATGGTCGAATGTGTTGAGGATGTCGCCTGTTTCGGCATCTACGAAGTAGACCACGCGTTTCATCGGGTTGGGGTGGAATTCGACGACATAGGCGAGGTGTTCCTGGTCCAATTGGTCGCCCGCGTGGTACACGGCGAGGGACGCCTTGAAGGATTCGCCGCCGATGAGTGTCAGTTCCTGGCTCGACCATTCGGTTTTCACCTTGGCGCGGCCGTAATGTCCGTACACGATGGCCCGGCACTGCGCTTCGCTAAGAGCGGGTGTGGCGTCCTGTAGTTCGGGGGTAGGGAAATACCGGCCGTTGAGCAGGCTGAACGCGCCTTCGCGGGTGTGGGCGATGAGCTCGGCGCCAAACACCGGAATACCGTTCCAGGTCTGTTGCAGGCGGACGTGGGTGTTTCCTTGTTCGTCGACCTGAACAGATTGGGTTTTCAACTCTTCCAAGGGCGAGCGCAGGCCTGCCGGCGCGAGGCTGGCGGCGTATTCCACCGCTTTGGCGCCGTAGTCGTCGCCGGGTTGTAAAGTCACAGAAGCAACGGTTTTGCCTTCGAAGAAAATGGGCATGCCGTTTTTGTCGTGCACCAGACGCACACCCTCGAGGGTGGTGTTGGGAATGGGGGTCGTCAGGGTTTTGTACTGCACGGGGCCCAGGTCAAAGGGGTTGGCGGCGGCGGGCACGGGGGTTTTGAGGTGCCACTTCATGCCGCTGTGGTTTCCGGGTGTGGTGGTTTGGCTTTTGACCGGCGAATTTTTCTTGGTGATCTGGGCGGTCAAATGCAGCACAGACACACCAAAGAAAACGAGGAGTAGGAGCTTTTTCGTCATTGTTTTACGAATTTGTTGAAACGAGGGGTGAGAATCGGTTGAACAAAGATCGGCAAAATACCCGATAGGGGTTTGTTAAACTTCAACCTTGTTTATAAATCGGAAATCGAGCGCGGTCTGCGGATGGTTTCCCAAAAGAATCCTTCCAGCCGGCGCGTTTCGGAACCTGCTTTTTCCATCGGGATGAATTTGCCTTGCGGTTCGGTATAAAAGCGGATGCCGTCTACCTGGTTGTTGGTAAAATAAAGACGCATTTCGGCGCAGAAGGTCTCGTTCAGCCCCACGTACTCCCTGTTTTCGTTTTGGGCGTAATACAAGGCCTGGGCGTTGCCTTCTACGTGGGTCTCGCGCAGCTGGTTGTCCTGAAAATAAGCCGTGCAGTTGCGTCCTTTGATCTGGTTGAACAACACCTCGTCGGCGGAGTTTAGGATGAAGGCGTCCTGGATGAGCCATATCCGGTCGATCTTGTTGTCGCGCAGTCCGATCAGGATGGTGTCGGCAGTAAACTGGGACGTGTCGGACCAAACGATGGGCAGGGTATCGAGGCGGTACAGCCGGAACACGGAGTCTTGGGTGCTGTAGGACAGCGAGTCGCACCGTGCCTGCAGGTCGGACTTGAAAATACGCACATCGCGGTACCCCAGCAGGATGCGGTTGTCGGAGCTGGTGTCGGGACGGAAAGAGGTGAGGGTATCGGCGCTCATGTAGAGGGTGTCGGCGTCGACGACGGATTTCAGCAGGGGCCGTGTGGATGCGCCAAAGCCGCCGAAGGCTTGAATGAACTCGGTCAGTTTGTTGTAGTCGACGCGCGCAGAGCGGAGTTCGGTTTTGGCGGCTGTGTCGCGCCAGATGACGTTGCCCAGGGCCAGGCCGTTGCCGGCCAGGTCGTTGAAGTCGAGGCTGTCGGCTTCGATGATGTTGGGCGGGTCGCTCACCAGGCCCCTTCCGGTGAGCTGGAAGCGTTTGTTTTTGCCGTCGTACACGATTCGGTCTCCGGCGGCCTCCTGGGTGCTGTCGCGGTAGTAGGCATTGCCGACGAGCACCCCCTGATCCGTCTCGCTGAAATAGCGAATAGTGTCGGCCTTGACCACCCGTGTGGGTTCATCGATGTAGGCATTTTCCTCCAGGCTGTATTCGCGGAGGGTGCCGTTGTAGCGGATGACGGAGGCCTTGCCGCGCTGGCCGTCGCGCAGGTACTGGGGGTTTTTATCGAAAACAGCGTTGTTGTACCGCAGGTCGTAGTATCCCCCTTCGGTGTAGAGTTTGCTCTCCTGCTGGGTGATGAGCGTGGGCGCCAGGAACTGCACGCGCTGGGTGGTGGTGTTGAAGGCCATGGTGTCCGACCGAAGGGTGTATTCCGGGTCGGTCACCACCACATCTCCGCGGAAGTACACCTGGTTGTCTGCCACAAAGTAATATCCATGCCGGCTGCGCAGCTGGCTTTTTCCGTTGGTGAGGGTGGCGCCGTTGTGGTAGGTGGCCACTTTTTTCTCCAGGTCGTACTCCAGGTGATTGGTAAACAACTCCTGGTCGCTGCGTTGCAGCACTACCTGGCCGAAGAGTTCGGCCTGGCGTTCGTTGCCGAGGTAGACTGCGGAGTCGCCAAAGGCCCGCAGGGAATCGCCCTGGAGGATCACTACATTTCCGTACAGCACGGCCCTGTTCCGGCTTTCATCCAGCAGCGCGGAGTCGCAGTAAATGAGGGTGTTGCCTTGCCGGAAGCGCACGTTTTCCTTCAGGCGTTGTATATAGGTATTGCCGGACTCGTAATACTCCCCGCTCATGGCGTTTTCTACCCGGATCTTTTGGGTGGAGTCGGCAGGAGGGGTCGTCTGTCCAAAGGCCGCACAGACCGGCAGCAACCATGCGATCCAAATCTGAATAAGCGCTGCGCAGAGCGCGGGCAGTGAGGCGCGTCGTCGATTCATGTGCCATGTATTGAAAGCTCAATTGCGTCAATCCGCAACAGGCTTGGGGTCCGAATTCTTTAGCCCAAACCCGGTGAATATCCACGTGTATACATCCGCTACCCGCGTTTTTTGCACCAAAAAAACCATAATAGTGGTCAGCAAGGTGGTGCTCAGGATGATGGAAAACACCACCGACTGGATGATGTCGCCGCCAGGAACCCCCTGCTGTGCCGGCAGCGAGGCCAGTACGGCGGCGCCCAGCCCTTTAGGCAGCATGGCGGACATATACGAAGCGTCGCGGGTGGGTGTGTTGGCGGGTACGGAGAGGCGGACGATCAGGACGCGTGCCACAAAAAGGGCGAGCGACACCAGAAAGCCCAGGATCATCCAGTTTTTATCCTGGAGGCGGACCGAAATGCCGATGTACACAAAAAAGAAGGTGCGGAGCAGAAAAACGGTTTCGGAGAAGAACGCGCGTTCGTAGTCGTTGAGCGAAATGGGTTTCCGGGAAATGACGTTTTTCATGATGGGCGGCCCCAGTACGTCTATGTTGCCCAGGGTGATGCCGAAGGCCAGGGCGGCAATGGGTCCCGAATAGTTGAGCATTTCGGCCATTCCGTAAATGATGAACACAAAAGCGGGTGTGGTGAACACGGTGTTTTGCAGGGTTCTTATCTGTTTGAGCAGTATGCTCCAGAAAAAAGCGGTGGCCACGCCCAGCAGGACCGCTACGATGAAGGCGGCGATCATCTGGCCGGTCACAAAACCGACATCCACTTTTCCGACGCGGTAAGCCGTGAGCAAAGTCAGCGGTATCGCCAGCGTGTACACGTCCGAGAAAGCCGACTCCAGGACCAATGTCGTTTTGGTGCGATTGCGCACGGGAAGGTGGGGGGCGATGGTGGTCACCACGGCCGAAGACGTGCCGCCGACGATGCTGCCCAGCAACAGGGAACGCACAAAGCCCAGGTCTGTGTTGATGTACACCATGCCGCCGGCAACGATACAGGTGCCGATAAAGTTATAGGTGGTGATCCGGGCGGTACCGCCCAGCGCCTCAAACAGAGGCTCCAGCCGTTGCTCAATCCCGCTTTCAAACAGGATAAACACCAGGGTAATGGTGGTGAACACCGGCCCCAGCACCCCGAAGTGCCTGGTGTCGACCATGCCCAGGATCGGCCCCACCAGCAGCCCTATGCCGAACAGCCACAGCACATCGGGTATCTTCGTGCGTTGGAACAGCGCATTGAAGTAATGCGCCATAAAAATGATGATGCCGACAAAAACGATGGTGATTGCTGTGGACATGCTGACTTCAGATCATTTGCAACGACGAAGAACCGGCATTTTCCGCAGGGGATGCTAACAATGTGGGTAGTTTTTGTTTGAACCCACGCTTTTTTTTCTTGTTTGGCTCTGTATGACCCTTGATCATCCTGTATTGTTGTTCGACGGAGTGTGCAATTTGTGCAACGCTTCGGTGCAATGGGTGCTGTTGCGCGACCCAAAAGGCATTTTTCGATTCGCCGCCCTGCAAGAGGAAACCGGCCGCATGTTGCTAAGCGGGCATGGCCTGTCGCCCGAACACCTGGATTCCGTTGTTCTGGTAACGCCCGAGCGGGTATACACACATTCCGACGCTGTGCTGGAAATCCTGCGCCGCCTGGGCGGATGGTGGGCTGTGCCGGCGGCGCTGCGCGTAGTGCCCCGGAGCCTGCGCGACGCCGTGTACCGCTGGGTCGCCCGCAACCGCTACCGGTGGTTTGGCCGGCGCGAAGTGTGTATGATGCCCCGGCCCGAGTGGAAAACGCGCTTTTTGTAGGCAGATTTTCCGGAATGCTTTTACTTTTACAAAAAAATCGTTCCGGATCACACTTGTATGCTATGACCATTCGCCACACTTTCCTGGCCCTTGCCGCCCTTTTCCTGCTTTGGACGGTTGCTTGTACCGACGCACCTCGAACTTCAGAAAGCGATTCCTTTGCCGTGCGCATCCGACTGGAGGCGGCAGCTCCGGTGCTCAACCCCTACCTGCCCTCTCAGGGTTACTCCCGCTTCGTCGCTGCTCAGATATTCCAGACCCTGGGCATCCTCGATCCGGAATCGCTGGTGCTCAAACCCCTGCTGCTGACGGAGATACCCGCCTTGCGCAGGGTGGACAGCGGAGCGCACAGCGGCCGTTTCGCTTACGATTTTGTCATTCATCCCGACGCAGTCTGGGACGACGGGTCGCCCGTCACCGCCCAGGATGTGGCGTTTACCCTGAAGATCATTTTTCACCCGCTGTTGCCCACGCAAGTTTGGCGGGGTTATTTCGAACAGGTAAAAGCCTTTGAGGCCGACCCCGCCGACCCCAAAAAATTTACCATCTACTTCGAGCCTTACTATATGCTGGCGTTGGAGAGCATGTGCCAGGTGCCCATTTATCCCGCCTACCATTACGACCCGGAGGGACATCTCAGCCAGACCCCCCTGGCCGACTTGCTCGATCCCGCAAAAGCGGAAGCCCTGGGTAAAACAAGCGCCGGACTGATCGCTTTTGCCAATGCATTCCAGGAGCCCCGGTTCTCCAACGAGCCATCGGGCATCAGCGGCAGCAATGCCTACCGTCTGGGCGGATTTACCGGCGACAACGGGATGTTTTTGCTGAAAAAGGACAACTGGTGGGGCGACAATGCCACTGCGGGAAACCCCATGCTGCGCGCTTTCCCGGATACGCTGATCTACCGCATAGTAAAAGACGACGCCACGCTGGAGAATATGCTCCGGAACAACGAGCTCGACGTGGCGGTCGCTATCAACCCGGTGCGCTTTCTCGACATGCAAAAAGACACGTCCCTGGCCGGTCGTTATGCATTCAGTACCCGCTGGAGCGCCATGTACACCCGCTGGATATTCAACATGCGTCATCCCATTCTGGCCGATAAAAAGGTGCGACAGGCGCTGGCGCACGTGGTGGACTACGATTACCTGCTCAACACCGTGCTCCAGGGGCTGGCCGCGCGCACGGTCGGACCAGTGAATCCCGAAAAAGCATTTTACAACCGCAACATCACCCCGTACGACTACAACCTCGACCGCGCCCGTGCGCTGCTGGCGGAAGCCGGGTGGAGCGACTCCAACGGAGACGGCATTGTCGACAAAACGGTGAACGGAAAAAATATCGCCCTCTCCCTTCAGTTGTTGAACAGTGGAACCACGGCCATCTCTGAACAAACGGTGGCGATGCTGGTGAAATCGGCGCGACAAGCCGGAATGGAATTGCGGCCCGAGACCGTTGAGTTCAACAAGCTCACGGCCGATACCCGCGGTGGTAAGTTCGAAACCGCCGTACTCACGGCTGCGCTCCACCCGGGTTTGGTGGAACTTTACCAACAATACCACTCCAAAAGCCTGACCGGCGACAACCGCTCCGGGATCGCCAATACCGAACTGGATCAGGTGATCGATGCCATACGATCTACAGACGACGAGGCGCAGCGCAATAAATTGTACCTGCGGGCGCAGGAAATGCTGCACGATGAGCTTCCGGAAGTCTATCTTTACGCGCCCAAACAACGCTACATTGTTTCCAGGCGTTTCGACTATGTGCTGTCGACGAACAGACCCGGTTACTACGAAGCGCTTTTCAAACTGAAACCATAATTTCCAACATCCAACTATATGGCATTCGAAGTTGAAGGCAAATTATATCGCAAATTTGACACGGAGCAAAAGTCTTCGAGTTTTCAGGCGCGCGAATTCGTGCTCGAGGTGCCCGACGGCAACTACCCGCAGTTGATCAAGTTTCAACTGGTGCAAGACCGTTGTAACCTGCTCGATGCTTTTTCAGAGGGCGACTTTCTGAAGGTGTCCTTCGACCTGCGCGGGCGCGAGTGGAACGGCAAGTATCTGACGAATCTGAACGCCTGGAAGCTCGACCGCAGCGCCGGCGCCGGCGAGCAGCAACAGACGCCTCCGGCGGGCGGCCAGGTCTTCCCCACCGACCCGTTCCCCAGGAACGAGGGAGACGCGCCTGCCCCGCAGAATGTGGACGACCTGCCATTCTGATCACTTCCCCATGCCGACCGCTGTGGGCCGCTTGTTTGTCTTTGTCGCCCTGATGTTGCTCGTGCAAACGGCTTGGGCGCAGCCATTATCGGGCATCCGCACGCGTTGGAACGACTCGTTTGTGGAATGGGACCTCCTGGCGTTTGCGCCCGATGCGGCGCCGACTGAGGAGGGCGAAGCGCCTCCCGAAGAGGTGGTGGTCGGCGAACTCAAGTTGCGCTGGCTCAACCTGCAAGACGACTTTTCGGAGTGGGAATTTGAACTGGAAGGGTTGCGCGGCACCGTACGCATGCCCTGGAAGGACAATCCGACCGAATGGGAATTGCGCACTTACCAGAACGAGGTGATCACCATGCGCGCTTCGTGGAGTGGCGACCCAACCGAGTGGCGGGTGACCAACAACAACATAGCCCTCCAACTGAAGAGCAGATGGAAAAACCAGCTGGACGAATGGCTGGTCGACGACCCCACTTATGGCCGCTTGTATCTGTACACCCTGTTTGAAGCAGACCCGCGCGATTGGGCCATTCAGGACGAATTGTCGACCGACATTACCCCGGGCATGAAAATGGCGCTGGTTTTTCTCGCGGTGTTCCACAGTTCGCCCAAGTGGTAAGCTCGTTTATTCGCCGGCCGCCCGGTTGGTGAGTTCCACGTATTCCTGCCAACCGAGCGTTTCGGGTCGTTTTTCAAAAAACGGGTCGCTCATCAGCAGTTCACCTGGAAAGAACGGCTTGAGGGTGTTTCTCATCATTTTTCGACGCTGGTTGAAAGCCGTTTTCACGAGGGTGCGAAACCGCGCTTCGTCGCAGGGCAGTGTGTACCGTTCCTTGCGCGTCAGCCGGATGACGGCCGAGAGCACCTGGGGTGGCGGGTTGAACGAGCCGCGCTCCACGGTGAACAGGTATTCGCAGTGAAAGGATGCCTGGAGCAGCACGCTGGTGATGCCGTACGTTTTGGAGCCCGGGGGCGACACTACTCGGTCGGCGACCTCTTTTTGGAACATGCCCACCATTTCAGGTATTTGCGCCCGTTCGTCCAGCATTTTAAAAAGAATCTGGGTGGAGATGTTGTACGGGAAGTTGCCGATGAGTACATATGGCTCCGGGCCCATGAAAGCGGTGGCGTCGAACTGCAGGTAGTCGCCGGTGTACAATCGTCCGTGCAGTGCCGGGTATTCAGCCTCCAGATGGGCAACCATGTCGCGGTCGGCTTCTACCGCCCAGGTCTGGTAGGCCGGGTTGGCCAACAGGTATTTGGTGAGCATTCCCATGCCCGGTCCGACTTCGAGCACGCGGCCGGTTTGTGTTGCCAGTTGCATGGCTTCGGCAATGCGCGCCGCAATGCTTTCGTGCTTGAGAAAATGCTGGCCATATGATTTTTTTGCGCGCACGGTGCAGAATTTTTATTCGTCCTACGACTATACTCGTAGGACGAGTATTTAATTTTTAAACGGCGACTTTTCCAGGTGTATTCCAAATAAAATACTGCCGTAATAAATTCCCAAATATACGCCGGAAGTACCCAATACCAACAACCATTCCGACCAGCGTTGGAGGATGAGAAAGTCGTATACGCCGTGGAGGGCGGTGGCCAGGAGTAGTCCTTTTGTGATGAGCCAGGGGGCTTTTTCCGGTCGGAATTTGGCCAGCCCCAGGTAGAAGCCCAACACCAGTGCGAAGAGCAAATGGGCGGGCACGGCGGTGAGGGAGCGCAAGACCACGGCATCCATACCAAACCGGTCGGCGTACACCAGGTTTTCCATGGCTGAAAAACCCATCGCGACGAGCACGGCATACACCATACCGTCGAGCGGTTCGTTGAACCACCGCCAGGGCCAGGCGCCGACGAGCACGGCGAACAATTTCCAGAGTTCTTCATTCAGGGCGACGGCGCCGAACGCCAGCAGCAGCGTTTGTCCAATGCCCGGCGCCATGTCACGCAGCGCGGGGAATGCCCATTGTTCGATCCAAACGGCCGGCAAAGTGGTCAGGGCCCCGAGGATAAAACAACCCGTCAGCGCGTACCATGGCTCATGCTCGTACCGGTCGAGGTAGAAAACCGCGACGCTGATGACGACGCCCGGAAGCACCGCGACGACGTGCAGGAGCCAATCGGAAGCGTTCATGTGCGCGTGCAGAAGGTGTGAAAATCACGCAGGTGTTCGGCACACACTTCGGGCGATTCGTACATGCCCATGTGCCCTACGTCTTGGAGCAGATGCACCACGCCCAGCGGGCAGCGGGCTGCCGCCTCCAGCGCGGGTACCGGCGGGATCAGCGCATCTTTTTCGCCCAGCAGCCAGAATACCGGCCGGTCGAAGCCGCGCAGGGTTTCCGTGTGGTCGGGTCGGTTCATCATGCTTGTTAGCGCGGCGACGATGCCTTCGGGGGATTGCCGCTTACCCTGGGTTTCGACCAGGTGTTGCACCACTTTCGGGTGTTCGGCCGCAAAGTCGGGCGCGAACAGGCCCGGGAAGAGTTGAGCGACGTAAGCATCGCGCCGCCCCTCCTCCAATAGCGCCATGCCACGCTGCCGCGCCTCCCTGCGCTCCGGCGTGTCGGCAAAAGGGTGGGAATGAAACAGGCCAAAACCGGCGAGCCGTTCGGGGTACTGCGCCGCAAAAGTCAGGGTTGCATAACCGCCCATGGAATGCCCCACCAGTACCGCGCGGTCGATTTGCAGCGCATCGAGTACACTTCGCACGGCATCGGCGTATTCCGGCATGCCGGCAGACGGGGGCAGATCGGAGTCGCCGAACCCCGGCAGGTCGATGCGAAGCAGGGGTATTCCGTGCAGGAACGGCAGCAAGGGCGCCCAGATGCCGGAATCCTCGCAGAAACCATGCAGCAGGAGCAGGGGAATATCGCCCTGTGCCACGGAGTCCGTCAGTAGCGCTACCTTGCGGCCGTTGTTGTCGATGCGTTGTTTCATGTGGCAAATCTGCGAAATGGCGCGTTGATTTTTCAGTACTTCCCTACTTTTGTTGTTTATCGTCCATTTATATGGCATTACAGTTCAGGCTACCCGCATTTATCACCGACCTGTTTAAGGCTTTTGACCCCGAGCTGCCCCGGGAGTTGGCCACTATGGATCAACATCTGGAGTACATCATACCCCGGGTCATGGCTTTCGGCGAAGATCTGCGGGAGGAGAAATTCTGGATCGGCAGGCGCTGGAAAGAGGTGCGGGAGGATGAAGGGTTTCACGAGGCCATCCTGCACATTTTCAACCCTGGAGGCGAATACCTGCTGTCGTTGGACGGCAACGTTGTGAAAGGTTCGTGGAAAAAACTGGAAGGGTACAACACCCTGTTGCTGGAGATCAGCGGCCGCAGCGAACTGTTCGACCTGCGGTTTCTGAATCCCGATTTTATGATCCTCAGCAAACACGGCGACCAGGCGCGCAAGGGGTTGCGCAAGTACTTTTGCCTGATGCACGAACCGGCGACCCGCGCCGGCGGGCGGGAGCTCGACTGGCGGAATGCCATGGAAAAACTGTTCAATGTAGCCCGTTCAAACAGCATCGGACTTGGCTACTGGATTGCTTTCATTCTCATTTTGGCCCTCATCATTTATCTTTCTTTTGGATAGTCGCCCATGCACTGGTTTGATTGGTTGGTTTTGGTATTTACCCTGGCATTCGTGGTCATCTATGGCGTGTATAAAAGCCGGAACGTGGGTTCCAGTGAAAACTTCCTGGCGGGCAAGCGCGATCTGCCCTGGTGGACCATTGGACTGAGCATCATGGCCACCCAGGCCAGCGCCATTACCTTTCTGAGCACACCGGGCCAGGGCTTTAGCGACGGCTTGCAATTCGTTCAGTTTTATTTCGGCATGCCCATCGCCATGATCTTTCTGGTGCTGTTTGTACTGCCCGTGTACTATCGCCTCCGCGTGACGACCGCCTACGAGTATCTCGAGCAGCGCTTCGACCGGCGCATGCGAACCCTCACGGCCATCCTGTTCCTCATTCAGCGCGGGGTGGCGGCGGCCATCAGCATTTATGCGCCCAGCATCATCCTTTGCGCCGTGTTCGGCTGGAACCTGGCGTTCACCAACTTCCTGATGGCGGTTTTTGTGGTCATTTACACCACCAGCGGCGGCAGTGCAGCCGTGAGCCGGACGCAGGAGTTGCAGATGAGCATCATGCTGGGGGGGCTGATCATCGTGTTCGCTCTGGCGTTGTACAAACTGCCCGACGGCATCGGTCTCAGCGAAGCCTGGCAGATCGCAGGCGTCACCGGTAAAACAACCACCATCGACTGGAGTTTCGACTGGCACGACCGGTACAACGTGTGGTCGGGCATCCTCGGCGCCACTTTTCTTTTTCTATCCTATTTCGGTACCGATCAAAGCCAGGTCGGCCGCTACTTATCCGGGAAAACACTTCGGGAAAGCCGCTTCGGCATGTTGTTCAACGGATTCGTGAAGATCCCCATGCAGTTTCTCGTGCTCTCGGTGGGGGTCATGGTTTTTGTTTTTTATCAGTTCAACCGCGCGCCGCTTCATTACAATGAATTTAACACCCGTCGTTTAGTGGGAACAACCGAAGCGACGGCCTATCAGGAACTGGAAAAAACCGCCGACTCTTTGTTTGTGTATAAACAAACCGTTCTCCAGCAACTCACCACGGCCTTGAACCGGCAAGATGCGCAACAGGAGACCGAAGCGCGCAAGCGTCTGATTGACCTGGATGAAGAGCAGAAAAAATTGCGGCTGGCAGCGGGCGAACTGATCAAAAGCGCTACCCCCGGCGCCGATGCCAGCGACAAAGACTACGTGTTCATTCACTTTATCCTGCATCAGCTGCCTGTAGGGCTGATCGGTCTGATGATCGCGGTGGTGTTTTGCTCTTCATGGAGCACAACAGCTTCGGAATTGAGCGCGCTCACCGCCACCACCGTGTCGGATATATACCGCCGGTCGCTTGTGCCCGGTCGCAGCGACACCCATTACTTTCGCGCCTCGCGCATAGCCACCGTGTTGTGGGGGGTGTTCATCATCGTGTTTGCCACCTATGCCGATTTGTTTGAAAACCTGATCCAGGTAGTCAATATGGTAGGATCCATTTTCTACGGCACTATACTCGGCATCTTTTTTACCGCCTTTTTCCTGCCCCGCGTGGGCGGAAATGCCGTTTTTTGGGCGGCGGTAATCACCCAGGCCCTGATCGCTTACCTGTTCTTTTTTGTAGACAAGAACGCTTACTTGTGGTACAACCCCTTGGGTTGTTTTATGGTGATGGGGTTGTCGATCGTCGGTAGCTGGCTACCGACGATCGACCGCACTTAAAACAACTCCACGCCGGCGAAGTGGAACGCGCCTTCGAGGGCGGCATTTTCATCGCTGTCGGAGCCGTGTACAGCGTTTTCACCCACGTTGGATGCGTACTGTGCGCGAATGGTGCCGGGTTCGGCCTTGGAAGGGTCGGTGGCGCCGATAAGTTTGCGGAAGTCTTCCACCGCGTTGTCCTTTTCCAGAATAGCGGCAACGATAGGGCCACTGCTCATGAATTCGCACAGCTCCTGGTAAAAACCGCGCTCTTTGTGCACGTCGTAAAACTGACCCGCGCGCTCCAGAGAGAGCTGGGTCATTTTCATTGCAACGATCCGGAAGCCGGCGGCGTTGATCATTTGAAGGATGTTGCCGATGTTGCCGGCGCGTACCGCGTCGGGCTTGATCATGGTAAAGGTGCGATTGCCTGCCATAGGAATGAATGCTAACTTGAAGGTGAGGGCCCGGTGAAAAAGGCGATGGGATAGCTTTAAAAAGCGGCGCAAATTTAGTGCAAGATTTTATTCTAAAAATCATCCTCCAAAAGCTTTATAAAAAAATAATCTTGGGTTGCCTGTAAACTGCCATGGTATTCAAGTACCTTTGCGCGCTTATTGTTAGAAGTAAATGGATATTGCACCCGCCTTACGGCAATTATTGCATGTGCCTCAAAATGTGGCGATCTGCTCCCACCGGAACCCCGACGGCGATGCGATCGGCAGTTGCCTTGCCATGCAACATTATCTGGAGCAATACGGGCATACGGTCACCGTATTTTTCCCTTCGGAATACCCGACAGAATTTGAAGCGCTGCCCAAAGCCGAGGATATCCTGATCTGGGACATACACACGGAGGAATGCAGGCAGTCCCTGGCGCGGAAAAACGTATTTTTTTTTCTGGACTTCAACGCGTACAACCGGATCGATAAAATGGGGGAGGTTATCCGCGATCTGCCGGGCGTCCGCATCCTCATCGATCATCATTTGTTCCCGGAGCCGATCGCCGATTACGTGTTCAGCGAAATCACGGCGAGCAGCACCTGCGAATTGGTCTACCGCTTTATTGTGGCTATGGGCGACGCCCAACGCATCAATCCCGTGGTTGGCAAATGCATCTACACGGGCATCGTCACCGACACAGGCTCGTTCCGGCACGCCACCAACCCGGAGGTTTTTCGCATCGCGGCCGACCTGGTGCAGCGCGGGGTAGACGACACCGCCGTGCAGGATATGGTGTTCAATTCCAACGTCGAAAAAAACCTGCGACTGCTGGGCCATTGCCTGGCAAACCGCATGGAGGTGCTGCCGGAGTATCGGACGGCGTACATTTACCTCACCAAAAAAGATTACGAGGATTTCAACATCCAACGCGGCGACGCCGAGGGCATCGTGAACTACCTCCTGACCATGAAAAACGTACGGCTGGCCGCTTTCATCCACAATCAGCCGACGGTGGTCAAGCTCAGCCTCCGCTCCAAGGGCGACTTTGACGTGCAGGCCATCTGCCGGAAGCACTTCAACGGCGGCGGGCACCAAAATGCCGCCGGCGCCTATTCGAACGAGAGCCTTACCAAAACCATCGAAAAATTCAAAAGCCTGCTGCCAACCTACCGGGCGGAACTATGGAAGGACTAAAAAACCGCTTTGTGCTACCTTACATGGTATTTCCTGCAGGCCAACCGCCAACATTTACATTTACCGTCAAATTTTCCACCATGCGCTTAGTATCAGCAACCCTCATCTTGGCAAGCCTCGTGCTGCTTGTCGCCTGCAAAAAGGAAACGACCACCGAACACGGGTATCGTTTCATCCACCACGTCAACAAGGGCGGAACCAAAGCCGTCCCGGGAGATATGGTTCGTATGCACTTTTACACCTATCTGGGCGACTCGCTTATGATGTCCAGCCGCATGCGCGATGAAAAACCCTACGAAATGAAGCTGCCATCCACGGAAGAACTGACCCGTTACGGCGACAAATTCCCCGCACCGCTGGATGCCCTCTTTTTGATGGCCGCGGGCGACAGCGCCACGGTCTTCGAACCCCTCGACTCCATGGTCCAACTGTCCCTGCCCGAAGGTCTGCGCGGCAACAAAGAGGCAAAACACTCCATCATGCTCGTCGACATCCTCTCCAAAGAAGAGGTAGCCCAAATGGAGGCCGAAGAACAAGCCAAACAGGCAGAAATTATGGCCAAAGCCCAAGCCGCCCAGGCCGCGTTCCCCACCATACAGGCCAAGGTAACCGATATGGCCAAACAGTACCGCAGCGGCGCACTCGCCGCCCAGCTCAAGTCGACACCCACCGGTCTCAAAATGTTGATGGTCGAAGCCGGCGCCGGCGAAAAACTCCAAACCGGCGAAACGGCGCAGATCCAGTACTACGGATGCCTCACCAACGGCAAAGTGTTCGACAACTCGTTCGAAAGGGGCCAACCGCTGCCTGTTGCCGTCAACGCCGGACAGATGATCCCCGGGTTCGACGAAGGCGTTGGCTTGCTCAAACATGGCGACAAAGCCTACTTGTTCATTCCGTCCAAACTGGGCTACGGTGAACAGGGCGCTGGTGAAAACATCCCGCCGAACGCCGAGCTGATCTTTTACGTTGAAGTGCTTTAATGCACCACCCGCACATTCACTTACATCAAAATTTATCCGTTTCCAGCAATGACAATCGAACAACTCAAAGAGTTGAAGCAGAAGCTGGCGGTCCTTAGGGGGTATCTTTGACGTGGATAACCGACTCCACGAGATAGAAGACCTGACCGCCCGAACCCTCGACCCAGACTTCTGGAATGACCCCAAGCGGGCCCAGGGCATCCAGCGCAAGCTGGGTGTCAACAAAAAATGGATCGACGCATACCATGCCCTTGCCCGCGAGGTAGACGACCTCGAAGGGTTGTTTGAATTTCAGAAAGAAGGGTCTGCAACCGAAGAGGAAGTCGACGCGCAATACGCCCGGGCCAATGAAATCCTCGAAGACGCCGAGTTCCGGGGTACGCTCAACCAAAAGGAAGACGAATTGTCGGCCGTCATGACCATCAACGCAGGCGCGGGTGGAACCGAAGCCTGCGATTGGGCGGCCATGCTCCTGCGGATGTACAGAATGTGGGCCGAACGCGCGGGCTTCAAGGTCAATGAGCTGTTCGAGCAGGAGGGTGAGGTGGCCGGCATCAAGTCGGCCAGCATCGAATTGGTCGGCGATTACGCGTACGGGTGGCTGAAAGGCGAAAACGGCGTGCACCGGCTGGTGCGCATCAGTCCTTTTAACGCCCAGGGCAAACGCCAGACGTCCTTCGCCTCGGTGTACGTGTATCCGATGATAGACGACGAAATCGAGATAAAAATCAACCCGGCCGACATCGAAATGGACGTGTTTCGCGCTTCAGGCGCCGGCGGCCAACACGTAAACCGGACGGAATCGGCCGTGCGACTGCGTCACTTGCCCTCCGGGTTGGTGGCGGAATGCCAGGCCGAAAGAAGCCAGCACCAAAACCGCGACCGCGCGATGCAAATGCTGAAAAGCCGCCTCTACCAACTGGAGCTGCGCAAAAGGCAGGAGGAAAAGGACAAGATTGAGGCTGGAAAAAGCAAAATCGAATGGGGGAGCCAAATCCGCTCGTACGTGCTCGACGATCGGTGGGTCAAAGACCTGCGCTCCGGCCATAAAGTCCACAACCCCGACGCTGTGCTCGACGGCGACCTCGACGGGTTCCTGAAAGCGTACCTGATGTGGCACCGCAATCCGGTGGGCAACGTGGTGGACGACGACGACGATTGAGCACAAAAGGTCAAGGGGGAATGCGCGTATCCACGTGCATTCCCCCTTTGTACCGGGCGCCTTGGCTATTTCAATTATTTCGTCCTAATCGCCTTCCTCTTCGGAAACGACTTCAAACGGCAAATCGACGACCACCTGGGGGTGGAATTTGATCACGGCCGTGTAACGACCCAGCTCCTTTACCTCGTCGGGCATGTCGACGATGCGTTTTTCGACTTCCACACCGCGCGCCTTTAACGCATCGATAATGTGGTTGGCGGTAACGGAGCCGAAAAGTCGACCGCTGTCGCCCGCTTTAGCGGTAATTTTGAGGGCAATCCCTTGCAGTTTGCCGGCTACCTCGCGGAGGGAAGCCACCACGGCTTCTTCCTTTTTGGCGGCCTGCTTGCGCATGCCCTCGAGCTGGGCGAGGTTGGACTTGTTGGCCACAATGGCCAATCCCTGGGGGATGAGGTAGTTGCGCCCGTATCCATCGCGTACTTTGACGATTTCGTGCTTGGCGCCCACCTTTTCAATATGGTCGAGAAGAATGACTTCCATGACTGTTGCGTTCAGTTGTGCTGTTGAAAAATAATTACTTCATGAGGTCGGCCACATAGGGCAACATGCCCAGGTGGCGGGCGCGCTTCACAGCCGTAGCCACGCGGCGCTGGTATTTGAGGCTGTTGCCGGTGATCCGGCGGGGCAGCAGCTTGCCCTGTTCATTGATGAACTGGAGCAGAAAGTCGGAATCCTTGTAATCGATGTATTTGATTCCGAACTTGCGGAAGCGGCAGTATTTCTTGCGCTTGAGACCGATTTTAGGGTTGCTCAGGAATTTAACATCTTCGCGAGTAGCAGCCATATGTCGTGTTGTGGAGTTGAAAGGTGGGGAAATGAAAGGTTACACTTCAGGCGTTGCGTCCAGGTCAACAACGCCAGGGGCCGGAACGGCGGCGGGCACAGCCGCTGCATCCACCGGTTGAGCGTCTACCTTGCGCTTGCCGATGCGGCCGTTGCGCTTGTCGTCGTTGAACTTGATGCCGTACTTGTCGAGCTTGACCGTCAGAAAACGGAGAATGCGCTCGTCGCGCTTCATGTTCAACTCGAACTTGCCCAGCCAGTCGGTCGCCAGCGCGGCAAACTCCACGCAAAAATAAACCCCGGAGGAACGCTTGTTAATCTGGTACGCCAGTGGACGTAACCCCATTTCATCCACCGCTACAATCGTAGCGCCAAAACCTTTGAGTTCCGATTGGATGGCTTCTGCTGTCGATTTGACTTCATCGCCCGACAGCACTGGATCTGCGATGAAGGTGACTTCGTAATGTCTCATTATCAGTCAAATGTGAAAAGAAAAAAAGAACGTTTTTAAAAGCGGACGCAAAGATACCGTCTTTTTTTGAAACTTACAAATGATTTGCACAAAGGAATTTGCCCGGTTTTCGGATCACAGGCTCTTTGTGCGCCCGCCGTCAACCGGCAGATTCACCCCGTTGATGTAACCGGCTGCCGGACTGGCCAGGAAGGCCACGGCTGCCGCTACTTCCCGGGGTTCGGCGAAGCGGCGCAACGGCACGTGTTGCCTGAACTGGTCGGCGACCTGCCCGGGTTGCAAGCCCATCGCCTGGGCGCGCTTGTCGATGATCTCCTGCAGGCGCCCTGTATTGGTGTATCCGGGCAACACATTGTTGACGGTGATGCCGTATTGGCCCACTTCGCCGGCCCAGGTTTTGGCCCAACCGGCCACCGCCCAGCGGGTGGTGTTCGACACGCCCAGGTTGTCCAGCGGCTCTTTGACCGAGGTGCTGATCACGTTGACAATTCGCCCGTAACCGGCGGCCTTCATGCCGGGCAATACGGCCTGCGCCAGCAAATGGTTGCACACAAGATGGTTGTTGTAGGCCTGCAAAAAGGCCTCCACGCTCGCGTCCACGATCGGTCCACCCGGAGGGCCGCCGGTGTTGTTCACCAGGATGTGGACGGGAAACTGTGCGAGGAGATCCTGCACTTTGGGCAGCAGGTCCGCCGTGTCGGCAAAATCTGCCACTATATAACGGTGTCCGGAGCCTGGCAGGGCAAGCGTGGCCTCCTGCAGGCGACTTTCCGTACGGGCTACCAGCACGACACGCGCACCCAGCGCCGCCAGTTCATGTGCCACTGCGCGGCCTATGCCGGCCCCGGCGCCGCCTACCAAGGCGGTTTTTCCGGTCAGATCGATGTTCATGGGTTCAAAAGTTGTTCAAAATGATGTTTTTCTTCGGACAGGTCAATATCGGGGTGCTGTGCGCCGATGTCCGCTATCTCGGCCAGGCGTTCGAGGCAAAACTTTTGGTGGGCGGGTGTTTCGGGGTTAAAAGGCCGGTGCGCAGCGGCCAGGTGCAGTTTTTCCAGGCGGTGTACCAAACGAACGGTGCTTTCGCTAAAGAACGTGCGGCAAAAATAATCCCAAATATACTGCGTGGCTGTTTGGGAAGGGTGCAACATATCGGGGGTGTAGAACCGGTAGTCGCGCAGGTCGTCGAGCATCAGCTCATACGCCGGAAAGTACCAGGCGTTGGGGAACAGCCGTTCCAGTTCGGCGCAGGCCAGCACCAGCGCAGCCTTGCTCCGTTGGTTTTCAACCATGCCCAGTCGGAGGTGCCGCACGGGCGACACGGTGAGCACCACGCGCAGCCCCGGCCGCAGGCGCGTGAGGGTTTCCAGCGCCGGCGCCAGCGCGTCGACCACCTCGCGCACCGCCAGCCGGTGCTGGGTGAACCACGTGGCCGGCGCCTTGTGGTTGTTGGCCACCACCTGCCCGGTTTCGGCCAACCGGTGCACCTGGGCGGTTCCCAGGGTGATCATCAGGCAGGTGCAGTGGCCGGTGAGCGCCGTGCGCGCTTCGTCAAAGGCGTGTTGTATGCGACGCAGCGTTTCCGCTGCTGCCGGCGCCGATAAATGGCCGTGGTGATCCCAGGAGTGCCAAAGGTCGTTCAGCAGAAACAAGGCTTCGCGGGTGTAAGGCTCAGGCGCCAGCGCCCGGCCGATGCATTGCCCAATGGACACCGGGTTGTACACGATGCCGTTAGGGTTGATCAGCGTGTGGAATTTGGCCCGCCCCAATCGATCGCCCAGGTGTTCGGTGAAACAAGAGCCGATCAACGCCAGGTGATCGCCGTGCGTTAGCCTGAAAGGCGCGTCTGGGGGCGGCATTGTTGTTCTAAAGGTTTCCATGCGCTTGCTTTACAGGGCAAACTTGCTATTTTTACCGCAGTTTTACCCCACACAGGAAAAATGAAATTTTGGCGCAGCCTTTTTACCACCCGCAGCAAGCATGCTCCGCAGCCGAACATCTCCTTTGGACGTTACACCGACGCCCATAAGAGTCCCGCTCAACTCACCGCCTGGGACAATTCACTGGAATTATTCGAAGCGGGGCAGTACCTGAAAGCCTATCGGGAATTTTTTCGCTACCTGCGCGACGACCGGCTCGATAACGTGCGCTGGGTGGACAGCCCGGGGCAAGTGGATTTCGAGTTTGTACAGGGATCCCGACGGATAAAAGGCACCGCAACCCCCAGCCACGTACAGGTTGTGAGCAAATTGGCCCACGCCGACAACCTCGACGTGGGTTTCCTCCGCAGGCTGGTTGAGCACAATTACGTGCTCAAGTTCAGCCGGTATGCCCTGAGCCCACACAATGAACTGTGCATCGTGTTCGATAGTGCCACCACCGACGGCTCCCCGCTTAAACTGCTGCACGCCCTGCGCGAATTGTCTATTCACGCCGACAAACAAGACGACCTGCTCTTCGAAGAGTTTGCCTCCCTCAAACGAACGGATACGACCCTGCACATCGATATTCCGGAAAACGAAAAAAACATAAAGTACGCATTTATGGTGCGCGCCTTCGAAGAAACGCTGGAATTGCTGACGAAAGGCAAACCCGACCCCAACCAATACCCCGGCGGGTACGCCTATCACATGCTCGGAACCGCTTACCGGGTGGACTACCTGGTGCGGCCGGAAGGTTTCGTAATGGACCTGCTGGAAGGCATGCACACCATATATTTCACCAAAGGGGAACGCAACACCCGCCAAAAAATCGACCTGCTCACCCGCGATATCCGAAAAATACTCGAACGCCCGCGCGAACTCGTGCTGCAAGAACTCTACCGCACCATCAGCACCTTCGGCGTGAACCCGCCGGTCAACCACGAGCGCGTCGCCAGCCTCATCGAACAAGAACTGCCCAACATGGACTGGCACCTCCAACAAGGAAACAACGAACTCGCGCTCGGCATTCCCCGGTACATCGCCGGGTACGCGATGTTTCATTTTTCACCACCCCAGCCCGATCGCGAACTGTTCCATTTGTTCTTTCGCGTCACCGAGGCCGACTTTTTCCGGAACATCGGCTTCGCCGGATCGTTTACCGACGGGGCCGGCGTGCCGCTGAAAAAACCAATCGTCCAGGCCGTAAACGAAATTGCTGACCGCTATGCCGCCGATTTTCCCCAACTGAAACCCAACCTCCAGTCGCTGAACTTCAGAAGCCTGCCCCTGTGGGCAAAAAGCCACCTCGAAATGATCAAAAACCTCAAACTGTCCTGAATTGTATGCGCGACTTTGTCGATACCTACCGGAACATCATCATCCAGATCGCTACGCCATACAGCACCGGAACGGGTTTTTTCCTGAAATCGGCCGGCTTCATCATCACCAACCAACACGTTGTAGACGGCTGCCGGCGCGCCATCATCGAAGGCGCCCGCTTCCCCAAGCAACTCGCCACCGTTGTGTACGTGGATAAAAAATACGACCTCGCCTTTTTACAGGGCCCCTCCGAAGCCGACGACATGCCCGTCGTCCGCCTCGGCCTGGGTAAAAACCTGCGGGAGCGCGACCCGGTGACCGCCATCGGCCATCCGTTCGGACTCAAACTGTCGGTAAAAAGCGGCATCGTATCCAACACCCGGGAGCTGATGAACGGCATCCCCTACCTGCACATCGACGCCGCACTCAACCCCGGAAACAGCGGCGGCCCCCTGGTTAACGACGACGGGGAGGTAGTCGGGGTCAATACGTTCATCATTCAAAACGGCGACAACACCGGGTTCTCCCTCCCGGTGAACTTCGTCGACCAGTGCATTCGCGAGTTCATCGAAAAGGGCAAAACCAACGCTGCCCGCTGCATCGCCTGCTCCAACGTGGTCACGGCCGAAACGGTCAGCGGCGAGCATTGCGCCATCTGCGGCAACCGGGTGCAATTGCCCGGCGCCGTGGAAGAGTACCAGCCTTCGGGCGTGGCGGCCACCATGGAGCGCATCATCGGACGCATAGGACACCCCGTGGAGCTCAGCCGCAGCGGCCCCAACGCCTGGGAAATCAAGCAGGGCAGCGCCCGGATTGTGGTAGCCTACCACGAAAAAACCGGGCTGATCACCGCCGATGCCGTGCTTTGCCGGCTGCCCCAGGAAAACATCAAGCCGCTGTACGAATTTCTGTTGCGCGAAAATTTCAAAAACCAGGCGCTCACCTTCAGCGTAAACGGCCAGGACATATTGCTGTCACTGCTGGTCTACGACCGCTACCTGAACGAAGATACGGGACAGGCGCTGTTTCAAAACCTGTTCGAACGGGCGGATGAGTACGACAACATTCTGGTAGAGCAATATGGCGCCGGGTGGAAACCCGTCTGAAAAAGCGCCTATTTCTTTTCTGCCTCACGGGGCTCCAGCGGGCGTTTTTCCGCCTCGCGCATACCCTGGCGGATCTCATCTTCCACCGAATTTTTGGCGCTGTTGAACTCCCGAATGCCGCGACCCAGGCCGCGCATCAGTTCAGGAATTTTGCTGCCGCCAAACAACAACAACATGAGCAAAAAAATGAGGATCAGCTCGGAGGTGCCGATGTTGCCCAAAAAAAGCAAAATGGATATCATTGCGAATCAATTTTAGGATGAAACAAACAAAACGCGCATGCAGTCGCATCAAGTGTTTTGTTTGACCGGATCAAGCCAACAAAGTTACATCCATCTTCGTTTATTTGTTTCCTGCCCGGTCAAGTTTAACGCATTATAAACACCCTATGTTGATACAAAACGTCATCGAAGCGCTCGAGACGGTTGCTCCGCCCTCCCTTCAGGAAAGCTACGACAATGCCGGTTTGCTGATTGGCAGCCCCGATACGCCCCTCACCGGGGTGCTGTTTTGTCTCGATTCCACCGAAAGCGTCGTTCAGGAGGCCGCCGACCTGGGTTGCAACCTGATCGTGGCGCACCACCCCATCATTTTTCGCGGACTCAAACAGCTCAACGGAAAAAACTACGTGGAGCGCACCGTCATGCTGGCCTTGCGGAACAACATCGCCGTGTACGCCATACACACCAACCTCGATAATGTGCATGCCCGCGGCGTAAATGCGCGCATCGCTCAACAACTCGACCTGACCGAAACCCGCATCCTGTTGCCCAGGCCCGGCGCCACCGACACCGGAGCCGGCCTGATTGGGCGCCTGCCGGAACCGATGGACGAAAGGGACTTCCTGCGCTTCGTCAAACAGCGCATGCAAACGGGCTGCGTACGGCATACGGCATGGAGCGGGCGACCGGTGCAAACCGTCGCGGTCTGCGGCGGCGCTGGCAGCTTCCTGGTGCACGAGGCCCGGCGCCAAAAAGCCGACGCCTTCGTTACGGCCGACTTCAAGTACCACGAATTCTTCGACGCCGAAGGCGAGCTCATCATCGCCGACGTCGGGCACTATGAAAGCGAACAGTACACCATTTCGCTTTTATTTGACATTGTTTCCGAAAAATTCCCTAATTTTGCGCTCCATTGCACGAAGCAACTCACCAATCCGGTGAGCTATCTGGTGTAACCGCTTCGATGTCAGTGTCCTATATCCACTTTCCGGCATGGCCGGATCACCACAACTCCAAGGTCGCATGTTTGTTGAAACCAGCATCACGGAAAAATTAAAAAAACTTTGGGAACTCCAGCAGGTCGATTCTCAGTTGGACGAAATCCAGATCATCAAAGGTGAGCTGCCCATCGAGGTGGCCGACCTCGAAGATGAAGTGGCGGGTCTGGAGACCCGCATCGGCAAGCTTCAGTCCAATGCAAAAGAATTGGAAATGGACATTGCCAAGCAACAAAACGCCGGGAAAGACGCAGAGGCCAACATTAAAAAATACCAGAAGCAACTCGACGAAGTCAAGAACAACCGGGAATACGAGGCCCTGCAAAAAGAGATCGAACTGGCCAAGCTCGACATACAACTGGCCGAAAAGCGCGCCAACGACCTGAAGGGCCAACTGGAGTCCCGCAAAGAGGGTCTCACGATCGCCGAAGCCAAATATGCCGCCAAGCAGACCGAGCTGGGCAACAAGAAAATCGAGCTGCAGGGCATTATTGAAAAAACAGAGCAGGAAGAAAACAAACTGCGCGATGCTTCCAACAAAGCGCGTACAGGCATAGAGGATCGGCTGCTCAACGCCTACGACAAAATCCGCCGTACTTACCGGAACGGACTGGCCGTGGTGTCGGTGGAGCGCGACGCCTGCGGCGGCTGCTTCAACCGCGTCCCTCCCCAAAAACAACTCGAGGTAGGACTGCACATGCGCATCATCGCTTGCGAGCATTGTGGCCGCATTCTGGTTGATCACACCATCGTGCACAACAACGCCGAGGTGGAAGCCTAAGCCGGCGCAGACACCAAAAAGACTGAAAACCCTTCGTAAACAATGCGTTTACGAAGGGTTTTTTGTGTTTAAATAAATTTAACATTTTTTTTCGTCGGAAAATTGGATCAGGAGAACTATTAATTGCAGGAAAACCCGTTACTTGCATTGTTTTTTTTAATAAGATGTTATTATGTTCCCGTCTCGAAAAATTGGTCTCCTGATATTAGCGTGTTTTCTTTGCCGCTGGGCCCCCGTCCAGGCGCAAAAAGTAGTCCTTTGTGACAGCTTTTCGCAATTGGAAAAACACATACAACCTTACCTGGATGCACAGCACACCGTTGTGATCAACTTCTGGGCAACCTGGTGCAGTCCCTGCGTAGAAGAGTTGCCCTACTTCGAAGAGCTCCACCGACAGTATGGAGATGAAAAAGTGGAAGTCGTGCTGGTCAGCCTCGATTTTAAGAGCTACCATGAGAAACGAGTAATCCCCTTCGTTCGGGACAACAAGGTGTCTGCCGACGTGCTGCACCTCACCGATATGGAAACCAACGAATGGATGCCCAAAGTGCATCCGAGTTGGGATGGCGCCCTGCCCTTCACCGTGGTCGTTCGCGGTGACCGCCGGGAAGCGTTTGCCGAGAAATTTAAGGATTTTGCCGAGTTGGACACTTTTGTACGGCCCTTTCTGGTCTCCAGCCAATCTGCCTCTTCCGCCCACAACGGAAGTGCCAAAAAATAAGACCCCTTACCGCATCCCATTTTGTTGCCTGTCGGAGCCCCCTTCGTCCCTAAAACTTGATTATAATGAAAAACACCACCTGCAAGCTGTTTTTGCTCGCCCTTATTTTTCTTTTTGTCCGGGCCGGACACCCTGCCACATACATCGTCGGCGACAGGGTGGAGGATTTTAACCTGCCCGGGGTCGACAACAAAAAGGTCACCCTCGACAACTACCCGAATGCGCGTGGCTTTTTCGTCATCTTCACCTGCAACCATTGCCCCTACGCGCAACTGTACGAACAGCGCATCATCGATCTGCACAACAAATACGCCCCCAAAGGATTTCCCGTCATCGCCATCAACCCGAACGATCCAGATATCGTTCCGGAAGACAGCTTCGAGGAAATGCAAAAACGCGCCAAATCCAAGCGCTACCCCTTCGCCTACGCTTTCGACAACGAACAAACCGTCTTTCGCCTGTTCGGCGCCAACCGAACCCCGCACGTCTTCCTCCTGGATCAGGACCGCATCGTGCGCTACATCGGCGCAATCGACGATAACCCGGAAATGGCCTCCGCGGCCAAAAACAAATACGCTGAGCAAGCGGTAGAAGCGCTCATGCGCGGCGAACGCCCCAACCCGGATTTTACCCGGGCTGTGGGATGCCAGATAAAGTACCGGAAGAATTAGGCTCCCGGATCAGTGCGCGCACCAGAATGGGCGCAAGAAACAGATCGCAAAATAACGCCCCGGCCAGGGTCACACTGACCAGCAGCCCGACGATCAGCGACGGCGGGTGGATGGAAAATAACATCACCAAAAAGCTGAAAAACAGGATGATGCTGCTCAGCACCATAGCCTTTCCGGTTTCTTTCAGCGTGAGGTGCAGCGCATCCTCAACCGACTTTTGTTGGTTCCGATAAATCTTGAACGTGCTTAGGAAGTGTATTGTGTCGTCGGTAGCAATGCCAAAAACGATGCTGAATACCGTTGCGATCCCTGCCTCGAGTGGAATGCCGGCAAAGCCGATGAGCGCGCCGGCAAAAAACAAAGGGAACACGTTGGGCACCAGGAACACCAGCATGATGCGCGCATCGCGGAACAACAAGCCCATGAGCAGCGCCACGATCAGCACTGAAGGGATGAGCCCCTGTAACATGTTGTCCCGAATGTAACTGGAGTTTTTATCCAAAATCAGCCCCGTGCCCGTCAGGCGGAAGCGAGCGACCGTAGAGTCGGTGTTGGCCGCCCACCAGCCTTCGATGCTGCGCTGCATGGCCTGCACGCTGTCGCGCCCCACGTCGGTCACCCGCGTGGCGATGCGCGTTTTGTCCCGGTTTTTGCTAATGAGCACCTCGGTGGCTGCGGCGGGCGCTTTGGCCGCCAGGGGCTGCAATTGCGCGAACAAGGCTTCGTTTTCCGGAAAGCGATACGCGTCGGCCCGGTTCCCCGAGCGCATGGCGTTCAGGCTCCGGTACAGGTCGTTGATCGAGCTCACTGTTTTGATCGGCGCGTAGCTGCGCAGGTGGGTTTCCAGCTTGTCCATCTCCCGAAGCACCTGGTAATCGTCGGCCGCCAACCCGTTCTGGGGCATCACAGCCACCTCCATCGGTCGGAAGCCGGCAAATTTCTGTTCAAAATACAAAAAATCGGCGGTGATCTGCTGCCCGCGCGGCAGGTTGTTTTTAATCCTGTAGTTGGTGTGGATCATGGAAATACCCCAAAAACACAGGGCGAGTAACACGAGGCTGACCCCCACGATGGCGCGCTTTTTTTCCGCCGTAAACCGATAGGTCCACTCCATGAAGGTATCCCAAAACGCGTATTCCCGCGTCGGCTTAATCAGCTGTTCGGCGGTGAACCGGGGCAACATGGCCCACAACCAACCGTATATGACAAAAAAGGCGATGATTACCCCCAGGGCTGCATTCACGCCGAAACCCTGAATCGGCAACGTGCGGTTCGTGAGCAGGGAGGCGAACCCCAGCGCGGTGGTGGTGCAGGTGATGAAGGTGGCCAGGCCGACTTCGCGTAAGGTGATGCGCATGGCGGTGCGCCGGTCGTGCCCCTTGTCCAGTTCATCCAGATACTTGGTGGTCAGGTGTATGGTGTCGGCTACGCCCACAATGCACATCAGGATGGGGTACAGAGCTGCCAGGGCATTTAGTTCCCGACCCAGTGCGCTGAGGACACCGAGGAAAAACAACAGCGCCAGCCCAATGCCCCCCATGGCGATGAACACCATGGACCACTTGCGGTAAATAAAGAACAGCACGCCCGCCGAAAGCAAAGCGGCCACCAGGATAGACACGGTGATCTCCCGCTTCTCCATCCACACCAGATCGCGCTGAAAATACGCGCGCCCCAGCTTGTGCACCTGATCAAAACGGTATTGACCCAGCAAGATCTCCAGTTCCGCCATGAACACCTCCGACTCTTCCAGTTGCATCCGTTCCTTTGTCTTGAGCACCAAATTGACGGCAGTGGCGTCTTCCGAAATCAGGTTGTGCACAAACCGCTGATCCTGCAGGATGCGCACTTTGTCCGTCTCGTAATATTCGGGTTGGTCCAGGTGAATGGCCGGCACTGAAGTGATGCCGAAGGGTGTCTTGAGCGGATATTGCAGCTTGGTGAGCGAAAGCGTTTTCGTGACATACGGCAGGTCGGCGGCCCGCAGGGATAAATCGTGGAAATCGGCCAAAAATGCGCTGTCGAACACACCTCCTGTGCGCTCCACGGCGATGAGCAGAAAGTTGTCGTCGCTCTCAAAATCGGCCGTGAAGGTTTTGAAAAAAGCGTAGTCCGGGTCTCCTATCGGGAAAAACTGCTCGAAATCGAACGTAAATTTCAGCCGGGTGAGCAAAAAAGCGCTGACGAGTATCAGCACGCCGTAGGCGACGAGCAAAAGATTGCGGTAGTAGTGCATGTACGGAATGGGGTAAGGGCGTCAGGCGTTAACCAAGCAGGAACGAATGAGGCGGAGATTCGTTGAGGGCTCTGTAATATTTAGATTCGTTCTAAGCTTTCAACTGAGCAGCAACTCCAGATCGGCCCGGCTCAATCCCGGCTCCTCCCCGCCGTCGGCAAACAGGGCCTGCCCCAGCGCTTTTTTGCGTTCCTGCAATTGCACGATCTTCTCCTCGATGCTGCCGCGGCTGATGAAACGGAGGGCGGTCACCGGTCGGGTCTGCCCGATGCGGTGGGCCCGGGCGATGGCCTGGCTTTCGGCAGCCGGGTTCCACCAGGGGTCGAGCACGAACACGTAGTCGGCCGCCGTCAGGTTCAGCCCGACCCCGCCGGCCTTCACCGTCATGAAAAAGGCTTGTACGCTTTCGTCCTCCTGGAAACGCCGCACAGCCTCGGCGCGTTGGGGGCCGGGGGTATCGCCCGTCAGCCAGGCAAAAGAGCGCCCCTGCTCCTCAAAAGCCGCGCGGAAAAGGCGCAAATGTTTTTCAAAACTGCTGAAAAAAAGCGCTTTATGCCTGGCCTTTCGGATGGTCTCCCATTGCGCCATCACGTCGGCAAACTTGCCGCTCTCTCCCGTGTATTCGGGGTCGGCCAGCACCGGGTGATTGGCCAGTTGCCGGAGACGGGTGAGCGCCTGCAGCGCCTGAAGGCGGGTTTTGGGGTCGTCGAAAAGGGACAAAATCTCGTTTCGGGCAGCCGATTTTATTTTTTCATACACCTTGTGCTGGTCGGCGGCCATTTCGGAGTAAAAAAGCTGCTCGCTAAGGGGCGGCAGGTCGGGGGCCACCTCTTCTTTGGTGCGGCGCAGGAAAAAGGGCCGCACGCGTTCGAACAACTGCTGTTTGGCCACGGGGTCTCCCTTTTTTTCAATGGGTGCCTGAAACCGTTCGCGAAAATCGGCGTAAGTACCCAGTGTATCGGGGTTAATGAACTCCATTTGGGTCCACAAATCCGACAACGAATTTTCGATCGGCGTGCCGGAAAGCGACACGCGAAAGTCGCCCTGCAGGCTGCGCACCACTTTGGAAATCTCCGACGTGCGGTTTTTGATGTACTGGCTTTCATCGAGCACGATCACCCGCCAGCGGTGGGCGCCCAGGAGGCCCAGATCCTGGCGCGCCAGGTGGTAAGTGGTGAGCACCACGTCGTGCGACGCCAGGGCGCGGATGTCTTTAGCGCGCCGGGGGCCCGTGTGCACGGCCACGAACAGGCTGGGCGCGAACCGGCGGAGCTCCTGTTGCCAGTTGAAAACGAGGGAGGCGGGAAGGATGACGAGCGCCTGAAGGGGTTTCAGTTGTTCCTGGTGGGCCTGAAAAAGGTCGAGTTGCAGGGTTGCTTCCTGCGTCGCGGATCCGTTGGCGGTGAGCGCCTCGTTTTTCAGGTGGAGTAGCAGGGCAATGGTTTGCAGCGTTTTACCCAGGCCCATGTCGTCGGCCAGGCAAGCGCCAAAGCCCTCGCGGTGGTGTCCGACGAGCCATTTTACCCCGGTGAGTTGGTAAGGGCGCAGGGTGGCCTGCAAGGTGGCGGGCAGTTCGAACGCCACCTGTTCGGGGTCGATCACGGGAAAATGGCGGTCGGCAGCCGGCTGCAGGTCTGCCTTTTCCAGCAGGGTAAAGAGGGAGCGGCGTAGCTTCAGGCTGTCGCCGGGACCGTCTTCGGCTGCCTGCAGCAGGTCGCTGTAGCGCGCGAACCATTCTTCCGGGATCCGGAAAAAAGTACCGTCGGGCAACGGATAATACGTGTCGCCCCGCCGTATCCAGGGCACGAGCGCCTTGAACGGGAACTGGTGTTCGCCCACCACCACACGGCCGCGAACGTCGAACCAGTCGCCGTCGGCGCCGGTCTCCAGCGCCAGCGCCGGCAGGTGGAGGGCCAACGCCCGGCCGTCGGCGAGCAGTGGAGCCAGTTCGAAGCCCTGGGCGAGAATCGTTTCCCGGTGTGCCGCGAGCCAGTTGACGCAGGCCTCCAAGCCCCCCTGCCCGGCGGGCTTCAGCAGGCGCCCCGACGCCTCGAGGCCCAGCGCTTCGAGCCGGGCGAGGCTTTCGGCCTCCGCAGCATTGTGGCGGGTCACCTGACTGAGGGCGGCGTTCTGCTGTTCGTCGAAGTGCACGGTGGTGACGCGGTCGCGCTTGTCGCCCCACGCAAATTCAGCGCCGTCGTACACAAAAACCGGCCTCAGATACCAGGCGTTCTCCAGCACGTGCTCCACCGGTTCGAGCCGCACATGGCGCAACTGCTGATCGGTGCTGAGCTCAAAACCTTCGGCCTCGATGACGGTACGTCCGGCGGTTTTGGCGATAAACTGGCGGAAATACAACTGTACCTTGTCCGGCGGAATGTGCACCACGTCTTTTTTCTGGAACGGCTTGACCATATTGCCGTTGATGCCCGGTACGCGCAGGAGGGCGTGGCCGGCAAGCAGCCACGCCGGGTCGGAATTGGTCAGGGGCACAACGTCGGCGCCGGAAATACGCCACTTGTCGGTTTCCGTGCCCAGCTGGAGGCGGTACTCGACCCCGTCGGCCGTTTTGGCAAAGGAAATGTGCGGAGTGACGTCCGCAGTGGGCAGGGCCAGCAACACATCCTTCACCAGCGTGCGGCGTTCGGCGTCGAGGGCCAGGGGCAGGCGGTGGCGCACCACCAGTTGCAGGAACCGGTCGAGCTGATCGTGCAGGTACCGCTGGACGGTGGGGCGCGTCTGTGGGTCCTCGAGCAAATAGGCCAGGGCCGGCGTGTGCCTGCTTTTGGGCGGCTTGAAGCGGGCTTCGATGTTTTTAGGCAACAGGGAATCGATCAGGGCGAAAAGCGCCGGGTACGGCTCGTCGAAAGCCAGGCCCTGGGCCGGAATTGTTTCGCGGGTGGCACGCTGAACAATGTGGGTAGGCGTTCCCTGCCGGTCTTCGGTAACAATGTAGGCGCCGGGCAGATAAATACCTTCCTCCAGAGGATAGAGATTAAAGACAATGACCATTTCGGGGATTCCTACAGTTGAATGGTTTTCAACTCTTTCTGAAATTGTGGAAGAACGTTTTTACAGATATCGAAAATAAGTTCATAATCCAGTTCGTCATAATTCAGTTCGATATGCCTGTTTATGGATTTCAAATTGGTAACGTCTATGTGGTGTTCTTTAAAAAATTCAGGTTTGGCATGTTCGATCCGATCTATTTTTTGGGAGATCATTTGCATGCGCAGGTAAATGGCGTCCAGTATCGTACGGTTCTCATCATTGCGGATAAACGCCCTGGCCGAGTCGATGGCGCTGAAACGGCCGAATATCAAGTCGAGTGCCTGCTGGATCACTTCAAGTGATTCCCGGACGATGTAACCATGTTCAGGCATAAACGATTTCCGACTCGATGCGCTCCAGAAACGGACGACGCAAGTGCGGGCCTTTGCGCACGAGGTCGACATCGACTTGCAGATGTGATTCCAGAAATGCTTGCAGCGCGACCAGCTTGCAAAAACTGGCTTCATTTTGCTCAACCAGCAAATCTACATCGCTGTTTGCATGGGCAGTCCCCGTGGCATAGGAACCAAACAGGCCAATGCGTTTTACACCAAGCTGCTCTTCCAGGATGTGACGGTTCTGCCTCAGGAAGGATAGGATGTGATCGCTATTCATGCGCATTAAATTGCTCCTGCAAATGTACAATAAAATGTGTTTTTTTAAAACAAAAACTTCCCGTCCCGGTAAATCAATTCCCCATCCGCCCACACTTCGCCCCCGCGGGTCATGTCGGTGATCATGTCCCAGTGCACGCCGGACTCGTTTTTGCCCCCGCACTGCAGGTAGCTTTGTCCGATGGCCATGTGCATGGTGCCGCCGATCTTTTCGTCGAACAGGATGTTTTTGGTCATCCGGGTGATGTTGTAGTTGGTGCCGATGGCGGCTTCTCCAAAGCGCCGGGTACCGGGCAGGGTGAAGATGTGGTCGAGAAACTCCTGCCCGCGGCGCGCCTCCCATTTTTCAATGTACCCGTGTTTCACCCAAAGGGTTACACCTTCCACCTCCTTGCCCTGGTACAGGCCTGGGTAGGAGAAGTGGACGACCCCCTGCACGCTGTCCTCCACCGGGCTGGTGTACACCTCGCCGGAGGGCATGTTGGTTTGGCCGTCGGAGTTGATCCAGGTGCGGCCCTGGGTGCTGAAGCGGATGTCGGTGCCTTCGGCGCAGTAGCGGATGTCGGTGCAGCGGTTGAGGTGGTCGACGATGTGTTGCTGGCGGGCGCGCACGTCGAGCCAGTGCTGAATGGGGTCGGGGCCGAGCAGCCCGCAGGCGCCGTACACAAATTGTTCGTATTCGCTCAGCGACATGCCGGCTTCCTGGGCGGCGGCGTCGGTGGGAAACTGGCAGAGGTTGCGCTTCAGCCTCCGGTCGGCGGTCCGCTCGAAGTAGTCGCGGTTGAGTGGCGCCAGCGCCTCCTGGCGGATGCGGGCGCGCTCCGGGTCGGCGGAGGCGCTCTCGCGCAGGTTGAACGGCGCGCGGATGTGCAGGTAGGCGTCGAACGCCGCCATGGCCCG
>JBGSTG010000045.1:0-58397 GCA_041736625.1 Saprospiraceae bacterium | reverse complement strand
AGGAGATACAAAGTTGGTCGCATGTGTACAACCACCTGCGGCCGCACGAAAACCTGGGGAACAGCACCCCGGAACAGTATGAGAACAAAAAAGAGGTTCTCTATTATTCAGTGGCCTCGTGATTGGGGGAGGCTACAGGGCCATGCGCGACCAGAAGTCCGCATTGCGGGCCGGCTCCGGCGGCAGGCGGAAGTCCACCTGGTCGATATCGGATGTTTTGCCGAATTCCATATGAATATGCGCGTGCCGGTTTGAGGATCAGGGGAGGGCTGTCCGTCTGTGTGATCGCCGCTTCAGGGAATTAAAAATTTATACCCAACTCCGCGAATGGAATGAAAGAACTGCGGCGTTTTGGGATCTTTTTCAAAGTATTTGCGGAAAGCCAGGATGAAGTTGTCGATGGTACGGGTGCTGGGGAACACGTCGTAGCCCCACACGGCCTGCAGGATCTGGTTTCTGCTGACCACCTCGTTTTTCCGTTCAACCAGCAGTTTGAGCAACAAAGCCTCCTTCTTGGTCAGGGAGATGGATTCCCCCCGCCAGGTTTGGGCTTCATACGTGCTAAAATTGATGCTGTTCCCGCCGAAATCGTACAACTCGACCATTTCACCGTGCATGCGCCGGCTGCGGCGCATCAGGTTGTGCACGCGAAGCAGCAGCTCTTCCAGGTTGAAGGGTTTGGTCATGTAATCGTCGGCGCCCTTTTTCAGGCCGGTGATGCGGTCCTGGGCCATGTCCTTGGCGGTCAGGATCAGAATGGGTACTTCTATGTTGCTGAGGCGTATCTGCTCGGTGATGGTAAAGCCGTCGACATCGGGCAGCATGACATCCAGCAACAGCAGGTCGAAGTGTTGCGACTGGGTGAGTTCGAGGGCCTTTTTACCGTTGTCGGTCGATACTACTTCATAGCCTTCCATCTCGAGGTTCATCTCAAGGGCGTCGCGTATGGATTTTTCGTCTTCGACCAGAAGTATGCGCATGGTGCGGGATTGCGTATTGGCGACCTGAATCGCCGTGGTTAGCAGTTTTATCAGATGGATGTGGGCAGGAGGCTTGGATGAAACGTTTACGTTAGGAAGTTTTGTTGAAATGAGGCGACATCCATAAATCTAAAACCTTCATTAATGCCGATATGTTCGACGAGTCTTTGGTCTGTGGTCACAATTATTTTTTGTTGGGTGGATTGGGCGCACTGGAACAAATACCGGTCGCTGGAAAAGTTGCCTGTTTCAAGTTTTCTTTCCAGACTTGGAGAAAGGTCAGGCGGCTGGTGAAGGATGATACTTTTTTGCAAGTTCTGCAAAATTGCTGAAAAAAACAACTTCAGGTTTTGGCGGCAAAATAAATCGTAGTCGTATGTTTGTCTGTATTGATGAAGTTTTGCCATGAATGGACTATTTTGCAAAATGACCAACCTGTGCTCTGACTGCAGCAACTGCCTGAAAAACATTTGTACGGTTGACTTTTCTTCCTGCGTTGCACCGGGTGTGTGCCAGTCCAAAAACCACTCGTTGATGACAAAATCCAGGTGACTTACTCAGATATACCGACCGGGAAAAATCTTTGCGAAAGCTGCATTTGTGATTCTATGAAAGTTTTCAGGCCACCTTCTATTTGCCCGTTGGAACCCACCCTTTGCGTTTCCACCTTGGTTTCAAAACCTTCTTTGGTCAAGTAATGCACTTTCAGGTCTTCCGGATTCAAATTGCCTTCATGCACTTCGGCCAACAGGGATAACAAAAGATGTTCGCTGTGCGTGGAAAACAAAAAGCGTTTGTTCTCATTTTGGGCAATCTCCATCAAAACATGCATGAATTTTTCGATTAACGTTGGATGAAGGTGTATCTCAGGTTCGTCCACACAAATCAACCGGTTTTTTTCATATAAAATTTTTGACAACAGGTAAACAATTTGATTGATTCCCATGCCTTGGTTGACCAGTTCTGTGCTGAACTCGGAGTCCGGTTCACGCACTTGCAGATAAAAAAAGCCAACCCCGGGCGACATGGACACTGTGAACCGTTTTCCGGTAATTTTTTCAAAATAATATGAAACCTTGGCTTGCAGGGTTTTATCAGTTGCCAGTAAGGTAGCAACTTCCTCTTCCGTGTATATAAATTGTTGGAGCGGGATGAGATTGTAAATGGGTTTGGTGAAACCGCGTTGAGTAGGAATAACATCTGAACTTGTTAAGGTATTGATTGGTTCTTCAAACATTGAAATAATAAACAATGCATCTGTTTCGTCTTCTATTGGTATCGTTGATGTTGGTGGCCTCTGAATTTGTATTTCAGAGGTTGAATTAAAGATGGTCTTTATCGGATTATTTATTGTAAATCCGTTCCAGCTTATTTCGTAACCGTGAGTCGTGCCTAAAATATTGATTTCTCTCGTGATTTTTTTGTTTAATGAATATGGAAAAATAATATCTAGGGATAAGTCAAATGGATGTAAAAAAGATGTTTTTTTAAATAATAAACTAGAAATATTGCCAATATTTATTTGGTACTCAGTTCCTTCAATTTCATTAAATAAAGAAAAACTGAAATCATAATTTGCCTTCATGCCATCCCTGGAAAAAGGCCTGTTCTTGTGAGAAGCTTCTTTCCGTCCACCCAAATTCAAAAAATGCAAATTCAAAAACTCATCAACGGACTGGTTCGGATTGCTGACAACATTCTTCATCACTTGCAAAGCGTACAAAAAACTGCTCTTTCCACTGTTGTTTTCCCCGGTTAAAACGGTAAAGACGCCCAGCTCCAGCCGGGCGTCTTTGATGCTTCGGAAATTTTTTATGCCGAGGGTTGTTGTCATTTTTTAACGCGTTTGGCTTGTGATCAACAACAAAAGTAATCAAAAAAGTTCAATCCATCCCCAAGTCCCCATCCAGTTCTTCATGCCACGGCAGCCCGTCCACATTCAATCGCTCCATAAACGGATCGGGGTTGAACTGTTCTACATTAAACACACCTTTGCCGCTCCATGTTCCGGTGAGCAGCATGCGGGCGCCGATCATGGCCGGTACGCCGGTGGTGTAGCTCACCCCCTGGGTGCCGGTTTCGCGGTAGGCATCCACATGGCTACAGTTGTTCCACACGTAGTAGGTGCGGTTTTTGCCGTCTTTTATACCTTGTATGCGGCAGCCGATGGAGGTGTAGCCGGTGTAGTTTTCGCCGAGTTCTTCCGGTTTGGGCAGCACGGCTTTGAGGAACTGGAGGGGTACGATGTCCACGCCTTTGTACCGAATGGGCGCTATGCCAGCCATGCCGATGTTCTGGATCACGCGCAGGTGGGTGAGGTACTCTTCGCTGAAGGTCATCCAGAAGCGGGCGCGCTGGAGGGTGGGAAAGTTTTTGACCAGGCTTTCCAGCTCTTCGTGGTAAATGAGGTAGGAGCGTTTGGGCCCGATTTCGGGGTAGTCGATGTCTTTCCAGATTTCGTGGGGTTCGGTTTCCACCCAGCGGCCGTTTTCCCAGTACTTGCCCTTTTGGGTCACCTCCCGGATGTTGATCTCGGGGTTAAAGTTGGTGGCAAAGGCTTTGCCGTGGCTGCCGGCGTTGGCGTCGACGATGTCGAGGGAGTGGATTTCATCGAAATAGTGTTTCGCGGCGTAAGCGGTATATACGCTCGTTACGCCGGGGTCGAATCCGCAGCCCAGCAGGGCCAAAATGCCTTTTTGCTTGAAGCGGTCCTGGTAAGCCCACTGCCAGGAGTATTCGAACTTGGCTACATCCTTGGGCTCGTAGTTGGCGGTGTCCATGTAGTGCACGCCGGTTTCGAGGCAGGCGTCCATCAGGGACAGGTCCTGATAGGGTAGGGCGACGTTGATCACCAGATCCGGCTGGAACTTGCGGATGAGTGCAACGGTCTGCTCCACGTTGTCGGCATCCACGCGGGCGGTTTTGATTTTTCGGCCGCCATACGCCTGGTAGATGGCCGACGCGATGGCGTCGCATTTTTTCTTGGTGCGGGAGGCGAGCATGATGTCGCCGAAAACATCGCGGTGTTGGGCGCACTTGTACGCGACCACGCGGCCTACGCCGCCGGCGCCGATGATGAGGACTTTGTTGGACATGTTGATGAATTGAGGAGTGGAAAGGCTGCGATCTCCGGTGCAGCGGCGGCAAAAGTAGGCAAAGCCTTGGATATTGCCGGAAGTGGGAACTTCCAGAGCAAAATTTTGTGTTGTTTAAAACACGTTCTTTGCCTAAATCACCCACACATGCACTTCCATCTCCGCCCTTTTACCCTAACCGATGTAGACAGTTTGGTGCGCTACGCCAACAATTACCACATCGCCAAAAACCTGACCGACCGCTTTCCGCATCCCTACACGGCAGAGGACGGTCGGCGATTCATTGAAATGACCCTGCAGGCCGATCCCGTCACTGTTTTCACCATTGACATCCACGGGGCGGCGTCCGGGGGTATTGGTTTGCATCCGCAAACCGACATCTACCGGAAAAATGCAGAATTGGGCTACTGGCTGGCCGAACCGTTCTGGGGGAAGGGCATCATCACGCGGGCCATTCCTAAAATGCTCGATTTCGGGTTCGCAAACCTCGACATTGAACGGATTTACGCCCGCCCGTTCGGTTCCAACCGGGCCTCCCAGCGCGTATTGGAAAAAACCGGGTTCATACTGGAGGCGCGCATGGACCAGATACTGTTTAAAAACGGCGTTTTTGAGGATGAGCTTATTTATGCTGTTCGGCGCGCCAGCTGGTCAAAACAGCGATCACCCGATCAATCATTTCCCGGCTGACATCCAGGTGCGTCACCATCCGAATGGTATTGGGCCCAAAACCGGACACTTTGATGCCGTTTTTGTGTAAAAATGCGATGAAAGAAGCCGGCGTCATCGGCGGCACCAGGTCAAAAATGACGATATTGCTCTCCACAGGCCGGATATCGGTCACATAAGGCAATTCCTGCAGAGCGCCGGCCAGCATGCGGGCGTGGGCGTGGTCTTCGGGCAGCCGTTGTACGTGGTGTTGCAGGGCGTACAACCCGGCAGCCGCCAGGTATCCCGCTTGCCGCATGCCGCCGCCCATGACCTTGCGCACGCGCCGCGCCTCGGCAATGAAGTCCTTCGGGCCGGTAAGCACCGATCCTACGGGCGCGCCAAGTCCTTTCGACAGGCACAGGCTGACGGAGTCGAAAACCGCGCCTGTGTCGCGTGTGGAATCCCCGGTCTCTGCCAGGGCGTTGAACAGCCGGGCGCCGTCGAGGTGCAACGCCAGTCCGTGTTTTTTGCACACTTGCTGAATGGCGCGCAGGGTATCCAGGCGGTAAAGGCTGCCGCCGCCGCGGTTGCAGGTGTTTTCGAGCACCACGAGGGTGCTTTTGGGTAGCCAGTCCTGGCGCGGCCGGATGGCGGCCTCCACTTGTTCGGCGTTCAGAATGCCGTTTGGTGTGCGGATGAGGTTGACACCAATGCCGCTGTTAAACGCGTAACCCGCCACCTCATACTGATAGATGTGGCTCATCTCGTCGCAGATTACTTCGTCGAGCGGGCGCGTGTGCACCTTCAGGGCGATCTGGTTGGTCATGGTGCCCGAGGGGCAAAACAACGCAGCTTCGTGCCCGAACAGGTCGGCGCAATAGGCCTCCAACTGGTTGACGGTGGGGTCTTCGCGAAATACGTCGTCGCCGACTTCGGCGGCCATCATGGCGCGGAGCATACCGGGTGTTGGGCGGGTCGCGGTATCGGAGATGAGGTTGATCAAGCCGGTCGGAAAGTGATAAGATGGGAAAATGTCGTGTACACAGCGACAAAAGTAGTGGGTATGCGCTATTTTTGCCACCCAATAATACAGTGAATCGCAAACCGCCCGGTTGTTATTATGCACATTCAAACGGTTAACCGTTTCAGGGACTTGGCTTTCAACCCGTACGCCGTAGAGGAGTATGTGCCTATGCAGCCTTTTTCGCCCCTGGTGTTTGACCATTTTTGCGAAGACGGTTGGTGCTACTGGGCCGATTTGATGTTCCGGCGCAACTACTGGGAGTGGCGCGGCGAGTCATGCCGCGTCATCATGCTCCGCATCCGCCTCGATGGTTTTACCTTTTCCAAGAGTCAGCGACGTACCCTTCGGCGGAACCTGGACCTGACGGTTTATCGCCGCAGCATACGCATCACGGAACGCCACGAACACTTGTTCGAACTGCACGCCGAGCGGTTCAGCCACAACAAACCCTCCACCATTTACGGCTTTTTCAGCCCATGGAGCAGCATTATGCCCAGCCATGGCATGCAGTTCGACGTGTTTCAGCACGAGCGGCTGGTAGCATCCAGTTTCTTTCACCTGGGCAAGCGCAGCATGTCGGGCAATTACGGCATATTCGACCCGTCTGAAACGACCCGCAGCCTGGGCACCTACACCATGCTGCGCGAAATCGAGGCGGCCAAAAATATGGGGCTTCGGTATTACTATCCGGGCTTTGTGTACGACATCCCGAGCGAGTTTGACTACAAACTCTTTTTTAACAACCTGGAGTACTACGACTGGTGGGGCAACTGGTACCCCCTCGACCGGCTTACGCCACCGATCATACGCTAATACACCGTTACCGGAAACGGTTCCCCGTTCCTGCCCGGCGGCTCGACGTCGTATCGGATCCCGAAAACAAGGAAATACTGGCCGGGGGTCGCGGGGCTGCGCACCTCCAGCGTATCGGCGAGGGTAGCACCGGCCGGGTGCACATCAAAAGGGATGTCCTGGTGGGTGGTGGGGTGGCCCGAACGTTTGTCGAAGGAAAAACCGATCCCCCAGGTCGGCCGGTAGTCCGGACAAGCCTGGTAACGCACTTCAAACGGATGTCCGTTGTACACCGCCACGGGCAGCCGCAACAGGGTGTCCTTTGGTATACGGGTGGGCCAGCCGACGGGGTTTACCGCTATCTTGGGGTAAATCTGAAAATTCTGGATGATCCGATAGCTGGTTTGCTGGTTGCCGGCAAACAGTGTGTCGCAACCATAGGCCTGCGAGGCGTTGGGCTTACAGATCATGTACGCCACCTCTTTTCCCCGCATGTTTTCCAGTACGGGCATGTAATCGAACTGACTTCGGCGGTTGCGTCCGTAGTTGTGGTGGGGCGTGGCGGGCACGCCGGTATAAAAATAGTACTTGGAAGGATCCTGGTATGAGTTGTTGAACAGGGCGGGCCGTTGGCCGGTGCGCGCCGACAGCGCCTGCGCCCACACTTTAGCCCCGTGAAACTCGCGGGTAATGTGCAGCGTGGGCGGAAAAAAATCGAACATCATGGTGGCCCGGCCAAACAGGATGAGCAAGAGACCGGGCAGGGCTAGCGCGTAAACCCATCGTGTGGGTTTGATCGCTATGGACAGTTGCCTGACGGCCAGCACGAGCAGGGGAACAAAAGCGGGGCTGGTCCAGTTGGGCTCCGGATGCCCTTTAAAGCTCATCAGCAGAAAGAAGGTAAAAAAACCGATGGCATTGTAGGAAAGCATTTTTTCAAACGCGCTGGTCGGCCGATACCTGAACGCCAGCACAAACAGGGGTATGGCCATTAAGGGACCGTACAAGCCCATTTGCCCACCGATGTATTCAGCGAAATATTTCCACCGGAACGGGTCGGAGCCCTGTCGCTCCACGAGGTGGAAACGGAAAGTTACCCAGTCGTGTTGGTGTTGCCACCACAGGTGGGGGGCGAAGAGCAACAACGCCACGGCGGCTGCCAACCAGGTTCTGGGCGAACGCAACAGCGCCGGGTAAGCCAACAGGGTGAAGATAACCACCAGTCCGCCGTGGTATTTGCTGTACGCCATTCCGGCCATCACGGCGCCGAGCAGGAGAGCGTGGCCCCACCGGTTTGTGGTTAGAAAATCGCGAAGCAAAAACCAGTACAGGGCGGTAAAAAAGCCGAGCGCAACGTCGGGTACCGCCAGCACGCCGCCAAAATGAGCGAGCAACAGCGAGGCGGCCATAGCAGCAAAGAGACCGAATCGGCTGTCCGAAATCCCGCAGAGGCGCCAGGCCATCCACAGGGTACCCGTACCGGCAAGGACAAAAGGCAGCCGCACGCCCAGCTCAGTGGAGGAAACGGCGTAGCCCGCAGCGATCCAGGCGGCCGTCATGGGCGGATGGTCATAGGCGCCCCACGCCAGGTATCGCGAAATGACCCAGTAGTAAGCCTCGTCGTCCACGAGTTCCGCCGTGTACGCGTGCCACAAGTTCAGCAGCGTCCAGCCGATCCAGAACCAAACAGGCCATTTCGCCACGGTGCGTTGTTTTCAGGGAGGTGCGCCGGCAGGGAGGGTCAGGCGCCCAGGTAATTTTTTAGCAGCCGGCTGCGGCTGGTGGCGCGCAGTTTGTTGATGGCTTTGTCTTTGATCTGGCGGACCCGTTCGCGGGTGAGGCCGAACTTGTCGCCGATGTCTTCCAGCGACATGGGGTGCGGTTCGCCGATGCCGAAGTACAATTTGATCACATCGGCCTGGCGGTCGCTCAGGGTGCTTAGGGAGCGCTCAATCTCGCGGCGCAGGGAGTCGGCGTACTCCAGATGGGTGTCGGTGCCGGGCATGGAGTTGTTCTCCAGCACGTCGAGCAGGGAGTTGTCTTCGCCTTCGACGAAGGGGGCATCCATGGAAACGTGGCGGGCGGCAACGCCCAGCGTGGTTTCTACTTCGTCGGATGAAATTTCGAGCAGCTCGGCCAGTTCTTCGGCGCTGGGCTCGCGCTCGTATTGTTGTTCCAGCTCGGAGAACGCCTTGTTGATCTTGTTTAGCGAGCCCACCTTGTTCAGTGGAAGGCGCACGATGCGACTTTGTTCGGCCAGAGCCTGGAGGATGGACTGGCGTATCCACCACACGGCGTAAGAGATGAACTTGAAACCGCGCGTTTCGTCGAAGCGCTGGGCGGCTTTGATGAGGCCGAGGTTGCCCTCGTTGATCAGGTCGGAGAGACTAAGGCCTTGGTTTTGGTATTGTTTGGCGACCGAAACGACAAAACGGAGGTTGGCTTTGGTGAGTTTTTCGAGGGCTACCTGATCGCCCTGTTTGATTCGTTTGGCCAGTTCTACTTCTTCTTCCGGGGTTAGCAGGTCTACTTTACCGATTTCCTGTAGGTACTTTTCGAGGGATTGGCTTTCGCGGTTGGTAATGGACTTGGTTATCTTTAACTGCCTCATGTGCAAATACCGTGTTGTAATTGAATGGAATGACCGCAAAGATACGACTTTTCAGCGGCCTGTGTCAAGGTTAAATCACAACCGGCCCACTTTATTCAAAAAGTTCGCGTCAATGGTGATCAGCAGGCTGTACCCCACGGTTTCCAGTTCCACCAGCAAGCGACGTTTCCCTTTGTACTCCAACGCCCTGCCTTTCAGTCCCATGAGGTTGCCGGCCTTGATTTCCACCAGGTCGCCAACGCCGGGTAAGGCGCCGTGAATGGCTTCCATTTCCAGTTCCGTTTCCATGGTGAAGCGGCGCATCAGCTCGATCTCGGGTTCCGGAATGGCGATCATGGCCCGGTCGAACTTGATGAACCCGGCGACATTTTCCGTTTCAATCACGGTCAAGTATTCCGGCTTGATGATTTTTACGAAGACATAGCTGTTGATAAGCGGCTTTTCGAGCATTTTAACGCACTTCTTGTAGCGTTTCATCAGCCGCTGCAGCGGTACGTAGGCGTTTATTCGTTTTTTTTGCAGCAGGCTGGACACATACTTTTCGCTCTTGGCCTTGGTGCGCACGGCAAACCACCGTGACTCGGTTTCATGGAGGTGGTCTTCCTTTTTCTTGGCGGAAATAATGACGGCGGCGTTACTCATGGATGGGATTTTTTGGTTCGTGGTCGCAAAATTATACTTAATCCGGTATTCAGGGCAGCACAATCTCGACTGCTCCTTCCGAGAACCGGTAATGTTCTCCGCTTTCGGGGCATACGGCGTCTCCTTGCGGGTCGAAATGCAACCGGTGTCCATGCCGGCTTACCCAACCGATGACCCGTGCGGGCGACCCCACCACCAGGGCGTAGGGCGCCACGTCGCGGGTGACCACCGCGCCAGCGCCCACAAACGAATACACGCCAAGGGTAACCCCGCAAAGGATGGTAGCATTGGCGCCGATGGTCGCGCCCCGGCATACGCGGGTCGACCTGAACTGATCTTTCCGGTTGACAAAGCTGCGCGGGTTGATCACGTTGGTAAAAACGGCGGACGGTCCGATGAACACATCGTCCTCGACCGTAACGCCGGTGTACAGCGAAACGTTGTTTTGCACCTTTACCCGGTTTCCAACTGAAACGCCGGCGGAAACCAGCACATTTTGGCCCAGCACACAATTTTCTCCGACCGAACTGTCGGGCATAAGGTGGCAAAAATGCCAGATTCGGGTGTCTTTTCCAACGTGGGCGCCTTCGTCGACGACGGCGGTGGGATGGGCGTGGTAAATGGGTTGTTCCATGGGTTAGAAATCGAGTTCAGGTTGCCAGAAATTAAGGCGCAAGGCTGCGCCAAGATAGAACGTATTTTGGTCAAGGTTATCGTCTTCGCTGTCTTTTCGGCGGTACAAGACTTTTAGGTCGAGGTACATGTTGTGGTAAAACTGGAAGCCGACGTCGAGCCCGGCCAACGCAATGGTAGCGCCAATGCCTTGCCCGATGGTATTGCCGTAATCCTGCACCCGCGAATCGTAGTCCAGCAGCGGGTTGGTGCCCCAGTTTTCCCCACGCGGGTCGTCGCCAACCCTGGCGTACATCAGCCTGCCCGTGGCCGTCCACCGGTGGGTAGGCTGGTAGCGCGCAATGCCGATGAGTTCCATGAAGTTGGCCCATAGCGGGTGGGCCAGGGGTTGGTTGTAGTGGGTGTAGCTGCTCAGGGAGTCGAAGTGCGCGAACGTGTAAGGCCGGATCAGGTTCATCTCACCGCGCAGATCGAGGTGGTCTACCCCGAAAGCGTTGATGTATTTTACGCCGGTTTGCACACCGTACTTGTTGCCCCACCAGCCACTCCCTGAGAACAATTCGCTGAACACCAGTTCGTCTACGAAAAATTGTCCGTACAGTTGAACCCGCTTGAAGAGGTTCCAGCGGACATCGGCGCCGAGCAGTACATTGTCCGGACTGCCCAACATGCCCTCCACCGTCCGGTACAGGATGATCGGGTTCAGGTACTGAAATTCAAACTGGTTGATGCGGTTAAAAACGGTCGCCTCATACAGCCCGAACGACAGGCGCGGGCTCGCCTGAAAGTTCAGGTAATGCATGGCCGTGTACTTTTTGGGCAACAGTTCGTCGCCCCCCGAGTCGGCAGCCGGTGTAGTCGGGCTCAGCTCCATGAACAGGTTTTGATACTGAAATTTCCAGACCCGGGTGTTGAATTTCAGAAAAAACGTGTAGTTGCCAAAGTCCGATAGAAAAAGCGAGCGGTATCCGTTGCCAATAAAATGCTTGCTGTGGCCAAACTGAATGCCGATGTGTTTGGTGGCCTGCACGCCGATGTATGCGTTGGCCACGTTGAAGTCAAAGGCTTTTTCAACGGGCTCACCGTCTCTTTTGAATGCCTTGTAAAAACCAACCCGGGGTACCGCCTTGTAGTCTGCCACATGGTCATACACGTAATCGGGGTAGCGGGCCTGGCTCTCAATGACGCTGGTGTAAAAAGTGACCACCTCATCCACACCGCCGCGCACCTCGATGCCGCGCTGGTTGGCGCCGAGGAGCAGGTCGTTGTCGCGTTCCTGACCCAACTCCAGGTTCAGGATCGGGTTGGCGCGCATGTAAAAATGGGGCACATCCACTTCGAAAAGGTTGGCCGGCGACTGGTAGAAGAACCGCAGCAAAGCCTTGTCGTTGTAGGTGCGCGCTGCACTGTCCACCCACTCGTTGTTGTCGCGCAGCAGGTATTCGATGTCGGCCTTATCGAGGCGGCTCAGACCGACGGCGGTGCTGTCGAGGGCAACGGCATATTCTGCCAGATCGCGGCGCGCATAAAATTTGACTTCGGGCCGTATGACGCAGAGGCTGTCGTGCAGAATGCTCATGCGGTCTATGATGTGGTAGGCCGGACTGCCCAGGGGGGCGCCCGTATCCTGGGCGTGCATCCCTGTACTGAGGAGGACTATATAAAAAGTCAGGTATTTTTTCATGCGATTCATCGGGTAAAATCTTCCAAAAATTCCCTGAGCACCGGTTGCCAGGGCGCCCAAAAGTACGTGTTCCACGAACTGTTGTGCCACAGGATCACCATTTCGCCCCGATATTTTCTGACCGATTCCGCCAGATTATACAGGGCAGTACGCCCCTGCTCCGGCGTCATGCCCAGGGCCAAAGCCAGGGTTACATCCATGGCCACGAGCGGTTTTTCCCATAAGTCAAGCGGTTTCCGGGCAAGAAAATCGTATACCGGAAAGGGCAAACACGTGCCGCAGCGGAACCCGGGCGCTTCCGGATATCCGGCAGTGCTGTCCCAGTCCATACCCGCGCCTGCCCATACGCGCCAGGTTTCCGGGACCGAAAACCGCAGGTAGTGCTGACGGCCGGTGCGCACCGGCCGCCCGACCAGCTGCTCCAGGCTGTCGCGTTCCAGCACAAAACGCTCCGGGTCGTTCCATCCTTCGTACGAAGGATGAAAGCCGATCGCGTGGCCTCTGGAAACCAGTGTCTGGATGGTGTGCCGGACGAAGGGGTGGTGCAGGTCATACCAGGCGTCGGCGCCCGGCGGACGAGCGCCCATGAAGTTAAAATATCCGGTTAACCGGTGTTTTTCCAACAGGGGGAGCCAATCGCCGAACACATCGTAAGGGTCCGTTTGGGATTTTCGGTTCAACCACCAGGTCAAGCCCGGCAGCCCGTGTCGCCAGGTTTCGCCGGCCAGGGTGCGCATGCGGGCGCCGCGCGACGGCCACAGGAGCGGATGATCCACATCGCAGGAAAAGTGCAGCCGGAAAGCCCGGCTGTCGGCGGGTTCCAGTTCCAGGGCGCGGCTTATGAAAGCGGCGTATTGTTCCACCAGCGGCTTTTCCAGCCATCCGAAGCGCTGAGCGGCGGCAGCGGCGGCAGGGAACCGTCCGTGTCTGTCGCGCGTTGCGGGCAGCGCCTCTTCCCATCGGCTGAGCATAAAAAAGGCTGACGCGAACAAATCGAGTCCGCAAACCCAACCCTCCCGGCCTGGATGCACCTGTGCGCTGCCGTACAAGCCTGAGAGGGTTTCTCCGGGGAGAAACGGGTGGCCGACCGACAGCGCCCGTTCGGGCAAAAGCCAGGATTCAACCGGAGCCGACTCGGGCGTGGTGGAGAAAAAATCGTCTGCGAGCGCCAGTTTTTTGCCCGAAGGGCTTTTTAGCGTCGTATGTGTGGCCTCGGTTGACCATTCAACCCGGTAGTCTGCCCCCAGCCGGTCGCGGATGATCACGTCGAACAACCAGCGTTTTTCCGGTTGCCAGGTGGGGGCGGTGGTGATGAGGATCAAGGTCTGCCGGGTTTCGAGTTCTGAATATTAAGGTATCCGGATGGTTTTTCCGTTTCACCCGCTAAAGGTAACAAGTCGGCACTTTGTCACGCATCATCTATTTTCAAAAGCGTCAAACGCTGAAGGAACGGTATCTTTGCCGCCGCTTGCCACGTTTTTTTGTCCTCCTAGGGCAGGTATTGAACCTAATTGTATGAACCGTTTACTGGCTTTTTTCCTTTGTTTTCACGCATTGGCCGGGCTCATGGCCCAGAATCAAAATGCTGCGCTGCGCGGCAATGTTTACGATAAAGAGACGGCCCAGCCCATTGCGTTCGCCACGGTCAAGGTGGAGGGCGCCGCCCTGGGCGCCAGTACGGATGCTGCCGGTTTTTTCATGATTCCGAACATACCGCCCGGCGAGTACCGGGTGGTGGCCAGTTTTTTGGGTTACACCGAGACCAGCACGACCGTTACCCTGCGCGCGAGCGATGTGCAGTACCAGGCCATTTACCTGACACCCAGCGGCGAGGCGCTCGACGAAGTGGTGGTGAGCGGCCGCAAGGAGAATGCCCAGGGCAACGTGCAGGTGTCTAAGCTGACGGTGACGCCCAAGCAAATCCGCGCGCTGCCTTCAGCGGGCGGCGATGCCGATCTGGCCCAGTACCTGACGGTGCTGCCCGGGGTGATCCTGACGGGCGACCAGGGCGGCCAACTGTATATTCGAGGCGGATCTCCGGTGCAAAACAGGATTTTGCTCGATGGCATGACCATCTACAACCCGTTTCACAGCATTGGTTTTTTCTCTGTGTTTGAAACGGAGCTGATCCGGAACGTGGACGTGTACACCGGCGGGTTCAATGCCGATTACGGCGGGCGGATTTCGGCGGTGGTGGATGTGCAAACGCGCGAGGGCAACCGCAAGCGGCTGTCGGGTCTCGTTTCCGCCAGCCCTTTCCAGATCAAAGGGCTCATTGAAGGCCCCATCGTTCCGTTGAAAGAAGGCAGCGACAACAGCATATCGTTTGTGGCTACCGCCAAAAAGGCGATCATCAACCAGGTTGACGAAACGCTGTATCCCTATGTGGAAAACGGAATCCCGTTTGACTACCAGGACGTTTACGGCAAAATCACCTTCCAGGCCGGCAAAGGCAGCAAGCTGAACATCTTCGGGTTCAATTACACCGACGGCGCCAATTTCACCGACAGCATTCGCAACCTGGAGTTCGACTGGGGCAGTTCGGGAGGCGGTCTGGATTTTCAACTGCTCCCTCAAAATTCAAACACCATTGTGAAAGGCGCGTTTACGTTCTCCGATTATGAATCGGAAGCGGTAGAGCCCAGCGGAAAACCGCGCACCAGCGGCATCAGCGGCTATTTTGCAGGGTTGAATTTTACCTCTTTTGGCAAAAACAACGAGTTCAAATACGGCCTGGAGCTTACCGGATTTCGCACGGAGTTTGAGTTTGAAAATTTCAGGGGAAATACCATCGAGCAGATTGAAAATACCTCCGAGCTGGGCGTCTTTTTGCGGTACAAACGAAAAATCGGAAACCTGGTCATCGAGCCTGGGTTTCGGGTGCAGTATTATTTGTCGCTCAACGATGTGTATTACGAACCCCGGCTCGGCCTGAAGTACAACGTCACCGATTTCCTGCGGATCAAAGGCGCGTGGGGTTTGTACTCCCAGAACCTGTTGTCGACGATCAACGACCGCGACGTGGTCAATATTTTCGTCGGCTTCCTTTCCGGGCCGGACGAAGCCGTTTTCGAGCCGGGCTCAACCACCGACCGCACGGAAAACAGGCTGCAAACGGCCGTGCACTACGTAGGCGGTTTTGAAGTAGACCTGCTGAAAACCCTGGAGCTGAATATAGAAGGTTATTTTAAAGACTTTACGCAGATTCTGTCGCTCAACCGAAACAAACAAGAGCCTTCCGACCCCAATTACATCAAAGAAACCGGCGAGGCGTACGGAATGGACATTACCGTGAAATATGAGCTGCGACGGGCCAACTTCTGGGCAGCCTACTCCCTGGGCTGGGTAACCCGGTACGACGGCTTCCAGAACTATCCGCCGGTGTTCGACCGCAGGCACAACCTGAACCTGGTCGGGGCTTACGAACTGGGCAGCAAACGCCAGTGGGAACTCGGGGCGCGATTTAATTTCGGTACCGGATTCCCTTTCACCCTCACACAAGGTTTTTATCAGGTCAATTCGTTCGACGAAGGCATCGGCACCGACGTGCTAACCGGAAACGGTGACCTGGGCATCCTTTACAGCGACGAACGCAACAGCGGACGATTGCCCGCTTACAGCCGCGTGGACCTGTCGGCTAAACGCCACTTTCGGTTTTCAAAATACCTGCATATGGACGTGACGGCCTCCGTGACCAACGCGCTCGACCGCGAGAACATCTTTTACTTCGACCGCGTGCGATACGAGCGGGTCAACCAATTGCCCATTTTGCCCAGTTTGAGCGTTACCGTGCAGTTCTGATGGCTATTGTTTTTTCTTCATCCACCCGGTCAGCCCGTCCATCAGTTCGGTGATTGTATCGTACTCTTTGCGGAAGTTGAGGCCGAATCCGAATCGGTAGCGCCACTGGCCACCGGTAATGTCGGGCTCGGTTCGCTGATAAATGCGCAAGCGCCATTTGCCGTTTTCGGTTAGTTGGATGTCAACCGAGATGTCTTCGCCGAGAAATCCTTCCTGAATGGTCGCGCCGGGGGTATTGTTGCTGCCGAACTGCGATCCGACGTTGATGATGATGCGGTCGTTGTCGAACCCGCTGGATAGCCGCACCTGGAGTTCGCGTCCGGTGCTGGCACTGGCCTCTCCGCCGGTAAGGACGTCGTTTCGGTATTCGCTGTAAATGATATCCAGGTCTATGGACGAAACCGCCCCGCTGAACCACTCGGAGGCGAGGCCGGTGAGGTAGTTGGAAAGCTGGTTGGTGAGCACCTGGGAGACGGTGTTGAAGGCAGTCGTGCCATAGTCGGAACTTTGGGCGAATGAGTTGTCGTTGGGCAGGAAGGAACCGATCACGATGATACCGAAGACTTGTCGGGTGAGTTCGTTCTGGTCTTGCTTGAGGGTGCGCAGTTTATTGTCGGCCAGCGACCGGAGGCGGGAACTGATCTGGGGGAAGGCCAGATCGAAGGTGATCACCGGCTTAACCAGGTCGCCGTTCAGGTGCATGGTAACGATCACCTGGGTGGCTTTGCTGGCCTCCCGGATGAGATCCTGATCCTGGCTCAGTTCGAGTTCTGTACGCAACAGATTGTACATAGAGCTGTTGGCGGTGTAGGTGGCGTCGAGGCTGATCTGGGCGCCATACGGGTCGCCGAACCAGTTGATGGTGCCTCCCTCTGCCACTTTAAAGGGCTTGTTCACCAGGTTGAGCAGGGTGAACAAGTATTCGCCCTGGCGGATACCATAGGTTCCGGACATTTTGAATTCGCCTGCCCGGTTCATGGTCAGGCGCAGGTCGCCGGCGCCTTTTCCCTTGATGATGTCGCCGGTTTGTTCGTCGAAGATGAGTTGCACCTCCGCGTCGTTATTGACGGTGATGTTCAGGTCCAGATTCACGCCGGTGATGGCGTTTAGATTGCGCCGTTTGCGCGTGGGGCCTGTGGGTGTTTGTTCGCCGTTGGTGAAAATGATAAAACTGGCCGACTGTATTTCCGACGGCGCGCCCAGCGGAATGAACAGCCTGGTTTCCGGGCCGTTTGCGCCGTTAATGGCGATGTTTGGCTGTTCAAAACTGCCGCTGAATCGGGCATTAAAAAGCCCTCGCGCCAGCCCGTAGAACGATTCGTTGTCTTTTTTGGTGGTGTTCATCACCAAAAAACGGTTGCTCAGCGACTCAATACCGGCCTGTATTTGCCAGTCGCTAAACCGATTGTGCAGCAGGCCTCCACGCACTACGGCCATATTTTCAAAATCCCGGTCCCACAAGGTGTCGCCATCCGCCCATATACGCTCGTGGGTAAGATTGATGCGGGTCTGCCGCAGGTTAAACTCGGCTTTGAGGTATTCAATTTCAAATTTCCCTTCCTCGATAACAACCTCCCCCTGAAGGGTGGGTTTCTCCGGCGGGCCGCCCATGCGGGCAAAGAGCCGGAAATGCCCGGCGGTTTTGGCGATGCCCGGCACGAAGGTTTCCAGCACATACAACGGGAAACGGTTGGCCGTCACGGTCGACTGGAAGGCGCCCGGCTTGACCACCCCCAGCTCTTCGTCGCCCCCGTAAGCCAGGTCGGTATCCGACGCCCAGGCGCCGTTTACGCGCAGGAGGGTGTTCTCCCGGCGGATAAAAATTTTACCCAATACCGGTTCGGTCGGGGTGTTTTTATCGATGTCGCCTTGTAAAATGCCGTAAGAGCGACCATTGATGTACACCGTGTCGGTGTTGATGGACAAATGGAGGCCCTCCAGATTGTACAGATTGTCTATTCGACAGTCCAAATCGTAAATATTGGCGGCCATGTGGAAATTGGAATCCGGGATGAAACGGTTGAAGTAGTCGAGGTTCAGGTTGGTGGTGGTCACCAGCAGGCCCTTGTTGTCATTGTGGGAATAGAAGTTTATACGGCGGTCGCCATTCATCAGTTCAAACTCGCGGGCATCGAAGTAACCGGCGCCAAAGCGGATGTAATTGCGGTCGTCCATCACCCATTGCTCGTTGAACAGCTCGATGTTGGAGGTGTTGAACTGGAGCTGCCACAAGGAGTCAATGGCGGTAATGTTGCCGTTCAGATCAATGCCGCGGATGATGAACGAGGAGTCCTGGGCCTGTATGGAAAAGTGAAAAGCGTCGTTTTGGGCGGCGCCGAAGACGCGAATGGCCGACAGTTTTCGCCCGTTGCCAATCTCGGTTTCCGGAAGCAGAAAATCGTAATCGGCCACATTCCGCAGGTTATGCCATTTGAAGTCGACGTGTTTGAAGCTCAGGTTTCCGTACCGTACAAGCGGGGCGTCGAGTTTCAGTTCGCTGAACCCTTTGGTTTCATCCACGCGTCCTAAGAGGATTACCTCGCGCAGCGTGTCCAGCTGGCTGTCCACCAGTCGTGTGAGGTCGCGTGTGTCTTTGATCCGGATGTTGAAGTCGAAAACATCCGACAACAGGGTGGAATCCTTGCGGGTGATGCCCAGGTTTCGGGATATTCCGGGAAAGTAGTCGGCGTACATGGCGCCGACGTTGGCGGCCAGGGTGCTGAGGGTAAACTGCCCGTTGAGATACCCGTCTACGGCGTCGGAGAGCAGGGTATACCGGCGCGATTTATCTTCCGGGATGTAGCGGGACCGAAACACAATGGAGTCCAGGTGGTGGGTGTAGGAGCTGTCCTGGATGAGGTTCAGGTTGCGCAGCTCAGCCTCCCCGGAAACGTTGTCTACCGAACTGCCTGTCAGGCGCAAATGGGGTATCAAACCGGAAAAGATCCAGTCTTTGTCCAGCAGTTTGAGTTGCAACAACTCCGCGTGGCGAACCGCTCCGGAAAAATCGAACACTTTGATGGAATCGCTCAGGTCGGCCCGGCCGTCTACCGTGAGGTCCAAAAAATGGTCGTTAATATCCACTTTGCCGGTGAAATTGTATCCATTGAGTTGTGCGTTCAAGTCGATGTCGTGGTAGGGATAGCCCTTAAAAGAGAGGGAATCTATGTGGCCGTCAATGGTAGTTTGGAGCGAAGCCAGGCGCAGCCCGCTGGATCCTTCGGCGATGGACACCCGGAAGGCGCTTTTGCCGAAGTCGGGGTTTCCGGTCCATGCGGCCAGGTTGAAATCGCGCATGTTAAGCTCCCCGGAATAGGTAGCCTTATCCCGGCCGTTGGTCAAATCGAGCTCCATGTCCACGGTGCCATAGCCGACCTCGCTGGTCAGGTTGCCGCTTACAATGTGGTTGTAACCGAAAAGCAACTGGTAGAATCCGTTGAACGAAATGCTGCCCAGCTCATCAAATTGTTGGGGGGCGCTGAAGCCGGGCAGAATTTTGCGCAGGGTTTTGATGCTGGTTTGCAGGTTCCGGCAGTCGAATTGCATACGCAGTTGGTCGGGGCCTTCGGCCATGTCGTCAAGGTCAAAATCGCCTTCAAATTGGGTGGATTCACCCAGGTCGATTCGGACATCCCGGCCGTTGAGCCGGTTGACCGAACCAAACATGTATCCGGAAAACAGGGCCGGCCGGCTGGTGTTGTTCCGGAAAAAGGGATTGCGCGCCAGGTTGGCGCTGAAGTGGGTCAGGTCGCGCAACAGCAGCACCGATTCGGGTTTGAGCCGGAGGTCCAGGATAACGTTGTCCACAAAGCGGTTATAATCTTCGTATTGGGCATAGTTGAGCAGCACGGTGTCGCCAATATGGCTGCCGCCGGTTTCGAGCCGGAGTCCGTACAGACCGGTGAGGGTGTCGTTCACCACCACCCGTTTTGCATGGGCGTGTTTGACCTCAAATCCACTGGATTCCCGGGCCGCCAGGTGGTTGAGCAGCCCTTCGAATTGCAGCTGGTCGTTGAAGCGCACACTGTCGGCCTTCATGGCGATATTATCGACGAAAAGGTGCTCAAAATCCATTACGCTGTCGGGCATAGTGCGCTGTGGGCTCAAATCGAAGCGGTCCATGCCGAACTGCCCGTTGCTCAGTGCAAAACGATCGATGTTCACCCACAGGGTGTCCTTGGGCAATGCGGCGGCCGTGCTGTCGGCAGGTGCGGGCAGGCGCACCGATGTGGGCCCCGGGCGCCGCTCTCCACCCGGGTCCGGAACGGAAAACTCTTGCAGGTCTATGCGCAGACCGTCGATCAGCACTTTTTTGAAGGACAGTGCCTGCCGGGGTGTTTGCAGGCGGTCGAGGCGGATGGCGGCGTTGTTCAGGTACACAAAAATCCTTTGTCCCCGAAGTCGGTCGTTTTTTTCAAATACAATATCCCGCAAACGCAGGTTTTGTATCCGCAGCGTAAAAGGAGCAGGTTGCCTGTTTGATTTTTTCCCGCCGGAAAAGAAATCGATCAGAAATTGGATGTTGTAATCAAAATCGGCCTCTGCGCGATGCAGGTAGAACCGGGCGCCGTAAAGGGCCAGTTCGTTGAACTCCAGCTTGTTTTGCAGCAAGGTAAAAATATTGCTGTTCAGGCCTGCGCTCAACCGCTCTATGTATACAAGGGTGTCGCCCGATTGGTCGCTGACAAAAACGCCCTCTATGAGCAGGTTGTCGAAAAACTGGATGTCCACGTGCCGGACGGCGACCGTGTTGTTCAGTTCGGCGGACAGATAGTGCGCGGCGATACCCACCAGCCGGTTTTGTACCAGCGGCATTTGCAGCAGGAAATAAAGGAGCGATGCGCCCACAGCAACCCAGAACACCCCGTGCTCGGCATGCCTGACGATCTTCGCGAGGCGGGGGAATGTTGCATTCCCCTTTTTTTCCAGGGAATGCTTATTAAAAGGTGTCTGATCGCTCGCCGAAGCCATGCGTTGGAAGTTGCGTATACCGATGAGGACAAATATACGCGCAAAACGGCTGCCTGTGTATTGCTTAACGTGTTGTTAACCGGATCAGGAAAGCCGGAAGCTGGTGGCGCCGAGCAGTCCTTTTTCACTATAAATGGCGACGATGTAGTTGCCGGACTTGAGTTTGTCCTCCAATTCGTGGGTGAACGACAACCGCTGCGTGCTTTGCAGGATCACCTGTTTTACTTCCTGGGCCGAGATGTCTACCGGGCCGGTAGGCGCATAAACGGTAGCGCGAACGGGGTTGTCGGAAGTGATGGGCGTTCCCTGTTCATCGGTAATCACCATGTACAATTTCGTGGGGCCCTGGTAGTTGGCCGGCACGTCCACCAGATCGAAACTCACGGTGATTTCCCTGGTTTTATTGGCTTTCGACGTCAGCTTGTCGGTTTTGCGCTGTAGCTCTACCCGGAAGGCGGAGGCTTTAAACGCGGCGGTTTGGGTTTGTCGCACCTGATCTTCGAGCTGTTTGGACAGCCGGTCTTTTTCTCCCCGGAGTTGTACGTTTTCACCCGTTAATCGCTGGTTTTCGGTGCGCAACTGGTCATTTTCGCCGCGCAAAACGGTGATGATGGTTTCGTATTCCGTTTTGAGCGTGGTGAGTTGGTCGATCTGGATGCGCAGGTCTTTCAACTCTTTGGTGTTGGATGACTTCAGCTGGCGGATAAGCACTTCCTTTTGTTGTACGGTATGGGCGGTTGTCGAAACACGCCCCTGGAGGTAGGTGTTCTCGGTGAGTGCCTCGGCATACGAGTTGGCCAGGCTGTCCAGTTCCATTTCAATCCTGAATTTTTCCTGCAGGAGGGAGTCGCGCATCAATTCCAGTTGTTGGGATTGCGACTGAATGGTCTGGGATTTTTGCCAGAAAAACCACCCGAGTGCAGCAGAAAGAAGCAAAAGAAGGGTGACGATGACGCCGTAGGCGCGGGCAGTGGTATTGTCGCTCATAGCAATGTTTGTTCAAGGTTAATTGATGGCTTTGTTCGTGTTAACCTGTTCAAGAAAAGGCAAAAATAATCGCGTCTTTTTCAAATGCGGTAAAATTGGTTAAATAAACTTGCTTGACGACAAAAAAAAGTCATAATTCCGGTAAATCCGTAAAAAGTACCACAAGTTTAGGGCTTTGCACAAGGTGCGCCGCAGAAAAACGGCTCACCTTTGTCCCATTCTTCCGGGCACCGGCGAACCCGTGTGTGTTGTGGGTGTTTCTATGATCTCCGTTTGCCTGTACAAAGCACTAAGTCATGAAAAATTTCCTGTTACTGTTGTCTTTATTCGCTTTTTCCTGCACCAGCCAAAGCGGTTCGGCGCAGGGGAAGCTCGATCCCGGCGCTTTTGAAAAAGGGGTGGCCCAGTCCGGCGCCCAAATCGTAGATGTGCGCACCCCCCAGGAGTTTGGGAGTGGCCATCTGGATGGGGCGTTGAACATGGATATTTCTGCGCCAAAGTTTGCGGAGAATATTGCCCGCCTGGATAAAAACAAACCGGTGTACGTCTACTGCGCAGTTGGCGGGCGGAGCGCTTCGGCGTCTAACTACCTGGTCAAGCAGGGTTTCGCGAAAGTGTACGACCTGTCCGGCGGGATCAGTGCCTGGCAGCGTGCAGGCAAGAAAGTGGTGAAATAACGATACCTGCTCCGGACGCATTTAAAATGGAAAATAAACATGGGTAACTACTTCGAAATTTTCATAAACAGCTTTACCGGCTACGCCCGGTATTTCTTTCATGAAGTCATGCATCCGCACTGGGGCAATTATTTTTATTGGCTCATCGCCATTTCCGTGGCCGTGTACGTGTTGGAATTGCTCTTTCCGTGGCGCAAAAACCAGCCCAGGGTGCGCAAGGATTTTTGGCTGGACGCCTTTTACATGTTTTTCAACTTTTTCCTGTTCTCGCTGATCGGTTACGCAGCACTCTCCGATGTGGTGGTCAACGCTTTTAATGATTCTCTTCGCTGGGCGTTTGGCGTAGAAAACCTCGTGGCCATACGGGTGGCCGGATTTCCGTATTGGGTTCAGTTGTTGATCCTGTTTGTCGTGCGCGACTTTGTGCAATGGAACATCCACGTGTTGCTGCACCGCTCGCCGGTGCTGTGGAAGTTCCATCAGGTGCACCATTCAGTCGAGCAAATGGGCTTTGCGGCGCACCTGCGGTATCACTTTATGGAAACCATTTTGTACCGGAGCATCGAGTACCTGCCGCTGGCCATGATCGGGTTTGGCATCCAGGATTTCATCCTGGTACACCTGTTCACACTGACCATCGGCCACCTCAACCACGCCAATATTTACCTGCCCCTCGGCCCCTTGCAATACCTGCTCAACAGCCCCCAGATGCACATCTGGCACCACAGCAAGGAATTGCCCAAAGGCAGCTACGGGGTGAATTACGGGATCACACTCAGCGTCTGGGACTACCTGTTCGGTTCCGTTTGGATGCCCCGGAACGGTCGGGACATTCCGCTCGGTTTTGACGACGTAGAGCGCTACCCGCATGGGTTCTGGGGCCAGTTGGTCAAACCATTCCAACGCTCCAAGGCATGAGAAAGGATTTTTGGAACGACTGGACATTTGTGATCATCGCCTGCCTGGCGCTGGGTTTGGCGCCCTATTTCCCCGAACCGCACCTCTTGGGCAAAATGCGGTGGGTAGCCGGCGGCGCAGTGGGTATGCAACCCATGGACTGGTTCGACCTGGTCTGGCACGGGCTCCCTTTCCTGTTGCTGATTCGTTTGCTGGTGTTGTTGGCCAAACGCAGACCAGGAGCGCTTTAAAAGGCGGACTGCCCATACCGGATTTGCCGGAAAAATGCGTTCTTTGGGCGATAAACCCTTTGGACACATGATTCGCAGACTGACCAACTTGTTTGACGCATTTTTTCAAAGCGAAAAGGCGGGCGGCTACCTGTTGATGGGCTGTGCCGCCGTTGCCGTTTTTTTGGCTAATTCGGCCGTTAGCGACCATTTTCTCAACTTCTGGAAGCTGCCCCTCCCGGGAGGGTCGACCCTGGATTGGTGGATCAACGACGGGCTCATGGCCGTCTTTTTTTTGCTGGTGGGCCTGGAGATTGAGCGCGAACTGTACATCGGCGAGTTGTCGGACTGGCGCAACGCCCTCGTGCCCCTGCTGGCCGCTGTGGGCGGCATGGCAGTGCCGGCGCTCGTATTCGTGGCGTACAACAACGGTCATCCGACCATCAACGGGTTCGGGATACCCATGGCGACAGACATTGCGTTTGCGATTGGGGTGTTGGGGCTTTTGGGGGATCGGGTGCCGATCGCGTTAAAGGTTTTCCTTACGGCCCTCGCCATCATGGACGATCTGGGCGCCATTCTTGTCATAGCGCTGTTTTATTCCCATGGCTTTTCGTTTGCCTGGTTCGCCGTAGCCGCAGTCACTTTCGCCGTGATGATGATCATGGGCTACCGAAAGGTGTACCGTCTGTGGCCTTACCTGTTGGGTTTTGTGGTGTTGTGGTACGCGCTGCACCACGCCGGAATTCATGCTACCATCGCCGGTGTGCTCACCGCGTTTGCTATTCCTTTCGGTCACGGAGAGAAAGGGTCTCCCTCTTACGATTTGCAGCATTTCCTGCACTATCCCGTCGCTTTTTTTATTATCCCTGTTTTTGCACTCGCCAATGCCGGGCTAAAGGTTACGCCCGAGATGACGGAGGGGCTGACCACGCCTTTGGGGTTGGGGATCATCGTCGGGCTGGTTTGGGGGAAACCATTCGGTGTGTTGCTCGGTGTGATCCTCGGTCGGAGTATTGGAGGCCGGGAGACGTCGGATGCCGTTTCCTGGTGGCAGTACACCGGCGCCGGTATGCTGGCCGGTATCGGTTTCACCATGTCCATCTTTATCACCCTGCTGGCGCTGAAAGCGCCTTCGGAAATAGATGTAGCCAAAGGCGCTATCTTTTTGGCTTCGCTGGTTGCGGGCATACTGGGTTTTATTGTCCTGCGGATCGCGGGAACAAAAACCTAGTTTCCTTCAAAAGGGGCGTCTACGGTTGCGTCAATGGTTTTTTTCAGGTCGAGCAATGGTTGAATATTCACTTTGACGGTACCTTCTCCACCCCGGTCGAGGTCGGTGATTAGCAGTACTACGGAGGAGAAAATGAGCGAAAGCACAATGGACACCAGGAATCGTTTTTTACCATTGAGTCCGGACTGATAGCCCAGCGCCATCATAGAGACCAGCAAAGCGCTGAAAAGCCAAACCCAAACCGATCCAGGAACCCGGTTGTAGATGCCCATGGTGATCCGGGAAGTGTGCATGTCGATCAGATCGTTCAAGGCTTGCACGAACAGCGACCGCAACAAGGGACTCCTTTCGCCTTCCTTTGGAATGGTCATGGCGTGAACCCACATGGCTGCCTGTAGTTTTTCCGATTCAGCGATGAGCCCGGGCAGCTCTTTCATCTTTATATTTGGATTGGCCCTCAAGTCGACGTAGCGCTTGAGCAGGTTCCGGCATTCGGAACGCTGGGGTTCCGGTAGTCCATCGGTACGCAGGTAGGTAGTGCCGATGCTGTTGGCCTCGTCCAATAGCAACTGTTTGCGCATTTCGAAGCGGGACGCTGCCATGCTGAACGTGAAGGCCAGCACAAAGGCCAGCAAACCGAGCACGGATCCCACTGCAGAGCTTGTGTACCCCTCCTCTTCCGCACCGCTTTTAGTCAGTTGACTCTTGCCGATTCGGGAACCCACCTCAATAGACAGCAGCACCAACAAGACCGTACCTATGAAGACAAACTGCAACGGTATCCAATCGAGAAAAACTCCCAGAATAATCACGGAACAAGGTTTTGAAGTGCAAATGATCGCCGCAAAAGTATCCTATTCTTCGGCTATTTCAGCATGAGTGGGGACCATGTCGGCAATTTCGCAAACCAAAACGTCGGCAGCAACCCGGTGGCCGGTCTCATTCCAGTGTGCGCCGTCGAGCGCCATGACGGTTTCGCCGTTGGCAATGCGTTCATCCAGCCTGTTTGGAATAAATCCGGCAAAGGGAACATCCAACCGGTAACAAATATGGCTGATTTCACTCAGGAACGGTTCGGTATGATCGACCGTGAAGACCAGCAACCGGGCTTCCGGGAGCAGCGTGTCCCGAAATCGCCGGAGTAAGCGCTCGGTGACTTGCACAGATGCTGCAAACGGCGGGTGGTCTTTCCCCAAAGTGGTAATCCGGGTTTCGGAAGCGTCCTCTTTTAACAAAAAGGGGTCGAGCACTCTTTCCAGGCGGCTGAAAATAAAATCGAAAAACATGGACCGGTCGCTCAGCCATTGCCACCCGATCTTGGCGGGCGCCTTGAAAACGATGGATTCATCGGACTGTAAGTAGGGTCGGTAACGACGGTTGTTGTTGTACAGGCTGCGCCTTTCCAGTTCAAAATGATTGTTGATGAAGTCATTCGAACAAAACTGCAACACCACCAGGTCAGGCTGGATGACCGGCAGGTATTTTTCCAGAAACAACCATTCCTGAAGGGTATTGTAGCCGCGGCACCCGTAGGCAAACACCTCGATGTCAATACTGTCGGCGATCAAACCAAAATATGTTTTGTCGTTCGACACTTCAATGGCGTGGGTAAAGGAGTCCCCGATGAATAAAACTTTCTTTTTTTCGCTGTTGGGGTCGCCAAACATCCTGAAGCCCCGGTCGTCGGTGGAAAAATTCAACTCGTAAGGGTGATCATTCAGATCCTTGACCCATCCATTCCAAACAAAATTTTCTATGGCCCGGCTTCCCAGCGCCGGATCAGAAATGGTGGTATAGGTCGGGTATTGCCGGCTGCGGAAAAAGACCAGGGTGCGAAATACGACCTCTCCCACAAGGGTGATGGCTAAAATAACCATTAGCCAGGCAGTAACGTGCAGCATAAACTGTTTGCCGCGGGTAAGTTTTTTTGATTCCACAGGTTCAAATGGTTGGGTTAAAGGCAAGTGACCAATTATCCACGAAGGGGCAGCACAAAAAGGATTACAACAGCGAGCATCTACTGTGCGGCAAAACTATTCCGCTTTAGTTGGAATTCTTTTTTTTCTGATATCAGGCTTAAAAATTGCTCCAAACCAGCCCACTTGGGTGCATCAATCACGTAGCTGATGTTTTGTTTGAAGTACTGTTCCGCGTCCAGTCCTGGAATCGCCGGTAAAATTTTGATGAGTTCCGGTATGTGATCAATCCCTGCCTGTAGCGCGTTGTTGAAGTTGTCTTCAAATTCCGTGCCTATTGGATGCCGGCTCACCCAGGCAGCAAAAACGAACGGCAACCCGGTCCATGCGGTCCAGGCTTCTCCCAGGTCGTACACATGCCGGTATCGTTGTTCCAGGCCAATGGTACGGTCGCCGATGATCAGGGCCGCGGTGTCTCCCTTGATGTGCATTTCAAATCCGGGTGTCGTTTGTTCAAAAACCACTTCGCGCTGCCAGTAGTGTCGGAACAGAATTTGCACCAGCAACACGGAGGTTCTGGAATGGTAATCGAGGAGCACCCGCCGGATTTCGCCGAGCGGCTTGTCGGCGTACAGGCATACGGTTTTCACGGGGCCGTTGGAGCCTATACAAAAATTGGAGACCAGGTACGCCGACTCCAGATCGGGCAGGGCGCCGACTGGCATCAGGGCCAGATCGGCCTCCCCGTTCAACAACCTGCGGGCACAGCCGGAGGGTATGTCCAGCGTCAAATCAAAAGATCCGGGTTTCAGCCGTTTGTACAACCCGTAAATGAACGGTTTGGTATTGAGGTAACTTACAGCGACAAGACGGACAGGCTTCATGCGATTTTGGCAGCTTCCCGGAGGTGCCGGGTGTCGTTTTCCATCAAAAAATGAAAATGGTCATTTTGCCAGCTGGCCTGGTAACATCCGGTGTTGGCGTGGTGTACGTGCTCCATATGGTGCAACGAAGCGCCTTTCAGGAGGGAGACCATGCAGCGCAGCGTCCTCCCGTGGGTGCACACCAGTACGGTTTGTTCGTCGCGCGATCTTATCCAGTCCAAAAAACGAGTTACCCGTTCAGCGAGTTGGTTGGCCGACTCGCCGCCGGGCAAAGCAGCGTCAAAATTTCCGTTTTCCCATTCATGGATCATCTTTCGATACACGCCGATCATTTCCGGTGTGGAGGGGCGGCCCTCATGTGTTCCCCACGAAATTTCGTTGATCTCCGGCATTTGGACCCACGGCTTGCCGGACTCGAGGAACGGCGCCAGCGTCTCGTGCGTGCGGCGCAGGGCTGAGCTGACGAACAGCTCAAAGGGAACCGAGCGGTAGTGATCGAAAAAGGCCCGGGCTTGCCAATGTCCCGTGTCGTTCAGGGAGGTGTCCACACCGCTTCCCTGAACGATGCCGAGGCGGTTGTACTCCGTTTCGCCGTGTCGGATGAAGTAAATGTTCATGACAGTACGGGCAGTTCAAGGTACCCACGCCATTGTTTGTCCTCCTCGAACACCGTGTCGGTGTAGTCCTGAACGACGTTGTACAAGGTGTCGCGTTCAATGGGCCGGCGCCCGACACGGCGAATCAGGTCGACAAGTTCGCGGGTGCTCAGTGCAGGACTCTTCTCCTCCGCTCCGGCCATGGAATAAATTTTGGTGGTGTCGTCTATGGTTCCGTCAATGTCGTCTACGCCGAAAGCCAGCGCCATCTGCGCCACCGAACGGCCGATCATGGGCCAGTAGGCTTTGATGTGCGCAAAGTTGTCCAGATAGATGCGCGAAACCGCATAGTTGCGCAGGTCTTCCACCGTGGCGCTTTCCGGCACGTGACTCATCTGGTTGTCCTGGTTGCGAAACTTGAGCGGGATGAACGTCTGAAAGCCGCCGGTTTTATCCTGCAACTGCCGCAGCCGCTCCATGTGGTCGACGCGGTGTTCGAACCGCTCGATGTGCCCGTAGAGCATGGTGGCGTTGCTGCGCATGCCCAGGCGATGCCATATCTCATGAATTTCGAGCCACTGGTCGGCGTTGCACTTGTCGGCAGCAATTTTTTCCCGGATCTCCGGATGGAAAATCTCCGCGCCACCGCCAGGCAAAGAATCTACGCCGGATTCTTTGATCATGCGCATGCCCTCTTCGTAACCCACCCGGGCTTTTTTGAAAATGTAGTGGTATTCCACAGGCGTAAGCGCTTTGACGTGCAGCTCGGGTCTGTGGGCCTTGATTTTTTTGAAAAATTCAACGTAGAAAGGCAAGTCGTACTGCGGAAGCACCCCCCCAACAATGTGCACTTCGGTCACCGGCCGCCCGTCGTAGCTGCGCACAATGTCCATCATGTCTTCCATGGTGTATTCCCAGGCATCTGCATCCTTGCGCTGCTTGATGAGGCGGGAGTACGAACAAAACTTGCAGTCGTACACGCAGAGGTTCGTCGGTTCAATGTGGAAATTCCGGTTAAAGTAGGTGTTGTGCCCATTGCGCTTCTCCCGGACGAAGTTGGCCAGCACCCCCAGATACGACAGGTCGCCGTGCTCGTACAAAAACAACCCTTCCTCCGGCGACAAACGCCCGCCGTTCAGCACTTTTTCCGCTACTGCCCGATGGGTCTCTCCCAAATGGGGATCAAACAGAAGCGTGTCTATGGATGACGTAACCTGCATACTTTGGTCGATTTATCGTAAAACAGAAGAATAGCGCGTTGGTTGTCGAATGCGGAATAGTCGAATGCGGAATGTGGAATGCGGAATGCGGAATAAGATGGCTCCTGGCTTTTGGACTGAACTTGGCGGTACCTACCGACAACCGACAACCGACCGCCGACCGCCGACAACCGACCGCCGACTACCGACCGCCCAATCAAAACCGTTTCACCGATTCAATTATGTACGGAGGCCGGCTTTTCAGTTCGGTGTAAATGTTGGACAAATAGATCGACATCACGTACAGATTGAGGCAGATAATGGCAAAAAATACGGACATCAGCACCACCAGAAAGGCCCAGCCGCTGAGCGTTTCGTGGTAATCGCCAAAAATGTCCACATTGGTGAGTTTGACTTTCACGGCGTTTGCAATGGTTACACCCGCTACCAGTACCGATCCCAAAAAGATCCAGAGCATCAGGCTGCGCAGAAAGGTGGTGAAGGAGGTCACGGCTACCAGTGCGTTGCGGAACTGGTCTCCAAACGAACTGCCTGGTTCCGGTTCCAGCGGTTCGGGCACATCAATGGCCGTCGTGTTGTACCCCACCAGGGCGTAGTTGGCTTTCAGGTAATGGCTGTTTTCGCGCAGTCGCAACAGCGAGTTGAGCGCGCGGCGGCTGATCATGCGGGTGTGGTGCGCCCGCGTGTCGAGCCGCAGACCGGAATAGCGGGCCATAACCCCGTAAAAAACGTTGTAAAGCAAGCGCTGGCTCCAGGGCAGGCGGCGCTCAAGGCCGCGCAAATACACGATGTCGTAGCCTTGCTGACAGCGCGCCCACATGTCGGTCAACAAGGCAGCTTTGTCGTTGAAATGGAACTCAAAAACGACGGTATAATCGCCATTGGCCCGGTCTAAACCGGCCAGAATAGCGTTGTCCCGCAACACCGCTGTACTCAAATTCAGGACAAAAATATGCTTGCGCAGCTCCTCCGGCAAGGGTTTGATGACGGCTTCCAACACCCCTGCGTCGCAATGGTTGTTCACCAGCACAAACTCGAAATGACTAAAGTGCGCGTGCAGCTCATGATACAAATTTTGCAGCCAGGCGCCCAGCAAGGCGGACTGCGCCTGATGCTGTACAACGCCAACAACAGAAATAAACGAAGGCTTGACTGCCGCCCGGCTCGTGGCCGGAAGGGAAGTAGCTGAACCCTTCGCAGGAAGGCGCGACGGGTCGGTGGCCCCGGAAGTGTTCGGCTCGTTTGGCTGGATCATTTTGCCGCTTTTGTGCCGCAAAAGTACCCAATTTTAAGACACGCCCGTGCATAGGTTGTGGTTGACAAGCCGACACCCGTCAGCGCAACAGGGTAACGTCGCCGGTAAACCGTTCACTTCCGTCCGGACAGCCCACGATCAGGATGTACACATACACGTCGGCCGGAGCCGGCTTGCCGTTCACCGTACCGTCCCAGGCGGCGTTGGCGCCGCTCCCTTCGTACACTTTTTCGCCCCAGCGGGTGTAAATGGTGAGGCTGTTGACCACCTCCGAACCTTCGTAAGGCGCCGGGCGGAACACATCGTTCAGAACGTCTCCATTATCCGGGGTAAATGCATTGGGTATGTTCAACCGCGACGGATTGCAGGGGGGAGCCATCCGCACGCGGTAAGTTGACTGTGCGGTGCAACCGTTGGCGTCGGTCACGGTCAGGGTATACAGATACAAGCCGCCGGTATCGGGCTGGACAAAAAGGTTTTGGCAACCCGGACAGGCGGGGTCGGGGGGCTGCCACGCATATTGCTGGAATCCGTCGGGTCCGTTGAGTGTGATGGAAGTGCCGTAATCGATGAAAAAAGTGTCCGGGTCTGTCAAAGCAGGGCGGGGGAGGGCTGTTCCGGTGACGCAGTGGGTGCTGTCGCATCCATTGACGCCGGTGTAGGTTCGGCAAACGGCGCCGGTTTCCGTCAGCAAGGTGTCGAACAGCATAAGGGTATCGCCTGCACAAAACGGGCGCATGTCAAACGTAGCGAGCGTGGGCAATACCGTCAGGGTTTGGCAAATCAGGCTGTCGCAACCCGCAGCATTGGTCAGCCGGCGGCAGTACAGCCCGGCCGAGTCGGTCACAAATCCGTTCACGTCTACGGGTGTACCCTGGCAGGTGGACAGTGCCGGCAGGCTAAGGGAGTCCGGCAGATTGACCGTCAGCAGGAGCGTGTCCAGCACCGTACACCCGGACGCGCTGGTGATGCGCACGGTGTACATGGACGTCTGATCGGGGGCAACCGTTTGTTGCGGCGCCTCGGGGACAAGGATACCCGGCCCGACCCACGCGTAGGTCTGCCCAGCGGGAAACGCCTGAAGTTGGGTTGAGGAGCCCCGACAGATTGCCTCGGCGGCAGCGGTGGCCCCGGCCGAAAAACCGAGCGTCAGTTCGAACGTGTGCGTGATCCGGCAGTCGCCCTGTGTTTGCAGGAGGGAATAAAGGAATGTGCTGCCAGCAGGTGTGCCCGGCGCGGGGGTAAATTCCGTTTGTGCGCAGCTCACGCAGCCAAGCCCCGGGGTGGGCAGCCAACTCCAGGCATAACCCGGCAGGCTGTCTACGCCCAGGGATATCGGAACCACCTGGCAGCTGTCTATGTTTTGGAGCGCCGTTTCCAGCAGGTGCAACGGCGCAAAAACATCCGCACAGAGGCAATTCCCCTCGCCGGGCAACACCACCAGCAGGCGGCACCAGTCAGCAGGCGACACCGAGACCTGTACGGGGAAGGTGATCAGCCCGCCGGGCAACAGCGGCCCCGAATCCACTGTCTCGCCCAGTATCGGTTCGCCGGCATCCGGCTGCCCGTTGCCGTTTTGATCCAGTACGATGATGGCGCGTACCGCCCCGGCGGCTACCGTGCCGTCGTTCTTAACGGTAACGGAAACGCCGATCTGTCCGTTGACACCGGCTGTCCCCTTGCTTCCGGAGACAGATAGCTGCGGGCGCGCAACGGTCAGCACGCTGACGGCTTCTCCGGTGGCCACATACACGTTGCAAGTGTCGCCGGCAGTCGGGCAATAGGCGTCGGCCACCTGACGGGCCTGAACGCGCAGCACAGGGTCCAGACAAGGGGCATCACTTTGGGCCAGCAAAACCAGATCGAACGCTACCGTGCCGCCCACGGTCAACAGGGGCAGTCGAACCAGGTCGCCGAATATGTCTGGTCCGCCTGGATACGCATTCACCCCCGGCAGGTATTCCAGAAAACCGATTCCTTCGGGCAGCAGGATATATATGCTGTCGTTTCCATTCGGCATCCCGACCACATCCAGCCTCACCTGAACGGTAAAGGGTTCGCCGCAGGTAATGCCGCCGGGTATGCTCAGGCCCGCAAACACCGCGTAGTTGGCATCCAGGCCGTTGATGTTAATCTCCTGTCCGGGTTTGTTCAGCGTATTGGCGGGCCGTCCGCAAGGCTCCCGGCCGGTGGCGCCGAATACCGGCTGTGCGTCGGAAACGGCCCCACATGCGGCCGTCAAACGCAACCGGATGCGGAAGGCATGCGCAGGAGCCAGGTCTATGCCCGGCAGTCCGGCACTATCCAAAGGTGTCGGCAGCGAGTCAATGGCCCAGCGGTACACATTGCCGGGCAAAACCGACGGGTCGGACAGATCCACAAAGGGTGCGCCGGCCGGGTAGGAAATCTGCGCTGTACCGGGCAAAACGCTGATCCCGGGCGGCAATTGCAGGGTGGCCTGGACGTCGTAGGCAAAGCCGAACTTGGCGTTATACACCTCAAATACGAAATAGTCGGAGGTGTCACACAGGCCAACGGCGCCTTCTTCGAGCACATCCAGCTCAAGTTCCGGGTTCAGCAGCCGGACATAAAGCACCAGCGTGTCGATCGCGCAGATGCCCGGGTCATCCAGCCCGGTCACCGGATCGCAACCAAATCCGTAGATCAACAACAGGGAATCGTTTTCGCAATTGCTGTTCAGCCCGCTGAGTTGCAGTTCCAGTTTGGAAAAACTGTTCATCTGCCCGATTTGGGCGACGCCGTTGCTAAAGGGTATCTCCTGTCCGCTCGCCTTGTCCAGCAATTTGAAGTCGGACAAAAGCCCGGAGGGCGCTTCGGCAGAGAGCCAGACATTTTTGGCCTGTGGTGCCGCAATGTTTCTCAGGTCGAATGTGTACGCAAAATACCGCTCGGAAGTCAGCAAATCCGTATTGAGCGTGTCGACGAAAATACGCGGGACACCGGCCAGATAACCGACGGCATTCTGTATGGTGTCGGACAACAGGTTCGGCTCACGCAAACAACCGGTGAACCGGTAATCTGTATATTGATCCGACGAGTCGGGCCGGAAAAAATAACAATCGGAACCCATCACAAAACCGGCCTTCAGGAAAAAACCCTCGTCCAGTGGCGGCAGAAACACACTGGAAAAATCCGCGCGCATCCGGTCGCCCAGCGGTTCAAACGGGAGCGGTCCGGGAGACCGTGCCGGTGTACTGTCCTGGAATAACAGGCTGAACAACCGTGCATCCACCGGAACCAGCCCCGGGGGCGTGGTCAGGTAGTGGTTTTCGATGGACAGCAGCGGCCTGACCTCAAACGGAAAAAAGTTGTTTCGGGCCAGTTCAATGCCTGCGGCAAAAGGCCGAACGGTGGTAGACGTGGTACAGGGCTGGATGCCCATTTGGTTGCCCTCGCGGGTCAGCAGATACCCGGAATATTCGCTGGAATCGAAAGGGTGCAGGTTCCAGGCGAAATACTCCGGAATGAAATCCACGGCGGTTCTGAAATTCACCAGCGCCGGTTTGGGCTCGATCTGGGTAAACGGTATGTAGTTTACCCCGATCTTAAAATCGGTGTACACGGTAACCCGATCCCCGGGCGCCAAACTGGGCCGGGGCAGGCAACCTTGCTGGTGTAGTTCCGTGGTGTACACCACAAAAGTGTGCCGCATGGTAACCAACTGGTCAATGGACGGGGTAGGGAGCACATTGACCGGAATGAAGCGGAAAAACAGCTGGTCGATCGCGAAAAATGAGTCCAACAAAGGGCACGAGGCAGTGGCGCCGTCGGCATATTCCACCAGCAGGCTGCTGCCCACCCAACGGATGGATGTCCGGTTGGTGAATTGGGCCTGCGCGTCCTCCACGTCAAATGCTTCCGGGGGCGCCTGCATGTCGCTTTGCACCACCTCGTGCCATATGTGGCGGGGCAGCGTTGTCACGTTGCCGTCTACCACGGTTGCACGAAGCGCTACGCGCATCGTATCGCCGGGTATGTACCGGTCGAGGCGCGTCAGCGCGGGCGTCGGCGGAATCAGGGCGTCGGCTGCCCGGTCGTCGTCGTCGTCGCGGAAGCCGGTGTTGATGCGGTAGGTGTCGAAAGACCAACTCACCACCCCGTCCAGCTCCGGTGGGTCGATAATCGATGTATCCACTTCGAAGCAATCGGTATTCACGTAAACCGGAAAATCCCCACAAATGCCAAATGAACAGCCAAGCGAAGCCAGGTCGGGCGCGATACCCGCGTGGTAAGCGGCTTCCAGGAGGCAAATGCCGTCCATACAGCTGGTGTCCACCGGTATGGGTAAGGTGACTTTTACGCCGGGCACCATCTCGGGGTAGGGTGATGTGCAAGGCATGTCGGGCAGGCAGTCGTACCGGATACAAAACAGCATCCGGCCGGTGTCGGCTGGCAGGGGCAGCTTGAAAGCTGCCTGAACCAGACTGCTGCTGTCCGACTGCAACAGGTTGGTCAGGCGGAAGGCCGGTTGGCCACCGATGCTCAGCGTGTCGGAGCAGGACGTGTCGAGGGACAGGCCTCGCGGGAGCGTCAGGTCGATCACCAGGAATCCGTCGTCGTCCAGCAACTGCGGGCTATTCACCGCAAACGCGTACGTATAGGATTCGCCACTTTGCAGGCAGGCATTCAGGTCCACCAGCGGCGCTGCCGAGAAGCGGTTCAGCAGGGTGTCTGCCGTTATCTTGAACGTTTTGGAGATGTTCTCCTGCGGGCAAAGGCGCTGGTAGAAGTAGTTTCCGAGGAGAAAAAACCGGGGCACATAGCAGGAGTCGGCGCAGGTGACCACCTCAAAAGATAAAACCACGGTGTCCAGGGCCGGAACGGTGGGTACAATGATCGTTGCGCCTGAAAACGCGAGGCTCAGGCCACAATCCGGGAAGGTGGTGTTGGTGGTCAGGTTGGGCGTGATCGAGGTGGTTTGCCCCTTTGTACGTAGTTGAAAGGTTCCCGGTACGATCCCGTTTCGGCCCGATTCCGACAAGGCAATTTGCAGCAGGACATTTTTTCCTTCACCCGTTCCACTGTTGATGACCAGCACTTCCTGGCGGGCGGGCGACTGCCCGCAGCCCCCTTCGGTGAGTTGCACGTTTCCCCGGATGTCGATGGCGGGAACCCGGGTGTACGGCCGGATTTGCACCGTCGCCAGGGCGCTGTCGTACCGGCACTGGCGTTGTACGTCGCAGCCCCAACCCAGGCGAATGCGGGAGAGGTTGTTCACCACCGGATTGCCACAGTCGTCTATCGCGATTTTTTCCAACACCGTCATTTCTTCATTCAAATCAAGCCAGGGGTCTCCGTTTCCAAATTGCGCGATGTATCCGCCATCGAATTGCGCCTCTGCCCGGCCCGCCTGCAGGTTTTGTACGCCGGCGCCGGAAACCTCGAAAATGAACATACCGGGTTGATAGTCATCCTGCAAAAAGATGAGCCCGATTTTACCCAGGCGGGTGTTTTTTACCCGAATCGTGCGCACCAGGGTATCGCCTTTTTCACCGGTCATCAGCGCATCCTGGATTCCGGTGATGAGCAACAGGCCCGTTTCCACCGGTAAAGGAGCGGTGAGCACGCCGGCACTGCCTGCCGCCGACTGATACTGGGCGCCGATCTGAAAAAGTCGTCCGTCGTCAAGGGCTTCGGCCGCGTCGCAGTTGGCTGTCAGCAAGATGTGAAACGGAACGACTGTTCCCTGGGCGATGTCCGGGACGGCAAAGACCGGAGCGGCAAGGTCGGTTATGTTCACCTCCAGGAGGCCGGCGGCGCTGCCCGCCACATACGTAAGGCCAGTGGGCAATGTCAGGTTGAGTACACCTGTTCCGGTCGATGTTGTTCCGTTGTTCCGGATTTGAATAAAAAAGGTGTCGGTGCCGCACACATACAGCGCGTTGCTGTTGGTATAAGTTAATACAATATCTTGAGCAAAAGACGTACTAACCGTGCATGCCAGCAGCAGGGTTGGTAATAATTGGCGTGTTTTCATTTTATGACGGTAGGTTTTAAGTTCGTATTTTTGCGGCGGAGTGAAGCCAAAACTGCCTGAAATTTGTTGCTGATGTCAGGCAGTTTATTCGCCGTTTCAAAGATGCAATGAAACGGGCAATCGTTTGCTACACAACTACCCGAACTGAAAAAAAAACAGATTTTGCCACCGGGAGACAACCGGTACGCGCGCATACCTTTCGCAAAACCACGTACATGCAATACAAGGAAAACATCCTGGCGACCATCGGGAACACCCCGCTGGTAAAAATCAATAAACTGGCTGCGGGCATTCCCGGGCTCATTTTGGCCAAAGTGGAAACGTTTAACCCCGGCCATTCGATCAAAGACCGTATGGCCGTCAAGATGATTGACGACGCCGAAGCGCGTGGCGACCTGAAGCCAGGCGGTACCATCATTGAATGCACTTCCGGAAACACCGGCATGGGACTGGCCCTGGTGGGCGCCGTGCGCGGGTACCGCTGCATTTTTACCACCACCGACAAGCAGAGCAAGGAAAAGATCGACCTGCTCAAAGCGGTCGGGGCGGAGGTGATCGTGTGCCCCACCAACGTGGAGCCCGACGACCCGCGGTCTTATTATTCCATTGCCCGGCGTCTGAGTCAGGAAATCCCCAATTCCTTCTGGTGCAACCAGTACGACAACCTGTCGAACCGGCAGGCCCACTACGAATCCACCGGGCCGGAGATATGGGACCAGACCGGCGGCAAGATCACCCACCTCGTCGTCGGCGTCGGCACCGGCGGCACCGTATCTGGAACCGCTAAATACCTGAAGGAACAAAACCCGAACATCCAGGTGTGGGGCGCGGATACGTACGGTTCTGTGTTCAAAAAATACCACGAGACGGGGGTGTTCGACCCCAAAGAGATCTACCCGTACATCACCGAAGGCATCGGTGAAGATATCCTGCCGGAGAACGTCGATTTTTCCCTGATCAACCGGTTTGAAAAAGTGACGGACAAAGACGCCGCCCTGTGGGCCCGCCGCCTGGCGCGCGAAGAAGGGTTATTGCTGGGGTACTCAGCCGGCAGCGCCATCGGCGCCCTGTGGCAGTTGCGCGGCGAACTGACCAAAGACGATGTTGTGGTGATCATCTTTCACGACCACGGCAGCCGGTACGTAGGTAAAATCTACAACGACGACTGGATGCGCGAACGCGGCTTCCTGGATACAGAACTCAAAGTGAGCGACCTGATCGCCCGCAAAAAAGACCGACGGTTCATCTCCGTGCAGGTGACCGATACGGTGCGCCACGCATTCAACCTGATGAAAAGCTACGACGTGAGCCAGCTCCCCGTGCTGTCCGGCGAAAATATGGTAGGCTCCATCACCGAGACCCAGGTGCTCCACTTCCTGCTCGACAACCCCATGAACAATGCCGAACGTACCATGACCGATGTGATGGGCGCTGCATTTCCGATGGTGCAGGAAGACCTGCCGATCAGCCAGCTCAACCACTACCTGAGCAAGCAGATTCCGGCCGTGGTGGTGCAGGACCGGACGGGCGGTATGCACGTGGTGTCGCACTACGACCTCATTCAATCCCTCTAGGGGGGCAAACTTGTTCCCGCGACCGGCAAGCGCCCAACAAACAAAATGCAGCAATTACCCATTTTTGTAGGCCCTTCCGACCGACATGGAAAGGGCGTTTTCGCCGGACGCGACATCGCGCCGGGCGAGATCATTGAGATTTGTCCACTGCTTCTTTTCCCTAAAGCCCAACTCCCGCACATCCGGCAAACTGTGCTGGATGATTACTACTTTGACTGGGGCGACGACGGCGAATGGTTTGCCTTTGCACTTGGTTACGGTTCTATGTACAACCACGACTACGACCCGAATGCAGAATACGAAATGGATTTCGTGTATAAAACCATTGACTTCTACGCCATTAAAGACATAAAGGCCGGTGAGGAAATCACCGTAAACTACAACGGTGAACCGGGAAACAGGAGCAAGGTTTGGTTTGAGGGGTAGCCGACGGCGGTCGGTCGTCGGTAGTCGGTAGTCGGTCGTCGGTCGTCGGTGGGCTCTGCACTTGGCTTGCCGATGAGCCGAAAGCAAGCCCCTCCGAAAACCGACGACCAAAAGCCGAAAGCCGACGACCGATAGCCGACAACCGATAGCCGACAACCGATAGCCACTACCGAATCCTGGGGTCAACCAAACGATAAAGCAAATCGGTGATCAGGTTCAAAGAAACAAACACACCGGCTGTAAAGAGCAAACACCCCAGCACGACCGGCAGATCGAACGCTTTGAGCGCCGAAACGGTCACTTCGCCCAGCCCTTTGAACGCAAAAACGTTTTCCACAAAAAACGCGCCGCCCAGCAGGCTGCCCAGCCAGCCAGTGGCCACCGTTACGATGGGCGTCAGGGCATTGGGCAACGCATGCCGCCACCATACCCTGCTGTACGGCATGCCTTTGGCCACCGCCGTACGTATGTAATCGCTGTCCAGCACGTCCAACAATGCGCTCCGGGTGATCTGGGTGAACAGCGCAACAGGCCGAAGGCCGAGCGCCAACCCTGGCAGCACCAGGTTTTTCCACCGGAACGACCATTCGCCATAATCATCGAGGACAAAAAGCGGCCCCTGCAAAGGCAAGCCCGTCCATGCGCCCCAGGCGTACGCCAGCCAGAGCGACAACAGCAGCGCCACCACGTACGAGGGCACGGAATACCCCAGCACGGAGAACGAAACCAGCGCGTGATCCAGCAGGCTGTTTGGCCGCCAGGCTGCCAGGCTGCCCAGGAGTAACCCCAATACCAACGCCAATAAAAACGACGCGCCGGCAAGCACCGCAGTTGCCGGAATGGCTTCGGACAATATTTCGGTGACCGGCCGGCCGCTCTGGTACGACTCCCGCAAATACGGGACTTTGAGCACCAGCATCCGGTTGTCGCCGAGCCGGCACAGCGCCAGAAAGGTATACCTTCGCCGGGCAGCAGGTGTATCCGGCAACACGGAAACCGGCGCCAGGTCCTGCCAATACCGCCACAACTGAACCGGCAGGGACGCTCCCAGTCCCAACTCGACTTTTCGGGCTTCAACAGTGGCCACGTCGGCGCGTTGCCCGAAGGTCAGCTGGGCGGGGTCAACCGGCGCAAGAAAGACCACGGCCGACACAAAGGTGACGACCAGCAGCAGAACCAGCAAAGCGTACAGTATTTTGGACAATTATCCCTAATTTTGGTTTGACCTACAAAGCTACAACCCGAATGCACTTACTGGACTGGTCTACTCCCATGATCATGGGTATCCTCAACACTACGCCCGACTCTTTTTTCGACGGCGGCAGGTACACCGGCCTCGACGACGCCCTACGCCGCGCAGAACAGTTGATCGGCGAAGGCGCGCACATCATCGACGTGGGTGGCGCCTCCTCCCGGCCCGGCGCTACGCCCGTTCCAGAGGCCGACGAACGCCGGCGCACCGAACCGGTTATTGCGGCGCTGCATGCCCGTTTTCCCAACACCCTCCTGTCCATAGACACCTGGCGCGCTACGGTTGCCCGGGCGGCCGTCGAAGCCGGTGCACGCATGGTCAACGACATCTCCGGCGGCGAGATGGACGCGTCGCTTTACCCAACTCTGGCAGAACTCAATCGGCAAACGCCGATCCATTACGTGTTGATGCACATGCAAGGAACTCCGGAAACCATGCAACGCAACCCACAATACGACGATATCGTCACCGAAGTAATGGATTTCTTCATTCGTAAAATAAAATTGTTGAAAGAATTCGGGCTGCATGATGTCATACTCGACCCCGGCTTTGGCTTTGGCAAAACGGTGGAGCACAATTATACGCTGTTGCGCCGGCTGTCCGATTTTAAAACCGTGCTGGAACGACCCATCCTGGCAGGCCTCTCCCGCAAATCTATGATCTGCAAAGTGCTCGGCGTGCCTCCCGCAGATGCCCTGAACGGCACGACAGCGCTGCACATGGTGGCCTTGCAACAGGGCGCCAATATTTTACGGGTACATGACGTGAAGGAAGCGGCGGAGGTGGTTGAATTGTGGCTATGGGCTGTCGGTCGTCGGTAGTCGGTCGTCGGTCGTCGGCTGTCGGTAGTCGGTCGTCGGTAGTCGGTCGTCGGTCGTCGGCTATCGGTTGTCGGTAGGCCCTGCTTTCAGTTCATCGGCATGCCAAGCGCAAAGCCCGCCGACAGCCGACGACCGACAGCCGGAATGTTTGTTAAAATGACAATAAATAATACCTTTGCTTCTTATTTTGGTAGTTTTACTAAAAATCGCTTCACATGAGAGATTTCAGAAAGTTAGAAGTTTGGCGAGATGCCATGGATTTAGTCCAGCAGGTTTATAGGATTACCGGAGATTTTCCGGCTGTAGAAAAGTACGGTTTGGCCCAACAGTTGCAACGCAGTGCCGTATCTATTCCTTCAAATATTGCGGAAGGCTGTGGTCGATCATCAGACAACGTTTTCAGTCATTTTCTGGACATTGCAAACGGCTCTGCGTTTGAATTGGAAACGCAACTATTATTATCGGCACATTTGAACTACGCTGCCGAACAACATATACAAACGTTGATTGAAGCAACTCAGTCCATTCAGCGTCGTTTGTATGCTTTGAAGCGGAAGTTGTAGGCTTTCGGCTATCGGTTGTCGGTTGTCGGCGGTCGGTAGTCGGCTATCGGCGGTCGGTAGGCCCTGCTTTCAGTTAATCGGCATGCCAGGCGCAAAGCCTGCCGACGACCGACAACCGACGACCGATAGCCGACAACCGATAGCCTATTCCCAATCCGCCCATTCCGCGCCCTCCTCCGTTTCTGCAGCTTCGGCGGACTTAGGTCTGAGCACCGGCCGGATCATGGGCAGGGCCATCCATTCGGCTTCCGCCTCGCTCACCGCGCCGAAGCGCAGAAAGCCGCCGCTGGAAACGGCCGCTTCGCGGGCTAGTCCCCGGTAGCTCTTATATAGGTCTGCGGCTAAAATCGGGTCCAGTTTGGCCAGAATGGCATTCAGGCCTTTTAGTCCCTCCGACAGATGGACACTTCGCAAGGTGGGGTCTGTTGGCAAGGTTTCCAGTTCTTTGTCCAATTTCTCTAGAAAGCCCGTAGCGACCACCCGGTAAAAATCATTCAAGACCTTGGGTCTGGAATAGGTGCGCGTTTGCATAAGCCGGTCCGTCCAGAATCGCTCTTCCCGGTCGATGTCACCATCGGCCCCGGCCACCAGGATGGTAATCAGTACCGGCGCCTGGATGAGGGCGTCCAGTTCGCTTGCAGAGAGATTTTCAAAACCTTCAAGGGGTGTCCACATGGTTATGGTTGTTAGTCTGGTCCAAAGATAGGGCTATTCCGAATTCCACATTCTGCATTCCACATTCCGCATTCACCAATCTCCTCCGGCGCCACCGCCTCCAAATGAGCCCCCGCCGAACGAGCCGCCGCCACCGCCGCCCCAGCCACCGCTTCCGCCGCTTCCGCCGCCCCAGCCGCCAATGGTCCAACCGCCACCCCAAGGATTAGGGGTGTGCCGACTGGTACGGCCGGTATCGGTGTACCAGACGCCGTTTTTCTGCAATTTGTAGGCGATAAACGCAAATCCCACGATGATCAGCAAAAGGATAAACAAGGCAATTAAAAGCGCGGCTTTATTCACCGGTTCCGCTTCGCGCACGTATTCGCCGGCCAGCGCGCTGATGATGTCGTTTATCCCGGCGTCTATGCCTTCGTAGAAGCGTTGTTCTTTGAAATACGGAATGATGGTGTTGCGCACGATACGTCCGGCAGTGATGTCGGGCAATGCGCCCTCGGCGCCATAGCCGGTGGCGATGAATACCCCGCGGCCCGGTTGTTCGGTTTTGACGAGCACGATCACGCCGTTGTCGTTGTCCTTTCCGCCTACGCCCCAACGGTTGCCCAATTCGAACGCATACCCCGCTTTGTCGTAGTCGCCGATGTCGGGGCGGATCATCACCACGATCTGGGTGGAGGTGGAGTCGAAATAGGCGATCAGTTTTTGCTCCAGTTGCATCCGTTCGCCCGCGCTGAGCCACCCGGAATAGTCGTGTACGTACACTGCCGGCTCAGGCCTGGGCGGGAAAAGGTCGCCCTGAGCGTGCAGGCGAGCGAAGAAGAGGAACGCCGCGACGCCCAACCAGAAGGACTTAACCGTAGATGATCTCATTGGGTAACTCGTTTTTGTCCTCATCTTCGGGCGAGGGCGGAAAGTGCAGGGCCAGTTTTTCACCGATCTGATCGATCACGGCGCAGACGCCGGCCGCCGCCTGTTCGTTTTGCAGGGCTGTTCTCAGGATGCCTTTTTCGGTATGCCAGAAGTCCAGCCCTACCCGTTGGTGTATGCCTTCGTCGCCCCAAATCGCGAAGTGATGCGATTTTTGAGCCAGGTAGAGGATCACGGCGTTCCGGTGTCGGGTGTTTTGCATGCCAAACAGGACGAATACCTCTGCTGCGCGCTCCACCGGGTGATCCCGAAAGCAGAAATCTTCCACGAATACCCGGATCTCGCCGCTGGTGCGTTTTTCCGCAGCCGCAATGTGGCCTACGATCTGCCTGTCTTCTTCAGGTGTGAATAGCATAGCTGAGGGGGGTCAGAACTGCACTTTCGGTGCGTTTTGTGCGCCTTCCTGGGCTTCGAAATAACCTTTCGGCGTAAATCCGAACATGCCGACGATGATGTTGGTCGGGAAACGGCGGATGTAGGCGTTGTAGTCCTGGACAGACTCGTTGAAGTTTTTGCGCTCCACCGAGATGCGGTTTTCCGTGCCTTCGAGTTGTTTTTGCAGATCGAGGAAGTTCTGGTTGGCTTTGAGGTCGGGGTAGGCTTCCGATACGGCGAGTAGCCGACCGAGGGCCGAGCTCAGGGCGCCCTGGGCGCGCTCGTACTGGGCAATTTTTTCCGGGGAGAGGTCGTCCAGATTTACCTTCACCTGTGTGGCCTGGGCGCGCGCTTCGATCACTGCCGTGAGGGTCTGTTGTTCGAAATTGGCGTAACCTTTTACGGTTTCCACGAGGTTGGGGATCAGGTCGGCCCTGCGCTGGTACTGGTTTTCTACCTGCGACCACGCTTTTTTGACGTTTTCATCCTTGCCGACGGTGGTGTTGTAGCTTCCGCACATGCTGAAGCCCATGATCACCGCGAGGGCGATCAGAATGATGGGTAAGAGTTTTCCAAAGCTCATAATGGTTGTGATGTGGCGTTTGCGAATAGGTGTGTCTGGAGGCGAAGGTAAGGGAATTCGGATGATGATGCAAAGCCAGACCTTTTGGGCGGCTCATGTTTTTCGGGCGTGCAGTATGGCGGCGAGGATGCCGGCTGCCACCGCTGCATTCAGCGATTCGGCCCCTCCACCCGGGCCCCGGGGTATGGTCACAGGATGGTTTATGCATTGGAGGGCGCCCTCGGAAACCCCTCGTCCTTCCTGTCCGATGACCACCAGGCCTCGTTCCGGCAGTTTGGCTTCGTATACAGACGCTCCGTTCATGACCGCCCCCAATACCGGGGGGGCCTGGGTTTTTACCAACAGTTCGTCGAGGGGTATTTCCAGAAAGGGGACGCGCAGAAAAGCGCCCATGCCGGCTTGTATGCATTTGGGGTTCCAGGCATCCACGGTGTCCGGCGAAGCGTACAGCGCCGGCATGCCGAACCAGTCGGCTACCCGCCAAACGGCGCCCAGGTTGGCCGGATCCTGGAGGCCGTCGAGGAAAAAGGCAAAACCCGTTAACGGCGGATCCGCCGGCGGCGGTTCCGGCATATCGACCACCGCCAATACCTTATTAGGGGTAGAGAACGCCGACAGCTTGCCCAACTCCGCTTCGCTGACCGGAAAAAAGGGCGTGCGGGCTGCCGCCAATAACACAGCGTTGGATTCGGCCCAGGCAGACAGCCCGTACACCGCCTCCACCCGCCACACGTGCGCGGAGCCCAGCAATTCACGCACGATCTTTTCACCTTCGGCGGTGAATTTTCGGTACTTTTGCCGATACTTTTTGACCTTTAGGGCTGTTATTCTTTTTATGGCTGCTTGCGATACCACGGGCTGGGATTTATTTTTGACTGCCGGAAGGCAGGTTTTGGCGGCTAAGTTAATGATATTCGCCACAATTGGGTTGTTTTCCACCGCCTGCAACGTCACCAAGCACCTCGACGAGTCGAAAGGAGAGCAACTCGTCATCAAAAACAAACTGGAGTTGGAATTTCCCGGAAAGGTCTCCCTGTCGGACAAAACGGCGCTCCAGTACGAATTGGACGACCTGTACAAGATCAAAACCAATGAAGTGATCCTTCGCATGTTCCGTATGCGACTTTCTTTGTATTACAATTACAAGGACAAGGATAAAAGATTTGCCCGCTGGATCATGAAGAAATTCGCGGAGCCGCCGGCGTTGTACAACCAGGGATTGACGGAAAAAACAGTGTCCAATTTTGTGAATTATATGCACAACCGGGGGTATTTTGACGCCACGTGCACCTACGAGAACGACACCCTGGAACACCATAAAGTAACGACAACATACCGCTTGCGCACCGGAGAACGCTACATGGTCGACGCTGTTACCTGGACTAGCCGGGACAGCGCCGTGTTGGATCTGCTGACTGCCGGCAAAGGCGTTTCCCTGCTCAAACCCGGTTCTCCGTTAGACGGGCAACTGTTCGAACGGGAAAAAATACGAATCACCGAAACGCTCAAAAATGCCGGCTACGCGTACTTTGTTCCCAATTTCATCGAGTTTTTGGGCGATACCGTCGGCTCGCGCGCCAAAGTAACGATCGACCTGCTTACGCCCACCGATTCAACCGATCACCCAACCTACACGTTCGGCTCCGTTCAGGTGTACACCAGCCTGGTACCCGATGTCATTGCCATTCGGCGCGACACGGCCATCGATGGGGTTTATTATGCTTCTGCAGACAAACAATTCAGCGTCAAACCCCATAAACTGCGCCGGGAGATCTTCATCAGGCCCGGCGCCACGTATTCTCAGGCCGACATAGACCGCACCGCGCGGAACCTCAACGCCCTGGGGACTTACCGCTTCGTTTCGGTTCGCCCTTATCAGGACTCAGTGGATGAAAACCAGCAAAACGTTGTCGTCTCTCTAACCCCCAACCAGCGCCTGAGCCTGGGCTGGAACGTAGAACTCAACACCTCCTATTCGTCGGCAAGTTCTCAGCTAATCGGGGTCTCCGGGGGGGTGAATTTCCGGAACAACAACGTTTTCGGAGGGGCGGAAAACTGGACCAGCGACCTGAGTTACGGTCTGGAATTTGACCTGGCCAACCCGGAACAGTTAATATTTTCACAGGAGGTCAGTTTTAACAACCAACTTACCTTTCCGCGCTTCTTCGATTACCTGGGTTGGTGGAAAAACCTGCATGCGTTCCGCGTCGGTTCGTGGAGACCCTATTCCGATAAAAAATACCAACGCCTTAAAAATGAAGCGACAACAAGGCTCAACCTGAACTACAACTATCTGGAGCTGATCGACTTTTATAATTACAACCTCATTAACGCCACGTTTGGCTATAACCTGTCCGCTTCGCCGGGCAGGCAGGTGTCTATAGACCTGGCCGGACTGGACGTGCTCCAGCCGACCCTGGAACCGCGGTTCGACAGCTTGTACGGCGACAATGACTTTTACACGCTTAGCTTCCAGGAACAGCTATTCACCGGCGTGTTTTTCCGCGATTTTAATATGAATATTTACACCAACCCCAACAAGTTCGGTGAACACAACTTTTTCCGCTTTGGCGCAGAATTGTCCGGCCTGGAAGTTGAAATTGCCAACGAATTGTGGGGGGCAGCCTTCCAGCACGAAGAGTGGGCGATCGGCCCGCTGGAGTTCGCCAATTTTTTTCGGCTGAACCTGGACGGCGGATACATCCGGGAGTATCACAACGGCATCACGCTGGCCACCCGCATCGGAGCCGGCATTGTGCGTCCTTATGGCGGAACGCCGGTGACACCGTATGTGAAACAATTTTACATCGGGGGGCCTTCCAGCCTGCGGGCTTTCCGCATCCGGGAGATCGGCCCGGGCGGGTTTCAGGACCCGCTGGCTCCGACGGACCCGCCGTTTTATCAGTCGGCCGACTTCCGCTTCGAGTTCAACGCCGAACTGCGGTTTCCGCTGTTTCTCGCCCTTAAAGGCGCGGTTTTCGTAGACGGCGGCAACGTCTGGTCGGTTACCCAGGAAGATCCTCGCCCGTTTAGCCAACTGGAATGGAATTCATACAGGCAAATTGCGCTGGGTACCGGGTTTGGGGCTCGAATTGACGTAGAGTTTTTCGTGCTCCGGTTCGACTTCGGACTGCCGCTGCGAAAACCCAGGGATGCCGGCGGTTTCTGGATTCCCTATTTTACCGAGGAGAAATTATCGTTTAACGACTTCACGCTCAACGTTTCGGTTGGTTATCCGTTCTGACGAAGAAGAACTTCACTAAAATATAATGCAGCTTTTTCACAAGCGTCTTTACCTTTGAAAATAAAACCATAAAAACACCGAATACATGGCAAACTTGCTCGGGACTTTCAAATCTATGCTCACCCCCCAAATGATCGGAAAATTAGCTGAGGTATTGGGGGAGGCTGAAGGCAGCATTACAAAAGCCGTTACGGCACTGGCGCCCACCATTTTGGCCGGAATGGCTGCCAAAACGGACGATGCCGGCTTCATGCAGCATCAATTTGACACGCTGACCAACTTTACGCCCGGGACCATCGATCAGTTGGTGGATCTTGTCGCCGGTGGTAATTTGGCGAAAGACGACCCTAAAGACGTTGCCGGACACTGGATATCCGGCGTATTCGGCGCCAAAACAGGCTCTATTCTCAACGCCGTTTCGGCTTTTGCCGGTACGCGCAGCAACACTACCTCCGCCCTGCTCGGCCTGGCTGCACCCCTGGTAATGAACCTGTTGCACACCCGGATTAAAACAGACGGCCTGAATCTCTCGGGTTTTACCAATTTGCTGCGCAGTGAGCAGAACAGCATCGTTGCCCTGTTGCCAAGCGGGATGGATGCGATTCTGGGACTGGACAATCCGGCGATCCGCGAAAACGACGTCATCTCCGATGCCCAATCCAATGGGACTTCCTGGCTGTGGCCGCTGTTGTTGTTGCTTGGCCTGGGCGCAGCTATTGTACTGCTGTCGCGTAAATGCGCGTCCAAGCCGGTGGAGGAAATGACGGTGGTGACCGAACTGGTGGACAGTTCGGCCATTCTGTACTCGGATGTCGACACCATGGCCGCCGAAGTGCTCAACTACGGCAAAAAACTGACAACCGGTTTTGAACTCAAAGGCGCCGAGAACGGCATCGAACGCAAACTGATCGAATTTATAGAAAGCGACAAAGTGGTGGACAAAACGACCTGGTTCAACTTCGACCGGCTGCTTTTTGAAACCGGAAGTGCTCAACTGAACATGGAAAGGTCGAAAGACCAGCTGACCAACCTGGTGGAGATTTTGAAGGCTTTCCCCAAAGTGCAATTGAAAATCGGCGGTTACACCGATAATACCGGCAGCGAAGAAAACAACATGAAGCTATCGCAAGCACGCGCTGAAGCCACCAAGGCGGCGCTGGTGACTCTGGGCGCCGATACCAACCGCCTCGTAGCGGAAGGATACGGTTCCCAACACCCGGAAGCATCCAACGATACGGAGGAAGGCCGGGCCCAAAACCGACGGATCGCCGTTCGGGTTATGGAAAAATGATGGAGAAGATTGTCAAATAAACCCATTTTCGTATGTTTCAACACATAGAAAGCACTTTGCAACACGAGCTCGAGGGCATCCGCGACGCCGGGTTGTACAAGGAAGAGCGCATCATCACCACGCCGCAAGGTCCCGAAATTGATACCACTCAGCAGAAACACGTCCTGAATTTCTGCGCCAACAACTATCTTGGACTGTCCAGCCACCCGGCAGTGATCGAAGCAGCCATCGAGGCCATTCGCACCCATGGTTTCGGATTGTCCTCTGTACGCTTTATTTGCGGTACACAGGACATCCACAAGGAACTGGAGGGTAAGATCGCCGACTTCCTGGGCATGGAAGACACCATCCTGTACGCCGCCGCGTTCGACGCAAACGGCGGACTTTTCGAACCCCTGTTGGGTGAAGAAGACGCGATCATTAGCGATGAACTCAACCACGCGTCCATCATAGATGGTATCCGTTTGTGTAAAGCCAAGCGTTTCCGGTACAAGCACAACGACATGAACGCGCTCGAAGATGCCCTCCGGGAGGCGCAGAACGCGCGTCGTAAGCTGGTGTTTACCGACGGCGCGTTCTCCATGGACGGAACCATCGCCCAACTCGACAAAATTTGCGACCTGGCTGAAAAATACGGCGCCATGGTGGGCATTGACGACTGCCATTCCACCGGTTTCCTGGGTAAAAACGGGCGGGGTACGCACGAGCACCGGGATGTGATGAATCGCGTGGACATCATCACCGGCACCCTGGGCAAAGCCCTCGGCGGCGCTTCCGGCGGCTTCACGTCGGCCAAAAAGGAAATTGTGGAAATCCTGCGCCAGCGTTCGCGCCCCTACCTGTTCTCCAACACCTTGGCGCCCACCATTGTCGGCGCTTCCATTGCCGTAATCGACCTGCTGAACAAAAGCACGGAACTGCGCGACAAACTGGAGCACAACACCCTTTGGTTCCGCGAGCGCATGACGGCAGCAGGATTTGATATCCTGCCCGGCGAGCACCCCATTGTGCCGATCATGCTGTACGACGCCAAACTGAGCCAGGAATTCGCCCGCCGGCTCCTGGACGAAGGGTTGTACGTGATTGGATTTTTCTATCCGGTGGTGCCACAAGGGAAAGCCCGCATTCGCGTACAACTATCCGCAGCCCACGAACCGGAACACCTGGAAAAAGCGGTGGAGGCGTTCACCAAGGTAGGCAAGGAACTGGGGGTCGTTTAAGCGCAGGACACGAGAGCAGGGAGTGCCCGGCTGCTTTATTTCCCGGGATTACCCCCGAAAAGGCTTCGCCACCAGTCGACACTCAACACGGGAACAGCGTTGGTCTTTTTGACCCATACAGAAACGGAGCCCGGAGGCACCGGAAAGGATGCCGAACCCGTGGAATCAAGTTTGATCTCAGCGGGGTGGTTTCCGAGTGCGTCGATAAACACGTTGTGGGCAAACCCTTTGCCCATGGACATGGTTTTGAACCCGGCGTCGCCGTTGGTGAGCACGACCGCGCATCCGCTTCCAGGGTACCAGTAGGAGCCCGTACGCACCCAGCCGATGGTGTTGGGATGGTCGAAGTGATCCGTTTGCACCCCCAGGGCGTGTTGTTTTCGAATCCGCAGCAAGGTCGGTAGCGACTTTACCGGTCTGAGTGTCACGCTTTTGCCCTTGTCATCGTAGGCCGCGCCTTCCAGGTCGGGAAGAAAGACACAGGGTGCGCCCGCTCTTCTGAGCAGGATCAGCGCGTAGGCGTGGGTTCGGAACCAGTCCTGCACGTAGGACTCCAACGCCTGCAGGGGTTGCGAATCGTGGTTGTCTACAAACGTGACTGCATTTTTGGGAGCAGATTCCACCAGGGTTCGGTGGAAGATGGTGCGCATGTCGAATCGGTTGCCGCTCAACGATGCTTGTTGAAACCGGTAGTGCAGGGGAACGTCGAACAGCGACATCCGGTGCCCGGTGGCATCCAGATAGCGCAGCAGCACGTCTACGTTGTTGTTCCAAAATTCGCCGACGGCAAAAAGACGCTTGCGCGCAAAGCTGCGGACGTGGTCCAGCCATTCGACGTAAAAAACCGGGGGAATGTGTTTGATGGCGTCGAGCCGAAACCCGTCGACCCGCGTCGTTTTCAGGAACCAGCGGCCCCAGTATTTCAGTTCTTCGCGCACGGCGGGGTTGCGCATTTCCAGATCGGCGAACATGAGGTAGTCGTAGTTCCCCTTTTCATTGTCCGACAATTCAGCCCACTCGGAGCCGTAATTTTCCTGAATGGCGAAGAGGCCCTGGTCGGGGTGGTCGTGCGCGTGGTCGACCCCGTTGAAGCACCACCAATGCCATACGAAAGTGGAGTACTTGCCCCGACGGCCGGGGAAAGTGAATTTGGTCCAGCCTTCAATTTCCATGGAGCCGGAGAGGTATTCGTGCCGGTTGTCGGGGTTAACTTTGCGCACCCAGAACTTTTCCCGCTCGTCGGCGCCGGCCTTGTGGTTGAGCACCACGTCAGCCAGGATGTCAAGGCCGTGTTTATGGGCTATCTGGATGGCGGTCAGCAGCTCGCCCCGGGTGCCGTATTTGGTGGGCAGACTGCCTTTCTGGTCAAATTCGCCGAGGTCGAACAGGTCGTAGGCGTCGTAACCCACGCTATGTGCGCCGCCCATGGCTTTGTAGCAGGGCGGAATCCACAGGGCGTCTATGCCCAGTTTTTTCAGTTTGGCGGCGTCGGAAGCCAGGCGATGCCAGTGCCGGCCGTCGGCCGGTGTGTACCAGTGAAAATACTGGAGCAGGACGGGTGCAGGCATCGCTAATCGTTAAACAGCGTTTTCACCTGCAAAACAAAGCCGGTAACCTGATCCGCGTAGATGTCGGTACCGTGTGAACGCAGCACCAGTTCGAACACGCCCTCCCGCAAAACATATTGCTCTACGGCCTTTTCCACGGTATCCACAATCCAGTATTCGCCCACGCCGTGGGCGGCATAATCCTGAAATTTAATGCCACGGTCAACCTTTTCAGTGGATTTGGACAACACTTCCACCACCAGGTCGGGTGCAGGGAACAACTTCTGATCCGGGGTAAATTCCCTTGACTTCTCCGTGCTGAAAAAACAGATGTCCGGCTCATAGTCGTTTCGGGTGAGCCGGATCATGGATTTTTCAATATGAATTTCTCCCAACTGATGTAGTTCGACATAGATTCCCAGTCTTCTACTGATGGTGGCCACCGCTAATGCATGTGCCCTTGTCACTGGCGAGTGCAGAATAATTTCCCCATTAATGAATTCAGCTTTCACCGACTCATCAATGTCGTTGTAAAAACGGATGCGTTTTTCGCGCTCGTCGTCCAGCCGGTGGTTAACCTCATCAATGATGAGGGCGGCGTTGGGTGCGTCCAACAGTTGTGCGAGAATGTCCATGGAGCCCATATTTTAGTGCTGTGCAAATGTAAAACAAAAAGTTTTTGATTGCAAGTTTCGGCTCATCCTTTTTTCTTTTTTTTGGAGAAATATTTTTCGGCTTCTTCCACTTCGCGCATGACGTCGCGCCACTTGTCGCCCACATCTTCGGTCATGCGCACGGTGTATTGGTATTCGCCCTTGTCGATGGTTGTTTGGGCGATTGGTTTCCCGATAAACGCTTCGATGGCTTCGAGCAGGGGTTTTTCTTCGGGGCTGCAGAACGAGATGGCATCGCCCATGCGCTCGCCGCGTCCGGTACGGCCCACGCGGTGCACGTAGTTTTCGGCCACGTCGGGCAGGTCGTAATTGACGACAAACTCGACGTCCGGCACGTCGATGCCCCGGGCGCTCACATCGGTGGCGATGAGCAGCCTGGTTTCGCCCGTCCGGAAGCGGGCGAGGGTTTCCATGCGCGCGTGTTGCTCCTTGTCGCCGTGTAGCGTTTCGGCGGCGATGCCCACGCGGCCCAGGGCGGCGTGCACCCTTTCGGCGCGCACTTTGGTCCGTACGAACACGATCATTTTGGCCTCGGCGTTCTCTTTGACGAGCCGTTCGAGGAAAAACCGCTTGTCGTCCATGGCGATGAAGGCCACGCTGTGCCGCACATTTTTGGATACCGGATCCTTGGGCGAGATCTGGATGCGTACCGCGTGCTGGGAGACCAGCGAATAGGCGAGTTTCTTAATGCGGTCGTTGATGGTGGCGGAGAAAAAGAGCGTTTGCCGGTTGCGGGGCAAGAGGGCCACCACATCCTGGATGTCTTTCAGAAAGCCCAGGTCCAGCATGCGGTCGGCCTCGTCGAGGATCAGAAATTCCGCTTTGCTCAGGTTGATGTGCCCCTGGTGGTGCAGGTCGAACATGCGCCCCGGCGTGGTGACCAGGATGTCGATGCCCCCGTCCAGACGGGCGATTTGCGGGTCTTGGTCGACCCCGCCGAACAGGCAAAGCGTTTTAAGCCGGGTATTCTGGCTGATTTTCTCGAACACCTCTGAAATTTGAAGCGCCAGTTCCCGCGTAGGCGCCATCACCACGCAGCGGACCCCCGTGTACCGGGACGCTCTTTTGCGGTCGAGCAAACGGTGGGCCACCGGAATGGCAAATGCGGCCGTCTTGCCGGTTCCGGTCTGGGCAATAGCCAACAAATCCTCCCCTTTCAGGATGGAGGGAATGCATTTGTACTGGATGTCGGTGGGCCGTTTGAAGCCCATGATTTCCAGGTTCTGTCTGATTTGCGGGGTGATGCGGTATTCGGAAAAACGCATTGGGTGCAGGATGAAGGATTTCCGGATTAAACATTCTTCCGGTAAACAAAGTTACCCTTATAACTTAAACGCTTACAGCTATGCAATCTTTTTTCACCATGATCGAAGCCATTGATGCCCTCCGGGAAGAGGGGTACAAGGAGGATTTTAACCTGCAAACCGATCGGTTACATTGTCGCGAAGGTGCATTGCAACTGCATCCGGAGGACTTTCATGTCGACAAGATTTTCCGATTTGAGGGCATGACCAACCCCTCCGACTCCAGCATTCTATACGCCATTTCTTCGACGAAACACAGTGTTAAGGGCATTCTGGTTAACGGCTACGGAGTGAGTGCCGATCCGATGACGGCTGAGATGGCGGCCAGGCTGGGTTGAGCGGCAGGGTTGCCGATGCACTGGCTTTTTATTTGCAATCACGCCAAACTGGTTGCTTTGACGCGTTTATTTTAGCCAAAATGAATCCATAGCGCTTTTCCCGGAGTCGACAACCCGCGCAAAATCATCTTTCAAAGCCGTGAAGGTCAGCACGTGCACCATTTTATTCCGCAACCAGTACCGCTGTTTCCAGTGCATGGCGTTCTCTCCAAAGGTGCCGGTGTATTCCAGTTCGCTGCAGGGGCCTGAAGGGGTGTTGAACTTTTTTTGGGAGATCAGTTTAAAATCGCCCAGCATGTTTTCCAGTTGTTCGAGCGTGGCTTCCAGCGTGGCGTCCATCGGAACGTCGTCTGTCGGCAACTCCTGTTGCACCAGGTTGATGTTCGGGCTGAATTCGGGATTGCCCGAAGGCATCACCAGGATAAATTTGGTGCCCATCATGCCCGACTGATCCACTTGCCACTCGGCCGGGTACTGAATGGAGTACCCGGGTTGATCCAGGGTTGCTAATCCTTTCTTTTCCGTTTGTGCGAAAGTCAGGAGGGGCAGGGCAAGCAGGGCAAGCATTATGTTTCTGGCAATCATGTTTTTTTTGCTACAAAAGTAGCGTATTTATCACGTTTTCGTCAGGTATTTCCGCCATTCGGTTAAAATGAACCGGCCGGGGTTAATTTTGGCCCTTAATTCCACCGACACGCCATGAACGATCTTTTTTTGCGCGCCGCCCGCGGTGAACACACCGAACGCCCTCCTGTCTGGCTGATGCGCCAGGCCGGCCGCATCCTGCCCGAATACCGGGCCTTGCGCAGCCGTTTCCCCGATTTCAAGGCGTTTGTCAAAACACCCGAAGCGGCGGCTGAAGCAACCCTGCAGCCGGTGCAGGCGCTTGGGGTAGACGCTGCCATTGTTTTTTCGGACATCCTGGTGGTGCCCGAAGCCATGGGGCTGGACTACGAGATGGTGGAGGCCAAAGGCCCCCGTTTCCCGAGAACCATCGGCAGCCGGTCGGATATCGAAGCGCTCGCCGGCGCCGAAACGGCCGCCGAACGCCTTGAATACGTTTACGAAGCCATCCGGAAGTGCAAGCAGGCATTGCAGGGCCGGGTGCCGCTCATCGGCTTCGCCGGCGCGCCATGGACCCTGCTGGCGTACATGGTGGAGGGCGGAGGCAGCAAGACCTTTTCCCTGGCGCGCCGCTTCCTGTACCAGGAACCCCGCCTGGCACATGACCTGCTGCAGCGCCTGACCGACACCACCATCGCCTACACCCGGCAACAGGTGGCTGCCGGCGCCGACCTCATCCAGATTTTTGATTCCTGGGCCGGCGAACTGACGCCGGACCAATACCGAGCGTTCGCCATGCCATACCTGCGTCAAATAGGCGACGCCCTCGCCGGTACGCCCCGGACGATTTTTGCCAAAGGCGCCTGGTTCGCCATGGAAGATTTGTCGGCGTTGCCATACGACGTGGTGGGGCTGGACTGGAACATGGATCCCGCCTGGGCGCGCCGGCTGGCGGGGCCGCAGCGGGTGTTGCAAGGCAACCTCGATCCTTGCGCGCTGTACGCACACCCGGATACCGTCGGCGACAAAACCCGCGAAATGCTGGCCGCTTTCGGGCCGCACCACATCGCCAACCTGGGCCACGGGGTGTACCCGGATACGCCGTTGGATGGGGTGAGGGCGTTTGTGGAGGCGGTTGTGGGCTATCGGTAGTCGGTAGTCGGCGGTCGGCGGTCGGTAGTCGGCTATCGGTAGTCGGCTATCGGTAGTCGGCGGTCGGTAGTTGGCGAGGGATAACCCATACGATGGCTTCAAGCCCAATGTCGTCAACTTAGCGTAAAAGCAATGTTGTAAAATTGTCTACAACGAAACTAGATATTTTTTTTGCCGCGAATTAGCGCTAATTAGCGCTAATTCGCGGCAAAAAATAAAGTCGCGGTAAGAAATCAAACAACCCCAAAGCAATCTTTTTACGCTAAGTTGGCGACATCGGGCTTCAAGCCATCGTATGGGTACGCGGTCGGTCGGTCGTTGGTGGTCGGAACGTTACCCGTGTCCGGAGGTCAAATGGAAGGCCACGGTTTTGACCCGTTGGGTGGGCATGCCTTCTTCCTCGCTGTGCAGCACCATGCTGCGGGCCTCGGGCGTGGAAAACAGGGACTGAAGGTCGCGCACCGGGGCGGCGGGCACACCCGCTTCCTGCAATTGTTCAAGCCAATGTTCGATGGGCCGGCGACCAAATTTTTCCTGCAACCATGTCACAAGTGCAGTGCGGTGCAGCACCCTGTCCCGGTTGGTCGCAAACTGCGGGTCAGTGGCTTTTTCGGGTTCGCCCACCACCGCGCACAGCCGTTCAAAGTGTCTTTGGGTGCCGACGGCGAGCACCAGCACCTGCCCGCCGGCGCAAATCACCTGATCGCCATAAGGCGCTATGTTGGGGTGCTGCGAGCCCATGGGGGTCGGCAAGTGCCCCGCCATCAGCCAGTTGGTGGCCTGGTTGGCCAGGGAAGCGACCGCGCTTTCGAAAAGGGAGGTGCGCACCAGCGCCCCCTCACCGGTGCGCTCCCGTTGCCACAAGGCCCACAGGATGCCTTCCTTGAGCTGGTGCGCGGCCAACAGATCAATCAGCGCAACCGGCATTTTTACGCACGGACGACCCGCTTCGCCGGTCATGGACATAAACCCGGTGTCGGCCTGCAACACGACGTCGAACGCCGGCCGGGGATCGTCGGGGTCTGGGTAGGCGTCCAACTGGGCGTATATCAGCCCGGGATGGCGCTTGCGCAGCGTTTCCGGATCGAGACCGAAACGCCGCGCGGCCTCCGGACGGAAATTGCTGATGACCACGTCGGCATCCTGCACCAGCGCTTGCGCCCGCGAGGCGTCTTCCGGCGTCTCCAGATCGAGCATCAGGTACTGCTTCCGGTAATTGACCGAGGCCCAATAGGCGGAAACGGAGGCATCCTGATTTTCGGACGGCAGCTTCCAGGCCCGCGTGATGTCGCCGCCGGTGCGCCGGTTTTCGATCTTGATCACCGCCGCACCCATTTCGGAAAAAAACATCCCGACGGCGGGGCCGGCTAAAACACTGGCAAATTCTATAACTTTGATGGACATTTGCGAACTCGGATTGCTGTCGTTCCGACGAAAAAAGGGGACGGATTTCAGACTATGAAAATTTTCGACTCACGGTTGATGCGCACCTGGGACGCCGCGACCATTGCCTCGGAGCCGGTGGACTCGGTTGAACTCATGAACCGGGCGGCGCTGGCGTTTACCGGCCGGTTTCGGGCGTTGTTCCCGGACACCTTGCAGCCGGTGCTGGTGGTCTGCGGTGGCGGGAACAACGGCGGTGACGGGTTGGCCGTCGCGCGTTTTTTGCACCAGGCAGCTTACGAGGTAACGGTCTGGCTGCCGCCCGCCGGCGCAGGCTGGTCTCCCGACTTTGAGGCGCAATATAAGGCCTTGCCCAAACACGGCGGTGTGCCGTGTTTTGAATACCCGACGTCGCCGGGAGCGCCCGTCCCGGAAGTGCCCCGGCAGGCCGTGGTGATCGACGCCCTGTTTGGCACAGGGTTGAGCAGGCCACTGACCGGCTTTTGGGGCGTCCTGGTGGAAACACTGAACGGCTGCTCCAACGAGGTCGTTTCGATCGACCTGCCGTCCGGCTTGCCCGCCGACGGGGTGGTGTCCGGCCCCTGTATCCGGGCGGCGTTTACCATCACTTTCGAGCGCCCCAAACCGGCCTTTTTCTTTCCGGAAAATGAGTCGTTTCTGGGCGACTGGTCGGTTGTTCCGATTGGGTTGCTGCCGGATTTTGAACAGGAAACTCCGACGCCTTACCACCTGACTGTTGCTGAAGATGTCCAGGGCATCTATCGTCCGCGCAGGCGTTTTGCCCACAAGGGCGATTTTGGGCACGCGCTGCTCGTGGCAGGCGCCTATGGCAAAATGGGCGCCGCCGTTCTGGCTGCGCGGGGGGCACTGCGCGCCGCCTGCAGGATGGTGGCGCCGGGGGGTGCGTGGATGAGCTGGTCGTCGATGGTGATGGCGGGCATTATTTGGAAGGATAGGTCGTATAGGTCTGATAGGTCCTATTGCACCAGGATCGCATGTTCCGGGCAGACCTCGCGGCAGGCGTTGCAGCGAGTGCAGCGGTCGTCAAGGATGACATGTTTTTGGTAGGGAGTCACGGGAATTGCGTTGGCCGGGCAGTGTTGGGCGCAGAGGGTGCAGCCGATGCAGGCGTCGGTGACCGAATAGGTAATGAGGTCGCGGCATTTGCCGGCGGGACAGCGGCCGTGGACATGGGCTTCGAATTCCTCCCGGAAAAACCTCAGCGCCGACAACACCGGATTCGGCGCGGTCTTCCCGAGACCGCAAAGGCTGGCCCGGCGCACCATTTCGGAAAGCTCCTCCAGGTCCGTTAGATCCTTGGACTTCGCCTTGCCCGCGCAGAGCCGATCCAGGATATCCAGCATCCGGCGGGTGCCGATCCGGCAGAACGTGCACTTCCCGCAGGACTCGCACTGGCAGAAATCGAGGAAATACCGCGCCATCTGCACCATGCAGTCGTTGCGGTCGAGCACGATCAATCCGCCAGATCCCATGATGGCCCCGACCTTGTTGAGGGATTCGTAATCGATCGGGGTGTCGGCCAGTTCCGCAGGGACACAGCCGCCCGACGGACCACCGACGAGCACCGCCTTGAACGGGGTGCCATCGGGTGTTCCTCCGCCGATCTCCTCGACGACCTCGCGGATCGTCACCCCCATCGGCACCTCGATGAGGCCACCGCGCGC
>JBGSTG010000008.1:0-58409 GCA_041736625.1 Saprospiraceae bacterium | reverse complement strand
CGCCACCGTGCGCTTGCGCGTGGGCGTGGCCTCCGACCCGTTTGTGCAGGGCGAAGGGTTCGGCATCGACGACGTGCGTATCCGCGTGCCCCAGCAGCGCGACCTGGCCGCCATATCCGCCACCACCACCGGCGACAACAGCACCTGCGGCCTGGACCAGGATCGCGTGTTGTTCACCTTCGCCAATTTCGGCTCCATTGAACAAGACACCTACGCCGTGGCCTATTCCATCAACGGGCAGGCCCCGGTGATTCAGACGTTCACCACCGACACCCTGGAACCGAACGAAGCCGTAGTTTTTACCTTCGACTCTACCTTCAACAGCGTCGGCGGACTGTTCCAGATCAGCTGCTGGACAGTGCTGTCCGGCGACCAGACGATCAACAACGACACCTTTGTGTACGTGGTCGACCACCGGCCGCTGCCCATACCCGCGCTGGAAAATTTTGAGTCCGGACAACTGCCCGACGGCTGGGCGGCCTCCAACGCATTTGTGGAGAACGATCACAACAACAGCTCTTTTGTGCTGGCCGCCAACCTGTTCGACTTCCTGAACACCTTCGAGGCTACCTCCGACGTGTACGGCCCCGTGCCCGCCGGGACCAGGCTTCGTTTCGACTACCGCATCACCGATTTTAACAGCGACGGCACGACCGCGACAGTGCTACAGCCCGGGGACGCATTTCAACTACAAATTTCGGGCGACTGCGGCGAAAGCTACGCCACCGTCTACACCATCGACGAAACCAACCACACCCCGTCCGTCGACCTGCAATCCGTCACCGTCGACCTGAACGACTTCGCCGGCGACCTCATCCTCATTCGCTTCCGGGGGCTGTACGGCGGCCCGGGCAGCTACTGGTTCGACCTCGACAACATCAACATCCGCAACTGTCCCGCCAACCTGCAACTGAGCGCCGACGTGACCCCCACCGCCCCCGGCGATTCTGCTGGCACGGCCACCGTGCGCGTGGGCGACGGGCTGGCGCCCTACACCTACCTGTGGAGCAACGGACAGACCACCGCCACCGCCACCGGCCTGGCCGAAGGCGTGTACACGGTGACCGTGACCGACGATTTCGGCTGCCCGGATGTGCTCACAGTGTCCATCCAGACCGTGGGCACTGCGGCGTTGCCCGGCTTGTCGGCGTTGTCGGTGAGCCCGAACCCCACCGACGGCATACTGAACGTGGTGGCCGAATTTGACGCGCCCCATCAGTTGCAGGCCGCTTTGCTGGACCTGCTCGGGCGGCCGGTAGCCGAGACCCATACGTTCGGCCGGGAGGTGAACGCCACTTTCGACCTGGCCGGCTTGCCGGCGGGGCTTTACCTGCTGCGTCTGACGGCCGACGGGCAATCGATGGTGCGGAAAGTGGTCAGGCGCTAACGCCAAACACCTGCCGCCATGGCTTACCACGAGCGCGTTTACGCGGTTGTACGCCGCATTCCCCGGGGCCGGGTCACCACCTACGGCCACATCGCCGATGTGCTGGCCCTGGGCTCGGCCCGCATGGTGGGCTGGGCTTTGAACAACAGTTTCCATCTGGGCGACGTGCCGGCGCACCGGGTGGTGAACCGTGTGGGCGAACTCAGCGGCCGCCTCCATTTTGCCACGCCCACCCTCATGCAGGAGTTATTGGAAAACGAAGGGGTGGCTGTTGAAAACAACCGGGTGCAGGATTTGAAGCAATGTCTTTGGATACCCGAAGGGACGGCGTACTGAACCGTTCGCTCACCAGTGGGAATTATTGAACTGCTGAAGGGCCCGATTCCTACATTTACCCGTCTTTATGTACCCATTGAGGCTATATTTGACCATATTTAACCAAATCACCCCTTTCGTTATGAAAAGACTGCTCAACCTGCTCGTCGCCTGCGCCCTGGCGCCCGCGCTTTTTGCCCAAAACCCGCCGCCCTGCACGACGCAAGGCGGGTTTGGATTCATCAATGCCAATGATGTCGGTGCTGCCCTTTATTCCGACGGTAACTTTTTGGAAGGGCTGTATTTGAGGCCCGACTCAGGCGTGTTTTTTGGCCCCACTACCCTGTACGGTGCTCGCCTGTGGCTTGCTGGTGTGGATCCGGGGGGAAACCTCCGGCTGACGACGCCTACCTATGATAACATAGGATTGCACTCCGGGCCGCTGACACTTACAGGGGCCCAGGCCGACGACTGCTTGCGCTGGAGGCGGGTTTTCACCGTGAAAGGCCCCGACGTGATCCGGTTCCTGGATACGCTGCCCAACCTGACCCCGCAATTGCTGATCGACCGGTTCCCATCCATTGCCGGATGGCCGGCGGTGGGCAATCCCTTTTACGAGGCCGTTTACGGGTACCCGTTGCCCGTTACCGGCAGTTCGCTGGCGCCTTTTTATGACGCCAACGGTGACGGCCGGTACGATCCGTTGCAGGGTGATTACCCGGTGGTCAGGTTGCAAAACAAACCGCTATTCGTGCCGGAGGCAATCCGTTGGATGGTTTACAACGACGTTGATGTCGCGCTGGGCGTTCGCGCCGAGTACCAACTCACCACGTGGGCTTTTAAGTGTACGGACGAGTCCCCCCTGAACCGTACCATTTTCACCAGCCACAAAGTTTATTACAAAAATGTAGAGCGGCTGGACAGCGTCTTTATGGCGCTTTGGGCCGATTTTGACATCGGATGCTATGCCGACGACTTTATCGGCTCCCTGCCTGAGCGGAACAGCTTTTTTGCCTATAACCAGGATCCGGTGGACGGGCCGAGTTCCGGTTGCGACGTTTTTTCTACGTTTCCGGACACTGTGCCCGTGCCGGCGACAAGTACGACCTTCCTGGGCAGTTCCATGAATCGCATGGGTTATTACGTCCTTAACCCGGGTATTTCCCCGGCTGCCATGAGCGACCCCACTGAAGATATCGAGTATTACAACTACGTCACCGGACGCTGGCGCGACGGCACACCGTTGACGGTCGGCGGCACCGGTTACAACCCGGGCAACCCGGGGGCGCCCACCGCATTCGCCTTTCCGGGAGACCCCAATAACCCGGCAGCCTGGACCATGTGCTCGGCAGGCATTCCCGGAGTCGACGTCCGTGCGCTTGGCATCCGTGCGCTGGGCAGCCTGGCGCCGGGCCAGATCGTGGAGAACACCGCTGCCTGGACCTACCATACGCAAACTAACCTGCCCTGCAACCTGGGCTCCATGATCAGTGAGATAGACGCCGTGATCGCCGCCTACGACAATGGGTTTTCGAATGCCTGCGCGCCGCTGGTCGTCGGCACAAAAGACGTTGCCGTGTCCGTCCGATTTGACGTCTTTCCCAACCCATCCAACAATGTGTTTACGGTGCGGCACACCGAAACGGCGCCCGTCTCCGTTCGGGTTTGGGACCCGCTCGGCCGGCTCGTGTACTTCAACGCCGACCTGCCGGCCGGTCAGTTTGATGTGCAAACCGGCCAGTGGGCGCCCGGACTGTACCGGCTGCAATTGCAAACAGCCGATGGATATGGGGTGAAAAATGTGGTTATTGCCCGGTAGATTTTTATGTAAAAACGAATGGCACGCGGATGACGCGAAGCGATCCGCGTCATCCGCGTGCCATCCCTCGAAAGCGGTAAAATTTGCATTATTTTAACACATTGGAATGATTTTTGACAATTGATACAAAGCGAAAACTTCGATTCATTCGACATCTGAACTAATCTTTTCTTCCTGGCCCCCTTGTTTCGCGACCACTCTTTCAGGTTTAACCGACGGCTTTTATTATTCGGCTAAACCAGGTGGGTCTGGACCTCAATTCCCTGCGGCCTTACCCGACTTACGGTGTTTTTCAAAACATCGGTAAAAAATTTTAACTAAATTTTGGATTATCGGTGCAAGGCCGCATCTTTGTGCCGCAATCCAATCGCCTTTGGTTGCCATCTGTGGACGACGCCATCCGGAAATAATTCTTTTTGTCGTTCCATCATCATCCCTTTTCTGCCATTCGGGTTTCTCAATCTGTTGACAGGGCTGCTCTGCCCTGAATCATCCTCCTCTGTTTATTTTCTCGTGGTCTGTTGCCCTACGGCAGCCGGGTAGGCATTTTGTGTCCATCCGGAAGGCTGCGGAACCCTCGTGCAAATTTTTTACCTCATCGTTTTTTTAACTCAACAGTTGTCTTATGCAAAATTTTCACACTTTAGGAAACAAGGTTTTCCGCAACCAGGCAGCCATGCTGCTTTTTTTACTTACCCTGTGTTTTACGGGATTTTTCGCAGCCTCATCGCAGGCAGCGACCGTTTCCGGCCGTGTTTGGCTGGATTCCAACCGGAACGGCTTGCAAGACAATGGAGAGCCGGGACTGGGAAACGTATTTTATTTTCTGATCGAGGTTGACGCAGCCAACAATGAAACCGAATTTTTCGGCGGGGTCACCACCGGCAGCGGTGATTACTCGATCAACATTCCCAATACCGGTAACTACCGTGTCCGCATTGCCAATCCGACCAACCCAGCGCAAAAGTACATTTTTACGCTCCAGGACGTCAACGGGAACAGTAACGATAATATTGACAGCGATTTTGACTTTTTTGAAGGAAAAACCGGCGTTTTTGCCGTGACCTCGACGAATCAATCGTTTGATTTCGACGCCGGATTCAAAGCGGACGAACCTCCGGTTGCCCTGTGTGGCCCCTGCTCCGGTTCCACGCCCAACGTAATCACCTACGTTTGGAAAGATTCCAACAAAAATGGCATCCAGGATTCCGGCGAATCGCCACTGTCCGGCGTGACCGTAAAACTGTACAAAGGCAATACCCTGGTATCTACCTTGCAAACAGACGCGAACGGCGAAGCGGCATTCTGCAATCTTCAGTTGAATGTTTTTTACAAACTGAAGTACCAGCACCCTAATGCCAACTACAAAATAACGGCCAAAGACAAGGGCACAAACGACGAAGTGGATAGCGACGTCATCCCCGGTACCGGATTCTCCAACCAGTTCAAGCTGACCGCTGCCGCCTGCAAGACCGATGTAGACGCCGGCTTTTACAACAGTAAAAAGAACAACGACGACGATGACGACGACAACGGCGATGATGACGACGATGACGACGACAATGGCGACGACGACGACGACGACAATGGCAAAAAGTCGCGCGACAGGAACAGCGACCCCACTTCCGCCGACCAGTCCGATAGCGACGTGAAGTTGTCGCCCAACCCGGCACACAACCTCGTACGCATCGAACTGCCGGCCACCTTCACCCTGGCTACAGACCTCCACCTGATGAACGGCATGGGCCAGGTAGTGCTGCACGAGCGCGTGCCTGCCGGCGAGTACCGGACTGAACTGCAATTAACGGGCGCCGACATGCCCTCCGGTGTCTACTACCTGCGGGTGCAATCCGGAGAGGTGATCCTGACCCAAAAGCTGGTTCTGGTGAAATAAAACGGCGAGGGGATTACCCGTACAGCCAACTACTCGTCCTGCGTGGGTTCACGTGGGACGAGTTTTTTTATGTGCGTCAGAAAGGTTTCCCTTGAAATGCTGCGGGCGCCCAACGACTGGAGGTGTTGCGTCTCCTGCTGGCAATCGATCAGCGCCACGCCGCTGCGTTCCAGCCCCCGGACAAGGGTGATGAACCCGGCCTTGGAGGCGTTGGTAACGTGGGCGAACATGCTTTCGCCAAAAAATACGCGCCCAAGCAAAACGCCGTACAGTCCGCCAACGAGTTCTTTGCCGTCCCAGACTTCCATGGAGTGGGCCACGCCCATAGCGTGCAGTCGGGTATACGCATCGATAAACGCCGACGTGATCCAGGTGCCCTCCTGGCTACTCCGGGGCGTTTCGGCGCAGGCATCCATCACCTGACGGAAGCGCTGGTTTAGGGTGTAGGTAAATTTGTGCTGGTTGAAAATGGGCCGCATGCTTTTTTGCACCTTCAGTTCAGCAGGGAAAAGCACCAGACGCGGGTCGGGACAAAACCAAAAAAAATGCCCCTGGTCTTCAAACCAGGGAAAAATGCCGGAGCGGTAGGCCGAAATCAACCGCTCCGGGCGCAAGTCTGTGCTCACGGCCAGCAAGCCGCTTTCTTCCGCCAGTTCCACGGGCGGGAAAGAAAAATCATGCGGGTCTAACCAGAAAACAGACATGGCGAATGCGGAATGTCGAATGCGGAATGCGGAATTTTGTGGGCTCTTGGTATTAACGGGTAACTATGAGCAAATTTATTCCGCATTCCGCATTCCGCATTCCGCATTAGTTTTCGGACTGCACCACGCGGGTTTTGGCCCACTGGTCGCCGAGGCGAAGTTTCTGTTCGTTGGTGAGCATAACGATCAGTTCGACGATGGGGAAGAAGGGAATGAACAGTACGATGTTGCGTACGATGGCCGGCCCCCAGTTGTTGGTGAGGGGCAGGTCGTCTTCGGCGGAGACCGCGCGCAGTTTCATGACCTTTTTGCCGATGCTGCGGCCGTCGAGAAAGGGCAGGCCGTCGCGGGTGAGCATGTAAGCCAGGCCGAAAAACCAGCCCACAATGGGGATGATGGAGACGGCCACCACAAGGGCTATGTCTATGAGGTAGGCAACAATACGGTTTCCGTCTCCGGCAGCTGGCAGTTTTTCAGAAAAGGAGGGTGAGTCGAGATTTTCCATATCAATGGTTTTGGTGACGATGTCAGGCGCCGTCTTCGATGACGGCGGAAAGGCCGCGGTCTACCAGTTGCTCGCGCAGGGGCAGTAGTTCGGACTTGGGTCCGGACTTAACGGTGGCCTTTCCTTTAAAATGGATGATTAGAGAGAGTTGTTCGGCTTGTTCGGAAGGGTGTTTGAGCACTTCCATGAAGCATTGAATGACCCATTCGAAGGTGTTGTGATCATCGTTGTACACGATGATTTGCGCCGGAATATCGGAGCCGATATCTTCGATCACCAGTACGTCTTCATCTTCCTCCCATAAAGGGTCGGCGGCCGAAGCGGCGGGTGCATATAAGTTGATCGACAAAAAACGATGCGGTTTCATAAACGAAGGTATTCCGTTGGCGGAAGCCCGGTCGCACAAAATTAGTTCAGCGACGCCAAAGTTTTTTTGATCGCCTCAAAATTGGGCAATTCACCTGCATTTTCGAGTACTTCGGCGTAGTGCAACACGCCCAAGCCGTCGATCACAAACGCCGACCGCTTGGGCACGCCCTTCATTTCGTATACAAACTCCTTGTACAGGGTGTCGTATTTCTTGCTGACCGTTTTGTTAAAATCGGACAGCAGTGGGAAATTGAACCCCTGCTCTTGTTTCCACCGATGAAGCGCGTACAGACTGTCGGCAGAGATGGCCAGAATTTGCGCGTTCAATTGTTCGTATTCGGTCAACTGGTCGCGCATCATACACAGTTCTTTGGTGCAGACACTGGTAAAGGCAACCGGAAAAAACAGCAAAACAACATTTTTTCCGCGAAAATCCTTGAGTTGCACCTGGTCTTTATCGCTGGACCGAAGCTTAAATTCGGGGGCGCGATCGCCTGGTTTCAGCATGTTTTGTGTGTGTATTTTGTGTCTTCCGGATAAACGCAATGTCTAAGCGCAGGGCAACATTCCGCATTCCGCATTCCGCATTCGCTACGCGCTGCACGCCTCGCAGGTCGGGTCGTCCATGCTGCATATTTTGCCTTCGATCTGATCGGGGGTGATGGCCTCCATCTTGGGCACTTCCCTGGGCGTTTCTTTGGTGACGCTTACGGTTGCCTGGGTGGTGGGCTTGTTGGACAGAAATTTCTGCTGGTGCTTCTGGCTGAGGGTGAACTTGATGGGATCGGTGGCGGCTTTGCTGCGCAGGTAGTACATGCCGGTTTTGAGGCCCTTTTTCCAGGAATAAAAGTGCATGGAGGAGAGCTTGGCAAAGGTGGGCGCTTCCATGAATACGTTCAGGCTCTGGCTTTGGCAGATGTAGGCCCCGCGGTCGGCCGACATATCGATGATCACCTTTTGGCTGATCTCGTAGGCGGTTTTGTACAGGGCGCGGATTTCTGCCGGGATGTCTTCGATGTGCTGGATGGAGCCGTTGGCGGCCATGATCGCTTCGCGCATCTCGTCGTTCCACAGTTCCAGGCGCACGAGGTCGCGCATCAGGTGTTTGTTCACCACAATGTGTTCGCCCGACAGGGTGCGGCGGGTGTACAGGTTGGAGGTGTAGGGTTCGAAGCACTCGTTGTTGCCCAGGATCTGGCTGGTGCTGGCGGTGGGCATGGGCGCCACGAGCAGGGAGTTGCGCACACCGGTTTTCATCACGCGTTTGCGCAGGGCGTCCCAGTCCCAGCGTTTGGAGGGCTGCACGCCCCACAGGTCGAACTGGAATTCGCCTTTGGACAGCGGGGAGCCCTTGAAGCTGCTGTACGCGCCGTGCGCCTCGGCCAGGTTGCAGCTTTCGGTCATGGCGGCGAAGTAGATGGTCTCGAAGATGTCTTTGTTCAGTTGTTTGGCTTCGGTGCTGTCGAATGCGTAGCGCATAAGGATAAACGCGTCGGCCAGACCCTGCACACCCAGCCCGATGGGGCGGTGGCGCATGTTGGAGTTGCGGGCCTCGGGGATCGGGTAGTAGTTGATGTCGATCACCTTGTTGAGGTTGCGCGTCATCACGCGGACGATGTCGTACAGTTTTTCGAATTCAAACGCGCCGTTTTCGACAAATTTGGGCAGGGCGACGGAGGCCAGGTTGCACACGGCCACTTCATCGGGCGACGTGTACTCGATGATCTCGGTGCACAGGTTGCTGGAGCGGATGGTGCCCAGGTTCTGCTGGTTGCTCTTGCGGTTGGCGGCATCTTTGTACAGGATGTAGGGGGTACCGGTCTCGATCTGGCTTTCGAGGATGGCGTTCCACAGGTCGCGGGCTTTTACGGTGCGGCGCATGCGGTTTTCCTGCTCGTACTGGTGGTAGAGGGCTTCGAATTCGCCGCTGTGCACGCTGAAGAGTCCGGGCGCTTCGTTCGGGTCGAAGAGCGCCCAATCGGCGTCCCGCTCAACGCGCTCCATGAACAGATCGGGTATCCACATGGCGTAGAAGAGGTCGCGGGCGCGCATTTCCTCTTTGCCGTGGTTTTTCTTGAGTTCGAGGAATTCGAACACGTCGGCGTGCCAGGGTTCGAGGTAGACCGCGAAGGCGCCTTTGCGTTTGCCCCCGCCATTGTGCGCCACCCCGGCGTGGGTCACGTAGCTATGGTTGGGCTCCACTTCAAAATCTACGGTTATGCCGTCGTAATCCTTTACCACGGCTACATTATCCACCCGGCTGTAGACGTTGTTGCCGTGGGAAAAATAGGACACGTATTTACCGGCCGGCAAATGGAACAAATCGGTGATGTCCTCCACTTTAGGTATGCGAAGTACATAGGAAATCTGCCGGGTGGTGATGTCTTTATACGAAGAAACGCTGCCGACACGGTCGCGGATGTTGCCGCTGGTGAGGATACCCATGCGCAGGAGCATAAACCGCACCGACTCGATCACGTTTCGGGAGGTCATGTCGAGGGTGATCTCGAAATTGTCGCGATTGCTGATGTTTCCGTCGGTCTCGATGATGCCGCGGATGATCTGGACCGTCTTCTCGCGCGGCAGGTACAGCATGGAGGGGTGAACGGCTTTTTGTCCCTGTTCGTCGTACAACATGGCACGGGTGAACTTCAAGCCCAGGTGCGCCGACCAGGTGAAGCGGATTTTCTTGCCCTCCACGCTTTCTGTCCAGCGCAGTCCGCACCCGAACAGGTAGCGGCGGATAAAGTCGGTGTCGTCGGTATCGGCGTTTTGAGTGATGTGCGCCTGTTTTCCGTCCTTGCTGAGGTGCCCGTCGCCGATCATCATGCCGTAGAAACGGCAGTCGTCCGGAGTGTACTCCGGCATGTCCTGCGCAAAGTCGGGCACCGCGAAAGCGATGAGGTCGTTTTCGTTCAGGTCTTTGGCCTCCACCCATTCCGGCTCGATCAGGCCTTTTTCGAGGCGATTGGCAATGACGTCGTGATTGACCATTTTCTGCTGGTTGCGCAGCACCAGAAAGGGGTGCTCAGGGGTCACCAGAATGGGCTCGATGGAATGTTTTACGCTTACAGAGATCATGTCACCCTGGTGCGCATGGTGCATCACGCGGGCCACGCGGTTGAAATCACCCTCGTGCGTGAGCAGTTCTTCGCCCAGGGTTATCTGTCCGATCTTTTTTACCCCTTGTTTGGTGTACACGATGGTGTCGGGGTGGAAGCACTGATCAACGTACCTGGCAGTATCATTGTACACCCGCAGCATCGGTATGATGCCGTTGGATGTGCCGCCCGTGCCCTTGATGTAGGAGCCGGTGGCGCGTATGTTGTGGATGCTCAATCCGATGCCGCCGGCGCTCTGGCTGATGAGGGCGCAGCGCTGGAGGGTTTCGAAGATGCCGTGTATGCTGTCTTCGGTCATGCTGAGCAGGAAGCAGGAGCTGAGCTGGGGCTTGGGCGAGCCGGCGTTGAAGAGGGTAGGCGTGGCGTGGATGAACCAGCGCTCGCTCATGAGGTTGTAGGTCTCGATGGCGGCGTCTATGTCTTCGCCGTGGATGCCCACCGCCACCCGCATGAACAGGTGCTGCGGACGCTCGGCCACGCGGCCGTTCATGCGCATGAGGTAGGAGCGTTCGAGGGTTTTGAAGCCGAAGTAGTCGAAATCGAAGTCGCGATCGTAAATGATGGCGCTGTCGAGCTTGTCTTTGTGGGCCATGACGACCGCGTAGGTCTGGTCGCCGATGAGTCCGGCACGCTCGCCCGTTTTGGGGTCCACGTAGTTGTACAGGTCTTCGACCACCTTGTGGAACAGTTTTTCGGTTTCCTTGTGCAGGTTGCTCACGGCCACGCGGGCGGCGAGCAGGGCGTAGTCGGGGTGTATGGTGGCCATGGACGCAGCGGTTTCGGCGGCCAGGTTGTCGAGCTCTACGGTGGTCACGCCGTCGTACAGGCCCATGATGACCTTGCGGGCGATGTCGATGATGTTGACGTAATCGGTGTCCAGACCGTAGGACATTTTTTTGAGTCGGGCGGTAATTTTGTCGAAGGATACTTCTTCGCGCCGGCCGTCGCGTTTAAAGACTTGCATCATGGCGATGTGGGTTAAATTTTTGATCGGTATTTAGAAATCGGCGTCGGTGGAGAACACCTGCTCGTCGCGGTTGGTCATGACGCCGGCCTTTTGGTAGTCGCCGACGCGTTTTTCAAAAAAGTTGGTCTTGCCCTGGATGGAGATCATGTCCATCCACGGGAAAGGGTTGGCGGTGTGGTACACTTTGTCGTTGCCGAGGGAGTTGAGCAGGCGGTCGGCGACAAACTCGATGTACTGGCCCATCAGTTCGGCGTTCATGCCGATGAGGGACACGGGCAGGGCGTCGGTGACGAATTCCTTTTCAAAGGTCACGGCCTCGGTAATGATGGCTTCGACCTCTTTGGGGTCGAGTTTGTTTTGCAGCATGGAGTAGAGCAGGCAGGCGAAGTCGCAGTGCATGCCTTCGTCGCGGCTGATGAGCTCGTTGGAGAAGCAGAGCCCGGGCATGAGTCCGCGTTTTTTCAGCCAGAAAATGGAGCAGAAGGAGCCGGAGAAAAAGATGCCTTCCACGGCGGCGAACGCGATGAGCCGGTGGGCGAAGGTGGGTGCGTTGTCGATCCAGCGCAGGGCCCATTCGCCTTTTTTGGACACGCAATCGAGGTTGCGCAGGGCGTTGAACAGAAAGTCCTTTTCCTGGGGGTCTTTGATCAGGGTGTCGATCAGCAACGAGTACATTTCGGCGTGGATATTCTCGATGGCCACCTGGAAACCGTAGAAGCACCGGGCCTCGGGAATCTGCACTTCGCGCATGAAGTTGAGCACCAGGTTTTCGTTCACAATGCCGTCGGAAGCGGCAAAAAACGCCAGGACGTGTTTGATGAAGTGCCGCTCATTGTCGTTGAGCTTGTGCTCCCAATCGAGCAGGTCGGGGATAAGGTCCACCTCCTCGGCCGTCCAGAACGACGCCTCGGCTTTTTTGTACCACGCCCATATCTCGGTGTGCCTGATCGGGAAAAGAACGAATCGGTCGGGGTTTTCCGCCAGAATGGGCTCAACGGTTTGCATTTCTTTGACCATGTTTTTCGATTTGGACGACCGCCGGGAGGCGCGCCGTGCGTATGATGTTTGCAGTTTTTTTTAGCGACACGGGCCTCCCCCTGGCGGTTCCGGCATGCGTGCCGCGACAAAGGTTCTTCCCGGTATGGAAGCAGTGAAAAATAAAAGCGTTGTGAAGGGACGGGATAAAAAAGGCGCCTGAACAGCGCCCCGCCTTGTTGAAACCAAAAGCGTTAGCGAAAGTACAGGGTTTGTCAAGAAAAACAGAAAAGAGTTTTCCACATAATGTTAGTTATTGTCTCAATAAATTAAAAATCAATTAATTAACAATGAGCTCCGAGTTCTCAACAATGTGGATAACTTGTATAAACATTATTTGTTTACAAAAATGTATTTTTTTTAAACAAAAAAAACAAGCGATTCCGGCCGGGCAAAACCGTACAAGCCCGCATTTCACCGTATATTTGAGTCAAAATGGTTGCCCATGGTTTCACCTTTTCCAGGCGGCTGAACGTCAATGGATGCAAACAATCCTGCCCACTTAAACACCTGTTATGCTCCCCCGTTTCATTCAACGCTACACCGGCATCCTCCGCTCCTGGAAGGGCGCCTATGTGCTCAACAACCGCTGGAACGCCCGGCTCCTGCAACACAACCGCGCGTTGTACCGCAAGTACGGTTTGAAAAAAAGCATCTACGCGCCGATCGGCTGGGCCGATTTCCCACAGCACGACACGGCCAATATGCCCTGGCTTGATCAACCCGGCGCCCTGGCGACACTGGAAGCCCATCCGCAGTTTCTGGCCCTCGACCCCGTTTTGCAGGAAAAAATCCGCGGCTTCGTGCAAAACGGATTTCTCATCCTGGAGGGCTTTTTTCCCGAAACCGAAACCGACGCGTTGAACGCCGAAGTAGACGCCTTGCTCTCCAAAGGCCGGGTGGGCTACAACTACACCGGACGAAAGATATTCAACCTCTTTGAAAACAGCGCACTGGCGCGCGACCGTTTTTTTCGCAACCCCGAACTCCTGGAAATGCTGTCCTTCCTGCTTGGCCGCCAGGTCATGCCATTTCAGTCGCTCAACTTTACCCGGGGCAGCGAGCAGCGGGCGCACTCCGACTCGATACACATGACCACCGAGCCGCCCGGTTACCTCATTGCCACGTGGATCGCCCTGGAGGACATACACGCAGGCAGCGGAGAGCTTCTGTATTACCCCGGCAGCCACCGCCTGCCGTACGTCATGACCCCGGACTACGACTCGGGCAACACCCGATACGCCATCGGCGCCGAGAGCAACCGGCGCTACGAAGACCGCATCGAACAACTGGTCGCGCAACACGGGCTGAAACCCGCGGCCTTCCTGCCCCGGCGTGGCGACGTGCTCATCTGGCACGCCAACCTGCTGCACGGCGGAAGCCCCATCGCCCGGCCGGACGCCACGCGGCGCAGCATGGTGTGCCATTATTTCGCCGAAGGGGCGTTGTGTTACCACGAAATGTCGCAAAGACCCGCCTTAATTAAGCCCTGACGCATACGCAAAAGGCTTTTCCTGCGTTTTCCACCCGTTACCGTACTTTTGTGGCTTTAACCGACGTACCGAAACATATGAATGTTTATAAATGGCTGTGGTTCTCCGGGTTGTTCCTGTTGCTTCACACTCCGGCGCTGGCGCAAATGAAAGGCTGGGAGGCCGGTGGCTGGCTGGGGGTGTCGAACTATTTCGGCGACCTGAACACCAATTTCCGCTTCAACCGCACGAGTTGGTCCGGCGGCGCTGGCGCCCGCTACAACTTCAACGACCGGCTGGCGTTCAAAATGGCCGCCAACGCAGGCCACATCAGTGCGTTCGACAGCGATTCGGACAATGCCTTCGAGCTGCGGCGCAATCTCTCCTTTGAAAGCCTGGTGGTCGATCTGAGCGCACAATTCGAGTTCAACTTCCTGCCCTACACGCACGGGCACCGGGAAAACCTGTTTACCCCCTACCTGTTTGGCGGGCCGGCGGTTTTTTTCTTTAACCCCCAGGCAGAACTCGACGGCGAAACCTACAACCTGCGCGAATACGGCACCGAAGGCCAGTTCAAAGGCGAGGAGTACAACACGACGCAGGCGGCGTTTGTGTACGGTTTCGGATTTAAAACCGACCTCTCCTACCGGCTGAGCCTCAACATCGAGCTCAGCGCCCGCGAAATATTTACCGACTACCTCGACGACGTGAGCGGGGTGTACGCCGACATCCGCGACATCGAGTCGCAGCGCGGCGAAATCGCCGCCCGGCTGGCCGACCGCTCGGAGGAACCCATGATCGGCGAAACGGGACGCCAACGCGGCAACGGCAAGAAAAACGACACGTACGTGTTCCTGCAGGCCGGGATAATGTACTACTTTGGGCAGATTCGGTGCCCGTCGTATTCGAAGTAGTCCAAACTACATCCCCATTTTCCCCCTTGTCCGTTCCCAAGCCTCCATATCCGCCGCCGCCTTTTCGGGCTCGCCGAGTTCGCTGTGCAGCCCTGCGCGGCTCCGGTAGGCCGGCGCAAAGTCGGGGTTGCTCTCTATGGCCTTGTTGAAGTCGACCATGGCCTCCGGTTTTTTCCCCATTTTGAGCAAAGACAGCCCCCGGTTAAACAGGTACTCCGCGTCGTTGGGGTACTTTTTTAGGTAAATGTCCAGATCTGCCACCGAACGTTCGTACTGTTTGGCCATGCCCAGCAGCGCGCCCCGGTACTTGTAGGCCATGTACAATTCGGGATTTCGCTCGATGGCGCGGTTGAAGTCGTCGAGCGCCTGTTTGCCTTTGCCCTGGTCGCCGTAGGCCATGCCGCGCCAGAGGTAGGCTTTGCCGAAATTGTCGCCCTGCGCCGCAATGGCCTTGTCGATGAGGGCAATGGTGTTGCGCCAGTCGGCGATGCGCTGTATGCTGAGTCCGGCCCACACCAGCAGCAGCAGGCTCAAGACGACCGTGGCGGCAGGGGCGAGCTTGCGCTGTTGCACCGGCGCCCACTGCGGCAGGGCGCACGCTACGGCAAAAAAACCCAGCGCCGCGAGGTAGTTGTACCGGTCGGAGCGCAACTCAAACTCGCCGATGGTGTAAAAAGGGAGCGCCAGAAAGATGTTGGACAGGTAAAACAGCAGCCCGGCCCAAAGCGCAGGCGCCGGGCGCCGGTACCACCACGCCGCCCCCAGGATGGCGGCCAGCGCCACCGGCGCCAGGTAATACCCTGCGGGCCAGCTTCCGGAGGCGTCGCGTTCGAACGGGTACCAGATGCTGAGCCCGACGGGCGCCAGCAATTTGCTCCAGTAAAACAACACGGTGTGGCAGGCCATCAGGCCGCGGTCGAGCACCGAAAACCCGGAGCCCCCGGCGTCTATGGTGTGGCCGGAACTGGTACGCGAAAAAAGGGTCAGCAGGCCGAACAGGAACGACAGGGCGAAAAACGGTGCTTTCTCCAGCAAGGTGTTTCGGTTGAGCGGGCGCCTCAGCCATACATCGATCGCCAGGAGCGACAAGGGCAGCACTACGGCAGCCGTTTTCGACAGGCAGGCCGCCAGCATGAAAGCCACCGCAAGTCCGTAGTCGCGACCCCATTTCCCCGCATCCACATAACGCAGGTACGCATCGACGGCCAGCAACAGGAAACAGGAGAACAGTGGCGTGCTGAGCGCGGCGATCCACGACACGGCCTCCACCTGCACAGGGTGCACGGCAAACGCCAGGCTCAGGAAAAGCGCCTGCCAGGGCCCTGCGCCCAGCCGCCGGCCGATGCCCCACACCAGCCAGGCGTTGGCGGCGTGTAGCAGGGCGCTGAAGAAGTGGTACCAGAACGGGTTGTCGCCACCCAGCGCATACGCCATGCCGTACACCCACCAGGTGAGCGGCGCGTACATGCCCAGATTGAAGACTCCCTGAAAGGCAAGCGTGAAGTCGCGCACCACCGGATTGTTGACGGTTGCCGTGTGGTCGTCCATGGCCACCATCGCATTTTGAAAACCGGTGCTAAACAGCAACAGGGCCGCCGCCGCCGCCGCCCAGGGCATCCAGGCGTAGGTGGGGAGCTTGACTGTCGGCGCGGGCGCCGTATAGGGTTTGGGGGCAGGCTTGGGTTGTTTTTTGGCCATGACGTATAGATTCGCCGCCAAATGTAAGGCCTTCTGTAAATTAGGGAAGCAAAGGCAGCAGGAATACGCTTACCCGTATCTTGCAAAAAAAAAAGCAAACCATGAATCGCATCATCCTTTTTGCATTTGTCTTGCTCGGCCCGACCTCCCTGTTGAACGCACAGGGCAAGCTTCCCCGGTTGTTTCTCGACATCCCGGCCATTTACTTCACTTCACCCGATGTGACCAACATCGACGATTGGGCCGGCGGAGGCTTGCACGCCGCCATGAACGTCGGAACCCACTGGGGGGTAGTGCGCGTGGGCGGTGGCTCCGATTTTCTGCTCAACCTGCAAGACCTGGACCAGACCGACGAGGAGTCGTTCATGGCCAGTCCGTACGCACTCCTGGAGGCCGGCGCGGGCCTGTACCGCAGCAACGGCAACAAGTGCGCACGCACCAACCAGAAGGCCTTCACCGCCATGGGCAAAGCCGGCCTGCGGTACCGGTTCAACGAAGACGCGGTAATTGTGGATGAAGTCGGCGAAGAGCCCGAGCAGCTTGAGTTTGTTGTTGGCGCCGAGTTCGGGTACTTTTACCTGAGCGACGTGTTCCGCAACTGGGAGTTTTTTGTCGACGGCCTGTACTACACCAATTCCGGCGCCATTCAGGTGAACCTGGGCACCAAGTTTTTCCTGAACCTCCGCTCGAATCGTTGACGGCCTTTTACGGCACGGTGTACCGCATCCCGACGAACCCCCGGATCCCCTGATTCGGGGCGAACACGTACGTGGGGTCGAAGGTAAGCGCCTGGGGGTTATCCGGCGTGGAGACCACCTGTCCCTGGTCGTCGAACACGACCTGCCGGTCGAACGGATCGAACGGGCGTGCGATGCTGTTGGCCGGGGGCGTATAGTTCAGCAGGTTTTTGACTCCGCCGTACACTTCAAACCCGCCGGGCAGGATTTTGCTCACCTGAATGTTTTGGATGCTCCACCAGGGAGAAAACGCCGGGCGGTCGTCGAGCGGGCCGAGCAGGGGCAGGGCCATGGGGCCATAGAGGTTGCCGGTGTAGTCTATTTTCAGTTGTATGCCCGGAATGGTGTAGCCGATGTTCCATACAGCGGAAAACGACTCGGTGAGCAGTTGATCCATGCGCACGCCGTTGTCCTCCGCGAATACGTCCTGGAAGGTCAAACCGGCCATCAGCCGGAGCCCGTTGGTAAACGCCCAGTCGGTGTTCAGGGAGACGCCCCTCGAAACGGCAAACCCGTCGAGGTTGTCGTAGATGATCTTGTTCGGGTCTGTGGTATAATCGGGCAGGATGCGGTTGGTGAAATAAGTGTAAAAGGCGGTGGCGTCGAGGGTGCCGATGGCGTGGGGGACGCCGAGTACTTGTTTTACATAATTGACATTGACGTTCCAGGAGGTCTCCGGCCGCAATTCGCCGGCGAAAACCACCTGGCGCGCGCCGGAGAGGGCTGCGTGGTCCTCGGTGAACACATTGGCTACCCGAAAGCCGTTGCCGGCGCCGATGCGCAGCACGGAGCTTCGGTCGTCGGTGCTCCACTTGTAGTTCACCCGGGGCGAGAGGATGGCGCCGTGCAGGCTGTTGTAGTCGCCACGCAACCCGGCGAGTATGGTGTGCCTGGTGGGGTGGAGCCTGATCTCGTCTTGTACAAACACACCGGGCAGGTGTATGACGGAGGGTTTGTTTTGTCCCTGGGCGTCGGCGGTGGCGGGGGTGTTGTCGTCGTACCAGGTGTACCGGTAGGCGACGCCGGTGAGCAGGTCGTGCCTGGAACCGAATTGTTTTCGCCAGGTGAGCTGACCGAAGCCGATGTTTTGGGTTCCGAGGTAGACCGTGTTGCCGTACACCGAGTTTTGGTCGTGCCCGTTGGCGCTGAAAGAGAGGTTTATCTCTTCTTCGATCGGCAGCTGGTAGACGCCGAAAAGCTCCCACCGGTTGGTGTAGATGCTTTCGCCGTAGAGGCTGTCGCCCCCGCGAAATGCGGGCGTCCAGTTCATCTGCCCGCCCCACCGGTCTTCGTACAGGTAGCGTGCGGCGACGGACAACCCCTTGCCGTCGGCGCGGTTGACGCGCCATTTGTTGAAAACGGAAATCCGGTGCTGGAGGGTCACATCGGTGAAGCAGTCGCCGTTGTGGTCGACCGGATTTTGGTAGTTGAAATAATTGATGCCGAGCAGGCTGTGCGCATTTTTGCCGGCTGTCAAGCGGGCACCCAGATCGGCATTGACTTCTGCCCAGGAGGTCGAGAACACGTCTGCGGCAAAGCGCGGCGCCGATTCGGCGCTCTTGGTGATGACGTTGATCAGGCCCCCCACGGCTTCCGACCCGTACAAAGTGGAGGCGGGCCCTTTCACCACTTCCATACGGTCGACCAGCGCCTGGGGGATGCCGGTGAGGCCGTAGACGGTGGACAGGCCGCTGACGATGGGCATGCCGTCGATCAGCACCATGGTGTACGGGCCCTCCAGACCGTTGATGTGGATGTCGCCCGTGTTGCACACATTGCAGTTGAGCTGGGGGCGCACGCCGTTTACATTTTGCAGGGATTCGAAGAGGGAAGGGGTGGGGTTGGCGCGGAAGAATTTTTGCGCATATACTTCCACCGGGATGGGGCTTTCCAGTTTTTGAACGGGTTTCAGGGCGCCGGACACCACCACTTCACCCAGAGCAGCCGTGTTTTCGGTCAGTTGCAGTTGCAGTATTGCCGTTGGGGAAGCGGCATTCAGGCGGACCCTGGCCGTTTGCGGGGCGAAACCGAGATGGGAAACGGAGACCTGGTGTTCGCCGAAAGGCAGTCCTGTGAGGTTAAATTGCCCCAACGTATCGGTAAATGTACCCTTGCCGGTTCCTTTGATCGCTACCTGCGCGTATGCCACCGGGGTTCCGGCGTGCTCGACTCGGCCGCTTATTGTGCCGCTGTTTTGTGCATGAAGGCCCCAGGTGGTTGTTGCGATAAGCCACTGGATGAAAATTAGCCTGTTCATGGTTGTTTTTTTAGATTTGCAAAGTTATTTTTTTAGACCAACTTAAAAATGGTTTTATATCAAAAAAGTTCACGGGGACTCCCATCTTTTTGCAAATACATTTAGGAAAAAAAACAAGGCGACCCCGGAATCCGGGATCGCCCTGTTGGGTATGGGTCATTTAAGCCATTGGTGGCTGAAGCCACCGGTACTACTCAAGTTTGAACTTCACGGGGAGGGTAAAGCGCACTTTCACCGGGTTGCCGTTGGCTTCGCCGGGCGACCATTTGGGCATCGATTTTACCACGCGTTCGGCTTCTTTTCCGCAGCCGCCACCGACGTCGCGCACGATGTTCACATCGGAGATGCTGCCGTCTTTATTCACCACGAAGGTGAGCACTACGGAGCCCTGTATGTTGTTTTCGCGGGCGAGGGCCGGGTACTGGATGTTTTTCGCCAGGTATTTCAGCAGCTCGCCTTCGCCACCGGGGAAGCTCGGCGGTTTTTGGATGTCGAACAGTTCATACGTTTTTTCCGGCGCTGGTGGCGCCTTGGGCGCTTCTACTCCCTTGAGTTCGGGGTTGTCGAAAACTTCCGGTGGTGCGTCATCGTTGCCTTCCTTGGTATCCTTGCCGATGTCGGCTTTGATTTCCTGGAGTTCTTCGATGGACTTCTTGGGTTCCTCTTCCTGTACGTCTTCGTCCTTTTTGATCACCGGCGGCACGTACTCCACGGTGGAGCGGGTGGGCGGCGGCGGCGTTTCCACCGGAGGCGGTGGCGGGGGAGGAGGCGCGTTCGGGTCGATGTCCGGCGGAGGTCCCAGTTCGGCGATCACGTCGATGGGCTTTTCCTTTTTGGCGAATGCCCCGGCGACGCTGGCGAGGAAGTAGGGCGCTGCAAAGAGGAGAACTACACCCGCCAACGTCAACAGAAGCGCGCGGCGAAGGTACCTGGGATATTCTCGACGCAGTTTGTAGGCGCCGTAGGCCTTGTTTCGATCCTCGAAAAGGATCTCAAGGGCGTCGGTATAGACCATTTTTTCGTCTGCCATGGTTGAGTTGTTTAGGTGGTGTAAGGTTTACTTGAGTGAAGCGGCTTGTTCAGAAGCGGAGAATTTGAGGCCCGAGGCGGGATTCTCGATGAATTTCAACTCTGCTTCTGAGGCATCGAGGACGACGTAGTACCGTACTTTGGTGATGGCCATTTCATCGAGCACGTCAACCAGGTTTTTGTACACGGCATCTTTCGTGGGTTTGATCAGCACGGTAAGGAAGGAGCCTTGTTTTTTCTCCTTGGTCTTGAAATCCTCGTAATCTTCCATGCCCCACTGTCCTTTGACCTTGTCCATCTTGTCGAGGATCACCTTGCGGACACCTTCCGCCGAGAAGTCGGTGGAGTCGAGAACGGGATCGGTGATGCCTTCGTACCAGTAGACCACATCTTTGCCGCCGAGAAGGAGGGTAAGTACCTTGGATTCCTTTACGGGTTCCAGGTCTTCCTCTTGGATGTCCTTTTTCTCCGGCATGATGAGTGCCATGATGTTGGGTTTCGCCAGTGTGGTGGTCAACATGAAGAAAGTGATGAGGAGGAAGCCCAGGTCAACCATCGGCGTGAAGTCGATGCGGGTTGACATTTTTTTGGAGCGAACCTTACCGCCTTTTTTTCTACCACCGCCACCGTCTTGTGAAATTTCTGCCATTGCTCAGCAATTAAATGTTGGAGAAATTGAGTGTGAAAGGGTTATTTTTCGCCGCCGCCATGGCCTTCTCCGTGTTTTTTGTTCGGATCCGACTCCATGGTGGTAATCAGATTGAACTTGTTCACGTTGATGTCGGTCAGGGTGTTGATCACCTGCTGCACGTTGGGATAAGGGGTGTTCTGGTCGGCTTTGATCACAATCACGTACTCATCGTTCACGACGCCTTGCTGTTTCATCATGAACTGGGCGAGGCGGGCGTTGTGAATCCAGGGCGCGAGTTGGTTGTCCACCGTATCGCAGGGGATGCCCGACATTGCTACGTGTTTGCGTTCGGCCGGGGGCATGTTCAGCCAGCCTTTGATCTTGTTTTTAGGCAGGCCGAACCCACCGGCGGTGGAGAACCGGAGTTTTTCCTCTTCGGTGAGGCCGAGATTGAACTCTGCGTTGATGCGTTCAATCAGCTCCTTGCGGGAGTGGGTACCTTTGGGGTCGAGGAAAACCTTGCCGTCCTTGTCGATCAGGATGTTGAGCGTACCGGCGTCGGGCAGTTTGGTTTCCGACACAGACGAGGGGGTATCAACCACGGCTACCTCATCGGGCTTGGCTTTAGCGCTCAGCATGAAGAAGGTGAGCAGCAGGAACGCCACGTCGGTCATGGCCGTCATGTCGATCAGCGGAGTACCGCGTTTTGGTTTATGCTTAGGCATAAGACACAGTTTTTATCATTAGTGCTTGGCAGCAAATGCTTGTGTGATGCTGTAACCGGCTTCGTCGATGCGATAGGTTTGGGCGTCGATTCGCGAGGTAAAAAAGTTGTAAAAGATGATGGCGACTGCCGAGGTGCCGATACCGAGTGCTGTGTTGATAAGGGCCTCGGAGATACCGGTTGCCAGGGCGGTAGAGTCGGGAGCGCCGGCGGTAGCGAGGGCCGCGAAGGCGCGGATCATCCCGAGTACCGTACCGAACAGACCCAACAGGGTAGCGATCGAGGCGATGGTTGCCAGGATGTTGAGGTTTTTCTCCAGCATGGGCAGTTCCAGCGTGGTTGCTTCCTCAATTTCCTTTTGGATGGCCAGCACCCGGTGCTCGGTGTCCATTTCCTTGTTTCGGTCCATCTCGTCGTATTTGCCGAGACCGGCGCGCACGACATTGGCTACAGAACCTTTTTGTTTGTCGCAAACGCCAATGGCGCCGTTGATGTCTCCTTTGTCAAGGAATTTTTTGATGTCCTGAACAAACGCGTCCACACCGCCTTTGCCGTTGGCGCGATTCAGGGTAATGAAGCGTTCTACCACAAACACAAGTACGATCAGTAGCAGACCTTGAAGGACCGGTACAACATAACCGCCCTTGTAGATGGTTCCGAAGTAATCGCCCGGAAGCGGCTCCTTGCTTGGGTCGTTGTCCACAAAGTGTCTGGGGTCACCGAACACGTAGTTGTAGAGCAGGAAAGTGACCACGAAACAGATCGGGATTACGATGTAAGGGAACCAGCTGTTGCCCGACGGTTTAGTGGGTTGTTTGGCGGTAGCAGATGCTGCAGTCATACTTGATTTTGTTTTGAGTGAAGAAAGTAATTGGTGAAACAGGGTAAACACAGGCACACCGAATCATCTTACCAACTCAAAAAAAGTGCTTTCAAAGTACGTTAAACAGATAGATGCGCAAGGCGTCTGTTTTGGTGTGTACGGATAGCAAATTTTTTATCGACTCAATAAAATTTCGGTGTTCTCCTGTATTTGGTGCGATTTAGTGGCGGTAAAAATAGTGCAAGTGTCAAAATATACAACCGCACACGCGCATAATTCACGTTTATTTATTGTGGGACGTGTTTTCAAGGGTGATCTGGCGGATGCGCACGAGCACTTCCAGCAGTTTCTCAAGACGGTCGAGGGGCAACATGTTCGCGCCGTCGCTCTTCGCCTCGGCAGGCCGGGGGTGCGTCTCGATGAACAATCCGTCTGCGCCTACCGCCACACCGGCCCGCGCAATGGCTCCGATCAGGGCGGGGCGGCCACCGGTGACGCCGCTGGACTGGTTGGGTTGCTGGAGCGAGTGCGTGCAGTCGAGCACCACCGTGGCGCCGAAGTGCTGCATGGTGGGGATGCCCCGGAAGTCGACCACCATATCCTGGTACCCGAACATGGAACCCCGCTCGGTAAGGATCACTTTGCTGTTGCCCTCCTCTTCCACCTTTTCCTTGGCAAACTGCATGGCTTCCGGGCTCACGAACTGGCCTTTTTTGATGTTGACCACCTTGCCCGTTTGCGCGGCGGCCACCAGAAGACTGGTCTGTCGGCACAAAAAGGCCGGGATCTGCAGGATGTCCACATACCCGGCGGCCAGGGCGGCTTCAGCGTCGGTGTGGATGTCGGTGGTGGTGGGTATGCCGTAGTGCTCGCCTACCCGGCGCAGGATGTCGAGCGCCTTTTCGTCGCCGATGCCGGTGAAGGAGTCGCGGCGACTGCGGTTGGCCTTGCGGTAGGAGCCTTTGAAGATGTACGGTATGGAGAGGCGGGAACAGATCTCGCTCACCTGCCCGGCGATGTCAAAAGCCATTTGCTCGCCCTCAATGGCGCAAGGGCCGGCGATGAGGAAGAAGTTGCCCGAGTCCGTGTCGCGGAGCCTGGGGATGTCGGTGGTCCAATGCATATACGGTGTGTTTTGCTGCGCAAAAGTAGTTTTTTCCGCCGAGGGCTACCCCATCCGGAAAAACGCCGTCATTTTCCCAGCCGGCTCCAGTAGGCGGCGAAATCGGGAAGGCCCGGGAACCGCAGATCGACCCTGGCAGACTGGAGCAAATCGGCCTCTTCAGTTTTGCCCTCGATGAGCACCGTGACCATGCCCAGCGCCCATCCGAACTGCATGTCGGACAGGGAGTCGCCAACCATGATGCTGTTTTGAAAAACAATGTCGGGGAAATCGCTTTTGGCCTGGTACGCCATGCCGGTGGCCGGTTTGCGGCACCCGCAATTGTCTTCCTTCAGGTGGGGGCAGGTGTACACCCGATCGATGCGGCCGCCGGCGTCGCGGACCACGCCCTCCATGTGCCGGTGCACCGCATCCACGTCGGCCATGGCCATAAGCCCCTTGCCCACGCCGGCCTGGTTGGTGACCACCACCATGCGGCCCGCCAGGCCGGCCAATACCTGCATGGCCTGGCCGAGCCCGGGCACGGGTTGCCAGTCGGATACCCGGGCGATGTACTCAAAAGGGATGCGGGTGTTGAGCACGCCGTCGCGGTCGAGAAAAAGGGTGGGCTTGTGTAAGTGTTGCAACATTGAACTTTGTGCTTCGACCTGTTGTTTGATGCGCAAACATAACGAACAGCATGCGAATAGCCATCATATCCGCCAGTACCCGCATCAACCGGCAGTCGCACCGGGTGGCGCTGGCGCTCGAGCAGTACATTCTGGCAGCAGGTTTGCACACGGTCGACCTGATCGACCTGGCCGCCTACGCTTTCCCGATCATGGAAGAGGTGTTGCACCGCCACCCGGATGCGCCACCCGGCTTGGCCGAATTTGCCGCGCGGGTGCGGGAAGCCGACGCTTTCCTCTTTGTTTCGCCCGAATACAACGGCAGTTACACCGCTGCGCTGAAAAACGCGGTGGATTACCTCAAGGAGTCGGAGTTTTCCAAAAAGGTCATCGGCGTGGTGTCGGTGACCTCGGGGCCCCTGGGTGGCATGCGCGCGGCGATGAGCATGCAGGAACTGGTACTGGGCATTTCCGGCTTTGCGCTTCCGCAGATGCTGCTGGTGGGGCAGGTGTCGCAGCGATTCGATGAAGTGGGCAACTTGCTGGATCCCGCTTTCGGGCCCAAGGTGGACGTTTTTCTGAAAAACTTCCTGTGGCTGGCCGAGGCGGTGTGGGATAAGAAGCAGGTGCTGGTCGCCGACCTGCGCTAGGAAATGCGGCTCCACACCCCGCCGTCCTTGCCGGTTTCGTCGAGGTATTTTTTCAAACGGACATTTTCGGCTGCGGCAAGCGTGGGGTCCTGCTCCAGGATGCGTTCGGCGGTGGTGCGGGCGGCGCTGAGAATCTGGCCGTCGCGCGCCAGGTCGGCGATGCGGAAGCGCAGGAGTCCGCTCTGCTGGGTGCCCTCGATGTTGCCCGGGCCGCGCAGGCGGAGGTCCACCTCGGCGATCACGAACCCGTCGTTGGTCTGGCACATGGTGTTGATGCGTTCGCGGCCTTCGGCGCTGAGTTTGTAGCCGGTGAGCAGGATGCAGAAGCTTTGTTCGGCGCCGCGGCCCACGCGTCCGCGGAGCTGGTGGAGTTGCGACAGGCCGAAGCGCTCGGCGTTTTCGATTATCATGACCGAGGCGTTGGGCACGTTGACGCCCACCTCAATGACGGTGGTGGCCACCATGATGTGCGTTTCGCCGCGCGCGAAGCGCTGCATCTCGTAGTCCTTGTCGGCCGCTTTCATCTTGCCGTGCACGATGCTGATGCGGTATTCGGGCAGGGGGAAGTCGCGGCTGAGGGCCTCGTACCCGGCCATGAGGTTTTGCATGTCGACTTTTTCCGTTTCTTCGATCATGGGGTACACCACGTACACCTGCCTGCCCTTGGCGATTTCCTCTTTCATAAACCCCTGCACGCGCAGGCGGTGCGCTTCGGTGCGGTGGGTGGTCACGACGGGTTTTCGGCCCGGGGGCAGCTCGTCGATGACCGACACGTCGAGGTCGCCGTACAGGGTCATGGCCAGGGTGCGGGGTATGGGGGTGGCGGTCATGACGAGCACGTGGGGCGGCAGCACGGGGTTTTTGGCCCAGAGGGCGGCGCGCTGCTCCACGCCGAAGCGGTGCTGCTCGTCGATGACGGCCAGGCCCAGGTTGGGGAAGCGCACCCAGTCTTCGATGAGGGCGTGGGTGCCGATGAGGATGTGGAGGTCGCCTGCGGCCAGTTGCTCGAGTATGGCGCTGCGTTTTTTGCCCTTGACGGAGCCGGAGAGGAAGCCCACGTGCACGGGCATGTCGCGCAGCAGGGCCTCGATGTTGTCGAAGTGTTGCCGGGCCAGGATTTCGGTGGGGGCCATGAGGCAGGCCTGGAAGCCGTTGTCGAGCGCGATGAGCATGCAGAGCAGGGCCACGGCGGTTTTGCCGGAGCCCACGTCGCCCTGCACGAGCCGGTTCATCTGGCGGCCGGCGGCGAGGTCGGTGCGAATCTCGCGGACCACGCGTTTTTGGGCTCCAGTGAGCTCGAAGGGCAGGTACTGTTGGTAGAAGGTGTTGAAGGTGTCGCCGACCCTGTCGAACACAAAGCCTTTTTCGGCGTCGCGGCGCCGGTTGCGCGTTTGCAGGATGCGCAGCTGCAAGAAGAGCAGTTCTTCGAACTTGAGGCGGCGGCGGGCGTCGTCGAGCTCCTGCTGGGTTTCGGGGAAGTGGATGCGGCAGAGGGCGTCGAAGCGGCCGATGAGGCGGTACCCCTGCAGGATGTAGTCGGGCAGGTTCTCGGGCAGGTGTTCGTAGCGGAGCTGGTCGAGCAGGGTACGGACGGCCTTGCGCAGCCCGCGGGCGTCGAGTCCCTTCTGGGTGAGCTTGTCGGTGGACGGGTACACGGGGTCGAAGTGGCGGGCGGCGACGGTGTTTTCGGCCGTCACCTCCTCCATTTCGGGGTGCGGGATGTTGAGGCGCTGGTTGAAGTTGTTGAGGCGGCCAAAGACGATGTATTCTCGGTCTACGGCGAGGTTTTTCTGCAGCCAGGCGATGCTCTGGAACCACACGAGCTCGATGCTGCCGGTATCGTCGCGCAGGGTACCCACCAGGCGCCGGGCGCGGCCCTCGCCGAGCAGCTCGAGGCGGCGCAGGACGCCGCGCAGCTGCACCTGGTCGCCCTCCAGATCGAGGTCGCGGATGCGGTGGAAGCGCGTACGGTCAATGTACCGGAAGGGGAAGTGGAGGAGCAGGTCCCGGAAGGTAAAAATACCCAGTTCCGTTTTCAGCACGTCGGCACGCTGGGGCCCGACGCCCTTGAGGAACTCTATGCCGGTATCGAGAAACGACGAGGTAGGCATGCACAGGGGGGTAATGGAAGCGTGTGTGGAATAGGGTTGATGTGGGCAAAGATAGGGGAAAATGGGATTTTATGGCAATACTTGTTGCGACTGCGCTCATTCAGTAAACCATTGATGCAGGTCTGTCTGGTAAAAAGCCGCTAATTTTTCCAGGAGGACCAGACTGGGCGAGCGTTTTCCCCGCTCAATGTCGCGGTAGGTGCGCAAACTCACTCCGGCGGCATCGGCAACCTGTTCCTGGTTGAGGTGACGCGATAACCGCAGGAGGCGGAGTTTTTCTGGCAGTTTGGTCATAATGGGTTGGTTTAGCAGCGATTGGTCAAAATTAGGCGGCGACAACCCTTGAATCGTATACCCTCGCCTGCTGTTTTTGTTCAAAGCCGACAATTCGCCGTTTTTTCTGCGGCATCTTATCGTGCCGACGCCTGCCTGCAAGCCCGGACATTCGACAGGCGCAAGATTGCCAGAGGCCGGACGACTTGGGCAAACCGGCAAAATATTGCCGGTTTGCGGCAATATTTTGCCGATATTTCTCGGTTTTTCGCTTGGAGGCGCTTCGGAATACGCATAACTTTGCTTAGGCTTTGAAGCAGATTTTTTCAGGTATCTCAAATTGATCTCCGGCCGGGATTTTCTTTGATGTGCACCCAACTCCTTTTACAAAACATGAAACACATCCAAGACGGTGTGATCGATCAACAGATAATCATAGTTAGCACGAATCAGACTAAAACACCAAGATGCAAGGGCAAGCATACTGGCTTTCAGCAACTAACAGACCCGATCTTGCAATAAAGTTTGATTCGATTAGCATAACGGTGGAAACCTCAACCGCCTGAATTTTGAGGTTATTGTTTTTCTTCAATTTATTTTTATTAACAATCTAAGGTTTTTTTCAATTCCACTCCTCTTTTTAATTGTGCTCGGTGCATGTGAGAAAGGGGATGTTCGGGAGACCACATCCGTTAGCGCACAAGCATCAGATATAAGCACGTCGCGTAGCGGTACTGTGTTAACCCAAATTCCATTGTCACAAAATGAAATTCAAAGAATCCAGGCAGGAGAGTTGTTTGACATTATCGGGCCGGATGGTCTACCTTATCCTTCAAATGGCGAACTTATAATTATTTGCTATGATGGTATAGGGTCTTCACCTCCAGATTGTTTTGGCATATGGGGAACAAACATTTGTTCAGACCCAAGATTAAACTGTAAACCCGACATGGGGTGCACCTGCTATGAAGTTGACTAATAACACTCTGTACTGGATGTTATCACTTGCAGGAGTTTTGCTCCTGCAAGTTTTTTATTGCTATCAGTGTCATGGACAAGCAAATCTGATTCCCAATGCTGACTTTGAGAAGTTGAATTTAATTCGATTTCCGCCTACATTTATTGATGGGCAGCTTTATGCAGGGTTGCGATACGATACCAGTTTTTTGTGGAGACTAGGTACAAAAGAAAGTGGGGTGTGTAGTCAGTTCCTAAACTGGCAGCAACAGGATACCTGTTTGGCAGATAACGCTCGATACGAACCGGAAAAAGCATATTCAGGAAATGTATATGCATACTTTTCGACCAATATCAATCGGATAAGTGGAAATGCCTATTTTAAAGACATAGGTTTAACCTTTAACGAATCCTTACAAGCAGGATCAGAATATGAGTTTTGCTGTTTTGCCAATTTTGAAAACGTTAATATGAATGATTTAAATAAAATTATATGTGTTAATTTGTCTGATACGATAGTTGACCTGAACTTTGAACACGACTTAAAACCACACATCAGCGAAGCAACCAGAAAACCCAGGGAACTTTCGATATTCTTAAATAGTAGCATATACTGTCATAGCTTTAATATCCCTGTCAATCGTAATGGATACCAGAGAATTTGTCTTCGATTTACGGCCAAAGGAGGAGAAAAACACCTCATCCTTGGAAACCTCAAAAGATTTGTTCAATGTAGATATAAAAAGAATATGGAAAAGGATCGTTTCGCAACATCGATATTGTTTAAATCTGATATAGGAGATATCTATATCGATAATTGTAGTTTAATCAAGCTTAACTCGCCGGTAGATAGTGAACCAATAGCATTCCCGGATGAAAGGATTAAAAACATACCCATTGAAGTGTCCTTGGAACCACATTTACTTGCGTCCATTTATTTTGATCACGGTTCATCCGAAATAACCGACCAACTTAATCTGGAAAGAGCAATTAGGGAGGCCCAAAAATGGAACTTAAAAAATTGTGACTTTTTGATTGTTGGACATACCGACGGAACCGGCAATTCAGCCCTAAACACTGTTCTTTCGCAAAACCGAGCTCGTGTAGTTACACAAAAAATCCTGGAAAAAATTCCAGACGCCAACGTTACATACAAAGGCGGACCCGTGCCAGTAGAATCATCCTTGACAGATGCGACACTCCGAAGGGCTGATATATATTTAACTAATTGTAAATAGCATAAACTGTATATGCTAACTTTTCATTATCGACCATAGCAGGCTAAACGCGGCTACTTCGGTAGTGCCCTCGTTCAACACTAAAAGATACAAAAAATATGAAAGCGCTAACTTTCCTGCTGATCTTCACCCTCTTTCATGGCTCAACCAAACAAATCGTCCATCACCACCTCCATTTTCCACCAGGGCGGCTGCGTATGCGTTTTTTGATTTGCGGGAGGTGGTCGAGGCAAACCTGTTCAAAGGTGAAGCCAGTAGCACTGCCATAATCAGCCAATTTTACCGTAAAAATAGCAATTCTGGCTGATAAAAAAAATTTTAGCAGCCAAAAGTCCTTAAAAAAGACATGTTCTGGCTGCAAATAATGGTTGAGTGCCTGTTTAAAGCGAGCGTTCCCCGGAATACCTGACGAAAGTTAAAACAAATCACCCACCCGAAGCCCAAACCCCAACGCCGGCTCGGCGCTCACCACCTCGTCAAACGAACAACTTTCCTCCCCCGCGCTGCGGTACACGAACGTAGTGCGCGATGGTGGGTCGACCAGCCAGGCCACCTGCACGCCATTGGCGATCCACACCTCGGTAATGAGAGGTGAGTCATGGAGTACAAAGATAATGAGCATTTGGCAGGGTAAACTCCGGATTGCCGAATTTATTTACGCAGGGTGTCTCCTGGCAAAAAAATTAAACAACTTGTTGCATGTCTCCCCTATTCCCGCTACTTTTGCCCAACCATGTCCTTCCACCTGCAATCCACCTACGTCCCCACCGGCGACCAGCCCCGGGCCATCCGCCAGCTCACCGACGGTGTGCGCAAGGGGGAGCGCGCCCAGGTGTTGCTCGGCGTCACCGGCTCGGGCAAGACCTTCACCATGGCCAACGTCATCGCCCAGGTGAACCGGCCCACCCTGGTGCTCACCCACAACAAAACACTCACCGCCCAGCTCTACGGTGAGTTTCAGTCGTTTTTCCCCGACAACGCCGTGGAGTACTTCGTGTCGTACTACGACTACTACCAGCCCGAAGCCTACCTGCCCACCTCCGATACCTACATTGAAAAAGACCTGAACATCAACGAACTGGTCGACAAGCTGCGCCTCAAAGCCACCAGCACCCTGCTGTCCGGGCGGCGCGACATCATCATCGTCGCTTCCGTTTCCTGCATTTACGGTATGGGCAACCCGGCGGACTACGAGTCCGGCATCATCCGACTGCAACGCGGGCAAAAACTCTCCAAAACCAGCTTTCTCTACGCCCTCACCAATTCCCTGTACGCCCGCACCGAAACCGACTTCGGCCGCGGCACCTTCCGCGTTAAAGGCGACACGGTAGACGTGAACCTGCCCTACGCCGACTGGGGGGTGCGCGTCATCTTCTGGGGCGACGAAATCGAAAGCATCGAAACCCTCGAGATTGAAAGCGGCAAGCGCATCGCACCGATGGACGCCACCGCCATTTTTCCCGCCAACCTATACATCGCGCCCAAAGAGCGCCTCACCCAGATCATCCACGAGATCCAGGACGAGCTGAACGCCCAGGAGAAGTTTTTCATCGCCGAAGGCCGCATGCTCGAAGCCCGCCGCATCCGCGAGCGCACCAACTTCGACCTGGAGATGATCCGCGAGCTGGGCTACTGCAACGGCATCGAGAACTACTCCCGGTTCTTCGACCGCCGCAAACCCGGCACCCGGCCGTTTTGCCTGCTGGACTACTTCCCCGAGGACTACCTCATGATCATCGACGAGAGCCACGTGACCATGCCCCAGGTGCGCGGCATGTCGGGCGGCGACCGTGCGCGCAAGCAAATGCTCGTCGGCTACGGCTTCCGCCTGCCCTCGGCCATGGACAACCGGCCCCTCAACTTCGAAGAGTTCGAGGGCATGATCAACCAGGCGATCTTTGTGAGCGCCACCCCCGCCGAATACGAGCTGGAGCAAACCGAAGGCGTGGTGGTCGAGCAGCTCGTGCGCCCCACCGGACTGCTCGACCCGCCCATCGACGTGCGGCCCTCGCTCAACCAGATCGACGACCTGATGGAGGAAATACAGCGCCGCATCGACGCGAACGAGCGCACCCTGGTGACCACCCTCACCAAACGCATGGCCGAAGAGCTCGCAGCCTACCTGGCCCGCCTCAACATCAAGTGCCGCTACATACACTCCGAGGTGGAAACCCTGGAACGCGTGGAAATCCTGCGCGACCTGCGCCTGGGTGAGTACGACGTGCTCATCGGCGTCAACCTCCTGCGCGAAGGCCTCGACCTGCCCGAGGTGTCGCTCGTGGCCATCCTCGACGCCGACAAGGAGGGCTTCCTTCGTACCATGCGCTCGCTCACCCAAACGGCCGGCCGCGCGGCACGCAACGCCAACGGACTGGTCCTCTTCTACGCCGACAAAATGACCGACGCCATGCGCAATACCATCGACGAAACCAACCGCAGGCGCAGCATCCAGATGGCCTACAACGAGGAACACGGCATCGTGCCGACCACCGTGACCCGAACCCGGGAGGAGATCCTGAACCAGCGCAGCATCCTCGACATCCGGGGCGTGGAAGGCGCCAAATACTACGTGGAGCCCGACGGGCACACCCTCGCCGCCGAACCCATCGTGGCCTACGCCAACCGCAGCCAGCTGGAAAAAATGATCGAGGAAACCGAAAACCGCATGAAAAAAGCGGCCAAGGACCTCGACTTCGTCACCGCAGCCCAGTTGCGCGACGAGATGCTGGCCCTGAAACGGCAACTGGGGGAGAAGTTTGGGTAGCTTGTTCCGCTGGAAAAAATAGCTTATTTTTGCGTTATGGTACAGACGCTAAACGATCTCGACACCAACAAAACATACACCTACGCCGACTACCTGACCTGGCAGTTTGACGAATATGTGGAGTTGATCAAAGGCAAAATTTACCCCATGTCGCCGGCGCCTTCCCGCCGGCATCAACTGATGTTGAGCAGATTACACGGATATATTTTTCAATATTTTATAGGTAAGGAGTGTGAAGTGTACCCGGCTCCATTCGACGTTCGGCTGTTGGACCGCAAAAAATCCGCCAGGGCCAACAAAGAAATCCTCACCGTGGTACAACCCGACCTTTGTGTAATATGCGACAAAAGCAAACTGGACGACGCGGGCTGTCTCGGCTCCCCGGATTGGATCGTTGAGATACTTTCGCCGGGCACCCGGCGCAAAGACCGCAAGGAAAAGCTTCAGCTGTACGAAGAAAACGCCGTTCGGGAGTACTGGATCGTTTCGCCGGAGGGTTACAGCGTGACGGTGTACGATCTGGCAGACGAGCGCTACGTCATCCGCAATGTGTACACCGAGGAGGATGTGGTGCCGGTGGGGATTTTTCCGGGGCTGGCGGTGGAGATGGGGCGTGTGTTTGCGGAATAGCGCGTTTTGACTCAGTAAATCTTCCCTGCACATCTGCAAGCCTCCAGCACCCGCTCCACTTTTATCTCATACCAGTCCATTGACACGCCTTCCCGCTCACAAGCGTATTTCACGAAACCACCCGGCATTTCGTCGATCCGAGCGTATGGATACATCCGGATGATGCGTTTGCCCACGTCTTTTTGCGGGTAAAACGTCTGACAGATCACCTGCTGTTGCGCGATATGGAACGAGTCGAGCCCAATGGATATCCGATTGCTGTTCACCTCCTGCATGAGACTGTCGGAGTAATACACGAAGGGTCGGTATACCCGGCCTCGGATGGTATGGATGGTGGTGTTCATGTAGTTAAAGTCCGGGTTGGGCGGCAGGTAGTGGTCGCGATTCGCATTGGCGTAGTCCATCAAGGAAGCATACACGGAAGGGTGAAGGGCGCCGTTGTACAGGGCCCGGTCGAAAATGGGCAGTAGCGTTTTCCGGTGTTGCCGGTTCCGACCATTCAAAAATTCCTGCAGCAAATGGGGCAGGATGAACATCCAGTCTTTTGCTTCATCGTACACAATCCCGGTCATTTCTTCTGTGGGGAAGCCGTACTGCCTGCACAGTTGTTCAAAACGGATGATGTGCATGTCGTCGATGCTGTCTTTACTGCGGACGTTTTTGTTGAAATAGGCATCCGAATGAAGGATAAACTGGCTTTTTTCGTGCATTTCCCGAAGGGCCTCGGCCCAGGGGTGGGGTTTGGCGCTTTTTTCCAGCGCTGTTGGTTGCAGAAGGGCCACCAGAGTGCGGTTTTGTTCGTCGAGCAGTTCCTTCGGCAGGAAACGATACAGGGCTGCGGAGTCGAGTCGCTTGTCCAGCATCAGTTGTTGCAGCAAGGGATCGCTTTGGCGGTAACGTCCGGTTTTGCTGTTGACCAGCACGGCGTTTTGCAGATCGGCGAAAAAAGGATGGGTACGATGCCCGAAAGCGCTGTCGTAGTGTGCAGCGGCAGAACCAAAATCATTGTTGTAAATGGCCCGCGCAGCCAGTTTAATGTGCCGGAAATAGGCGGCATTGCTCTCGGAAAGGCGCAATGAATCGGGAGCAGTGCAGGCGGGGCCGGCGCTGGTAACCGGAGTGGTGGGGTATAGCCACCAGATGAATCCGGAGCATAGCAGGAGCAAGCGAAAATACATAGCGTTGTTTTTCAAATGGGTTGAGGTGAAACGCTTGATCGGGTGTTTTCTTATGAAAAACGGCTTCGTCGCCGTACTTTTCCGCGTTATTGTCCACCGGTGTCCAAATACTACGCCTTGTTCCTGCTCGCCTGTCTGTCGGCGCCCTTTGCCGGCACCTACACGTGGCTGCGTGTGGAGAAACATCGCGTACGACACGCCGTCAAGGCACAAATACTGGCGGGCATGGCCAAAGAAGACCTGGTCAAACTGTCCTTTTCCCGAGCCGGAGCGATTGCTCAGCTGCGCTGGGAGCACCCCGGCGAATTTGAATACCAGGGCGAAATGTACGACGTGGCGCACCGGGAAACCACAACCGACAGCCTGCACCTGTGGTGCGTGCCCGACAAGCGCGAAACGGCCCTGAACCGGCAAATAAACGGGCTGCTCGCCCGGGGCATACCCCACACGCCGGCCACCCACGACGTTCACGACAAATACGACGGATTTCTCGAATCCTTATTCTGGCACGCCCCCACGCAATGGCGTCTGGCCTTACCGGAGCAAAACCCGCCCCCGGCCATTCCCTACGCATCCCACTGGGAAAACATTCACCCTCCCACCCTCCACCCACCCCCTCGCCCCCTTCTCCCCAATAAAACCGCGTAGCGGTTTAACCTGATTAACCCCGGGCGACAGCCCGGGGAGCGACCGGGCGACAGCCGGGGAAACGCCCGGGCGACAGCCCGTGAGTAGAAAAACATGACCATGAAAAAAATCCTCTGCCTGGGGCTCCTGCTCGGGCTCCATACCCATATCCATGCCCAACGCATCACCGTCTCCGACGCCGAAACCCGGCGCCCCCTCGAGATGGCGACGCTGACAGACCGCTCCCTGCAAACAGCGGTGACCACCGACGCCAAGGGCCAGGCCGACATTTCGATCTTTGCGGCGTCGGACAGCATCACCATCAGCCTCCTGGGTTACCGCACCGAAACGCGCAGCTACACCCGGCTGGCCGACGCAGGGTTCACCCTCTCCCTCATCCCCGGCCTGTCGCTGGATCAGGTGGTCGTGTCGGCCACCCGCTGGCGACAGCGGCGCAGCGATGTGCCGGCGCGCATCATCACCATCAGCCCGGCCGACGTGGCCCTGCAGCAGCCGCAAACAGCCGCCGATATGCTCGGACAGTCCGGCGAAGTGTTCATCCAGAAAAGCCAGCAGGGTGGGGGAAGCCCCATGATCCGCGGCTTCTCCACCAACCGCCTGCTGTACAGCGTCGACGGCGTGCGCATGAACACGGCCATTTTCCGCAGCGGCAACCTGCAAAATGTGATCTCGCTCGACCCCTTCACGGTGGAGAACGCCGAGGTGCTCTTCGGCCCTGGATCGGTCATTTACGGCAGCGACGCTATTGGCGGCGTCATGTCCTTCCAAACGCGCACCCCCCGGCTGTCGGACGCGGAAGGCACGCACATCGACGGTCGTTTCACCGCCCGCTACGCCTCGGCAAACCAGGAAAAAACGGGGCACTTCGACGTCGGCGTCGGCTGGGAAAAATGGGCCCTGCTCACCAGCTTCACCTCCTGGGACTTTTCCGACCTGCGGCAGGGCGCATACGGCCCGGACGATTACCTGCGCCCGTATTTCTCCAAGCGCATCGACAGCACCGACGTGGTGGTGACCAACGACGATCCGCTCGTACAGACACCCACAGGGTACGGACAGATCAACCTGATGCAAAAAGTGCGCTTCCAGCCGCGGCAGGACTGGGACTTGCAGTACGGGTTTCATTATTCGACCACCACCGATTACGACCGCTACGACCGCCTGCTCCGCACCCGCAACGGGCTGCCCCGCAGCGCCGAGTGGCGCTACGGCCCGCAGGTGTGGAGCATGCACAACCTGAGCGCTGCCCACAGCACCCCGAACGGTCTGTACGACCAGATGACCCTTCGCGCCGCGCTCCAGCACTTCGAAGAAAGCCGGATCGACCGCGACTGGAACGACCCCGAGCGCCGCTCCCGAACGGAAAAGGTAAAGGCCTGGTCGCTGAATGCCGACTTCGTCAAAGCGCTCCGCGGCAAACACCAGATCGCCTACGGAGCCGAAGCAGTGATCGACGAGGTGACCTCCACCGGAATGGATGCGGACATCAACACCGGCGTATCCGTCACGGGGCCTTCGCGTTACCCGCAGTCCACCTGGGCCTCCTACGCCCTGTACGCCAACTACCAATGGACGCCCTCGGCGCGCTGGTTGTTCCAGGCGGGCGGGCGGTTCAACCTTTTCCGCCTGGACGCCGACTTCAGCAACAACCAGGACTTCTACCCCTTCCCGTTTTCAACCGTCGAAAACACCAACAACGCCCTCACCGGCAGCCTGGGCGCCGTGTTCCACGCACCGGGCGGGTGGGAGCTGGCAGGCAGCCTGACCACCGGATTCCGCGCGCCGAATGTGGACGACGTGGGCAAGGTTTTCGACTCCGAGCCCGGCGCTGTGGTGGTACCCAACCCCGACCTCAAGCCCGAATACGCCTACAATGCAGAGGTGGACGTCGCTAAGGTTTGGGCAGAACGCCTGAAAGTCGACGTGTGTGCCTACTATACCCTGCTCGACCAGGCCATGGTGCGCCGGGACTACACGCTGAATGGCCAGGACGCCATCGTGTACGACGGCGAGCTCAGCCAGGTGCAGGCCATTCAAAACGCGGCGCAGGCTCGGGTTTACGGCCTTCAGGCAGGCCTGGAGTGGAAGGTTGCGCCCGGACTGCTGCTGTACACGCAGGTGAATTACCAGCAGGGAGAGGAAGAGCTGGACAACGGCGAAACCAGCCCGCTGCGGCATGCGGCGCCCTGGTTCGGCTTAACCCGGCTGACCTACCGGATGTCCGGGCTCACCTTACAACTCTACGGCACCTACAACGGCGAAGTGTCGTACGAAAACCTGTCGGAGGAGGGGAAGGCGACCGACTATATCTATGCCGGGGATGAAAACGGCAAACCGTATTCGCCGGCGTGGTACACGTTAAATGTCAAATCGTTGTACATGTTGAGCGACCACTGGACCATCGGCGCCGGCGTGGAGAACCTGACCGACCAGCGGTACCGGCCCTACAGTTCGGGCCTCAGCGCTGCCGGCAGGAATGTTGTGCTTTCGCTGAATGCCGCTTTTTGACGGCGATCCGCTTTTCGTTTTCGGGCGTGCCGGGCGTAGGCTTTTGCCTCCAGGTAACAGCGTCCGGCATGCCCGAATTCATCGACGCGCAGCGGCGTCAACGGTGGTGTACACATTGGAATTGCAGGGCTTATACAGATCAGCAGAATCCAGCAGGTTGTCCGCTGCGATGAATACATTGGCATGATGTGACTCCCTTCTGCAAGGAACGCCGGATCACTCCCGCTGATTATTTTTAGCCTTCCGGCCAACCTTATTTACGTGCCTTCCAGGTGAAGAAAATAACAATTAACCACAATAAAAAAGACAAAATATACCTATACATCTGCGAAGAAAGAATCGTGTTGCCACTTACCAAAGTCAACATAAGCAAAATGTCACTTGTAATGCTCAAAAATGTGAATATAGCGCAAAAGGTTAAGATAAATCCTACAGATTTATTGGCATGATGGTTCATGATCGTGCAGTTTGATTTCAGGACTGAAGTTATAATTTATTGTTGGTTTGCAAATTAATAGGTTAAAAAAAATTAAATGGCAAGTAGCAGAGCTAGTCTATATCCTCCGCCAGCACTTATCGCGCCCGGCATACCCGAATTCGCCGGCGCCCTGTACTGTTTGAATGTTGAGTCAAAACGGGCTATTTCGCACCAAAACGCTATCTTTGTTGTTTAAATATCCACTGTTGACGTATGGCCATCACTTCACTCGATCAACTCGACCCCAATGGTACTTACACATACGCGGATTACCTGCTTTGGGAGTTTACAGAGCGGGTAGAATTGTTGCGTGGTAAAATCCGGCGGATGACAGCGCCTTCGCGCAAGCATCAAGGGGTTAGTCAAAACTTGTCTGTTTTACTGGGCAATGCCTTGCGGAAAACCCCATGCAAAATCTATGTGGCCCCCTTCGACGTCCGCCTCATCAGGATGCGCGACGACAGGGAAGTCAAGACCGTCATCCAACCCGATCTCTGCGTCATCTGCGACCCCGACAAATTGGATGACCGCGGCTGCAACGGTGCGCCCGACCTCATCATCGAAATCCTGTCGCCGGGCAACAGCCGTACGGAAATGCGCGATAAATTTGAACTATACCAGGAGGCCGGCGTACTGGAATATTGGGTGGTATCGCCCTCGGAACACACGATCCAGGTCTGGAAACTCAATGCAGAGGGCCGCTACATCGGATTGCCTTATGTGGTCGAGGGCGACATCCTGACCACGCCAATTGTGCCCAATCTGCAACTGGATGTGACGGAAGTATTCCTGGACTGATGATCGCGCCAAAACAAAGCGAAAAGGGATGAGAAGCCCGAATGGATAAGACGGTTGTCCGGTGCGATCAATACTTTGGCATGGTGTGACCAATAAGTTATTTTCAAATCTAATGTTCACTCGAGAGCAGGCAATTCCTGCTCCAGAAAAACATCCAGCGGACAAATGCGCAGCCCGTCGTTGCGGTCGTAACGCTCGCCGCCGGGTGTGATAACGTACGAGGTGTGGGGCTTGAGGTCGTTTATGCTTTGGTGGAAACCCTTGGATATGGCCGGGGTTATGGAAAACTTGACCTCTATGCACACCTTTTTACCTTTGGGTGTGATCAGCAACAAATCCACTTCGGCGCCGTGCTGCGTTCGGTAATAGTAAAAATCCGTGAATTCAGGCGCCTCCCGAATGATTTGCTCAATGACATAACCCTCCCACGAAGCGCCCACGGCGGGATTGCCGCGCAGGGACTCCAGATCAAACACGCGAAGCAGGTAGTGAAGCAGACCGCTGTCGCGCACGTATAATTTGGGTGACTTGATGAGCCGCTTGCCCACGTTGACAAAATAGGGCGGCAGACGCCGAGTTAAAAAACTGCCTTCCAGCAACTCAAGGTACCTATTGGCCGTAGGCTGCGATACACCCAGAGAGGCCGCCAAGTTGCTGACATTAAGCAGGCTGCCATTCAGATGTGCCACCATGGAAAGCATGTTGCGCAGCAGCGGGGCCGGTACCGAAAAGCCCAGGCGTGCCAAGTCGCGGTGGATGAATGTCTCCGAAAAATCGTCCAGCCATTTGCGGACAATGGTCGGGTTGGGCGCCAGCAGGGCGTTCGGAAACCCTCCACGCAACCAGTGTTCCTCCATCGATTGCAGGTGTCGTATTTCAGAAAACGAAAACGGCGACAACTCGTGGTAGGCAATGCGTCCGGCCAGTGTCTCCGTGTTCAATTTTACAATGTGGGGCGAAGCCGACCCCAGCAGTACAAATCGCGCCGGTTCGCGTCGTTGGTCTGTAAGCCCACGCAACAACGCAAACAGTTCCGGCCGAACCTGTATCTCGTCTATGATGACGCATTTGTCGGCGTGACCCGTGAGGTAGGACTGCGCATCGTTCATCTTGTACCAATCTTCCTGCAATTCGAGGTCGAGGTAAAGCGAGGGCTGGGTCATTACCCTCTGCAAATGCTTGACTAAAGTGGTTTTACCCACCTGACGGGAACCCACCAGTCCTATAATCGGCGACCAGGTCAGGTCGCGCAGGATTCTTTTTTCCAACAACCGTTCGATCATGGGACAAAAATAACCATATAATTCGAGTAATTTTAAAAATGTATTTTTAATTTACTCGTAATATTCATTTGGCTCTGCACCCAACTCCCGGAGGCGGAATACGCCTCGCGGTTGCGAGCGTACCTTTGGGGCCATTACACTGCCGGCAGGAATGTGGTGCTTTCGCTGAATGCAGCTTTTTAACGATCCGCTTTCCGTTTTCGGGCGTGCCGGGCGTACGCTTTAGCCTCCAGGTAACAGCGTCCGGCATGCCCGAATTCGCCGGCCCCCAGCACTGCCAGCGCAAAAAACAGCAGGACGTTGTGGGCGATGAGCGCCGTTTTGTACACCTCTGGCCAGAAAGACTGGAGAAAAAAGATTTCCGCGCCGATGACCAGCATCGTCGCAAACAACAGCACCATGGATGTCGCCCTTGTGTAGGCGAGCCACGCCGGTTTCTGGTGCAGCAGGCAGGTTTGCAAAAAACGGCGGGCCATTTTGTCCTCCGGCGCCAAACGCACCAACGCGCGCAGCACGTGCTCGGCGTCGCGGTGCGCACCCGTTCGGAACAGGGAAAGGGCCTTGTCGAACAGCACCTGCCGGTACGGGTCTTCGCCCTTCCATTCGTGAATGTTCTCCCCGATGATCAGCTCCAGCAATCGGTCGCACATAAAAATGTGCTTGCCCGGCTGCCCGGTTTCCATCAATGCCTGCGCATAGCACAGGGTGCAATCAAAAAAAGCGGGCAGTTCCAGCCGGCGGATCGCCGCTTCGTGTTGCTCATAAAAGCGAATCTGCCCGTAGGGATCGTGGTCGCCGATGGATTTGAAATCGCGGTAAAGGCGGAGCAGGCCAACCATGTTTATTTCATCTCGATTTTGGCCATCCGGGCGTTCATCCGCTGTATCCGCCGGGTTTCTCCGCCGCCGTTGGTGGCCCGTCGGTGCTCGGCGTGCGGGCGAAAGCCGGTGGTGTACACATCGGATTTGCAGGGTGCGTTGTTTTCGATGTAGTCCGCCAGGTTGCCCAGCGCGACCAACACTTTTGCCTCGTGCGCGCGCAGGGCCTCCGTGCGCTCCTTGCGTTTGAGCGCCGGGTCGTCCAACGCTATGCGGAGGGCCTGGTTGGCCTCCCGAAGTTGCTCCCAAAGCATTTCCTGATAGGGGATGTAAGGATTGTTTTGTGTGTTGCGCAGCACTCGGTCTACAAAAACGGAGAGGTTGTTCTGATGCAGGAACATGAATTGCCGGTCGATCTTTATCGCCATGGTGAAACCATTTAATTATGCTTAAAACAGGTATTCGCAGTATCGTCAGGCTACAACGGCGTACATACGTCGCCGGTTCAGCGGTGGGTTGCAAAAAAAACAAGATGCTTTTAATAATCGTACAAAAATCTGCCCAAATTGTCGGATAACCTCTAAATTGCTATTATATGACAAAACACGCAGGATATTAATTCGGTTGAGGCCGAATGCGGTGAACTGCCCTGGATGCTGCTCCTGCGCATTTATGGGACCGATTGCATAAAATCTCGAACCCAGGCGTACGCCGTGTTCAAATCGCCGTATTTTTGGGCATCCGATTGTTAACGATCCTCATTTCAGACAACATGAATCTTCACGAATACCAGGGAAAGGAACTGCTGAAGTCATACGGCGTACGCATTCAGGAGGGCATACTCGCCCTTACGCCCGAGGAGGCGGAAGCCGCCGCACACAAGCTCAAAGCGGAGTATAACTCCGACTGGTGCGTCATCAAAGCCCAGATCCACGCCGGCGGTCGCGGTAAAGGCGGCGGTGTCAAGCTGGCGAAAAGCCCCGAGCAGGCGCGCGACCTGGCCTCACAAATTATTGGCATGCAACTGGTTACACCCCAGACGCCCCCCCAGGGTAAGCTGGTGCAGAAAGTGCTGGTGACCCAGGATGTGTTCTACCCCGGCGCCTCGGAACCAAAAGAATACTATATCTCCATATTGACCGACCGCGGAAGCGCCTGCAATGTGATCGTTTATTCACCCGAGGGCGGCATGGACATCGAGGCGGTGGCCGAAGAAACGCCGGAAAAAGTTTTCAAGGAATTTATCGATCCGCTGTTGGGGCTGCGGCCGTATCAGGCACAAAAAGTGGCGTTCAACCTGGGGCTCAGCGGCCAGGCATACAAGGAAATGGTGACGTTCGTGCAAAATCTGTACGCCGCGTTCATCGGTAGCGACGCCAGTCTGTTTGAAATAAACCCATGCCTCAAAACGAGCGACGAGCACATCATAGCCGTCGATGCCAAAGTGACGATCGACGATAATGCGCTGTACCGGCACCCCATGCTCGCCGAACAACGCGACACCGATGAAGAAGACCCGTCCGACGTGGAGGCACAAACCTACGACCTGAACTACGTCAAACTCGACGGAAACGTGGGTTGTATGGTCAACGGCGCCGGACTGGCCATGTCGACCATGGACTTGATCAAGCTCTCCGGAGGCGAACCGGCCAACTTCCTCGACGTGGGCGGCACCGCCGACGCCGCGCGGGTGGAAAACGCCATGCGCTTTATCCTGAAAGACCCGAAGGTCAAAGCCATCCTGATCAATATTTTCGGTGGTATCGTGCGCTGCGACCGCGTGGCGCAGGGCATTGTGGACGCCTACAAGTCGATCGGCGACATTCCCGTTCCGGTCATCGTTCGTCTCCAGGGCACCAACGCCGACATCGCCAAGAAGATCATCGACGAATCGGGATTGCAGGTGATGGGCGCCGTCGAATTTCAGGAAGCGGCCGATCTGGTGCAAAAAGTGCTTGCTGGCTCGTAACTTTTGCCTTAAGCGTGAGGGGCCAAGCTTTCCCCCACTCCTTTTTTAATAACGACTTGTCATCCTGAGCCCGAAGGGTGAAGGATCTCCCTGTGACAATTGATGTAAATGGGGAGGGAGTTCGTTCAAAATCAGACCCTTCGCCCTATGGGCTCGGGTGACAGGGAGGTACTTCGCCCTTCGGGCTCAGGATGACAAGTCGTTGTTCAATATTGAGAAGTAAAGCTGGGTCCATCACGCCAGTCAAGGCATATAAAATGCAGCTGCCCCGGGAAATTTGTTATATCCTGTTCAATCCTTTGTACACGCGTGATTCTGAGCAAAAAAGCGCTATCTCAGCAGCGAATCGGCCATCTGCACCACCTTGGTCAGTCGGGGCAGATCGTCGGAGAGCTGGTGCAGCGAACGGCTGTAGTCTTCTTTTTTGACCCCTTGCATTTCAAACACCTGATGGTACATCCGCTGGGTGGTGCTGTCCTTGGCGTATCCGGCCATGCCCAGGGTGGCGGCGTCGGCAATCGCCAGTTCGGCCATGATCAGCGCTACCTGCTCGTCGGACAAAGGCGGCTCCTGCCGGCTGGGGCTGCAAGACCAAGTTATGCCCCCCAACAGGCAACAGAGAAAAAGGATCATCGTGCGCATCAGAGAGCCGTTTTGGGAAACCAGGCGTCGGCCACACGGGCGTTGTTGTCGTAAAAAGATGCCCAGTCGGGCGCCGTGCTGTCTATCCGGACGACGCCACAGGTCGGAATATTGTCGATGGGATCGGCGGCAAAGCGGTTGGCAAATTCTGTCAAAGCCGGATTGTGGCCGAACAAAAACACCACATGGGCCGTTTCGGGCAGTGTACTGGCCACTTGCAGGACATCCTGGGGCCGGCATTCATACAGATCGAGCGCTTGCTGGATGTCGGCGGGGGTAAGTCCATAAGCCTCCGCAAAAATGCAGGCGGTGGACCAGGCGCGTTTGGCCGGGCTGCTGATGAGCATACTCGGCTCGACACCCAGGCGCTTCATCAGAGCGGCCATCAACGGTGCGTCACGCAGGCCTCGGTTGTTGAGCGGACGCTCGAAATCGCGAAGACCGGGATGCTCCCAGCTGGATTTGGCGTGACGGATAAGATACAAAGAGCGCATAGTTAAATCAAAACGCAAAACTAAAAAAAACCGTACTTTTGGTGTTTGTTTTGTTGCCATTTTCAAAAAATGCAAAAACGCTGGCTGAAGGATTTCGAGTTTTTCATCAATCCCGCTACCTGGAATGCAGCCCAGGATATGGTACAGGGTGGGCATGTGAAATCCTTACGCGAAGTGGAAAAACACTTTTGGGTGTGCCTGGTGCAGGATGCTGAATCGGTTTTCGAGGTGGAGGTCATGCTTACACCCCACAAGATCAAGGCGTATACCTGCGAATGCTGGGCGTCGTCGAGTCGCCGCCTGATGTGTGCGCACGTGGCGGCAACCTTGCTGAAAGTGCGTCATTTTCTGCAAAAAAGTGCAGAAGAACGGATCGAGAAACCCGAAAGGAAGAATACGACCGCGGCCCAATTTTCCATACCCAACATCCTTCTACAGGCAGAGCCGGAAGCGTTGGCCGCTTTCGTGCAGGCGTATGCGCGCACCGACCGTGACTTCTCCCTGGCGCTGAAAACCTGGTACGCCGGAAGGTACCCGGGTGCAGAGAATCCCTACCTACTGGTGCTCGATGCCGCCATTCCGGGCGGCGCTGCGGCGCGCACCCTGCGCAACCCCGAACTGCGCCGTTTGCGCCGCACGCTGGATACCCTGCAAACACAGTTGGACAAGGCCGTGCTGGAGGCGCATTACCGGCAGGCGTTCCATATCGTTTCGGCCATCATGACCCGCATCCCGCCGTTGCTCGCCCGCCTGGACGAGCAGGCAGCCCTTCCGCTTGGGCAGTTTACCGCGTATGCCGTCGGGCGGCTGCTGGAATGGCCCTCCGTCCGCTTGTCCCCAGAGCTGAATGCCGCGCGCCGCGATGCGCTCACGGACTGGTACCTCAAGCCCGGGTATCCTCAGGAGCTGGGCAATGGGGCCATAGCCTTGCTGGCAACCTACGGCGTTGAGGCCGATTACTACGCGCAACTGCGCGAATACTACGACCGCTATGACGGACAGTCGCCCATACTGAACCTTTTTCTGGGTGTACTCGCGCACCGTGACATGCCGGAAGCCATCGTGCGCGTGCTGGAAAATAACCCGCTGCCGCCCGGAGACCTGGTGAACGCCCTGCGTTCGCTTCAGAAAATCGGGTACGGCGCAGCAGCAGCAAAAGCGGCCGACCATTTTCGTCAAAAAACAACCCTCGGCCAAGGCCATCGCAAGGAACTGGAAGACATCATGCTGTCGCAGGCCGAAAAAGACGGCGACCGCGCCATGATCACCCGGATGATGCAGGAACGTTATCTGCAACACCCCTCTCCTGACCTGCTGGCGCGCCTGAAAAAGGCCGCCGACCCCCGCGAGTGGCCCCAAGTGCGCCAGGAGCTGGCCGACGCGCTGCACACCGCCAACAACAGAAGCGCACTGCTTCAATTGCTCTCCGGTGAAAACCTCCAGGAAGAACTGGCCCGCGAATTGTCGGTGGAAACGGACCTGGAACTGCTGCACCGCTACGAAGAGCGCCTGCTGCCCGAACACCAGCAGGCCCTGCGCCAGCGCTACGGGCTGTTGTTCGACGAGCACCTCAAGGATCATTTCGGGCGGCAGGCGTCCATATTCGTCCGGAATGTGATCGGCAGCCTGCTCCAGCGCCGACACACCGACCTGGCCGTCGACCTGGTGCGCGACCTCATCCAGCGTTACCCGGACCGCACGACGCTGGGCGAAGAACTCGCGGAGCTGTTCCCCAAAGTGCAGCGCAAAAAATTGTTCGGCGCCCCCTTCGAAACCGGCTAAAACTACGATCGTGACCATCGAATGCTGGTGCATAGGAAAAACCGCCGAGCCCTACCTGCAGGAGGGCACGCAGCTGTACGTCAAACGCCTGCGCCGATACATGCCCTTCCAGTGGGTCGAGCACCCCGACGTGCGGCCCCACATCAGCGACCCGGTGGCCCTCAAACGGGCCGAAGGGCTGTACATGCTGGACAAACTCAAACCCGATGATTACCTGGTGCTGCTCGATGAAAACGGCCGGGAATACACCTCCGCCGAGCTGGCGTCCTGGCTCCAGAAAAAAATGAACGCCTCGCCGCGCCGTCTGGTGTTTCTTATCGGCGGCGCATTCGGATTTTCACCCGACCTTTACGCCCGCGCCCAGGAGCAGTGGTCGTTGTCGAAACTGACGTTTTCCCATCAGATGATTCGTTTGTTTGCTGTGGAACAATTGTATCGTGCTATGACGATTTTGAACAATGAACCTTATCATAATGGTTGATGGGGGGGATGTGTGTGCGTGTGTGTGTGTGTGTGTGTGTGTTCCCACGGCTGAAGCCGTGGGCTAATGGCCGTGGGTTCATTGTTGTGGGTTTTGATAAATGATAAAATGCCTGATATGACCACCATTCTTATTGCGCTGACCGCGCTCTTTTCTATTGCCGCATTCAGCAATCCGATGCTGATTGAGCAGTACAAACACTGGCCCTACGCCGAGTTTCGGCGCAGGGAGTATTTCCGCTGGGTGACCGGCGGACTGCTGCATGCCGACTGGGGGCACCTGCTGTTCAACATGCTGACGCTGTTTTTTTTCGGCGGCATTGTGGAGGATTGGTTCGGAGATTTTTTCGGAGTCGCGTTTGGCAGCGTTGCTTATGTCGGCTTTTACGTGCTGGCCATTGCCGCCTCTTCTGCCTCCACTTATTACCGGCATAAGGACAATGCCTGGTTTGCGAGCATCGGCGCGTCGGGCGCAGTGGCGGCCGTGCTGTTCGCCGCCATCCTGCTACAACCCACCATGGGCATCATGATCATGTTCATACCCATACCCATTCCCGGATTCATATTTGGCCCGCTGTACCTGTGGTACAGTTCGTACGAAGCCCGGCGCGGGCGCGACAACATCGACCACATCGCGCACTTTTACGGCGCCGTGTTCGGCTTCCTCTTTCCGCTGGTGTTCAGTCCGGGTCTCCTGATCCAGTTTTTTCGCCAAATGACCTACTGGCTTGGGTCTTTGCTGGGGTAAACCGCAAATGTTCGGGCGCGGACAAATCGTTTCGTCCGATGTTTTACCTTTGCAACCATTTTCCGGCCCCGTGTGTTTATTGACCGAATTCCTTCACAAAACCCATTTTGTTTTTTTAAATTGCAATATCCATGGCTTTAGAATTCACCGATGCCAATTTTGAAACCGAGGTGCTGAAAAGCGAGAAAGTGACCATGATCGACCTGTGGGCGGAATGGTGCGGCCCCTGCCGCGTTATGAGCCCCGTCGTGGAAGAACTGGCCACGGAATACGAAGGGCGTGCCAACATCGGCAAGCTGAACGTGGACTATAACGAAAAAGTGCCCACCGAATACAACGTACGCGGCATCCCCACCTTCCTGATTTTCAAAAACGGCGCGCTGGCCGACAAGGTGGTGGGCGCTACGTCCAAAAAAGTTCTGCAGGACAAGATCGAAGCGCTTCTGTAAACCCGCTTCACGCCTTGTCACGCCCCGTCCAAATAGAAGAAAGCTGGAAAAACGCGCTCAACGACCAGTTTGAGCAGCCTTACTTTGCGGCCATACGCGCCTTTTTGTTGCAGGCCAAAAACGACGGCAAAACGATTTTTCCACCAGGGCCGCTTATTTTCAATGCTTTCAATCAAACGCCTTTCGACCGGGTAAAAGTGGTTGTCCTGGGCCAGGATCCGTATCACAATCCGGGTGAAGCCATGGGACTCAGCTTTTCTGTGCCGAAAGGCGTTCGCATTCCCCCTTCCCTGCAAAACATTTACAAGGAGATCAACCGTGATCTGGGGTTACCGGTGCCCAATCACGGCGACCTCACGCACTGGGCCCAACAAGGCGTGCTGCTCCTCAACGCCATGCTGACCGTGGAGGCCGGCAAAGCCGGTTCGCACCAAAACATCGGCTGGCAGACGTTCACCGACGCGGTGATTCACCGGCTGTCCGAACAACGCAACGGACTCGTGTTTTTGCTCTGGGGCCGGTTTGCCCAGGGCAAAAAAGCGCTCATCGACCCGTCCAGGCACCTTATTCTGGAGGCCGCCCACCCCTCCCCGCTGGCAGGCGGGGCATTCAGCGGGTGCGCGCATTTTTCGAAAGCAAACGCATACCTGGCGCAGCAGGGGGTTGCGCCGGTGGATTGGATGATCTGATCAATTTACATGCGGTGAAAAGCTATACTTTCACGCGCCATCCGTTTGCACCACCTGGCCCCCACAACTCGACCCGGCCCCGGCCGTGCAGCCGTAACAGTGTTGGTTGAGTACGATGTCGCGGTTTTCGAGCAATTCCAGGTCGAATTCGAAGATGGAGCGGCCGGGCGCGTCCACCTTGAGGTTGAGCATCTGGTTGAAGTCGCAGTCGTACAGGTAGCCGTCCCAACTCACCGAAATGGTGTCGCGGCACATAACGCCCGAAACGGCGGACGGGTTAAACGCATCAACGAGGGTCTGCATGTACGTCTCGTAGTTGTTCGATTCCAGCAGGTAATCCAAAAAGCGGCTGATGGGCATGTTGGTGATTACGTACAGGTTGTTGAAGGCTATGTCGTATTTGCGTTTGAGCTGTCGTTTAAACTCGTTTTCGAGCGATCCTTGCGCGCCGGGCAGAAAGGCGCCTGAGGGGTTGTACACCAGGTTGAGGAGCAGCCCGCTGTCTGGTTGGCCGTACCCCACTTCATTGAGGCGTTTCAGGGCTTTGATCGAGTCCTCAAACACGCCGTCGCCCCGCTGGCTGTCGGTTCGAAGCGCGGAATAATGCGGCAGGGAGGAGATGACCTCCACCTGGTTCCTGGCGAAGAACTGAGGCAGGTCATGGTACTTCGGATTCGACTCGATGATGGTGAGGTTGCAGCGGTTCATCACGTGTTTGCCCAGCTTGTGGCATTCCTCCACAAACCAGCGGAAGTGCGGATTTAGCTCGGGCGCTCCGCCCGTAAGGTCAACCTTGGGAATGTCGTACCGGGCGAGAATTTCCAGACATTTATCAAACGACGCTTTGTTCATGTTCTCGTGCTTGCGGTCAGGGCCCGCGTCTACGTGACAATGGGCACAGGTCTGGTTGCACAGTTTTCCGACGTTTATCTGGAAAATTTCAATGCGCCTGGGCTTGAGCCGCCCATTGGGAAAACCGGCGGACTCGACCGACGCTGAAAACGGCTGGAAACGCGTGTCGCTCAACTCCTTTCCGGTGAGTACCTTTAGTTGAAAGGACGTGTCGGACAATGCGCTGCCGCGCGAAACCAGGCTTTTACTTTTTTGGTGGATAGACATAAGGGGGTCAACGATTTGCACTATTTCATGGTCAATTGTTCGGCATGGTTCATCATTTGGGTGCCATACACCAAACTGGAGCCCGCCCGGATGGCCGCTGCAACCTGCACGGCCTCCATCATCTGTTCCTCGTCGGCGCCTTTTTCGAGGGTGGTGGTGGTGTACGCATCAATGCAGTACGGGCATTGAATGGCGTGCGCTACTGCCAGGGCAATGAGGGCTTTTTCGCGCTCGGTGAGCGCGCCTTCCTTCATCACCTCGTTGTACCAGGCGAAAAATTTGTCGCCCATGGATTTTTGCCACTTGGTAATGTCGCCGAATTTGGCGAGATCTGCAGGGTCAAAATAATGTTTTTGTGCCATATGGTGAATGTGTTGAGTGTTTTTAGAAATGGTAAGACTTATTTGGGTTTCTCGTTGAGCCGCCAGTCGTAGTCGATGTATCCGAGTTCGGCCGTTTCCGATATTTTCGGGTTGGCGTAGCGGTTTATGAAAGCTTTCACGCTGCCGGCGTTGTCTTTAAAATCGCCTGGGAACCATTTGAAAATTTCGGAGACTTCCGGTTTTTCGGGGTTGGTGCGGTTTCGAAGTGGGTCGCTGATGAAGGAGCGCATGGCATCGTCGAGTTGGCTGTCCAACCGGTCGGCGGTGTAGGCTTCCCGTCGCAAGCGCGGGCAGGAATACGAAGCGCAGTTGACGGCGGCGTGCACGCGTGCGTCGTTAAAAACAGGACGCAGGATGTTGTGTTCAATGTTGTTCAGGTCGTAGGTGTAGGCTCCGATCTGAATCCACTTGATGTCCCACACCGAGTTGACGAAAGCCACCCCTTTTTTGATGTCTTTTATGCTGCCCACCGGGTAGTGCATGGTGATCAGTTTCACAGTGAAGGCGTTGTATGCGTTGATCCAGTAGGCCATTTGTTCGTTCCGGGTCCAGGTAGATGCGTCGGGGTGGGAGCCCGACAACAACTGGAGGTAGCGGTTGAGCGCGACCGAATCCTGGATAAATCCGGGGTAGTTGACCCACCCTTGATCGTCCACGTGTTTTTTCAATAAATCATCCCAAGCCTCATGCGTGACCGGGCGGTGGTCGCTTAGCCTTTTGATGGGATGGCATTGGTAGAAAATGGGGATCATGCCAAACAGGAATATCCCCCAGGCGACGCTTTTCATGTCCGGTTATTTGACGAGTTGTTTGTAAATGCGTTTGAGGCGGGCGGGTTCAACGCCATACCGAAAGAGGGTAAAGACGGCAATGTTGGCGAGTTGAACCCTGGCCCATGAATTGTGAATGTACTTGCGTGCCGAAACGGTTGCTGAATAGGGGAGCGTTTGCATGCGGTATCGTTGTCGGGCGCGCCGGATAAAGTCATACTCTTCCATGACGACGTAAAGTTCGTCGTATCCGCCCAGTTCACGAAAGGTATCCGCCCGAATGAAGAAGGTTTTGTCGCCGCCCTGACACCAGATGAAGTTAAATCGGGAAAACCACGCGTTTACCTTGAGCAGCAATCGCGGGGAGTCAAACCGGTATTTGAAACAGCCCATATCCACCCCGTTTTGCAAAAATCTGCTCACCGCAACCCCAGCAATACCTCACCGACCGCCTCTTTCACCGGCTTTTGCCCACTTGTGAACCCGTTCACCATGATGCTGAACGCCAGCATGCGCCCCTTTTTGTCGGGCAGATAGCCGCTCAGGCAATACACGCCGCCCATGCTGCCCGACTTGGCCCACACCGGCACTTCGGCGAACCAGCCCTGCAGCGTGCCCTCTTTGCCGCCCTCGGGGAAAAGGTCGAGCAGGCGTTTGGTATCCTGGGTCGTCCACAGCTGGTGCAACACCGCGCACAGGTGGCGGGGCGAAACGAGGTTGTATCGAGACAGGCCGCTGCCGTCGACCCACCGCAGCCCGCCGGCCACGCCGAGCAGGGTGTCTGTCGCCCATTGCCGCAGGCTGTCCGGGAAATATCCCCGGTAACGCTCCATAGCGCAGGAGAGCAGGAGCTGTTCGGCAAAAAAGTTGTCGCTCTGGTGCATCATGCGGCGCAGGGCCGTGTCGGTCGGGCAGGCGTACCAAAACCCGTCGATGGCTTCCATTTGATACAGCGCGCCGGCCTCGTCGCGCACGACGGCAGCGCCCGGGTACAGCTTGTGAATGTAGTCTGGCGTCGTTTGGTTCGCCCGGAAAAAGGGGAATGCTATGGGTACGCCCAAGGGGGGCTCGGGTTCGTACACGTACATCGGCTTGTATATGGTGGGCCCAAACGGGTCGCGCGACCAGCGCACCACATCGGCGCTTTGCAGCAGGGTGTCCAGTTCCGGAGGATGCACCTGGTAGCCGTCGCTTGTCGGCGTAATGGTCACCCGGTTGCCGTACACCGGGAAGGAACTGACTTCGGTGGAATACCCGAACCCGAAGTCGTCCCAGGCCCACCCTTTTCCGTACCGTTCCAGGCGGCCGGCGCTGGTGTGTTCCAGGAAATAGAATATATACGTTTGCGGGTGCAGCTGAAAAAAACCGGGCGGGGGCTGCCACGCCTCAAAGTCGGGGTGAAGGGTGGTGGGGTCGCCGGCCCCACAGAGAAACCACATGCCAGCCGGCTCGGAGGTGTCCTCCGCCCAGGCGTACGCCAGCCGCGGGAGGGAGTCCCGGAGCGTATGCAGGCAGACTGCCAGGGTGAGAATCTTGGCGGTGGACGCTGGTGTGAACAGTTTTTCGGCCCGGTAGGCGTAGCGCTCCCGCCCGGTTTCGGCGTCCCACAGGCATACACCGACCTGTGCCGCGCGAAGGGCGGGCTGCTCCTCGATGGTTCGGGTCAGGCGTTGCGTGGGCGAGCAGGACGCCAGGAGCAGGAGGGCCGGGAGCAAACGGCCGTAAATAAAAACATAGGTGCGCATCAGGATGGGTTTGTATGGTTCGTCCAGCAGGGGTTTTTGGCTAATATCAGCCACAACTTACGGCGATACCCGTCTATGGTCTGCGAGAATGTACATTTGTCCTCAAAAACGGGGCATGCAGTTCAAATTTTTTCTTGCTTTCCTTTTCGGCGTCGGTACGCTGATGGCGCAAAACCGCACCGTTGGAGTGATGCAGAACGACCCGCCGGCCTTCAACGGGTATACGCTTTTTACCACCGGCCGGCTGACCTTCCTGATCGACAACTGCGGCCATGAGATCCGGCGCTGGACGAGCAACTACCAGCCCGGCTTGTCGGTCTACCTGCTGGAAAACGGCAACCTCCTGCGCACCGGCCGGGTGGGCGGCAGCTTCTCGGGTGGCGGTGTCGGCGGGCGTCTGGAGCTGTTCAGCTGGGAAGGCGATCTTCTGTGGGCCTGGGAATACGCCGACGACCGGGTGCACCAGCACCACGACGTGGCGCCTCTGCCCAACGGCAATATTCTGGTGCTGGCCTGGGAGCGCATAACGGCTGCCGAGGCCGAAGCCCTGGGGCGCAGGCCGAACACCGTGCCGTCAACCGGGCTGTGGCCCGAGCATCTGGTGGAAATTCGGCCCGTCGGCGCCGATTCCGCCGAGATCGTCTGGCAGTGGCGCCTCCGGGATCACCTGGTACAGGACACAGACCCCGGGCTGCCCAACTACGACACCATCGCCGACCGGCCGGAGCGGCTGAACATCAACGCCGGGCAGCCCAACACGTCGGACTGGGTGCACGTCAACGCCGTGTCCTACAACCCACAGCTCGACCAGATCGCCCTCTGCTCGCGGGTGCTGAGCGAGATCTGGATCATAGACCACAGCACCACCACAGCAGAGGCTGCCGGATCTTCAGGGGGCAACAGCGGACGCGGTGGCGACATCCTGTACCGCTGGGGCAACCCCCAGGCGTACGGGCGCGGCTCCGCTTCGCAGCGCCGGCTCTGGGGGCCGCACGACGTCCGGTGGGTGGCCGACGGGCACCCGTGGGCGGGCAAACTCATGGTGTTCAACAACGGCGTAGGCCGTCCCGGCGGCAACCTCTCCAGCATAGAGGTGTGGACGCCCCCGCTGAACGATCAGGGCGGATACGACCTGAACGCAGGCGAGGCGTTTGGGCCCGCCGTTTCCGAATGGAGCTACCTCGCTGCGGATTTTTATTCATCAAACATCAGCGGCGCCCACGCCGTCCCGAACGGCAACATCGTCATTTGCGAAGGCGACGAAGGCCATTTTTTTGAGGTGGACACCCTGGGAAACACCCACTGGTCGTACATCAACCCGGTCGGGATACTCGGCCCTGTATCCCAAGGGCAGACGCCGGCCAACAGCGCCACCTTCCGCGTAACGCGTTATGCGCCGGAGTACCCCGCCTTTGCCGGCAGGGACCTGACGCCCGGTGCGCCGGTAGAATTCAACCCGTTGCCCGAAGTGTGCGTTTTGCACACGGGGGGCGTCGGCACAGCACCCGCTCCCGACGCCAAAATGCGTATTTTTGTGCATGGCAACCCCCTTGTGGATCAACTGATCCTGAAAAACGAGACCGAAAACGTACTGTCCGTCACCGTCGCCGACGCCTTCGGACGCCTGATTCATACCGGCGCCTATGCGGGCGAAACGATCGACATTCCGTGCGCCCATTGGCCGGCCGGCCGGTACGTGCTGCGGGTGCAAACGCAGGCATCCTACAAACCGCTTTTGTTCAACCTGGTAAAACCTTGACGTTTCATGCGCCTTTCTATTGCACTGTTCGCCTTTTTGTTCGCCCTGCCCTTGTACGGACAAAATACCGTAGGGCTGCTGTCGTACAACCCCTCCAAAGCTTTCGACGGGTACAACCTCATTTACCCGCACAACCAGTCCACCGTTTACCTGCTGAACAACTGCGGGGAAATTGTGCACACCTGGACGGATGCGTCCAATCTGCGACCCGGAAACACCGCTTACCTGATGCCCAACGGCAACCTGGTGAAAACCAAGCGACCGGCCGCAGTCACCAACGACCCCATCTGGGCCGGCGGCGGCGGCGCTACGGTGGAGGTACGCGACTGGGACAACAACCTCGTGTGGGCTTACACCCTCAACGACTCGCTCGACCGCCTGCACCACGACATAGCCGTGACGCCCGACAACACCATCCTGATGATCGTTTGGGAGCGCAAAACAGCCGCAGAAGCCATCCAGGCCGGCCGCAACCCTGCCCTGCTGCCCGATCAGGTGCTGTGGCCCGACTATATCCTCGAGGTCGATCCGACCGCCGGCGCAAACCCCGTGATCTGGGAATGGCACGCCTGGGATCACCTGATCCAGGATTTCGACGCCTCTAAAGCCAATTATGGCGACGTGTCTGCCCACCCGGAGCGCATCGATCTGAACTGGGACACCAGCGACGGAGATGCCGACTGGATGCACGGCAATGCCATCGACTACGACCCGGTGAACGACCAGATTCTGCTCAGCGTGCCCACCTTCCACGAGGTGTGGATCATCGACCATACCACCACCACCGCCGAAGCGGCCGGGCACACCGGGGGGTTCAGCGGACGCGGAGGCGACCTCATGTACCGCTGGGGCAACCCGGCCGCCTACCGTGCCGGCGACAGCACGGATCAGAAACTGTTTTACCAGCATGCGTCGCGCTGGATCGACGATTTTATCGATCCTTCCGATCCTTTTTTCGGCAAAATTCAGGTGTACAACAACCAAATCAGTTCGACGTACGCTACGGCCAACGTGTTCACACCCAATTTCGACATGTACGCGTGGGCTTACCCCATGACCGGCAATGTGTGGGCGCCTGAACAGTTCGACCAAACCATTGTGCATCCGCTGGATTCCTCCAAAATGGCGTCCGACGGGTTGTCCAGCATTCAGTACCTGCCCAACGGCAACTTTTTGGTGATGGTAGGCCGCCCGGGTTATGCCTTTGAGATCACCCCAAAAAAAGAGATCGTCTGGGAATACAAAACACCCTTGCAAAACGGCAATCGCGTGGCCCAGGGCGCCATCCTGAGTCCCGGCGCCAACCAGACGTTCCGGATGGACCGCTACCCCACCGATTTTTCCGCCTTCGCGGGCAAGGACCTGAGCCCAAAAGGCTGGATTGAGCTGAACCCCGACACCAACCTGTGCAACCTGCTGATTCCGGCAACCGAGGCATACCGCGACTATGGCCTGACCATGTACCCCAACCCCGCGGACGGCATGGTGACGCTGGAGTGGACCGCGGGGGTGTACGCCGACATCGCCATTTACGACGCTTTGGGGCGGATGGTGTTCAGCGCACCCCGCATCAGCGGCGGCCGCCGGTACGTGGATACCGGCGCCTGGCCAGCAGGGGTGTATTTTGTGCGGGTGAATGATGGCGGGGTGCAGCCGCTGGTGGTGGGGCGGTAGGCATGGTTAACCAAAACTTAATACTGCCTCCTGAATCCTGATTTTAGGCGCTGCCGGCGCCGCACCGGCAGCGCCCAAACCGGGGCGCAACAAATTAATTACGCGCTTTCAGCATGTGTTGGCCGATCCTGTTGAGGATATTGAAAGGCTGATTTATGCAAAAAAGTGTCCAAAATGGTGGTGGACAATTCCGATATATTTGGACATTGTTTCACCAAAAACTGTTTTACAGATGAAAAAGTTGTTTAGTTTCTTACCCCCCCCCCCCCCCCACATGTAAATTTTTATTAATTCGTTTTGTGATTGCGGTCATGCTCTGCTGCGGTCATCCGTCTGTTGCGCTGCACGCCCAATGCCCCGGCGGCCCCGAGCTTACATGCAGGATCAACGTGTTAACCACAAATGGAATGAATAGTGTGATGCACAACAGCGACCCGGACGACACTTACATTGCCTTCGACATCTGTGAGTTTTCGTTTACCCCGACCATCACCTTTTTCAGCACAGTACCCGAATCGGTTGAGTACTATCTGGAGATCGATTTGCTGCCGGTGTTTGAGCTTGTTGATCCCGGGGACTGGCAAAACGTGACCGATGAACTGGTTGAGGTTTCGCCAGGTGACTTCAGACGGCGATTCAAAGGCTACTACACCGTACCCTACAATCCTGTAGGCACCAATTTTACCGAGTTGCCGCTGGTGTTCACCCGAACCGGATCGTGGTTCGGCAGTTTTATGTTCAAAAACTCCAGCTTCCTCGCCTACCGGGCGTACCGGTCGGGATGCCCGAACCTGGCTATAGAAGAACCCATTTTTCTTCAGGCCCAACCTTCCGCGTACACCGATCTGCAATCCACTGGTCTGAATACCATCTCCGCCCTTTATGCTGGGGGTTGGTTGGGTGACCCCAGCCCGGGCCCTACTTTTATAAGATCGCTGTATATTGACGAGGACTTGATAGTGGACATCACCTCGGCCTTCGTGGGCAGTACCAATTCACGTGTCCAATTCGCTTTGGCCCCGGGCGTGGAGATACGCATTAAGAGCAACGACCCGGATGGATTTCAATCCTCATCGAATGTACATTTCACTTTGGAAAACGTCGATATCTTCACCTGCCCGGAAAGTTCGTTGGCGGAGGGTATTGTGATGGAACCCGGTGTTTCGCTCACCATGAAGCAATGCACGGTCAGCGACTGCCGCCGGGGCGTCAACGCGCAGGCGGCCGGCAGACTACGCCTTTTCGACAATCACTTTACCAATAATTACATTGGGCTGCACTACTACTCGGCCATCCCCAGACGGTTAAACTTACTGGAGATGAGGAATAATGTCTTTGAATCGGAGACGGGCGGCTTTGGCCTCAAACCACCTTACCCCGGCATGCCCGAAGCAGTAGAGACCCGAGGCTACGCGGGCATTTGGTTGCACAACTACATGGATTTCAGCATCTGGCAGCGCAACACCTTTAACCGCCTGGCCAATGGCCTGGTCGCCTTCAATTCCACCATGAACATAGGCGATTTTCAATTCGACGACATGAACTCGGTGGGCGCACCGGCGTACGAGTCCGAAGGCTACGGCATACACTTGCGGGCCAAGGGCGGCGCCTCCTGGGCGAACATCAACGAACCGTGGCTGCCCGCCATGACGTTCAACAACTGCAAAACCGGCATACGGGCCAACGCTTATGCCGGCAAGATCCAAAACTGCAACATGACCAACGTCAACACCGGCATCCAGTGGGAAAACAGCCGCAACCGCGACGTGCGCATCCTTGACAACACCATAACGGCGCGCAATGTGGGCGTGCGTTCCTTTGGCAACGAACCTTTGGCCTCCTTTGTCGGAAAAATCAGCCAGATAGCCGACAACACCATTGGCGTCACGGGCTTGGGCGACGCAGGTACTTCGGGACGCTTTGCCATACAACTCGACGAACTGGGCCTCGGCAACTTTACACAAGCTACCGGCGGCTGGCTGGTAGCCGACAACACCATCAACATGAGCCGGGGCGGCCAGGGCATACTGTACCAGAACGGCAACTTCGGCGCCCTCCAGGCCAACACCATCAACAACGCCGACCCGTCCTTCCCATACCGGGGCATCGAAGCCGACGGCGTGGGCTTCAGCACCCTCGCGCTCAACGACATCACCCAGACCATCACCATCGGCACCGCCGAAACCTTCGGTATCCGTTCAGAAGCAGGCTTCGCCAACCGCTACGACTGCAACTGCCTCGACAACACAGGCGTGGGTATGCAGTTCTTCGATATGGGCGACTTCACCGACGGCGTGCGCGGCAACAAGTTCAATACGCACAATACCACGGGCCTGCGTTTGGGAATTGCGGGTCTTCCGGCTTTTATCGGCACCCAGGAACATACCGGGAATGAGTGGGATTTGGGGGCGATACCGAGTGGGCAAAATGGGGGAGAGAATTGGGGGGCGGATCAGACTATAATAGAATTGTCAGAATTCAAAGTCGATCCAAATGAAAAAGGCGGGGCGCTGAATCCGCCGGTGGATCCTGAGGAATGGTTTAACGAGGATGCAACCGCCGAACCCTCGTACAACTGCGCCAACCAATGCGCCGCGCCCAATCTCGAGCGCCCGCCATTTGCCGGCGAAACTGCCACGCCCACCGGGCTTGACCTGGCCATCATCAACGGCACGTTTACCACCACAAGCTTTGAAGCGCCTATGGAGTGGAAAGCCGCCTACCGGGTGTACCGCAAGATGCTGCGCCAACCCGCACTGGTGCAATCGTCGGCTGCAGCCACGGCGTTCAAGCTTCAGCACGATACGCTCAGCACCGGCGAACTGGCCTGGGTAGCCGAAGAGCGATCCAAACTGTACACCCTGACCTCTGAGCAGGATTCCATGCTCGGATTATTGATTACAGGTATCGATTCAGTTGCCGGAGACATTGCAGACCTCGACGAGCTGATTCAAAACGGCGATACCATCAGTCAGTCTCAATACGACACACTCGTGCTTCAAAGGGCAGATGCGCAAACCCAGCTGGAGCAATGGTGGGATATCATAGCGCAAAGCCGCCTGCTGAGGATTCAGGCACTCTTGCAACTTAACAATGCCGTGAGCACAACGATTACCATTGACGGCAACCACAAAACCGTCAACGACATTGTGTTGCGCTTTTTCGCATCCGATACCCTTGCTACAGGAGATTTGACAACCTTAGAAGTTATCGCCGCTCAATGCCCACTTGAAGGAGGC
>JBGSTG010000138.1:0-15270 GCA_041736625.1 Saprospiraceae bacterium | reverse complement strand
GCACTTAATTCAACTGATTGTCCATCTATCACATAGATAATTATTTTATTATTCATTTGGGGTGGGTTTACATTCGAGCAATATAGCGGAAACAAAAATAAGCGGATTACCTAAGCAATACAAGCGTTGCCCCCCCCCTGATAATTGTCAAATGTAAAAAAACGTCAAAAAAAATGTCGAATGTCGAGTGTCGAATAGCGTGTACGTCTGGTCAAAACGTAAAAATCAAGCGTACACGCCATTCGCCATTCGACACTCGCCACTCGCTTCAGATTTCCTCCGCCACCTAGTCCCCAAAATTCTTCGTTTCGCTCGAAAAATTAACGCCTACCCCCAACACCAGTTTGCCCGAGGCCCAGGCGCTGCGGTAGTATTTTTTGCGCCTGATTTGTTCCAGCGCCTCTTCCGGACTTTTGTCGAGTTTATACTCCAGAATGTACACGTGCGTGGGGGGTCACGAGGGTGTCCGCCCGCCCTTCAGACGTACATGCCTCGCTGCGTATGCCCATGTAGGTGAACAGCAGGTGAATGGTCGCATGGAAGAATTTTTTGGGGTGTTTTGTACACTTTTTCGGACAGATAATGGAAACTGTAGCCGATGTAACCAATGGTGTGCGTGGGCGCCACACCTAACCTTTTCGTACCCTGATCTCCAGTGCCTCGATCGTTTTACCGCTTTTTTTTTCAGTGCCGCACCAGGCGCCGTCGCGGCCCCTGGCGGTCTCGAAAACCCCTTTGAGTCGCGCGCTGTACTCGACCACGTACTGATCGGCGCCCGGGCCGTCGAGGGCGACACTGAATCCGATGATGCGGCGGCGCGCGTCGGTTGTGCCGGTGTACGCCCCGTTTCCGGTGGCCTGGGAAATGCCCATTCCGGGAACATTCGCCCGGCAGACCAGGCGGAGGCTGCCCAGGCTGGTCGGCAGGTTCAGGGTGAACCCCAGCACCCTTTTGGCGGGCTTGAAGTGGTCGCCGGTCAGTCCGTCATGTTCCAGGGGCAGCGGGTCGGCGCCGTTGAATCGCACCGTGCCGCTGATCAGGTTGGTTGACGGCGCCGGGGTCGGTCCAGGGTCAGCAGAAGCTTTGGCGACCCGTACCGCTTTGCCGGCGTCGAGGCGTCCGTACCCGTAAAACGGGCTGTGTCCCGATGCGTTATAATCGCCGTTTTCCTTGTCGATGGCATCAGTTGACTGCTTGAGCAGGTCTTTGACCTGGCGGCTGGTCAGGGCCGGATTGGCGGCCAGCATCAGGGCGACCACGCCGGCTGCGCCCGGGCAAGCTGCCGAGGTACCGCCAAAGGAATTGACGTAGTTGTTGTTGGTTGCGTAACCGGCATTTCCCAGCCGGTCGGTTGTGCGTACGCCGCTGGTTTGCGGGTATGGGTGATTGAACTCCCGATGACCAAAATCATTGCTGGGGAAGCACACCCATACGGCCTTGCCAAAATCGCTGTACACGCTGCGTTGCCCGCGGTCGTTGCAGGCTGCCACGGCGATCACGCCCGGGTTGGCGGCGTAACCGTCGTTGTCGACCGATTCGTTGCCGTTGCCGGCGGCAAACAGCACCACGCATCCTTTGCCGTTGCGCCCCTTGGTGATGGCGTATTCGATGGCCATACGGGTGCTGTCGGGAAGGGGCACAAACTCATTGTGGGTTGGGTCTTGGGGCCACGTCCAGTTGCCGTCGACGGGGCCCCAGGAGCAAGAGATGACGTCGGCGCCGTGGTTCGCTGCCCATGCGAATGCGTTGGCTTCGGATACGCTGCCCAGGCCGCTCCGCAATCGGATGGGCATGAGGGTGGCTTCCGGAGCGACACCGGAAGCGCCGTTGGTGAGCCCGGCGGCGCAGGCTACCCCGGCGCAGGCCGTGCCGTGGTTTTCGCTTCCGGATTTGGGGCGCGGGTCGTTGCTTTTCAGGGTAGCGTCTAAGGGGTGTACGATTCTGCCGGCGAACTCGGGATGGTCAATGTCGATGCCGTCGTCGATCACCGCAATGGTTATCCCTTTGCCTTTGGTGGTTTTCCATGCCGTGAGGACGTCTACGTGCGCCCGGATTTTTTTGCCGTTGATGGTGGCTTCGGCCAGGTGCCATTGCGTTGCGTGGACCCCCTTTTCGCGGCGTTCCTGCACCAGTTCGGGGTGGCAGTATTCCACGATTTCCTCCTGAAGCAAACGTTCGGCGATGTCGAACACCTGGAGTCCGGTGCCTTCTGGCGCCGAGGCGAAGTAGGCATTTTCGGCAAACGCAAGTTCGTCTTTGACCGTTAGCGTGTACTTGGACAGTATGGCGAGGCAAGCCGCTTTAGGCGTGCCGTCGTGAAACTTGACGAAGAAATTTTCGGTGTACAGCACGGGTTTACCGGTGGCCGCCTCTTCGAGCACACGACCGGCGAAGCGCAGGTCCGATTCATCTTTAAGGGAGCTGCGCATTTGATCGCGCATGGAGGTGGACTCCAGCCCGTCCGGTTGTTCCGGCGTGCGGTGCACTGTAACACCCGCGTCGGGCAAGGCCAGCACTTCGGTGCTTTCCCGGAGCATTTCCCGGCTTTGGGGTTTGAGGTTGGTCTCTTCCAGTGACTGGTTTTTTTTGGTGCGGACGACCACCATGTCGGCGCTCTCTTTCAGCTCGAGCACCTGACCATTTTTTCCACCGTAGTGGATTTTGTACGTTTTCATATCGGTTCGGTTTTTGCCAGATCGTCGCCGGGGATGACGGCGGTCATGAACATATATTGATGATTACGAGCGTAGCGCACATCGCGTTTGACGATGTTGAGGAATTTCAGGTGCCACTCATAGCGCATACCCACCAGGCAGCCGGCGCTGTACCGGCCAATGGAGGCGGAGCTGAAGTTGGGTTGGGTGGAGTGGTGGTTGATGCCGAAGTGGTCGCCGATGTCGATGGGGTCTGCATTATCGCGAAACCCGTTTTTGTTTTTGTCCCGATGGAGTCTGACCAGTCCGCGTTGCACGAGGGCGGGTTGCCAGCCGCTGTGCAGGCCGACGCGCCAGGCCTTGTACTGGCCGAATGCGATGCGGGCGGCGCCGTTGGGATTGAGCGGATACTGGGTGTAGTATCGGCCCGGCTCGGTGGTGGCCTGGTCGTTGACCACCATTTCGGGCTGCCCACCGGGTTGGTTGATGCGGATGACGAGGCGGCGGTCGTTCCACTCGTCGAATCGGTCGGCGTTGGGGCGGCCGTCGGCGTTTGCGCCTTCCACATAAACGATGTTGTACATATTGGGGCTGCGGGCGATCCAGTAGCCTTTGCGGTGCATGTAGCGCAGCACGCGTTTGGCGAATCGAACGGAGGTTGGTTCGCCGGGCTGGTGGGCGACGGCGACGGGCAGGAAGGTATAGGGGTTGGCCATGCCGAGCCGGCGCAGCTGGTCGGTGGTGGCGAATTTTTCGTTGAATCTATGCCCGCTGAGGCGGCAAAACTCAAAGAAAGCGTTTCGGGTGTTCAGCCCAACGATGCCGTCGGCTTTCGCCACCGGGCCAAAAGCTTTCGCCGCCGTTCCGGAAACGATGGGGTCCAGCAGGCCGAGGTCGACCAGACGTGCCTGCAGCCCAACGGCCATAGTTTTCATGGCTGGGTCGGAAAAGTCCTCCCAGGGAATGTTTCGCCAGATGTTGGACAGTGCAGACATAAGTTGTTTGCGATTAGTAATGGTCGAAGCGGCCGCTCAGTTCGTCAAAAGGGTTTTCTTCGGCTGTGATTTCGGTGGGCGGGAGGGTTGATTGGGCGGGAACGTCGTATGTTACAGGCGTGGATGTGGCCGGCACGTTGTAGGGCGATGATGGCGGTGCTCCCGTTGCAGCCGGCACGTCGTATGGCGAGGCGCTTGCGCCGGCGGGTATGTCGTAGGGATTGTTCCCGGCTGCCGGCGTGTTGAAGTAGCCGTTGCCGGCAGGCGGATAGGCCGGTTGTTGCGTGGGCGGCATTACGATCGTTGTGGTGCTGGGTGCTGCGGAGGATCCGTCACCTTTCATGCTGATGATTTTTTTCATCAGGTCAAACCAAAAGGGGGAACCGAAGGAAATGCACATGGCCGTTACGATCCAGCCCACGATGTGGTATATCCACCAGATGGGGTTCATGGCATCCGTCCATTTCACCTGTTGCCAACCGATACCCAGCGGCGATTCGAGCGCTTTGATGTTTTGTTCGAGGAAGTCTATTTTGGTTTTCGTTTCATCAATCCCCAAAGTGGTGGCCAGTTGCTGCTGCCCCTGGTGTGTTTCGGCGAAGCTCGTTGCCGCGTTCGCCACCCTCTCCGCCATTTCCGGGTTGGAGGACAAGTGCTGGTAGATCGTGAAAGGATCTACGTTAAAGCTGATGGCCAGCACCAGTCCGATGATAAAATTCAAAAATTGCAGCCACCGCTGATAGGCTTCCTGCATCAGGTTCATCATACCGGCGTGCCATTTTTGCAGAAACCCGGAAAAGGCATCTGGATTTTCACCCGATTTATGGTAAAACAACTGGAATAACGCCTTGATATCCGGATTGTTAACTTTTTCAACGCCGTTTTTGAGGCTGGGCTGGTCCTTGGTTAACAAGTCCAGAATAATCGAGCTGAACGCTTCTCCATCCACCTTGGTGATGGCCTCCCGTCTCCGCGAGCGCCAAGAGGCGCGTCCGGAGGATGGTTCGCGCTGCAATAGTTTAAAATAGGGGTGGTTGTAAAATTGGGGCGCTTCATCTTTGAGCATGACTTGAAGCGTTTGTTGCATCCGTTTTCCCTTGACTTGAAACATCCCTTTGATTAAATCAAGTATGGCGGAAGCCAACATGCTGAACAAAAGCATGACAAAGATAAGCCCTAGCAGGACAGTGAGAATAGCAGACATTTTGAGAGCGGATTGGTTAGAAATGCTGCTGAGGGAGGCAGGAATACGAATGCAAAAATACATTCTTTATGCATAATCCGTTTATTTAATTGAAATTTAATCCGTAAATTGGCGTCAAGGTGTCCGTTTAGCGGGTTCTTTGGCATACTTTTTCGTAATGGAGAATGTTCTACCTTTGTTGTTGTATGTCTTTTGGGTGTGCAACAACCCTTTCATATCCTTCCTTTCATCGTCTAAATCTTTACTCCCAACCCAATGACGAAAAAACGCGTATTGATCACCGGTGCGGCCGGATTTTTGGGCTCCCACCTGTGCGACCGCTTCATGGCCGAGGGCTATGAGGTCATCGGCATGGATAACCTCCTGACCGGCGACCTGGCCAACATCGAGCATCTTTTCAAGGAAAAAAACTTTGAATACTACCACCACGATGTAACCCGGTTCATCCATATTCCCGGAAAACTGGACTACATCCTGCATTTTGCCTCCCCGGCCAGCCCCATCGACTACCTCCAGATGCCCATACAGACCCTGAAGGTAGGCGCCCTCGGCACCCACAACTGCCTGGGTCTGGCGCGCGAAAAAGGCGCCCGCATCCTCGTAGCCTCCACTTCCGAGGTGTACGGCGACCCGCTGGAGCACCCGCAAACAGAGGAATACTGGGGCAACGTGAACCCGGTGGGTCCGCGCGGGGTGTACGACGAGGCCAAGCGCTTCCTCGAAGCCATCACCATGGCTTACCACAACTACCACCAGGTGGAAACGCGCATCATCCGCATTTTCAACACCTACGGCCCGCGCATGCGCGTAAACGACGGCCGTGTGCTGCCCGCTTTCTTCAGCCAGGCCATTCGCGGCGAAGGCCTCACGGTGTTCGGCGACGGCTCCCAGACGCGCGCTTTTTGCTACGTCGACGATCTGGTTGAAGGCATTTACCGCCTGCTGCTCAGCGACTACCACCTGCCGGTGAACATCGGAAACCCGTCGGAAATCACCATGCTGGACTTCGCCAAAGAAATCCTGGAACTGGTGCAAAACCCCAAGGCCTACATCGATTACCGTCCGCTGCCGGTCGACGACCCCAAACAACGCCAGCCCAACATCACCAAAGCGCGCACCATACTCGGATGGGAACCCCGCTTTGATCGGGCTGAAGGACTAAAATTGACTTACGAGTATTTCAAAAAAGTCGTTAAAGTAGAAGAATATGCATAAACTGCTCATCACGGGGGGCGCGGGCTTCATCGGCTCGCACCTCGTCCGTTTGTTGGTGCAAAAATACCCGGCCTATCAAATCGTCAACCTCGACGCGCTTACCTACGCCGGCAACCTGGAAAACCTGAACGATGTGCAGGACGCACCCAATTACCTGTTTGAAAAAGGCGACATCACCGACCGGGCTTTCCTGGCCGACCTGTTTGCGCGCCACGCGTTTACCGGCGTCATTCACCTGGCCGCCGAAAGCCATGTCGACCGCTCCATTGCCAACCCGATGGCTTTCGTCGAAACCAACATCATGGGCACCGTAAACCTGCTCCATGCCGCGCACAACGCTTGGAAAAACGACATGGAAGGACGCCGGTTCTACCACGTATCTACCGACGAGGTGTATGGCTCTCTCGGCGACGAGGGTTTTTTCACCGAAGAAACCGCCTACGACCCGCGGTCGCCCTATTCGGCGTCCAAGGCCGGCAGCGACCACTTCGTGCGCGCCTGGTACCACACCTACCACCTGCCCGTGGTGATCTCCAACTGCTCGAACAACTACGGGCCGAACCAGTTTCCGGAAAAACTCATCCCCCTGGTCATCCATAATATCGTGGAAAACAAACCGCTGCCGATCTACGGCGACGGCAAGTACACCCGCGACTGGCTCTGGGTAAAAGACCACGCCGCAGCGATAGACGTGGTGTTCCACCAGGGAAAAACCGGGGAGACGTACAACATCGGCGGAAACAACGAATGGAAAAACATCGACCTGGTGGAGAAACTCTGCGGCATCATGGACGAACTGCTCGGCCGCCCCGCAGGCACTTCCCGTCAACTGATCACCTACGTGAAGGACCGTCCCGGCCACGACCGCCGATACGCCATTGATGCCTCCAAGATCCGCCGCGAACTCGGCTGGGAGCCCTCCATTCGCTTCGAAGAGGGGTTCCGGGAAACCGCCCAATGGTACCTGGAAAACCGCGCATGGCTCGAGCATGTGGTCTCCGGCGCCTACCGGCAATACTACGTTGAACAGTATTCCTGAGGCCGGGCGCCGAATTCTCGCATTTATCGCCGTACCCTAAAACAGTTACTTTTGGGAAACCCGGTCGAACTACTTTTGAACCAGTTTTCTCATAGTATGTTTTGATGATCCTACTGCTGTAACGTGAAAGCAGTAGGATTTTTTTATTTTTGTGACATGAAGTCAACCATCACCAGAATTTTTGGCCTGCTCTCGCTAATTACCGGGTTTTCGTCCCTTACGGCGTCCGGACAGGTGGGCAGCAGCACCTACGACGCCATGCTCCGCGCCCTGCTGTCGCACTCGGTGTCGGAAATGTCGGTACCCGCCGTGCAGGGGCTCAAAAAAGAGCAGGTGTATTTTCTGGATGCCCGGGAGCAGCGGGAGTTCGATGTAAGCCACATAGAAGGCGCATACCACGTAGGATACGACCATTTCAACCTGTCCACCGTAAAATCCATACCCACAGATGCCCGCCTAATCGTGTACTGCTCGGTGGGTTACCGCAGCGAAAAAGTGGCCGAAAAGCTCCAGAAAGCGGGCTTCAAAAACGTTTCCAACCTGTACGGGGGTATTTTTGAGTGGGTCAACCAGGGGCATGCTGTGTACGATAAAAGAGGCCCCACCACCCGTGTGCATGCGTATGACCAGGTTTGGGGCGTTTGGTTGAAGCGGGGGGAAAAAGTCTATTGAGTGCGGAATGCGGAATGCGGAATGCGGAATAAATTTGCCCTTGGTTGCACGTTGAAACCAAGAGTTGCGAAATTCCGCATTCCGCATTCCGCATTCCGCATTCCGCATTCGCCTCATTGTCCCAAAAACAACGCCGCAATAGACTTATGCTCCACCGTGTTGCGAATGGCGCGGGAGAACAGCTTGGCGGTGGAGAGCACCTTGATTTTTTCTGAAGGGCGTCGCAGCGGGATGGTATCGCAGACGATCAGTTCGGTGAGCTGCGAATTTTCGATGTTCTCGTAGGCTTTGCCGGAGAGCACCGGATGGGTGCAGATGGCGCGCACCGAGCGGGCGCCTTTGGCGATGAGGGCGTCGGCGGCTTTGCAGAGGGTGCCGGCGGTGTCCACCAGGTCGTCGACGAGGATCACGTCGCGGTCTTTCACTTCGCCGATGACGGTGATGGCGCTCACTTCATTGGCTTTGGCGCGGTATTTATCGCAGATGACCAGGTCGCAATTGAAGTGTTTGCTGTAATTGCGAGCTCTTTTGACGCCGCCGACGTCGGGGCTGGCGAAGATGGTCTGCGAGAGGTCCTGATGTTCCAGGTAAGCGATGTAGATCGGCTCGCTGCGCAGGTGATCCACGGGAATGTCAAAGAACCCTTGCACCTGGTCGGCGTGCAGGTCCATGGTCATGATCCGGTTGGCGCCGGCGGCGGTGAGCAGGTTGGCGACCAGTTTGGCGCTGATGGGCACGCGCGGCTTGTCCTTGCGGTCCTGGCGGGCGTAGCCGAAATAGGGAATAACGGCGGTGATGTAACCGGCCGAGGCCCGTTTGGCGGTATCGATCCAGAGCAGCAGTTCGATGAGGTTGTCGTGCGGCTGGCAGGTGCTCTGGATGAAAAAGGCATACGAACCGCGCACGCTCTCGTTGATGATGGTTTGCATCTCACCGTCGCTGAATCGGGCCAGCGTTTTGTCGCCCAGCGGTGTGTCATAAAAATACGCGACCTCTGCTGCGAGTTGCTGGGATGCAGTGCAGGAAAATATTTTGACTTCGGGCATAGCTACCGGGCCGGTCTCCAGGTTGGATGGTGGTATGATGGAAAGAATAAGGTAGGATGTTTCAGGCAAAGGTAATGAACTGCCGCGTTTAAAAAAGAAATTCGTAAGATCGATAACAGCCCCCCGGAATTGGCTATTTGTGGCATTTGTAAGCAAAGGCATCGTGTACAGCGCGTGAATACATACTTTTGTCGGCTGTTTATTAAACCAACTCCGGATGTGTTGTTTTATAGACGTCATTGCCAAACCTTTGCTTTATTCAGCTTCTTTTGCTCACCAAATCAAATTTTTCCTACGATGAGACTTTTCCACTCCTCGAGCCTCCTCAACGTGGGGCTCTTGCTGTGTTTATCCGTCAACGCTTTCGGTCAACAGGCTCGCGGACCCCGCGAAACGGCCATTGAATTTCTGCGCAACGACCCCGCCCGGTTCAACCTGACGGCGGCGGACGTCGCTGAATTGCGCGTTTCCGATGAGTACAGGACCAAACACAACGGCGTCACCCACGTCTGGCTGCAACAGATGTACAAGGGCATCCCGGTGCAGAACGGCCTGATCGGCCTGCACGTGCTGCCCGACAACAAGGTCATGCACAATACCCACCGTTTTGTGCCCGAGCTCGCCGCTCGCGTGAACACCACCATGCCCTCGCTCAGCGCAGCCAAAGCGGTGGACATGGCCCGCCTGCACCTCGGTTTCCAGGGCTTCGCCACGCCCTCGGTGCGGGAACAGCTGGACGCGCGCCACTTCGTGTTCGACGGCGGCGCCATCTCCCGCCAACCCATCCCCGTTTCTGCCGTTTATCAGCCGATGCAGGACGGCCGGGTGCGCCTCGGCTGGCACCTGGAAATCGATCAGGCCAACACTTCAGACATCTGGAGCCTGGTGGTGGACGCCCAGACCGGGGAGATCATCAACAAGCACAACTACACCGTTTATTGCCAGTCGGGAGACATCCCGCACACGCACAGCGCCGGCGGCGCCTGTGCCGACCAAACCGGATCCCAACAAAAATCTGCTGCTGTGGCAGGTGCCAGCGGCACCTACCGGGTATTCCCCCTGCCTGCCGAGAGCCCCGAGCACGGCACACACGAGCTGGTGGCGACCCCGCATGACCCCGCCGCCTCGCCTTTTGGCTGGCACGACACCGACGGACAAGCAGGCCCGGAGTACACCATTCCGCGCGGAAACAACGTGTTCGCGTATGAAGACATCAACGACGACAACGCTCCGCCGGCAGCGCCGGGCCCCGACGGCGGCCCAGGCCTGATCTTCGACTTCCCGTACGACCCCAACGCGGAGCCCTTGCCCAACCTCAACGCCGCCATCGTCAACCTGTTCTACATGAACAACATGATGCACGACATCGCGTACCGCTTCGGTTTCGATGAGGCGGCCGGCAACTTCCAGCAAAATAATTATGGACGCGGGGGCGCAGGAGGCGACTACGTGCGCGCCGAAGCGCAGGACGGCGGCGGAACCAACAACGCCAACTTCGCCACACCGGCCGACGGCGGCGGTGGCCGCATGCAGATGTTTGTGTGGGACGGTCAGGCCGGCAACCTCGTGCGCGCCAACGCCCCCGTGGCCGTACTGGGCACCTACGCCGCACAAGCCGCTGCAGGCTGGGGCAAGGCCATCACCACCACGCCGGTGACGGCCGACGTGGAGATCGTAGACGACGCTTCGGCAGACCCTACACAGGGCTGCTTCCCCATCGTGAACGACGTGGCAGGCAAGATCGTGCTCATCGACCGTGGCGGCTGTGAGTTCGGCGAAAAGGCGCTGGGCGCTCAAAACGCAGGCGCCGTCGGCTGCATCATCTGCAACTTCGAGGACGGCGCCATGGGCATGAGCCCCGGCTCGGTCGGCAACCAGGCCAACCAGATCCCGGTGGTGTCTATGGGTAAACTGGAGTGCGACCGACTCCGGCAGTTTGTCGGACAAGGCCTGAACGTGTCCATCGTGCTGCCCACCGTGGCCGGACCGGCACGCCTCGACGGCGACTTCGACAACGGCATCATCGCCCACGAATTTGGTCACGGCATCTCCAACCGCCTTACCGGTGGCCCGTCGCAAGCCGGCTGCCTGGGCAACGAAGAGCAGATGGGCGAAGGATGGAGCGACTTTATGGCGCTCATCACCACCGCCAAACCCGGCGACGTGGCAGAAAAAAGAAGGGGTATTGGCACCTTTGTATTGCGTGAAAGCAACGAGGGGGTGGGCATTCGTCGCTTCCCGTACAGTGCAGATATGAATACATTCCCGCTCACCTTCGGCGATGTGGCCACCAGCGGCATTCCGCACCCCCTGGGCGAAATATGGGCCGGTACCCTGTGGGATCTGTACTGGGCGCTTTCTGAAAAATACGGGTTCGACCCGGACCTGACCAACACCTCCAGCGGCAACGCCCGCGCCATCCAGCTGGTCATGGACGGCATGAAGCTGCAACCCTGCTTTCCGGGGTTCATCGACGGACGCAATGCCATCCTGCAGGCCGATATCATCAACAACGATGGACAGGACACCTGCCTCATCTCCGAAGTGTTCGCACGTCGTGGCATGGGCATCAACGCCAGCCAAGGCAGCAGCAATGAGTCGTCGGACGGTGTGGAAGATTTTAACCCCATCCCGACCTGCATCCGCGAGCTTAAAATCGCCAAAACAGGCACCAATCTGGTTGTCCCCGGCGACCCCGTGACCTACACCATCACCGTGACCAACCACAAGGGCGACACCGCCCCTAATGTGGTGGTGACCGACGAACTGCCAGCCGGCGCCACCCTGGTGAGCGCCTCCAACGGCGGCGTGCTAAACGGCAACCTCATCGTGTGGAACCTGGGCGATATGCCCAACCTTCAGGTTGTAGAACTGACCTACACAGCCAAAACAGACCCTTCGACCGGCTCCATCGGCGTTTACCGCGACGATCTGGAGACCGATATCGACTGGGGCTCCTTCGGCACCAGCCTGTTTTTCCTGCAGGACAACGATGTAAAAGTAGGTGCATTCGCCTGGCGTGCCAATTCGGAGACCGACGAAGATAACGACTTCCACCTGACCAACTTCACACCCATCCCCGTAAGCGGCAACCAGCCGGTGATGCGTTTCTGGCACCAGTACAACACGGCCTTCTCGTTCGACGCCGGCTTTATCGAGGTGCAAGTCGCCGGCGACAACAAGTGGATACGCTTCGACGACGAGAAACTGTTCCGCGGAACCTACAGCGGTGGCGTCTCCTACAATACCGTCCCGATTCCGTTCCTCCGTGGCTTCTCCGGAAACTCCAACGGCTGGGTGCAAAGCTATGTGGACATGAGTGAATTTGCTGGCCGGGAGATCAACCTCCGATTCCGTTTTGTTTCGGATATAACGAACAACGTAGCCGATGGCGGCTGGATCGTCGACGGTCTGGAGTTCATCGATATGTACAATGTTAACCCCGAGGCCTGCGTGTCCTCATCTGCCGGCGACCAGGCTTGCGTGGCCTTGCCCGAACGCGGTACCATCTTCGAACCCGTCGTGGTCTCCACCGACGAACCCGATCAGGCACTGGCTTCGATCCTGCGCGTACAACCCAACCCGTCTTCCGATGTATTTTACCTCAGCAGTTCGGAAACCATAGACGAAGAGGTCGCCTTGCGCCTTTTCGGCGCCGACGGTCGTTTGGTGTGGCAACAAAACCTGAATCGGCTGGTAAAAGGACAAATCGTTCCCATCGACGCGGCGAGCATCACGCCGGGTATGTACCTGCTGCGCCTGGACAGCAGTGCCGGGTCGTTTGTTGAGAAACTGGTGAAGCGATAAGTTGACATTATCACTCCAATGGCGAAAACCTTTCGCCTTTGTGTGATGGAACACGGATAAAACGGATCGCTTTGCGAACACGGATACGACGGATTTTTTTAGTTTTTGGGAAAAAATCTGTGAAAATCTGTGTTCGCGAAGCGATCCGTTTTATCCGTGTTCCAACATTCGCAAATGGAAAATACCGGTTGCGCTAGTTCAAAGAAAACGGCACGATCGGCAACATCCGGCCGGCCATTTCGGCTCTTTTGGCAAAAACAACCCGAACCAGCCCGTTTTCGGCGTGCCATTTCATTGATTCCGGTTCGACAATGCCGGGATGAATGTCGAAGTTTCGTTGAAAAGCGGGTATGCGGAACTCCTGCCGCCATATCCTTTTTTCGTTAAGGGGTTCAAACGTATTTTCCTTTGGCGAGTAGGTCACCATGAGTGCGCGTTCGCGCATCTCCAGCTGCAACTCTTCCGGCAGCACGCCGGGCACGACCATTTCAATGGTGAATGATTCGCGCGTTTCGTAAATATTGGCGGGCGGCATCATGCCGATGTGGATCATGGGCATTTGCGCGCCCATTTCCCAGCGGTTGCGCGTGATGAAATCGTCAAAGTAAATCCCCGACTGTTTGGGCGCGGGGAAAGATTGGGCTTTGCCTGACATGAGCGTAGTTTTTGTGATTCTCAATCGTCAAAATGCATTCCAGCCCTGCATTTATGCCATTATGGCCGCGTGCGCGCACCCGGAGTGTCATTATGGCGCATCGCGATGGACCGTCGCCGTCGCCCCCAGTTTCAGCACGGCTCCCACGGTCAGGCGCAGGGTCCGGCTGGTGTTGCGTCCCTGGAGGATGTATCCGGAGCTGAGGAAGACGCCGTTCCGTCCGCTTTCGGAAAAATAGACGGTTCCGCCGATCTGGGTGTATGAAACGCCGTATGCCTGCGGCAGGTCGGGTACATTGGGCATGAAATCGGAGCCGCCTTCGGTGAGTTGCCATTCGATCCAGGCGTCGGCGTACAGGTGTTTGGTGGGTACGCCGATCTTGCACATGAAAGTCGCGTAGGGGGCCGGGTCGACCGGCACGAAGTCGGGGTTTTCCTGCATGACCGCTTCGACGTCCTCGGGCTTCAGCTTGTCCAGCCGCCAGTTGTATCCGCCGGTGAGGTTAAAGAAGGGTCCCCACGGGGTTTCCCATTGGGCGATGATTCGGGCGGGCAGGGCCACGGCTTTTTGCCCCAGGGCGCCGGTTTCCAGCGGATCGTAGTCCGACAGCGGAAAACTCAGGCCGCTGCCCAGCAGGAGGCCGAGTTTGTGGTTATTGGAGTAGGTTTTGTACCATGGGCGGTATTTCAGGTACAGACCTCCGTCCTGGAGGCCGCTTTGTTCGGAGGTGAACACGGTTGCGGCAGTGAACACGGCGTCGAGGGTGGGGGAGAGGCCGTATTCGGCGAACAGACTGAGGGTGTTGCCGCGAAAAGGGACATCGAACGTTTCCCCGTTGCCGCCGTCGAACTGGTCTGCGCTGTTGAAGGAAAAAGACGGCGCCAGGTCGAGCACTCCCTTGCCCTTCAGGTACCCGTCGAGCGGCCCCTGTGCGGTGACGTAACCCGCCAGGTGACCGAGTAAAAACAAAAGAGCGCGTCGCTTCATGGAAAAGAAAACGACGCGCTCCGGATTTCGTTATGTCGGGCCAGGGACAAAAAGCCCGATTACACGCCCAGCAGCAGTTTGGTGGGGTCTTCTAGCAGTTCTTTGACCTTGACGAGGAACGACACCGAGGTGGAGCCGTCGATGATGCGGTGGTCGTAGCTGAGGGCCAGGTTCATCATCGGGCGGATCACCACGGCTCCGTCTACGGCGATGGGACGGTCTTTGATCGCGTGCATGCCGAGGATGGCGCTTTGTGGCTCGTTGATGATGGGCGTGCTGTTCAGCGAGCCGAAGATGCCGCCGTTGGTGATGGTGAATGTGCCGCCGCTCATTTCTTCGAGCGACAGCTTGCCGTCGCGCGCTTTCGCCGACAGGTCCTTGATCTTGTATTCGATCTCATGGAAGCCCAGGCTTTCGACGTTGCGCAACGGCGGGACGACCAGCCCGTTTGGTGTACTGATGGCGATGCTGATGTCCACGTACTGGTGATACACCACGTCTTCGCCGTCGATCATGGCGTTCACGTCGGGCATGTCGAGCAGCACCTTGGCGCAGGCTTTGGCGAAGATGGACATGAACCCCAGTTTGATGCCGTATTTGGCGACAAAGGCGTCCTGGTACGTTTCCCGTAGTTTCATGATGCCGCTCATGTCCACTTCATTAAACGTGGTGAGCATGGCGGTGTTGTTCTTGGCGCTCACCAGCCGTTTGGCGATGGTTCGCCGCATGCGGGACATGCGCTGGCGGTCTTCTCCGCGGGAGAAGAGGGTAGTGGGCGCTACCGGCGCCGGGGTTTTCGGGGCAACGGCGGGTGCTGGCGCTGCCGCGGGGGCGGAAGGTTTGTCGGTGGCGGCTTTCAGGGCGTCCTCCTTGGTGATGCGTCCACCCACACCGCTGCCATTGACGTCGGCGGGGCTCACGCCGCTTTCCTTGAGGATCTTGGCGGCGGCGGGTGAGGGATGTCCGGCGGCCGCCGAAGTGGCCGGCGCCGGCGCC
>JBGSTG010000041.1:0-36930 GCA_041736625.1 Saprospiraceae bacterium | reverse complement strand
CTTCGACGGCGCCACGATCGCCGGCGTAGGCTTCGAACTGTACCAAAACGTACCGAACCCCTTCATCAGCAAGACGATGATCGGCTTCCACCTGCCCGAGGCAGCTGAAGCTACGCTGTCGATCTTCGATGAGTCGGGTCGCGTGATCTTCCAGCAAACGGCCGACTACACCAAAGGTTACAACACGGTGATGATCGACCGCTCGCTGCTGAACACGACGGGTATGCTGTACTACCGCCTCGAAACGGCGAAAGACAGCGCTACCAAGTCGATGATTCAGACGAAGTAAGCCACAACCACCGCAGGAAAAGCCAGGGCGCCGACACAAGGAAACCGAAGCGCCCTGGCGCCTCCGGCGGTGATCAAGAAGACACATACGAACCCGGCACTCGAGCCTGTCGGGATTCTGAAAAGCGATTTTGTACTTTAAAATCGGTTTTTGGGATGGCCTCTCTCCGCATGCTGGAGGGGGGCTTTTTTTTTCGAATGCGGAGTGCGGAATGTCGAATGCGGAATAAGGGTGCTCTTGGTACTACGGATAACCAAGAGCACCCTTATTCCGCATTCGACATTCCGCATTCGAATCATTCCGCATTCGAAAAAGGTGTACCTTCACTCCGCTAACCAAACACCCTACGCATGCGGGACATCGTTGATCTGGTGGGTCGCATTTTTTTAGCGGCTATTTTCATTTTTGAGGCATTTGATACAGCGTTATACATGGAAAAGACGAAGGAGACCATGGCGCTGTATGGCCTTACGTGGCATCCTGATCTGATGATCTATGCGACCACTTTCTTGCTGTTGTTTGGCGGAGTGCTGGTGTTGATCGGATACCGAACCACATTCGGCGTGGTGTTGCTGCTGCTGTATTGGGCGCCGATCACGTTTATTATACATGATTTCTGGAACTACCCCAAAGGAGACCAACTTCGGTTGCAGAGCATATTGTTCATGAAGAACATCGCCATTATTGGCGGTTTACTGATGCTGGCGGGCAAGGGAAGCGGACGTTACAGCATCAAACGCATACTGGCTACGACCAAGGTGTAAGTAGAAACGGTTGCCTGGAATCAAGTGACTTTCGCGCGTCGGAGGATCCGTGAAAACCAACCCGGGAAAAAACGTTTCAGGTAGATGGCCAGGATCTCGCGGCCGCCGAAATAGGCCTCCTCCCGGCCTTTCTCCATGGTACGCAGTATTTTACGCGCCAGCACATCGGGGTGCATACCCTTTCCGGTGGCGGTGTCCATTTTTCCCTGCGGTTGGCCATCGCCGGTCAGGGCATTTTTACTTACGTTGGTCCGGATGAAACCAGGGCAAATGATGGTCACCCGGATGGGTGTTTCCGCCAGTTCGGCGCGCAGGCTATCGAAAAATCCGTGAAGGGCATGTTTGGCAGCGGAATAGGAAGACCGCAAGGGGGAGCCGATGATGCCCACCAGGCTGCTGACCACCACGATGTGTCCCAGTTCGTGCAGCAACATGTGAGGCAGCACGGCTTTCGTTAGCGCCACTGTACCCAGGTAGTTTACGTCCATCAGTTTTTTATCCACATCAAGGGTGGTGTCGAGCGCCCTGGCGCGTTGGGAGATGCCGCCATTGTTGATGAGCACGTCTATTTTGCCCACCTTTCGGATTATGTGATCGGCAATGTCGGGCAGTTGAAGGTAATGTTCCAGGTCCAGTGGCTGGACGATCGTTTCGGGTGCGCCGGCCTCCTTGCACGCCTGAGCGACGCGTTCGAGCTCCCGGGCATTGCGGGCAGACAGGATGAGGCCGGCGCCTTGTTTGGCCAGGGCCATGGCGAGCGATTCGCCGATGCCGGAAGATGCGCCGGTGATCCAGATGCGTTTGTTGTTGAAAAAACTGGCCATAACGAAGGTTCAACGGTTGAGATAATGGTGCCAGAGCAGGCGCGTTCCAACGGACCGCCAGGGGCGCCAGTGATCGGTTAGCCGGACGAAGGTAGGGTGATCCGGACGATGGGGCAACAGGTATAACATTTTACAGGCTTCCAGCATGGCTATATCGCCTTGGGGGAGTATGTCGGGCCGCAGCAGGCATTCAGAGAGGTATATGTCCGCCGTCCAGTTGCCGATACCCTTCAGGTGGGTGAGCGTCTGCCGGACCTCGTCGTCGGACCGGATTTTTAGCAGGTCGAGGTCAAGCCTGCCGTCGTGGATGTGTTCGGCCAGGTTGCGGGTGTACTGGATTTTCTGGCGGCTGTACCCCAGGGTTCGGAGCGTTTCGTCGGTGAGGGACAGAAAAGCAGCCGGGGTCACCTCACCCACCTGATCCTGAAGCCGGCGAAAGCAGGCGTTGGCGGATGCGAGGGATACCTGTTGTTCAAGGATGATGTGCGCCAGGGTGGAAAACCCGGGTGTGCGGTTCCACAGCGGTGGGTAGCTGTGTTGCCGGAACACCCCGAGCAAAATGGGGTCGCGGTCGCACAACCAATGGGTGGCTTCCTGCAACAGGGATTCGTTCAGTTCAATATACATGGTGAAGGGCAAAACAAAACCAATTACCTTTGGTTGGACAAAGCGAGAAGACATGAAAATAGCCACTTTGACCCTGAACCCGGCTTTGGACAAAAGCACCACCGTTGAACGCCTGATACCGGAGCAAAAACTCCGGTGTACCCCCATGCGCACCGATGCCGGCGGTGGCGGCATCAATGTTTCCAAGGGGATTCACAAGCTGGGTGGGCACAGTACCGCCGTTTTCCCGGTCGGGGGGAGCGCGGGCGAACAGTTGAAGGCGTTGCTGAAGCGGGCGGGAATACCGACGCTGGCCATTCCGGCCGGCAACGAAACCCGGGAAAACATCTCCGTAACAGAAAGCGTCTCCAACGTACAGTACCGGTTTACCTTGCCGGGAGAGCCCCTGACGGAGGCCGAGGCCAACGAATGCCTCGACGCCCTCTTTGGGCTGGAACCCGACCTGGTGGTGGCCAGCGGCAGTCTGCCGCTGGGGTTGCCGGAGACTTTTTTCTCGGTTGTCGCCGAACGCGCCAAGGCAACGGGCGCCAAACTGGTCATCGACACCTCCGGGCCTGCGCTACGTGCGGCAACCGATGTGGGCGTATTCCTCCTGAAGCCCAATCTGGGCGAGCTGAGTGCGCTTGCCGGTGTATCGAAATTAGAAATGAACCAGGTGGATGATGCCGCCCTGGACATCATCCACAGGGGACTGTGTGAGGTGGTGGTGGTCTCTCTGGGCCCTCAGGGCGCCTTGTTGGTCACCAAAGACGGATTTGAGCACATACCCGCGCCCATGGTCAAAAAACAAAGCACGGTCGGCGCCGGCGACAGCATGGTGGCCGGCATGGTGTGGTCGCTGGCACAAGGCCACACTTACCGCCAGATGGCGCAAACCGGCGTTGCCTGCGGATCGGCCGCCACCCAAAACCCGGGAACGGAATTATTCCAGGCGGCGGATGCTTTTTCCCTTTTGCAATGGATACAAAAGTATGGCGAGCGGTACCGGTTTACAGATTTCTGACGGGTTTTTGGGTTCGATCCCTTAACTTTACCGGCGGTTTTTTGTTTCTCGAAAAAAGGTAGTTTTTGGCATATCTCACAACCTTACATGATTAACCTGATCTTATTCGGCCCTCCCGGTTCGGGAAAAGGCACACAAGCAGCCATTTTAATTGAAAAATATGGTTTGGTGCATATCAGCACGGGCGACCTGTTCCGCTTCGAAATGAGTAACAACACACCGCTGGGCCTGGAAGCCAAATCCTACATCGCCAAGGGCGAGTTGGTTCCGGATGCGGTGACAATCGGCATGTTGCGCAATAAAGTGGAAGCCCATCCGGACGCACGGGGTTTTATATTCGACGGCTTTCCACGCACCATACCCCAGGCACAGGCACTCGACGCCTTATTGGCAGAAAAACACACCAGGCTAAATGCTTTGCTCGCCTTGCAGGTGGACGACGACGAGATCGTAGCGCGCATCAAACTGCGCAGCGAAACCTCCGGAAGAGCAGATGACAACGACGATAACATCATTCGAAACCGCATTTCCGTGTATAAAAGCGAAACCACCCCGGTTTTCGACTACTACGCGGAAAAGGGCGTGAGCTACAGCATAGACGGTAAAGGGGAGATCGGCGATATCTCTGCGCGCCTGTTTGACTGCATCGATCCTCTTTTATAGTTTGCGTGTTGCCGTTCGGCAAAAAGGCAGTACATTTGGCCGAACAACCTGCCACACCATGTATCTGCCCAGTAACCCATGGAAAGCATTGTGGGATCTGCTGCCCGAAAGGCTTCAAAACCGCTACCTGTTGACGGCTGTGGTCTTCCTGTTTATTATGCTGATCATCGACCGGCACAATGCGCTTACCCAGTGGCGTTTGTGGCGTGGAAAGCAACGACTGGAAGCGGACAAGGTGTTTTACCAGCAACAGATTGAGGCGGCCAAAGCGGAAGCGGAAGATTTTGAGCTGACCAAAGAAAAATACGCGCGGGAAAATTATTACATGAAACGCCCGGATGAGGACGTGTACATCATCGAAGACAACAAATAAACACAAATGGCAGTTTTAGTCCACAAAAATTCCCGGATCATCGTCCAGGGTTTCACCGGTAAGGAAGGCTCCTTCCACGCCGAACAAATGATCGAATACGGCACCAACGTGGTGGGCGGCGTAACGCCCGGAAAAGGTGGCCAAACCCACCTGAATCGCCCTGTTTTCAACACCGTTGAAGAAGCCGTACACGGCGCCGGCGCCGACACGTCCATCATTTTTGTGCCGCCAGCCTTTGCTGCCGACGCCATCATCGAAGCCGCCGCGTCGGGCATCAAAGTCATCGTGGCCATCACAGAAGGCATTCCCATCCAGGATATGGTGCGCGCCAAAGCATTTGTGGATCAGCGCAACTGCACGCTCATCGGCCCCAACTGCCCGGGTGTGATTACGCCCGGCGAAGCCAAAGTGGGCATCATGCCCGGGTTCGTCTTCAAACGGGGACCCATTGGCCTGGTTTCCAAATCAGGCACCCTCACCTATGAGGCGGCCGACCAGATCGTCAAACAAGGCCTGGGCATCACTACGGCCATTGGCATCGGCGGAGACCCGATCATCGGCACCACCACCAAAGAGGCCGTCGAACTCTTTATGAACGATCCGGAAACAGAGGCCATTGTCATGATCGGCGAGATCGGTGGCAACCTCGAGGCCGACGCCGCCCGCTGGATACGCGAAACCGGCAACAAAAAACCGGTGATCGGCTTTATTGCCGGCCAAACAGCCCCCAAGGGTCGCAAGATGGGACACGCGGGCGCTATTGTCGGTGGCGCCGACGACACCGCAGAGGCCAAAATGCGCATCATGAGCGAAAACGGCATCACCGTGGTGCATAGCCCCGCACGCATCGGCAAAACGGTAAAAGAAGTGTTTGGCGGCCGGTAAGTTTTACCGCATGCGCCAACTCCGTTTAGAAAAGCAACGCCCGGTACGTTCTTGCAACGACCGGGCGTATTGTTTACAAAACCTTCTTCCAGTTGAACGTTGGTTGGGATGGAACGCTCAACTAAGAGAATCCGTTTTTCGCTAATCGGGCTTCATGTCGTTGGGCGTGATCACCATGGGTATCTGGCCACCGCTGCCGCCGACCAGTATCTTGGTGTTTGGCGACTGGGAAAGTTGCATCCACGCCTCAATGGATTTGTACTGAAGTATGGCCGGCGAGAGCCCCTCGTTGATGATGGCATTCGCGTCGCGCACCCCCTCGGCCTGCAGGCGTTTGCGCTGCGCCTCCTGTTTCTCTTGTTGCAGCACAAACTCCATGCGCAGGGCCAGTTGTTCCGCTTCCAGTTTTTGCTCAATGGCGGCCGCCAGGCTGCGCGGCAACTGGATGCTTTTGAGCAGCACATTTTCGATGACGATGCCCTTGTCGCCCATGCGCTCGGTCATCAGGTCGCGTATGGCGTTTTCAATGTCTACCCGGCTTTGCCCGGAGTGCATGTCCTTGGCGTAGTAGCGGGAAGAGACGTCGGCCATAGCAGATCGGAAAACGGGCAAAATCACGGTTGATTCGTAATCCACACCAATGTTGCGCAGCACATTCGGCGTTTCTTTGAGCTTGAGGTGATACAGAATGGAGACGTCTGAACGGATGGTCAGACCTTCCTTTGACGGGATTTCCACCTGCACCTCCAGGTTTTCGGTTTGCGTCGATACCTTGACGATGGTCGAGGTGAACGGGTTGAAGAATTTCAATCCGCTGGTGTAAGGCTTGTCGTTGTATGTGCCAAACCTGCGTTTGACGCCAGCCTGCCCCTCGCGTACTACGGTGCAGGAAAGCAGGCTGAACAGGGGCAGAGTGAGTATGAGCAAAAAGAGCCGGTTTTTCATGATAATTTTCCTTTTGTGAAAGTTATGCTATTATAACTATTCTGTGTATCTATTGTTTGATGGTTTAACTATTTTTTAACCAAAATGGGTTTATTAATATGTTTTGCCGGATGTGCGACTTTTAGTTTTAATAAATTGTAGTTAATTTTGAACAAATTTTATAACACTCAACTTCCAAAAAATGAACCGAAACAAATACCTGATTTTGTTCTTGATGGCTTTGGCGCCCGCAATGACGGGGGTGAGTGCCCAATGCCTCTCGATTACCAACTGTACAGGCGGGGTAATGACCATGTGCGACACCACCAACAACAGCGCCCTGTTGTGGAACGGGTTCAGTTTTTGGGATCCGTTAAACGAAACCCACAACCTCGGCGATGCGCCGGTGCAACTCCATTTCAGCGCCATATTGTCCTGCGGTTCGTCCTATTCGCTGGAGTGGACATTGCTGCTGGATACCGACAACGACGGCCATCAGGAGTTCGCTTTACGCGCCGGGGACAACATTGCAGCAGGATATTTTCCAATTGGAAATGTCCTTTTGCCCTCGGGTTCCTATTTTGACTCCTTGCTGTTCGACAACCGGATGGTAAGCGGAAGTGAAAAATTCCGGTTTGCATTGGAAGAGGCCCTTTCCGGCGACACCCTCACCGCGCGCCTGCGCTGGCATACCGACCAGGCGCCCGGCGTGTACCAGGACCCAGAGTTGCCCCTCGGAACGCACACGCTGATGTGGGTGCTTTCCAGGGGCGCAGAACGCGACACCTGTACGCAGGTGTTCAGGGTGATCGACTGTGGGGCGCCGAAGGTGACGTGTATAGCAGATTTGAGTATGGGCATTCAGCCTGGTAACCCGCCGAGCTCCACCCTTTGGGCGCAGGATGTTTTGCAAAAAGTGCAGGATAATTATTCGTTTGGCGATCAAAACCAACTCTCTTTTCGTATTAACGGTACCGGCACCGGATTTCCGGTTGACTCGTTGGGCAACCCGGTCTATCAGATCAAATTTACCTGCATGCATCTGGGGGAACAACTCCTTGACCTTTGGGCCAGGGACCGGTCCGGTAATACCGATTCCTGCCAAATGCGGATATTCATTCGGAGTAACGGTTTTTGCGATACGCCCATGCCTTGGTACCCGGAAATCTGCGTAGAGCCTGTGTGCAAACCCGGAAAAGATTTGCCCGGCGTTAACGTAACGCTGTCGGGAGGGGCGCCGGGTCCCCCTCCGGTACTGTCTGAACAGGAGGGATGCTTCTATTTTCCGCCCGATCTGCCGTTTTTACCCTACAAAATAGATTTTCTTAAAAACGACGACCCATTGAAAGGCGTCAGTGCCTACGATGTGGTGCTAATCAGCCGACATATTCAGGGTTCCTCACCGCTGGATGACCCATATGTGAAGATCGCCGCCGACGTGAACCGCTCCGGGGCCATTTCGTCTTTTGACCTGGTTGAGCTGCGCAAGGTGATCCTGGGTGTTTACACTGTGTTTCCAAACAACACCTCCTGGCGGTTTGTAGATGCCGCTTTTGTGTTTCCCAATCCGCAGAACCCATTCCAGACCACCTTCCCGGAAAGTCTTGACATCAACATGCCCTTTCTGCCACCCCAAAAGATGTACGGCATCAAGGTTGGAGACGTCAACTGCTCCAATATTCTTAACTATTTGTCAGGCGAGGCGGAAGTTCGGGGAGCGGAATCCTTGTTGCTTCCGGACATGCAACTGGAAGCGGGTAATGTGGTGAAGGTGCCTGTTTTTTTGCCCCCTGCACACCCCTGGTTTGGCGCCCAACTGGCCTTCCGGTTCGATCCGGAGGTGCTGGAAATACTCGATGTTCAATCGGCCCTGTCACCCGAGTTCTGGGATGTGCATACACCGACATCAGGGACGTGGCGTTTTGTGTGGGCGCAAGGCAGCGAAGCGGCTTTTCGGCCCGGAGACCCCCTGCTCACTTTGCACGTGCGATCGAAAGCGCCGGCGCGGCTGTCGGATGCCCTTCGGTTGGATCGGGATGTCTTACGGCCGGAAGTGTACGGTTCAGACGGCATTCATTCATTGCAGACGGCATTCCTGCCAAACAGCGACCCGGTACCGGCTCCCTGGCCCAATCCGGCATCGGACCTGCTTCGTTTTCCTGTTCCGGCAATTACACAGGGCGACGCCGCCCTGCGTGTATGGGATGCACAGGGAAAGACGGTTTATGCCGGCAACCTTTCCGCGTCCGATTACCCGGCCTGGGTAGATGTGTCTGTAGGACATTGGGAAACGGGTGTTTATGTATGGCAATGGCTCACATCGGAGGGTGTGTATTCCGGACAGGTGGTTAAAGAATAATCCAGGCTGCGTTTTTATTCCGGCAGCAACAGCGTTTTTCCTGCTTGCGCAGTATCCACGCACATGACGCAAACCTGAATGTTAAATATTTTCTTATGAAAAAAATCTTAATACTTGCAACGATTTTATTCTGGACTGCGGGTCTGAACGCGCAATGTGTCCAGTGGCTGACCGGCGACGCCCCGGTAGTGGTTTCCGACGATTCGGATAACGATCCGGCGCTGTGGCGCGACCCACGGTTGTTTGATCCATTCTCGGGGGCAACGGATCTGGCGGAGGCAACGGTACAACCAACGGCCGTGGCGCTTCGCCGGAGCGGCGCATGGTGCACGGGCGGGCAACAGGTGTCGGCCGCCGTTCACCTCGACCTGGACGGCGACGGCGCCCCGGAGTCCGTCTGGCGAACCGGCCAGACGATGGCGGCCGGTTTTTGGCCCTTGAACAACCGATCGACGCTGTTCAACCACCCGGCCGATTCCGTGCTGTACCATCCGGGATACGTCGGCGCAGACCGCACAAGCCGGCTGCTGCCGGTCGGCGTCCAGCAGGGCGACACCCTGGTGTACACCTTGTGGCTGGAACTGGCGGACGGCAATGGCGTCCAGCGCCTACCGTTACTGCTGCCGTATGGCATGCACCGGGTGGCGTGGCGGATTGATGCAGGGCCGTCTTTCGATGTGTTGGAGTACACGCTGGACATCCGGTATGGCGGCGCGCTGACCATCACCACCTGTGTCGCCACGCCCGACGGGGTGCCGCTTAACAACGTTCTGTACACCGTGAGCGTCCCAGCCGGCACGGCTTATACTCTTTCGGACGATGGGGGATGCACCACGCTGATGGTGCCCGGTGCAGTGCTTCCACCTGGTACGGAAATATGCATGACGCCTTCTGTTCCCGACGACGATCCTTTGATTGATGCCATTCGCCAGGGCGTTTCCCTTTTTGATGTGTTGGCCACGTACCGGCATATTCTGGGCATTGAACCGCTGGGCGGGCCTTACAAACAGATTGGCGCCGACGTGAACAAAAGCGGTAGCCTGAATACAGCTGACATCGTGGCGATGCTTCGGATGCTGACCGGGCGGCTGACCGAGTGGCCCAACAGTCTCAACTGGCGTCTGGTGGACGGGCAGTTTGTTTTTCCGAACCCCACCAATCCGTTTCAGACGAGCATCATACCGGAACAAGGATGTTTTATTGATCCGCAAGCCGACACCCTCTTTTTTGTAGCCATTAAAACGGGCGATGTCGACTGCTCGGCCCTCGTTCCGACGCCGGCATGGCCGGTCAAGGTGCTGGAGGTGGCAGGGCCGTTGAACCTCAAGGCCGGCGACGAGGCAACCGTTCGGGTTCGCTTGCGCGAATCGGTGCGGCTTTCGGGCATCCAGATGGGCATTGCGATCAAGTCGCCCTCCGCTTTGCAATGGGTGTCGGGCGGGTTGTCGAGTGCGTTGGCGGACTTTGGAGACACCCTGCTGTTCCGCGAAACGGCAACCGGTGTTTTAATGGCTTACATGCCTTCCGATGTTGTTACAGGCGAACAGGTGGACGCCGGATCGGCCATTTTGTCGTTCAGGGTCAAGGCAATCAGCGATGTTTATCTGCCCGATGTTTTGGCCTTTGGGTACAAGCTCACGCCGGAATTGTACACGCCGGACATGCATACCTTTGCACTGGAGCCGTTGTTTATGAACGAGTTGGCGCCGGATACCGAGGTGCGGCGCAATTTTGCGCGCAAGGAGTCGGGTGTAGTATTGTTCCCCAATCCGGCAGATGATGTGTTGACGATCACGCATGGCTCAGGCGGCGGACGGATGCTCATCGCCGACCCGCTGGGGCGTGTAGTGTTCGATCGGGTGTTGGCGCCGGACGAGGAGGTTACCCGCCTGCAGACAGGGCAATGGCCTGCCGGTGCATACACGTGGTCGTTGTTGCGCGGCGATGCGTTGGCCGTTGGCCGCCTGGTTGTTGGCCGGCCCTAGGCGGGGAATGGGGGGCTGCATCGGAAAGCATTAATGGCCCATTATGGCTCGTCAATATCCGACAGCAACGGCAGATCCATCCGGATGCGGCGTTCCTGGGGCAGGTAGTTGTTTACGCGGTTGGGCATCACCTTCATCCAGCCGAGGTTGAGTCCGGCGTACCGGGCCACGACCCAGCCTTGCGGGGTGTTGGGTGGCAGCGCGGGGCTTTCCTTTTTGAGGTAGAGCAGCGCCTGTTCTTTGTCAAGTGCAACGGAGGGCAGTTGGGGTTGAACGCTGGTGCTCATGGCCAGCGCGTGGGCGGGAATGAGGCTTTTGCCCTTATATTCACCGAGCAGGGTGCCGAACCAACGGGCTTTCAGGTGTTTGTCGAGCAGCAGCAGGTCGGGTTCGAGGTGTTCGGGGAAAAACAGGATTTCGCCGTTGGGTATTTGCCAGAAGGCGGGTTCTGTTTCGGCGTTCACCCACGGGTAGGTGTCGGCCCGAAGGGCACGGGGGAGCGCTTTGAGGTTTTTGAAGCCCGCCTGTTTGGCTTGTTTGGGCACTTTGCCCTCTTTTTTGCGCAGGGCGGACAGGAAGAAGCCTTCGCCTTTCACCCGGTGGGGGTAGAAGTGAAGGCCGGCATCGGAAGAAAGCACGCCCCATTCGGCGGGTGGATTCAGTTCGATGCGTTCTATGGGATGGGTGTCGAGCATCCATTGCACAATGCCGTCGTTTTCCCACGGGTTGTAGGTGCAGGTGCAGTAGAGGAGCACCCCGCCGGGGCGAAGGGTTTGAATGGCGGCGCTGAGGATGCGCCGCTGTCGTCCGTAGCAAAATTCTACGTGATCGGGCGACCATTCGCGGACGGCTGCGGGATCCTTCCGGAACATGCCTTCTCCGCTGCACGGGGCGTCGACCAGCACCAGGTCGAACCAACCGGTCAGGGGCTGGAATTCCTCCGGATCGGCGCAGGTGACGGCGATGTTCACGGGACCCCATTTTTCCATGTTCTCGCGCAGCACCTTCACGCGTTGGCGGATCACTTCATTGGCAACAAGCAGGCTGTCTTTGGGTAAAAAAGCGGCCAGCAACGTGGTTTTTCCGCCGGGCGCGGCGCACAGGTCGAGTGCCCGCGCAGGCTTTTCGCCCGGGTATATTTGCTCGAGTGCATAGTGTACGAACATAGACGACGCCTCCTGCACATAATAGGCGCCTGCGTGGATCAGCGGGTCCAGGGTAAAAGTCGGGCGTTCGGCGAGGTAAAAACCTTGCGGATGCCACGGTACCGACGCCAGGGTGGGCGGCAGATGTCCGGTGGCCGGTTTGTCCGGATTAAACCGGATGCTGACCGGAGGCGGTTGCGCGAGCGCGGCTTCGAAGGCTTCGTAGTCATTGTCGCCCAATCGCAGATGCATTTGCCGAATAAACGCTGTAGGTAGCATAAAATGGGGGTTGGAAGTCCGCTGGTGGACACTAAAGGCAAATTTGGCAACAATTTCAGGAAAGCGGAAAAGAAGGCATACATTTGCGCAGTTTTTCCAGTTAATCGCCTGGATACTTTTAAACCGGCATTGTCATGCAAGCATCTGAAGCCCTGCAACTCGTTGTACAACAGATTCGGGGAATTTTGTCGCAGCTATCTGCCGACGACTACCAAAAAGCGCTCCCGGAATACAGGGGCAGCTCAGTGGGACAACATTTCCGACACATACTGGAATTTTTTCATTGCCTGGAGCAGGGTCTGACTGCCGGTCGTGTGGACTATGCGGCCCGCCAGCGCAATCTGCTGTTTGAAACCAGTCCCGGACTGGCTGCGGACGCTTTCCAGGCGTTTTCGTCCCTGTTGGCAGGTTTGCCCTCCGAGGATCAATCGGTGGAGGTGTTTGCCGAGTTGGGCAGCGACCACCGTCCGTGCTACGGCAGCACGTTGGGTCGGGAACTGGTTTTCGTGTACGACCACGCCATCCACCATTTGGCCATCATACGGATCGGCCTGCAGGCGCACTTCCCGGAGGTGGCCACCGACGAGCACCTGGGGGTATCGCCCTCTACGATCAAAGCCCGACTCGGGCAGGCGAATTAACCGCGTTTTCGCTGGTCGGTTTTTGAAAACAGACGGCGGTCATCAAGTGATGTTCATCGGGCAGGGTATGTTTTTCGAGCAACAGGGAAAACGGTTGGCAGTAATTGTCTTTGGCGATCCATCCGGTGGTTTCGGCCGGCGATGCCGGCCACAAAAAGCTGTCGAGGCCGATGTGCCTTCTGAAATCCAGTTCACGGAGGCCATAGGTTTTGTACAGGCTCTCCTTGGCCGTCCAGAAGGCGTGAAAAAGCTCGAATTGTTCCATGACGGGAAAGGCGTTTACAAACTCGAATTCTTCCGGACTGATGAATTTATGCGCCAGTTTGGGCATTTTATCGACAAAAACCTGGACGTCGCAGCCGCATTCGACTGGGGCCAGCAGGGCGCCCACGATGCCGTGCGAGTGGCTGAGCGAACAATGAAGGTCCGGTTTGTCGAGAAAAAACGGCTTGGCAAAGGCGGTTTTGGCGAGGGGTAATCGTTCGTTTTCGCCGGTGAGCAGGTGGAGCAGATAGCGACTGGCGAGCCATTCGGCGCGCCGGATGCCCTTGAGGGGCGCCAGGTCGCGTTCCTCATCCTGGGCAAGCGGGAGCCTGTCGCGGAAAAATGCTTCCGGTTCGGCGATTTGCCAGAGGCCGAAGGTGGCCTGTTCAAAAGGGTGGGAGGCGAGGAGTACGGGCATGGCTCAGGGGCGCGCTGCGGCGCCGGCGTGGTAGGCGTCGTTGACTTTTTGTATGAATTGCAGGTACACGGCGTCGGGCAGTTTGTGTTGCAGGCTGTTGAGGAAATTGCAGATCTTTTGGTATTCGTTTTCAGAAAGGTAGCCGTCTTCCATGAAGGTGTTGAACAGTTCGAGGAAGTTTGACGTGACGTTTTTCGCCAGCTCGATGCTCTTGACCTTGTCTTCGATGAACGCGAGAAAGTACAGCCCTTCGGTGTAGTTCAATTTCCGGGTGAGCACCAGGCCATCCACTTCGCGTTTGATGTTTTCCAACTCGGCTGCGGCGGCATCCGAGCTGATCTCCTGCTCCTCGAACTGCCGGTAGAGGTCGCGGACCCGGTCGCCGTAGCGGCGAATGAGTTGCTCGCGGCGGCGGAAGACCATCCAGCCGATCAGGGCGGTGAGCAGGGCGGTGGCAGACACCACGCTGATCTCCACCAGATACCCGGTATCTTGCAGGAACCGGATTTGGCGGGCGATGAAGTTGCTGCCCGGCTGTAAACCCGCGTACCTAAGGGTGTAGTCGATGTCGTCGAAGTCATCCGGCGACATGGGGCGGGCGGGCTGAAAGGCATTCACGTGGTTGATAAAAACGGATTTCAGGTCTTTGTAATCTTCTTTGCGAAAGTGCTCTTTGATGTTGCTGCCCTGTCCGAGTTGGTAGCCTTCGGAGTAGAGGTGGGCAATGGTCTGGTTTGCTTTTTGGAAACTGTAAAGGAACCGCAGCATCTGTTGCGTATCCTGGAGCGCTGCCAATCGGTTTTCATCGACCCGGTTTCGGTGTGGCTTGGCGTTGATGTCCCCGGCTTTTTGGTTCAGTTTGGCCATTAGTTCCCGGGCATTGGGCTCGATGATGTGCAGCCGGCCAATGCGCTTGAAGTGCTCCTCGTTCAGCTCAATGTAGGCGCCGGGGCCGAGGTGGGTGACGGAGATCAGGTGAAAATTCTCCGGGATGGAGATGCCGTGTCCGCCGAGTTGGGCGGAAGTGGTTCTGTCGTTGAGCACCTCCCAGATATCGGGCCCGAAAAAAGTTTCCGGGTTGATCTTGTCGAAGTTGTCGATGACCGCAACAAAGGGTTTGTTGGGTTCACGCCGGCATTTCTCCCAGAATTGAAGGAGCAGACCGGGGTTGAAGCGTCCGTCCGCATCTTCCCAGCCGATGTATTTTTTATGGTATTCCAGGTCAAAGTGCGGCGCGCAGCGGATTTCCAGCAGGCGCTCCGGGGTTTGGGCGAACAATCGTGCGACCCGCAGCGACAAGGTGGTGGAGCCGACGCCCGTGACACCGGAAACGACCATGAACCGGTTTTTCTTCAGGTAGCGCACCGCCGCAGCGAATTTGTCCCACTCCATGGTCGGCGTGTAGTCGAACATGATGTTGAGGTAAGCGCTGGAGTCACCGGGCCTGACGGGCGCCGACAGTTCGTGCACTTCCACATGCAGGTGCTGCAGGGAGTCGGCCGCATGGGCCACCAGCAGGGTGGGCGACTGCAGCAATCTTCGGGTTTGTTCCCAGAGGGGGTCGGAATGGTTGCGCAGGCCCAGGCCCAGCAGTAGAAAAACCAGGGGGAGAGCCAACCAATACCTTCGGATGCGATTTGTCAGGTGAGCCAAGAGAAGGGGGGATTTTGGGGTCAAAAATAAAAAAAAGACCGGTCAGGCGGCGCATTGTTTACCTTTGCCTTTTTTTAGCTAAAACTTTCATGGATTCCAATTTTCTGACGGAGATGCACCGCCGGCGCACCTTTGCGATAATCGCCCACCCCGACGCAGGCAAAACCACACTCACCGAGAAACTGCTCCTGTTCGGCGGCGCTATCCAGACAGCAGGCGCCGTCAAGAGCAACAAGATCAAAAAGAGCACCGTCTCCGACTTCATGGAAATCGAACGGCAACGGGGTATTTCCGTGAGCACTTCGGTGATGGGTTTTGAATACCGCAACCTCCAGATCAACATCCTGGATACCCCCGGCCACGAGGACTTCGCGGAGGACACCTACCGCACCCTCACCGCCGTAGACTCGGCCATTGTGGTGGTGGATGTCGCCAAGGGCGTGGAAACCCAAACCGAAAAACTGACCAAGGTGTGTCGCATGCGGGACACCCCGATCATCTTTTTCGTGAACAAACTCGACCGGGAGGGGCAGGATGCTTTCGATTTGCTGGACGAGATCGAGCAAAAACTCAACGTGCGGGTACGTCCCCTCTCCTGGCCGGTGGGTATGGGCCAGCGATTCAAAGGCGTGTACAACCTGTACGAGAAAAAACTGGCGCTTTTCAATCCGCACGGGAAACAGGAGGAGGAAGAGGTTATTGTTATTCAGAACCTCGCCGACACGGCGTTGGAGCGTCACATCGGTGAAAGCGCGGCGCGTACCCTGCGCGAGGAGGTGGAGGTGGTGGAAACGGTATACCCGGTGTTTGACCGGGCGGACTACCTCAAAGGCGCCGTTTGTCCCGTCTTTTTCGGATCGGCAGTCAACAACTTCGGGGTGAAAGAAATGCTGGATTGTTTTGTGGACATCGCCCCAACTCCGCTGCCCCGCTACTCGGAGGAGCGCTTGGTGAGGCCGGAAGAGGATCGGTTTTCCGGGTTTGTGTTCAAGATTTTTGCCAATATGGACCCCAGACACCGCGACCGGATTGCCTTTTTGCGCATCTGTTCGGGCCGCTTTGAGCGGAACAAGAACTATCGCCACATCCGGCTGGGGCGCGAGCTGAAGTTTTCCAATCCTACGATGTTTATGGCCAGTAAAAAAACGCTGCTCGAAGAAGCCTACCCGGGCGACGTCGTGGGGTTGTACGATTCAGGCAACTTCAAAATTGGCGATACCCTGACCGAAGGCGAGGTGCTGCACTTCAAAGGCATTCCGGCGTTTTCGCCGGAGCTGTTCCGCTATGTGGAAAATGCCGACCCGATGAAGCAAAAACCCTTTGCCAAAGGGCTCGACCAGCTGATGGACGAGGGGGTGGCCCAGATGTTCACCCGCCAGATGGATAACCGCCGGATTATCGGTACCGTCGGCCAACTTCAGTTCGACGTCATCCAGCACCGGCTGGAGCATGAGTACAACGCCCGTTGCCGCTACGAACCGGTAAACCTGCACAAAGCCTGCTGGGTAAGCAGCGACGACCCCAAAGCCTTCGAGGAATTCGTGCAACGCCGCAAGCGCGACATGGCCAAAGACACCGAAGGACACTGGGTTTTTCTGGCCGAATCACCGTGGATGCTGCAGACGGCACAGGAAAACTTCCCCAAAATCCGGTTTTCGTTTACCTCGGAGGGTTAGGTGTTTGCCTATTTTCAACTGTTCTGCATCTGAAAAATTCTGTGGCAGGTGCTGTGCGGGGTCAACCTTCTCTGCCGAATCCTGTTTTTGCTGTTTAACATGGATATAGGAATCATCGGGGCGGGTATTGCCGGGCTGTCGGCCGCCGTGCGGCTGGCCGCCCGAGGTCACCGGGTGACCGTTTTTGAAGCCAACGATTATCCGGGCGGGAAGTTAAGTGCGTTCACGCTGGGCAGTTATCGCTTCGATGCGGGGCCGTCGCTGTTCACCATGCCCCAGTACGTCGAGTCTTTGTTCGAGGTGGCGGGGGAGGACATGCGCCCGCATTTTCAATATCGGGATATGCCGGTGGCCTGTCACTATTTCTGGGACGACGGGACCGCCCTGCATGCCTACACCGATGCAGCGCGTTTTGGCAGGGAGGTGTCGGAAAAACTGGGCGTTGATCCATCCGTCATTCCGGCTTTTCTGGATAACAGCAAGCGCAAATTCGAGCTGGCAGGGCATATTTTCCTGGAAAAATCACTCCACAAGGTGCGCACGTGGATGCACCGGGACGTTGTTCGTTCGCTGGTGCGCTTGCCGTTTTTCGACATATTTTCGACCATGCACCGCGTGCACGAGCGTTGGTTCGGCGATCCCAGGCTGGTGCAGCTGTTCGACCGGTACGCTACGTACAACGGTTCGGATCCGTATCAGGCCTCTGGAATGCTCACGATCATTCCGCACTTTGAGTACAACATGGGCGTGTATTATCCGGAAGGCGGCATGCACCGGATTACCGAGAGCATTTACGAGCTGTCCAAACGGCTCGGGGTGACGTACCAATTCAATACGCCGGTGGAGCGAATCTTGCACGAGAGAGGCCGGTTGAAGGGGCTTTTTGCCGGTGGGCAGGCGCATTCGTTTGACGCGGTGGTGAGCAATATGGACGTGTTTTACACCTACAAAAAGTTACTCCCCGACCGACCGCACCCGGAACGTATCCTCGGGCAGCCCAAGAGCACCTCCGCGCTGATTTTCTACTGGGGAATCCGGCACGAATTTTCGGAGCTGGGGCTGCACAACATCTTCTTTTCAAACGACTACCGCAGTGAGTTTGGCGCCCATGCCCGCGGCGAGGTTACCGACGACCCAACAGTGTACATCAACATCACTTCCAAATACACGCCGAGCGATGCGCCGCCGGGCTGCGAAAACTGGTTTGTGATGGTGAACGTGCCCCCCGATCTGGGGCAGGACTGGGATGCCATGATCCCCCGCATCCGCCGGCAGGTGCTGCAAAAACTCAGCCATCGCCTCGGCGTCGACCTGGAACCCCTTATCGAGGCGGAAGAGGTGCTGGACCCAAGGCTCATCGAGCGCAAAACGTCGTCGCATCTGGGCGCCCTTTACGGATACAGCTCCAATACACCCATGGCCGCGTTTATGCGGCATGCCAATTTTTCTCGGGATTTGAAGGGATTGTATTTCGTCGGTGGCAGTGTGCACCCGGGCGGGGGGATACCCTTGTGCCTGTTGTCGGCCCAGATTACCGACGAGTTGATAGCCGGGCAATACGCATGAACAGCGCTTTTATTCAGAACGTTATGGGCGGAACGGCGAAACTTCGCATCAGCCGGTTCCTGATTAGTTCCAGCTACGTAGCGGGGTTGATTGGCATGGCCGGACCCTACCTGGCACTGTTCCTCTTGCTCACACCGTTTAACCTCCTGTTGTCATTTGGAATCCTGTTGTGGAACCACTACCCTCGGAATGCCGGGTTGTGGTACTACGTTGCCGGGGCCTGGGCGGTGGGGTATTTTTCAGAGGTGGCCGGCGTGTCTACCGGGATGATTTTTGGGGAGTACGCGTATGGTGACATATTTGGCTGGAAAATACTGGAAACGCCCTTGCTGATCGGCATTAATTGGGCGATGCTGGTTTACGTCGCCTGTGAAACGACGACCCGTATTGTGCCGGGGCGATGGCCGTTGCTGTTAAAATGGAGCATTGCTTCTCTTTTACCGGTACTGCTCGATTTGCTGATTGAGCCCGTAGCCATACTAACTGGCATGTGGCACTGGTACGGCAAGATGCCGCCTTTGCAGAACTACCTGGGCTGGTATGCTGTTTCACTACTCATTAGTGCGTTGTATTTCCGCTTCATTGGTCAGGCAAACCGAAACCCGGTGGCCGCCCTGTTGTTGCTGATGCAGCTGCTGTTTTTTCTTGGAATGAATCTTATGTCAACAAACCGTTTCTTTTTCTCATGCGCTTTTTAACCTTTTTGCCGGTCGTCGCCTGTTTCGCTTTTTACGCCTGCTTCGATGCCAACGCCGTTTCTACCGCCACCCAACACAACATGACCGCTATGTCTGACAGTTCAAGTACCTCTTTTTTTACCTTTACCGCCACCTCTTTGTACGGCGAACCGGTCTCGCTGGATCAGTTCAAAGGCAAAAAGGTGGTGGTGCTGAACGTCGCCTCCAAGTGCGGCTACACACCACAATATGCCGATTGGGAAGCCTTCTACAAAGCCCATGGAGACAACGTGGTTGTCCTTGGCTTCCCGTGTAATGACTTTATGGGCCAGGAGCCGGGCTCAGCAGAGGATATCGCCTCGTTCTGCCAGAAAAATTACGGCGTGACCTTTCCCATGTTCGAAAAGGTGCACGTAAAAGGCCCCGAAAAAGCGCCGGTTTATCAATGGCTCACCGATCCGAAACAAAACGGGTGGAACGAGCAGGCGCCCACGTGGAATTTCTGTAAATACGTGGTTAACGAAAAAGGCGAACTCACTCACTTTTTTGCATCCAAAGTTAAGCCGGATAATGAGGCGTTTTTGGAGGCGGTGGGGTTGCAAAAATAAATAAACCGCAGCGGACGCGGAGGCTTCACGGAGGAGCGCGGAGTAGGGTTCTTTGCGTTTTGTTCGAACCTAACGCGCGTAAGTCCGGTACCCCGGCGTTTTAGGCGAGCCGATGACGAATACATCCGCGGGCTGGTCGGTTTCTATGTCCATGCTGTCTGTGCCTTCAAAAAGTGCAAAATCACTCTCTACGGCGGATTGCCCCGACAATCGGACAGCGCCGGAGAGCACGTAAGCAGAGTAAATCTTATCCGTGTCGAGCGCGCGGTGGAATGTGCCGGGCTGGAGCCGGATACGGAACACCTCCACGCCGGGTGTGTCCATCTGAAACGGGCTGCCGGGGCCAATGAGTGTGGTGATTTCCGCGTTGTCGACTTGCCCGACCGGGAAATCCCCGGCGCGGTAGTCATCATACGATGCCGGCTGTTCCAGCGTTTTGGCCAGGTTGGGATCAAACCATATCTGAAACATTTCACTGCCTTTGCCCATCCATTCCGAGTGGCTGATGCCGTTGCCGGCCCGGATGATTTGCACGTCGCCGGCCTGGAGCGGACGCCACTCCTTCAGCTTGGTGTCGAAGTGCCGGATTTCGCCTTTCAGTACAAAAGAGGTGATTTCAAAACCCTGGTGCGGGTGCAGGCCAATGGTGCTGTCGGTGACGGCCTTGGCGTGTGCCCAGTAAAACAGGTTGGAGTAAGGCCGTAGCAACGACTGCTCACGGGGAAAGCCAATCGGCTTGTTTTCCACAATCTCGCCGCCGTTGAACGCGCCGGAACCTTGCTGATCCTTGGGGATGATTTGTACGTTTGCCATAATTAAGTGTTTTGACATTAAAACGCAAAACATATAAATTTGTTGCCCAAAAAATAAAGCGGTAAGCGGTATTCCACGCTCAATGGGCGTCAACTCGACTTGACGGCCCGGATCAAGTCTGCGAAATCGCCGCCTTTGGATTTAGCCTGGATGACCTGGTGGTAATTTTCCAGTTTTTCGAGCAGGTGGAAGAGGGTGCCCAGTTCGTTCTGGTCGAGGTTTCCGGTGAGGAGTTCGGCGACGAAGTTCAACCGGGGTTCCAGTTTTTGGACGAGGTTTTTGCCGGATTCGGTAATTTGAAGCAGTTTGCTTCTGCCGTCTTCGGGGTTGTCGGATTGCGCGATGAAACCGGCGCTGATCAGGCGGCGGATGATGTCCATGCCCGTCGGTTTTTCGTGTCGGTTCTCGTGTATGAGGGCCGTTTTGGACATTGGGCCGTTGTGAAATAGGATGATCACGTAAATCAGTTCGTCGTCTGAGTTCAGTGCAGTACCTTCCAGAGCTTTACGGGTATACCCCTTGGCATATCGCTGCAGGTAAACCACCAATTGACTGATCCGGTGCATCTCAAAGGCAAGTACGGGAACAGACGGCCCCTTTGGCTGTTCTTGAAGTACCCAACGGGCAAAATCGGGCACGGAGCTCCGGCCTTTGTGCGCTTGCTCATACCGTTCCAGGTGGTCAAGCAAGTCTCGAACGATTTGGTATGATTTCATTTTTTATTTAAAAAAAAGAGTTGTTTACAAACAAAAACAAAATTACAATGTTTTTGTCATAAATTTATAAAACCGGTAAAAAAACAAACTAAAATGCAGACAAATTGGTTCATTTTCGCAGTTGCCTTGCTGATTTCGGGTAGCATGTTCGGTCAAAAAACCGGAATACTGATCGGGACGGTCAAAGATAAACAAACGCAAGAGCTTCTGGTAGGCGCCACGGTTCGCCTGGAAAGCGCCGGCCAGGGGGCAGTAACGGACGTGGAAGGCGCCTTCCGGATCGGCGACATACCGGCAGCCTCTTACAATGTATCGGTGGAATACCTCGGATACGCCCGGCAGACGCGGTTCAATGTGGTGATTACGAGCGGCAACATTAGCACGTTGAACTTCGAACTGGACCCTGACGGCAAGTCGCTCGGCGAGGTGGTGATCTCCGAAAACCGGAGCGTCCGGATAGCTTCTTCAGAGACGCCGTTGTCTATACAAAATCTCAGCGCGGAGGAGATCAAGAGCAACCCGGGCGGTAATTTTGACATCTCGAGGGTCATTCAGGCGCTTCCGGGGGTCGGCGGAACAGCCGGGTCGGTGGGCAGTTTCCGGAACGACATCATCATTCGCGGTGGTGGGCCAAATGAAAATGTGTACTATCTCGACGGCATTGAGGTTCCTTTCATCAACCACTTCTCGACACAAGGCGCCGCGGGCGGACCGGTGGGCATTCTCAATGTCTCGTTTATCGAAGACGTTACGCTCAGTTCCAGCGCGTTCAACGCCCGCTATGATAACCCGCTGTCCTCCGTACTTCAATTCCGCCAGCGCGACGGCAACCCCGAACGACTACAGGGCAATTTCCGGTTGAGCGGCACCGAGGCAGCCCTCACGATGGAGGGGCCGCTGGGCGACAAGACCACCTTTCTGGCCTCCGCCCGGCGGTCGTATCTGCAGTTTCTTTTTGAGGTGCTGGACTTGCCTATCCGGCCCGATTACTGGGATTTTCAGTATAAGCTGACGCACAAGTTTAACCCCAGACAATCACTCACCCTGCTGGGTATTGGCGCCATCGACGAATTCTCCTTCGCAGCGCCGGAGGAGGCTACACCGGAGAACCTGTACGTGCTGAGCTCCAGCCCCAGCATCAACCAATGGACCTACACCCAGGGAATCGCCTTCCGCCAACTGGTGGAGGACGGCTACTGGAACCTGGCGCTCAGCAGAAATGTGCTGGACAACCAGCTGGATCAGTTCAGCGACAATTTCGACGGTACCCAGGACGACGAGTCGAAGCGCATACTCGGCATTCAAAGCCAGGAGATTGAAAACAAGTTGCGCTTTGACATGAACCGGTTTTCGGGCGACTGGAAGTGGTCGTACGGCGCGGTGGCGCAGTTTGTCCGGTACACCAACAACAGCTTCACCGTGATCCAGCCCGAGGTGACGGACTCCCTGGGCAACGTCCTGCAACCCGGCATCACGGAAGCATTCGATTCCGACATTGATTTTTTCAAATACGGTATGTTCGGCCAGGTAAGCCGGGACGTGCTGAACGACCAGCTAACACTCTCCTTCGGCATGCGTGCCGACGGGAATACGTTCACGGACGACGGCAACAACCTGCTGCAAACCCTTAGTCCGCGACTCAGCGCCTCGTATGCCCTGGCGTCGAAGTGGCGGTTGAACGCCAGTGTGGGCCGCTACTACAAGATACCCATCTATACCGCTTTGGGTTACGAGGACGAATCGGGGGCATTGGTCAACAAAGACCTGCCGTACACACGCGCCGATCATTATGTTGCCGGGCTGGAGTACATCCCTTCGGCCAACCTGCGTTTCACCATGGAGGGTTTTTACAAAAAATATGCGGACTATCCGGTGAGTGTGCGCGAAGGCATTTCCCTGGCCAATCAGGGGGGCAATTTCGGCATCATCGGCAACGAAGCGCTCACGGGAACCGGCGAGGGAGAGGCTTATGGCCTGGAGTTGTTTGCGCAGCAGAAGCTGAACAAAAACCTGTTTTTTACCGGATCGTACACCTTGTTCTGGTCGCGTTTCAGCGGAACGGACGGCGAGCTGGTGCCTTCGGCCTGGGATACCCGCCACCTGGTGTCCTTGTTGTTGGGGCGCAAGTTTCAGGGCAACTGGGAAATGGGCCTGAAGTGGCGGTTCCAGGGCGGGGCGCCTTTTACGCCGTTCGACGAGGTGGCCAGCCGGTACAATTACGCCACCACGGGCCAGGGTACGCTGGACTACGACCAGTTGAACGAACAGCAGCTCAGCACTTTTAACCAGTTTGACTTCCGTATCGACAAGAAGTGGAACTTCAAGCGCACCACGTTCGACTTGTACTTCGACGTGCAGAATGCCTTTGTGCAGGTGAACCCGGCTTATCCGAGTTATACGTTTAAACGCAAGGCCGACAACAGCGACTGGGAAACCACGGACGGGAAGCCCCTCCAGTCCGACGGCGCCAACGCCATTCCCATCATTCTGGACAATGAAGAGGCGTCGGTGGTGCCTACGATCGGGTTTATTTTTGAGTTTTAAGGATCGACTTTTGTAAAAAGCCTCGTATATTTGCGCACTTTTTCAAAAAGCCCGGCCTTTTCCGGGTTATCGATCATCACAAGTTCGGGCGCAAGCCCTTGAAGGAACATTTATATCCCAGTTATGCAAAGCAACGGCGTTGTACGTTTTTTCCTGATTGCGTTAACCATTGTGTGTCTGTACCAGTTTTTGCTGGTGATTCCTACGAACCGTGTGGAACGGAATGCCCGGGTGTATGCCGATGAGATGTCGGCGAAGGCCGCCGATGTTCCCTGGCGTACACATTACAGCGAGTATCTGGACTCCTTGTCTTCCGAAACCGTGTTTTCTATTCCCCTGATCAAGAAGTTCACGTACACCGAGCTGAAAAAAAGCCAGTTGGCGCTTGGTCTGGATCTCAAGGGGGGGATGAGTGTTTTGTTGCAGGTAGACCTGCGGGATTTCATGAAGAGCCTGGCGGGCAACACCACGGACCCGAACTTCGACAAGGCCCTGGATCGCGTTGGCGAGTTGCAACGGACCGAGCAAACCGACTACATCACCTTGTTTGCACGAGCCTGGAAAGAAGTGGGCGGCGGGAAGTCGCTGGCCTCCCTGTTCGGCCGCAGCGAAACGCTTAAAGGGCGCATCAACTTTGAATCACCCGACGCCGACGTGCTCAGCGTGTTGCGGGAACTGGCCGATCAAACGGTTAACGAAACGTACAAACGCCTCAAACAACGTATAGACAAGCTGGGCGTAGTGCAGCCCAACGTGAACCTCGACGCGGCGCGTGACCTCATCCTCGTGGAGCTCCCCGGCATTGACAATCCGGAGCGCGCGCGCAACATGCTGCAACGCGCCGCCAAACTGGAATTCTGGGATACGTACCGTTTTGGCGACAACGGCATCAGCGAGGCCCTGCTGTCGGCCGATAACCGGCTTCGCGCCCTGATGAGCGGCGACACCGCCCAGCAGGCGCAAGCCATGGTGAAAGACACGAGTTATGTGTTCCCGGCCGGAGCGGACGGTCAGCCCGACTCCACCCAACAGCCGGAAATGCGCATCACAGACCGCGCTGCCGACTCCACACAACTCGGCACCGGCCCCCTGCTTTCGAACCTTTCCGTAACGGGTCAGCCCGAGACCGTGATCATTGGTTTTGCCGATAAAAATAAAATCCGCGTCATCAATGAGATGCTGGCCAGGGAGGAAATCAAATCCCTTTTCCCGGCCGATCTGATCTTCTGCTGGAGCCAAAAACCCCTGTTGGACGAGAAGAACCCCGCCCTGAACGGCAAATACGAACTGTACGCCATCAGGAAATTCCGCAACCAGGACAAGCCGCGCATCGACGGTTCGGTGGTTACCAGCGCCAGCGAGCAGCCCGACCCGCGCACGGGGGAGGTGACGGTGAGCCTGGCCATGAACTCCGACGGCGCCCGCGAGTGGGCCGACATGACGCGCATGGCCTATGAGGGCGGCAACCGCGAGATCGCCATTATGCTTGACGATGAGGTGGTGAGCGCTCCCCGTGTGATCAACCCCATTGAGGGCGGCAACTCGCTCATTACCGGCGATTATTCTATCGAAGAAGCCAAAGACCTTGCCAGCATCCTCGAAGTGGGCAAGCTGCCCGCCGGCACGCGCATCGTGCAGGAGAGCCAGGTGGGACCGTCGTTGGGCGCCGACAACATCAACAAGTCGTTGTTTACCCTGATCCTTTCGGTGATCCTGTTGTGCGGCTTTATGATCGCCTACTACGCCAGGGGTGGCGTGGTGAGCGTGATCGCCTTGCTGGCCAACATTTTTTTCATCATCGGCACGCTGGCATCCATGGGTACGGTTCTCACCCTGCCCGGTATCGCCGGTATCGTGCTGACGCTGGCTACGGCCGTGGACGCGAACGTAATTATTTACGAACGGATCCGGGAGGAATTGCGCGCGGGCATGGACGTCGTCAAGGCCGTGGGTGTCGGCTTCAGCAGAGCGCTTCCCGCCATCATTGACGCCAACGTTACGACCGGTTTGACGGCCATCGTACTGATGTACTTCGGCCTCGGTCCCATCAAGGGATTCGGTACGGTGCTGATCATTGGTATCCTCAGCTCTATGCTTACCGCCGTTTTGATGGGCCGGATGATCACCGATGCCTGGCTGAAACGCGACGCCAACATGACTTACAGCTACCCCTGGTCGTCGAACTGGCTGGTGGGTGTAAACGTGGACTGGATTGGCAAGCGCCGGATGGCGTACATTTTTTCCGGTGCGCTGCTGCTCATCTCCATCATTGGCTTTGTGACCCGCGGTTTTGAGTTGGGCGTCGACTTCAAGGGCGGCTATTCGTTTAACATTCAATTCGACCAGGAAGTATCACTGGAACAATTGCGTCCGGCACTTACGGAAGCGCTGGGTGGCAACCCGATCATCAAGAAAGTCAGCACGGAAAACACCTTTAACGTCACCACCTCTTACCTGATCAATGAGCAGGGAGGCGATGTGATGGTTCGTGTACAGGAAAAACTGCACGAAGGTTTGAGCAAGGCCGGTGTGAACGTGCCCTTCGAAGAATTTAAAAACACGGACAGCAAGGTTACGCACATAGCCTCTTCCAGCCAGGTTGGCCCGACGGTAGCGGATGACATCCGGCAGTCTTCGTGGCAGGCCGGCATCTGGTCGCTTGTCCTGATTTTTGTCTATTTGCTGTTACGCTTCAACAAGTGGCAGTACTCCATGGGCGCCGTGTTGGCGTTGTTCCACGACGTGATCATCACCCTCGGCTTCTTTTCCTTGCTTTACGGCCTGGTACCCTTCTCCCTGGAGATCGACCAGGCGATCATTGCCATGATCCTGACGGTCATCGGTATCTCGGTGAACGACACCGTAATCGTTTACGACCGGATACGGGAGTTCGTCAACACGTATGCCGGCAGACCAAAGGAGGAAGTGCTCAATATGGCCATCAACACTACGCTGAGCCGTACGATTATCACTTCGGGTACCATTTTCGTGGTGGTGTTGCTGCTGTTCCTTTTCGGCGGAAGTGCCATCAAGGGCTTTGCCTTCGGTATGACGATCGGTATGTTCTTTGGTACGTATTCCTCGGTGTTTGTGGCGTCGGCGCTGGTGGTAGATTTCACCAAAGGAGCAACGATGACCGGTAAGGCCGTTTCTGCGGCATCCACGGAGAAAGCAGAAGCTAAAAAAGCCGTTTCCGGTACGAAGGAAAAAGTGTAGGGGGAACAAGTCTTTGGCTCATGGGGAAGTGGATGTCTCATAGGTAGAGACAACACTTCCGTCCCAATTAATAATTTCGCGAAGTTCTGACTGACTGTCAATTGACCGTGTGACTGTCCGTCCAATGTCGTCAACTTAAACGCAAAGGCCTCGGAAAGGCTCAACGTTTGTAGAATACGTTGCATAAATTTTAGAGGCCTCGGAGAGGCCTAACGTTTGTTCGCGGGTCGGAATGTCGAACAAACGTTAGGCCTCTCCGAGGCCCAACGAAATACGCTTGGCATTTCTACCAACGTTGGGCCTCTCCGAGGCCGCTAAAAAACCTTAAGTTGACGACATTGGGCTGGGAGCCATCGCCTCGCCAGCCTTGGCTAATCGTCCGTATCTTTTTTAGTCGGCTCCACCTCGGCGATGTGCGCGCTTTCGCCCGGCGTGGGGTCGGCGAACGGGCGTTTGCCGATGATGCGTTCCAGGTCGGTGCGGTGCAGCACTTCTTTTTCGAGCAGGGCCTGTGCCAGGTCGTCGAGTTCTTTGCGTCGGTCGCGCAGCATTTGTTTGGCGCGTTCGTATTGGCCGTCGATCATGATTTTCACCTCCTGATCAATCAGGTAAGCGGTTTGTTCGGAGAACGGGCGCGCGTACGATTCGTTGAGCATGGATTGGTACGACACGTTGCCCACTTTTTCGTTCATGCCGTAGTTGATGATCATGTCGTACGACAGTCTGGTCACGTGGTCCAGGTCGCTCTGTGCGCCGGTGCTGATCTTGTTGAACACCACCGATTCGGCAGCGCGGCCGCCGAGGGTCATACACATGTCGTCGAGCAGTTTTTCGGTGCGGGTGATGTACTGCTCCTTGGGCAGGTACTGGGCGTAGCCGAGGGCGGCGAGGCCGCGGGGTACGATGGTAACCTTCACCAGCGGGTGGGCGTGCTCGAGGAACCAGCCGCAGATGGCGTGCCCCGCCTCGTGGTAGGCGATGATCTGTTTTTCCTCGGGGCTGATGATCTTGTTTTTCTTTTCCAGTCCGCCGATGACCTTGTCGAGGGCGTAGTTGAAGTCGTCCATGTCCACCGCTTTTTTGTTGCGGCGGGCGGCGATGAGCGCCGCTTCGTTGCACACGTTGGCGATGTCGGCGCCCACGAAACCCGGAGTCATTTCGGAGAGGGCGGAGGCGGTTACGTCGTCGGACAACTTGATGTTTTTGAGGTGCACCTCGAAGATCTGGGCGCGGCCTTTGAGGTCGGGGCGGCCGATGCCGATCTGGCGGTCGAAGCGGCCCGGGCGCATGAGGGCGTTGTCGAGGATGTCGGGGCGGTTGGTGGCGGCCATGAGGATGACGCCCTTGTCGGTGGGGAAGCCGTCCATTTCGACGAGCAGTTGGTTGAGCGTGTTTTCGCGCTCGTCGTTGCCGCCCTGTACGGCGCCACGGCCGCGTGCGCGGCCGATGGCGTCGATCTCGTCGATGAAGATGATGCAGGGGGCTTTTTCACGGGCCTGGCGGAACAGGTCGCGCACACGGGAAGCGCCCACCCCAACGAACATTTCCACGAAATCGGAGCCGGAGATAGAGAAGAAGGGCACGCCGGCCTCGCCGGCTACCGCTTTGGCCAGCAGGGTTTTGCCGGTGCCGGGAGGGCCTACCAGCAGCACACCCTTGGGTATTTTGCCGCCCAGGGCGGTGTATTTTTTCGGATTTTTCAGGAAATCCACGATTTCCATAACCTCTTCCTTGGCTTCATCGAGGCCGGCGACGTCGGTGAAGGTGATGTTCACCTTGGTGGTGTTGTCGAACAGGGTGGCTTTGGACTTGCCGATGTTGAAAATCTGTGCGCCGGGGCCGCCGGCGCCACCGCCCATGCGGCGCAGGATAAACAGCCACAGACCGATAAAGAGCAGGAAGGGCAACAAGTAAGGGAGGCTGTTGGCGATCCAGTTGGTGCGGGTGACCATGATCGGGCGAATCCTGGGCGCATCTTTGGGCAGTTCTTTATTCAGGGTTTCCAGGTCGCGCTGGAAGTATTCGAGCGAACCGATGTTGAAACGGCCGTCGGGGGCATCTACCGGCTGGGCACGGCCAACGCCGGGGCTTGCGGGCGGCGTTTCGACGGCTGCCTCCTCCAGACTGTCGCGCTTGAGGTACACCACCGCCTCGATGTTGTTCACAATCTCCAGCTTTTCGACTTTGCCGGCCTTGGCATGGCTTTCGAAGCTGCCCCAGGTCATCTCGGGCACTTGCACGGCGGAGAGCTTGTACAGTTGGAGCCCCAGGAGGGCGAGCCCCACCATGACGTATATCCAGGTGAAGCTGAAGCGCGGGAAGTTGTCGTTTCCACTCTCGCCTTCATCCCGGTTGTTTCGGGGGGCCTCCTGATCGTCGTCCTTCCGTTTATTGTTTTTTTTCTTTTCCATGGTCTGTCAATGACGTTGCGGTTTTGATGAGGGGTAGTCTTTGGACTACAGATCGGCGTATTCGGTCACTTTGGCATCGCTCCAGAGGTGCTCCAGGTCGTAGAAGTACCGCGTTTCCGGGTAAAAAACGTGCACGATGGTGTCGAAGTAGTCCATCAGCACCCAGCGGGCGCCGGTGGAGCCTTCGACGTGCACGGGTTTGGTGTGCATTTCCTCCTGTACCTTTTTGTAGATGCTGTCGGAGATGGCTTTGACGTGCACGTTGGAATCACCTTCGCAGATGATGTAGAAGTCCGCCGGGGCATCCTCCAATCTGCGCATATCCAACAGGATGATGTGCTTTCCTTTTTTGTCGCGGATGCCTTCAATGATCCACTCGTTGAGGTTTTCGGTGTCGTTGGCCTTCGATGCGAAGGGCTGGGCTGCGGTTAGATTCAAAAGTTGATCAACAGTTTGGGTGAATGAAAACAGGGCAAAGGGTAAACGCTCGCCGCTTGCATTTCTGATGGGATAAAGGTAAAAACTTTGATCTTTGATGGATGAGAAACACCTTGTTTATCGGAAAAGTTTATCACCGTCTCGACGAAATCCCGTCAACGAATGACTATGCCCAGGAAATGGTGGCAAAAAGCAGACCAGCCGAGGGAACGGTGGTGCGGGCTGACAGTCAGTCGGCCGGAAGGGGACAATTTGGCAGCCGCTGGCAGGCAGAGCCGGGTTGCAATCTGACATTGAGCGTTATTTTGTATCCGACCCACCTGGCGGTCGGTCGGCAGTTTTATCTCAGTATGGCGGCTGCATTGGCGGTGCATGACACGCTTTTGGCGTGCGGTTTTGCCGATGCAAAGATCAAATGGCCGAACGATCTGTTGATCGACGGGCGCAAGACCGCCGGCATCCTCATCCAGAACAGCCTGAAAGGCGCCCGGATCGGGTCGTCGGTGGTTGGCATCGGCCTGAATGTGAACCAGTCGGTATTCCCGCCGGAGCTCACGCAGGCGACGTCCATGGCGCTGGTCGCCCAAAAACCGTTCGACCTGCAAAACGTAGAAAACACCCTGCTGGGTTCCTTCGAGCACCGCTATTTGCAATTAAAATCCGAAAAATACGCCGAGCTGAACGCCGACTACCACGAACGCCTGTACGCCCGGGGCGAGTGGCGCGAGTTCCGCCGGCCCGACGCCCTCCCTTTTCGCGCCCGGGTGGAGGGGGTGGAGCCGGAAAGCGGTCGGCTTTGCCTGCTGTCGGAGGGTGGCGAAACCGCCTGGTACGACCTCAAGGAGGTGGGGTGGGTTTTGGGGTAAATGTCGGCGTAAAAGCTGTATTTTATTATTTTTAACAACGCAATTTCGTTGTTATTTTATGCCGTTTTCCACTCCGCCACCGCCTTCTGCTCCGTAGAAAAATTGATCCCCACCGCCACTTTTTCCTTGGGGGAACCCTGGTAAGGCGCCAGATAGCCCTTTTCATGGATTTGTTGCAGGGCCGCCTCGGCGCTGCCGTCCAATTTGAACTCAAAGGCGTAGATGTAATGCTCGTTTTCCACCAGCGCATCGCAGCGGCCCCGAGCGGTATGCACCTCGGAGCGGATGTAGGCGCCCAGCAGGGAAAAGATCAGGTGAACCAGCGCGTGGTAGAAGTGCTCGTTTTCCTTTTGCCACAGGTCGTAGGGGATGGAGGCGAAGGCCCCGTTCAGGGTAGCCACCACCTGCTCGATGTCTCCCACCGCCAGCGCTTTGGCCAGGGCCACCACCGGAGAAAGCGCATTGCCCGGGTATTTCTCCTGATAAACCAGCAGCAGGTGCTGCTGCATGGAAAAGCGCACCTCCCGGTTGGGGTAGCGGAGGATGTATTGCTGAAAGGTCTCGTCGAAATGGTCAATGGTCAGATAGCCGGTCTGGAACAGCACGCCGATGGGGTCCAGGGCGTCGACATGGAAGCTGGTGAGCTGCTCGGGTGTAGCTTCCGCTTGTTCCACATCGTAGTAGCGATGCTTGCGCATTTCTTTGACCAGGAAGGTTGGGGTGCCGGTTTCGAACCAGAAGTTTTGAAAGGCTTGTGCGTCCAGGAATCGCAGAATAGAAAAAGGGTTATACAACCGATCGGTACCATTCCAGGAATAGCCATTGTACCAAAGCCGGACTTTATCCATCAAGGATGCCACGGGCATTTGCTCTGCTTCGGCGATGTGCCGGAGTGGTTCGGAAAAATAAGCCTCCAGTTCTTTCTGAGTAATGCCCAGCAAAGTATCGGTGTATCGATGCAAGCTGATGTTGCTCAGGTTGTTCAACTCCGAAAAGATGCTCACCTTGGAAAACGCCGACACCCCGGTGATGAACACCAGTTCGAGATAAGGGTCGCTGTCTTTGATGACCGAGTAAAAGTTTTTCAGTACCGCCCGATTGGCCTCGGCCTGTTCAAGGTCGTCCAGGTAGTCGATGATCGGCTTGTCGTACTCGTCTACGAGCAACACTGCTTTCCGACCATACTTTTCATACGTTTTTTTTATGAGTTCTTCCAGCGGGTTGCTGAGCGGATTGTCGCTGATCTGCACGCCGAGGTGTTCTCCTTCCTTTTGCAAGCTGAAGGCTATGGCATCCTTCAACGGATTGTATTTATATGGAAAAGTAGCAAACTTTAAGTGAATCACCGGATGCTGAACGCTCCAGTCCCATTGGTCTTCAATCCACAACCCTTCAAAAAGCGCCTTTTGCCCGCTGTACAGTTCCTTTATGGTGGACAGCAGCAGCGATTTGCCGAAGCGGCGCGGGCGGGAGAGGAAGAAGTATTGCCCGTTTTCCAATATGCGAAAGATCTGCTCTGTTTTGTCTACGTAGACAAAGCCCTCTTCATGAATTTTTCGAAAATCCTGTATGCCGATCGGGTATTTCATCGGGATAAAGATAAGGGGTTTTATCCAATGCGCCGGAGGCCTTACTCACCGCAACACCGTCACCTCCCCGCTCAACCGCCGCTATGGCACAGCTATAACAGCGTATACAGGCTCTAAACGACTTCGAATGACAAGCATGACCTCCGCGAAAGTCAAAGGCTCTACTTCGGTATACCGTCCCATTTTCTTTAAAAAAGCGCTCCAATCCTGCTGCCGCTTGAGGCTTTCAGAAAACTCCGGTGAAAAGACAACATGATTTGGCTCAACTGGCGTTTCGCGTTGCCTAAAGGTATTTTGAATGGCCATCGTTAATTTGGCAAATCGCCTGAAAAACCACTTTCATTTGTTCCTGTTCACTGGAAATGTGCAAACCCAATAAATCCAAGTCCATCGTAGGACGACTGGACTCCCGTTCGTAAGCGTACAACAGCACCCCGCCTTTCAGGCAGAATTGCTTCTTGTACGCCGAGACGGATATCCGGTACATCAGCCGCTCCGTGAAGTAGCGGATTAGCACAATTTGATAGGCTGTTTTATCTTGTTCAGCAATGGTTTTCAGCCGCGCCTGGATGGAGGCAATGGTGTTTTTCATAGCAGCATTTTCAGGAATTCATCCACCTTATTGAAGATATTCAGTTGCCTGGCGTAGGAATGCAGCCGGTTCAGATTCCTGTCTCTCCTGTCCAGGTAATTGCTGAGGATTTCCTTCAAAACTTCAAACCCGATTTTATTGCGGTGGCGAATGACGTCACACACCGTTTTTTCCAAATCGTAGACCCTGATGCTGCCCCCGTACAGTTCGGCAGTAGACACCCCCAGCGTATAAGGCGTTTCGTTCCAAAAGTAAAGTTTTACGGGCGGATAATCGGGCAGGACTACCTTTCGGCTATCCGGAATGGCCAGGTGGTGCGCAGCAGGCACCGTAGTCGTCAGCCCATGATGGAAAGCAGCAGACAGGAGGCAGAACACGCCTTCAGGGACAATCCAGGCGACCTCTGCCATTTCATCCGTTTCTTCACTCGCCCACCTATACACCCCTCTTTTTAGCCGGACTATGACGCCCTCCGCCAACAAGCCGTTGATGTCGTAATAGCTGATGCCGTTTTCCATTAGCGTCCTCACGCCGACAATGCCGTTGCCGCGCTCGAACAGTTGCGCTATGTTGGATGGAGTTGTCATTGGGATTCAAAGGTACAATTTTTTCACAAAACAACTGCTTTTTGAATATAAAAGCTGTCGTTTTGTAAACGCGGATAACAATTGCTATTTTTCCACCCGCCTCAGCGCACCACCGTCACTTCGCCGCACTGCCATGCAATGTTTCCATTCCCGGCGTTTACAGCATAAGAATCCTCTCGGACAGACTACTCAAAGACGTGAAAAAACGGGTTATCCAACGATGACCCATCCGCGATAAACCCGTTTTCTACCAACCAAAAAGAGACCCGCCAGGCCACATCAGGCCTGTGCGGGTCTCTCCTTTACTCCGGCAAAACAAAGCCTACTGCTTCCGCAGCACGTACTTGTCCGCCAGGTTTCCTTCGATTCGTTTCCCCTCCATGTCCAGTTTGAACAGCACATTTTCGCCGACGAAGTACTTGTTCGGCGCTTCCTGCCCGTCGAGGGTGATGGTGTTGCCCGCGTCGTTCCAGGAATAGGCGCCGGCGTGTTCCACGGGCTTGTCGCTTTTGCCTTTGTACGTCATCTTGATGTCATAGGCATTGCCGTCCAGCAGTTGAATTTCCGTTTCGATGCCCTCACAATCGGCGCAGGGCAGGGTGCCGGTGTACGTACCGATGACATCCAGCGCGTTGGCGGCATTATGCATGTCCGGCGGCGGAGTCTGCTCGGCGGCAGGGGGTGCGGGTTCTTTCTTGGCCTCGGGCGTTTGGCATGCGGCGACGGCCAGGGCCGCGAGGAGAACCAGGAGGAAATTTTTCATCTGTTGTGGTTTTGGTGAACGTTAGTGAGGATACAAAGTTAGGAAAACACCCGTCCATTTCCCCCCAACATTCATCCCCGATTTCCGGCCATTCGTCCGATAACACGGGGCACTCATCCCTTCCGGTGCATCCCTGGTGAAACTACGCGGTCGTTTAGTGCGTCTATTTCGCGCCATGGAGCAGAAAAGACCACTTTTACACACTACGTCAAACATGAAAGCTACCCTTCTTCCAGTTTTTCTTTGCCTGGGCATGTCCTGGGCAGGCGCACAGGCCATCAGCGGCCGCATCCTGAAGGCCGACGGCGCGTCGGCCGAGTTCGCCACCGTCATGCTCATGAACGCCGCCGACAGCGCTTTGGTCAAAGGCGACATCTGCGACGCCGACGGCCGTTTTACCCTCGAAAAAATTCAGCCCGGCCGCTACTTCCTGCAATCCGAACTGATCGGCGAGGGCCGCCGGCACAGCCCGGTGTTCGAGCACGACGACGCCGACGAGACGCTGGCCGACCTCCAGCTCTCCGGCAGCGGCCAGGAGCTCTCCGAAGTGACCGTCACCGCCCGCAAGCCCATCGTGGAGGTGCAGGCCGACAAAACCGTGCTCAACGTGGAGGGCAACGTGAACAGCACCGGCCAAAACGCGCTCGAGCTGCTGCGCAAGGCGCCGGGTGTGATGCTCGACAACAACGACAACATCAGCCTGAAGGGCAAAAACACCGTGCGCATACAGATCGACGGCCGCGACGTGCCCATGGACAACCGCGACCTCGCCGTTTACCTCAAAAGCATGCGCGCCGAAGACATCGCCGCCATCGAGCTCATCACCAACCCGTCGGCCAAATACGACGCCTCCGGAAACGCCGGCATCATCAACATCCGCACGAAAAAGAACAAAAATATAGGCACCAACGGTTCGGTGGGCGGCGAGTTCATCGCCGGCGAAACGCCCAAGGGCGGCGGCAACGTGTCGCTTAACCACCGCAACAAACGCTTCAACGCCTTCGGCAATTACAGCAACCACTTTGGCATCTGGCACAACTGGATGGACCTGTACCGCGAGCAGGACGGGCTCTTCTACGATCAGCACAACCAATCGGAAGACCACAACAACAACCACAACTTCAAGGCGGGTACCGACTTTTTTATCAATGACCAACACACCGTCGGGTTCATCATCGACGGCCGCCACAACGAAGGACCCAACCGAAATCAGGCCAAAACCTACATCGGCGCCCTGAGCAACCCCGGCGTGGTCGACTCCATCCTCATCGCCGCCAACGACCAGGCACAGGTGCGCTCCAACGGAAACTTCAACATCAACTACCGGTACGCCGACACCAGCGGGCACGAGCTCAACATCGACGCCAACCGGGGCTTTTACCGCTTCCGGGGCGACGCCTACCAGCCCAACGCATACGTAGACCCCAACGAACAAACCGTACTGTCGCGAAACGACTACCGCTTCATTACCCCCACCGATGTGGACATGACCATCGCCAAGGCTGACTACGAGCAGCGATTCCTCTCCGGCAAACTCGGCATCGGCTACAAGTTCACCCACGTGGCCACCGACAACACGTTCGAATTTTACGACATCGTGAACGGCGCGGAAATCATCAACCCCGACCGCTCCAACCGGTTCGAGTACGACGAAATGGTGAACGCCGGATACCTCAATTACAACACCAAAATCAAAAAATGGGGGTTCCAGGCAGGGCTGCGCGCCGAATACACCAACTGGGAAGGCGTGCTGACAAGCCTCGAGGCGGAAAACAACGAGACCAACGACGACCAGTACCTCAGCCTGTTCCCCAGCGGCGCCGTCACCTACGAGCTGAACCCCAAAAACCAGTTCAGCCTCACGTACAGCCGCCGCATCGACCGGCCCAACTACCAGTCCCTCAACCCGTTTGAAAACCGGCTCGACGAACTGACCTACCGCAAGGGCAACCCCTTCCTCAAACCCCAGTTCACCAACAGCGTGGAACTCACCCACACCTTCATGGGCTTTATGAACACTACGCTGGGGTATAGCCGCACCACCGACCTCTTCACCGAGATCATCGACACCCTGTCCGGCGGCCGCACCTACCTCACCGAAGACAACATCGGCCGCCAGGACGTGCTCTCCCTCAGCATGAGCATCCCCATGCCCATCGCCAAATGGTGGGAGGGCTTCCTGAGCATCACCGGGTTCATCCAGGACTACGAGGCCACCTTCCGCGAAGGGTTCAGCGTAGACGAGCGCTTCAGCGCCGCCAACCTGTACACCGAGCAAACCATCAAGCTGCCCAAAGGCTGGTCGTTCCAGTTGTCCGGCTGGTTCAACACCCCCAGCATCTGGCAGGCGGTATTCCGCTCCGAAGCCATGGGCGCCATGGACGTCGGCGTCAAAAAAGAACTCTTCGACGGCATGGGCACCGCCAGCATCTCCTTTGGCGACGTGCTCGGCACGGCAGGCTGGAAAAGCGTCAACGACTTCACCCCCGGCCTGTACATGACCGGCCAGGGCCGCTGGGAGAGCCGCACCATCCGCATGAACTTCAACTACCGCTTCGGCAACAAAGAGGTAAAAGGGGCCCGCCAACGGAAAACAGGCTCGGAAGACGTGAACAGCCGGTTGGGGAAATAGGCTATGGGTTGTCGGCTATCGGCTATCGGCTTTCGGCTGTCGGTCGTCGGCTATCGGCTGTCGGCTATCGGTCGTCGGCTTTCGGTCGTCGGCTATCGGCGGTCGGTCGGCGGCGGTCGGCTGTCGGTCGTCGGCTATCG